>NZ_JBJTCF010000091.1:0-49146 GCF_046091765.1 Mycobacterium sp.
TCGGTGATCTTGTCCGGGCCCCACGGGGGATTCCACACCCAGTTGATCTTCACCTCGTTGACCAGCCCCGCACCCACCAGCGCGCCCAGCGTCTGGTCCTCGATCACGTCGGTGAGCGGGCAGGCCGCCGATGTCAGCGTCATGTCGATCAGCGCCACGGTTCGGCCTTCGTTCTTCTCCAGGTCGATTCCGTACACCAGACCCAGGTCCACGACATTGATCCCGAGTTCGGGGTCGACCACGTCGTGCATGGCCTCCTCGACGTCGGCCAGCAGGTCATCCGAGGCCGTCTCGCTCATCTCTTCTCCTTCGCCGCAACCCGCAGTACCGCGTCCTTGAATGCCATCCAGCCCAGCAGCGCGCACTTCACCCGGGCCGGATAGCGGGCCACCCCGGCGAAGGCGACGGCATCGCCGAGAACGTCCTCGTCGCCCTCGACAGTCCCCCGGGAGGAGATCATCTCGGTGAACTCCGTCACGGTCTTGAGCGCGTCGCCCACTGTCTGTCCGATCACCAGGTCGGTCAGCACCGACGTGGCGGCCTGGCTGATCGAGCAGCCCTGCCCGTCGTAGGAGACGTCGGTGACGCGGTCACCGGAGAGGGCAACCCTGAGGGTCACCTCGTCGCCGCACACGGGGTTGGAGTGACGTACCTCAGCGTCGAACGGCTCCCGCAGTCCCCGGTGGTGGGGACGCTTGTAGTGATCGAGGATCACGTCCTGATAGATCTGCTCCAGTCGCACTCAGCGGTCCCCGAAGAAGTCGACGGCGCGACGAACCCCGGCGATGAGCCGGCGCACCTCGTCATGCGTGTTGTACACCGCGAACGACGCCCGGACCGTGGCCGCAACGCCGAACCGGCGATGTAGCGGGGCGGCACAGTGGTGACCGACGCGCACGGCCACTCCGTCGTCATCGAGCACCTGACCGACGTCGTGGGCGTGCACGCCGTCGACGACGAAGGCCACCGGCGAGCGCCGAACAGCCGGATCGGCCGGACCGATGATACGAACCTCGGGAATCTCGGCAAGCCCCTGCAGGGTCGCACCGACCAGGCCCTGCTCGTGCCCCTGCACGGCGGTCATACCGATCGCATCGAGGTACGTCGCGGCCGCGGCCAATCCGACAACCTGCGAGATCATCTGGGTGCCGGCCTCGAATCGCTGGGGCGGTGCGGCGTAGGTGGCCGACTCCATGGTGACGGTCTCGATCATCGACCCGCCGGTCAGAAACGGTGGTAGCGCCGCGAGTAGATCAGCCCGTCCATACAGTGCCCCGATACCGGTCGGGCCGAGCATCTTGTGGCCGGAGAACGCGGCGAAGTCGACGTCCAGTGACGGCAGGTCGACCGGCTGATGCGGCACCGACTGGCAGGCGTCCAGCACGGTCAGCGCACCGACAGATTTCGCCCTGCGGACCAGCTCCGCCACCGGGGCTCCGGTACCGGTGACGTTGGAGTGATGGGTGAAGGCGACGACTTTGGTCCGCTCGTCGAGGACGAGTGAATCGAGGTCGATATCGCCGTCGGCGGTGACGCCGTACCAGCGCAGCGTGGCCCCGGTGCGCCGGGCGAGTTCCTGCCACGGGATGAGGTTGGCGTGGTGCTCGAGCTCGGTGGTGACGATGACGTCACCGGGACCGAGGGCTCCGTGGAACCGGTCATCCCCCAGCACGTAGGACACCAGGTTGAGCGCTTCGGTGGCGTTCTTGGTGAACACGAGTTCACCCTCCGCGGCCCCGACGAAGGCGGCGATCTCGGCCCGGCCCTGTTCGAACGCGTCGGTGGCCTCCTCCATGAGCTGGTGCGCCCCGCGGTGCACCGCGCCGTTGGAGGTGGTCAGGAAATGCCGCTCGGCGTCCAGCACCGACAACGGCTTCTGGGAGGTCGCGCCGGAGTCCAGGTACGCCAGCGGCTGCCCGCCGCGCATCACCCGGTTCAGGATCGGGAAGTCGGCCCGGATGCGGTCCAGGTCGAGCCCGGCATCCACCGAAACGCTCACCGCCATCGCTAGGACGCCGCTCCCGCGCGGGTGAACCGCTCGTAGCCGTTCTCCTCGAGTTCGTCGGCCAGTTCCGGGCCGCCCGACTCGACGATGCGCCCGTCGACGAACACGTGCACGAATTGCGGGTGGATGTAGCGCAGGATCCGGGTGTAGTGCGTGATCAGCAGCACGCCGGCGTCTTCGGCCTCGGCGTAACGGTTGACGCCTTCACTGACCACCCGCAGCGCATCCACATCCAGACCGGAGTCGGTCTCATCGAGAATGGCGATCCTCGGCTTGAGCAGTCCCAGCTGGAGAATCTCGTGGCGCTTCTTCTCGCCACCGGAGAAACCCTCGTTGACACTGCGTTCGGCGAACTGGGGATCGATGTCGAGGTCGGCCATGGCGGCTTTGACCTCTTTGACCCACTGCCGCAGCTTGGGCGCCTCCCCGCGGACCGCGGTCGCGGCCGTGCGCAGGAAGTTCGACATGGACACTCCGGGAACCTCGACCGGATACTGCATCGCCAGGAACAGTCCGGCCCGGGCGCGCTCGTCAACGCTCATCTCCAGCACGTCCTCGCCGTCGAGGGTGATCGAGCCGGACGTCACGGTGTACTTGGGGTGCCCGGCGATGGCGTAGGACAGCGTCGACTTGCCCGAGCCGTTGGGACCCATGACGGCATGGACCTCCCCGGACCGCACCGTCAGGTTGACACCCTTGAGGATCTCCTTCTGCGAGTCGTCGGCGCTGGTGACGCTGACGTGCAGATCCTTGATTTCCAATGTGCTCATGCGGTCCTCGATTCGGTGATGGACAGCTCTTTCTCGATGGCGTCGGTGAGACGCTCGCGGACCTGCTCGATCCCGATCTTGGAGATGATCTCGCCGAAGAACCCGCGCACCACCAGGCGGCGGGCCAGGTCCTCGGGGATCCCGCGCGATCGCAGATAGAACAGCTGCTCGTCGTCGAAGCGGCCGGTGGCGCTGGCGTGCCCCGCACCGAGGATCTCCCCGGTCTCGATCTCCAGGTTGGGCACCGAATCCGCGCGGGCGCCGTCGGTCAGCACCAGGTTGCGGTTGACCTCGAAGGTGTCGGTGCCGCTGGCCTCGGCGCGGATCAGGACGTCGCCCACCCACACGGTGCGGGCATCAGGCTTGCCACTGGCCGGGTCACCCTGCAGCGCCCCCTTGTAGAGGACGTTGGACCGGCAGTTGGGCCGAGCGTGGTCGATCAGCAGCCTCGACTCCAGGTGCTGTCCGGCGTCGGCGAAGTACAGGCCGAGCAGTTCGGCATCGCCGCCGACGCCGTCGAAGCGCACCGTCGCCGACAACCGCACCAGGTCCCCGCCGAGCATGACGGCCACGTGGCGCAGCACGGCATCCTTGCCCAGCCGGGCGTGGTGAGCGCTGACGTGCACCATGTCGTCATCCCAGTCGGCGAGCCAGACCGCGGTCAGGCGGGCGGCGTCCGCGACGACGAATTCGACATTGTCGGCGTAGGTTCCGCCGCCCCGCAGGTCCACGACGACCACCGCGTCGGCGAGTTCGTCGACGCGGACCTGAAGATGCCCGTAGCCGATCCGCCCCGCACCGGGACCGGTCACGGTGACATCGATCGGCTCCGCGGTGTGCACCCCCCGGCCGACCGTGACGACGGTGGCGGTGTCGTAGGCCGAGAACGCCTGGGCGGCAACGCGGTCGGCGGGAATCCCGCCCTGGCCCAGCCGCGGGTCATCGTGGCCGACGGTCTCGACGGTGACACCGTCGTGCTCCGAAACGGAAATGAGCGCCGCGGCGTCGGGCGTGGCCGAGCCGTCGTGCAGTCCGCGCAGCCGACGCAGCGGGGTGAAGCGCCAGAGCTCGTCGCGGCCGCCGGGAACCTCGAAGGCGTCGACGTCGAACGAGGCGAACTGTTCGCCCTTGTTGGCGCCGGTGAGCGGTGATCCCTCGACCGCCTCGGTGAGATTGCCCATCAGCCGACCGCGCCTTCCATCTGCAACTCGATCAGCCGGTTGAGTTCCAGCGCGTACTCCATCGGGAGCTCCTTGGCGATCGGTTCGACGAACCCGCGGACCACCATCGCCATCGCCTCGTCCTCGGTCAGGCCGCGGCTCATCAGATAGAACATCTGATCCTCGCTGACCTTGGAGACGGTGGCCTCGTGCCCCATCGTCACGTCGTCCTCTCGGATGTCGACGTAGGGGTAGGTGTCGCTGCGGCTGACGGTGTCGACCAGCAGGGCGTCGCACTTCACGCTCGAGCGTGAACCCGCAGCGCCCTTGTTCACCTGCACCAGCCCGCGGTAGGAGGCCCGGCCGCCGCCGCGGGCCACCGACTTCGAGACGATGTTGCTCGACGTGTTGGGCGCCAGATGCAGCATCTTCGCGCCGGTGTCCTGGTGCTGGCCCTCGCCGGCGAAGGCCAGCGAGAGCACCTCGCCCTTGGCGTGCTCGCCGGTCATCCAGACCGCCGGGTACTTCATCGTCACCTTGGAGCCGATGTTGCCGTCGATCCACTCCATCGTGGCCCCCGCTTCGGCGCGGGCGCGCTTGGTGACGAGGTTGTAGACGTTGTTGGACCAGTTCTGGATCGTCGTGTACCGCACCCGCGCATGGGGTTTGACGATGATCTCGACGACCGCCGAATGCAGCGAGTCGCTCTTGTAAATGGGTGCAGTGCAGTTGTGGACCGCGAATCCGTACGCGAGGTAGCTGTCCGGCGCCTCCACGTCGAGGTTGTACACCGGTTCGCGAACGTTCCGTACGGCTCGCTTGCGAATCGGAACCGCGAAGTGGTCGCCGCAGTCGCGGGCCAGTTTCGGACCCCGGCCACCCTCGTTCCACCGCACTTGGTAGAGGTCGTGGTGGACGCCATCGCGGCCCATGACGGTGCCGGGGCCTCCCCGGCGGCGCAGTTCGACCGTGGCGAAGTGGCCCAGACGGGCCAGGATGGACTGCAGCTGGAACGCCCACACCCGTGAGGTGGTGTGCACCCGCTTCCATTCCGCACCGGCGCGCTTGGTCACGTTGCCGTCACCGTTGACGTAGGAATCAACGAGTTCGCGCAGGAAGATCTCGTCCTGGCGCATCAGCGTGTCCGACAGCCGCTTGTTCGCCGAACCAACGCCGACGTGGTGCCGCATCGCCGCGTACCCGGCCCTGGTGTAGACGGTGACGCGCGCCGAATGCTTCTGCTCTTCGATCAGCACCGAACCGGACGTCTCGTACAGCGATTTGCAGGCCTGCCGGACTTCCTCGGCGTAGTCGAACTCGTCGCTGTGGAAGGAGAAGACCAGCGATTCGCGATTGTCGGTCAGTGTGGCATGGCCTTCAGCCAGGTAATAGCCGGCAAGCCGGGCGAACTCCAACGGCAGGACGGTCTTGTGCGGCTGCGGCTTTGGCTTCGGGTAGATCAGGAAGTCGCCCTCGGCCACGTCCTTGGCGGCGACCCAGCGGGGTTCGGCGGCCCGCAGCTTCGCGGAGTCGACCTCGGGCAGCCACCCGTTGCGGGGTCTGCGCCGGACCAGGACCTCATCGCGTGGCACGACAAGAACGGGGTGCTCGGCGGTGACCGAGAACATGTTCGCCGGCGACACCGGCGTGAACGTGAAGAGTTCACCGTTGAGGTCACGCATCTGGACCGCGGTAACCCGGTGTGGGCGTCCGTCGTGACCGACGACTCGGTCGCCGACCCGGATCGACTCGATCGGACGGAGATCCCCGTCGGCGGTCGTGATCAACTCACCGGCCGGCAGGCAGCCCTCGACGTAGTGCACGTACGAACCCTCGTCGGCGATGATCAGCGTCCGCTCGAACTGCCCCATGTTCTCGGTGTTGATCCGGAAGTAGGCCTGCAGCGGGATGTCGACGTGCACACCCGGGGGCACGTAGATGAAGGACCCGCCCGACCACACCGCGGTGTTGAGTGCGGAGAACTTGTTGTCGCCGGCCGGGATCACCGTGCCGAAGTACTGCTTGAAGACCTCCGGATGCTCCTTGAGACCGGTATCGGTGTCCAAGAAGATGACACCCTGGGCCTCAAGATCCTCGCGGATCTGGTGGTAAACCACCTCTGAGTTGTGCACCACCAGACCCTCGGCGAGAAAGTTGTGCGGGCCGTCGACTTCGATGTCGTAGACCGGTTCGACCTCGTGCGGCTGTACCGACGTCACCCGCTCGAAGCCAAGCCACTGGTTGGTGTGGGCTCGAAGGGTCGTGCCCCGGGCGCCGCCTGAGGAGTGGGCGTAAGCGCGTCGGCCGAATCGACTCGTCCGCTTCGGATTGCGGCATCCGAGCCGTTCGAAATCCCCGGAAATACCGAGGCGCCAGGCAGTTTGGATTCGCTCTGGTGCGTGGCGGTACGGCTGGACGAGGGACCACGGGCCGCCGGGCCGGAGCCCGCACAGTTCGGTGAGCTCGCGGCCCTGGCGGATCAGCGTCTCATTGGCTGACGTGAGTATGACCGCGCCGCTGCGTTCGGGGCGAACGTAGCCGTCAGCGTCGACCCAGCCGCCGAGGAAAGCCAGCCTGTGGTCGACCGGAGTCGAGTAGACCCAGTCCGGAATCCGCTTCGTCAAAGACAGCCCGGCAAAGCCCAGTTCGACCAACCACTCCGTCAGAGCCTTGGAGTTGACCACCACCCGGTACTCGTCGGCCTCGATGCAGCGCAGGCCGAACAGTTCCCCGATGACCCGGGACAGCTCAGCCCGAAGGTCGGTGTCCGTCGCGGGGATGGCGAACTGCACCCGGTAGGTCCGCGTCGACAGATGCAGATTCCCGTCGCCGATGTACAAACCCAGCAGCCACATCAGATCGACCGTGCTCTCGGCGGGACTGCGCAGCCCCTCTACCGACGGCAGCCGGGCGGGAACGCCGAAGTCGGGGATCTGCCGCGGCACCGCGATGAAATCCCCCGGGGCGATCTCTCCGACGGTGACCCAGCGCCGTGCGTAGCGGGCTCGCTGCCGGCCAGGCTTCCGCTCGTCGCGCAGCACCAGCAGGGGGTGGTTGTCCGTCGCCCGGAGACTGTGGCGCGCCGTGGCCACCGTGTAGGTCTGCTTGGTGTCGGTCTGGGCGGCTGACTTGACCGGGACCACAACGAAGCGTTCGTAGGTCTCGTCGTAGGCGAAAACACTGTCGCCCCGGACGATCTCCTTGATCGGGATCTGGCCGCGATTGGCGGTCCACACCAGGGTGTCGCCGGCCAGGCACTCATACTGGGCGGCCACGCCGGCCACCAGACGCTGCTTCTCCGCCTCCGGGATACCCAGCCGGTCGTAGGTCCGCTTGATGTCGTCGGGTAGTTCCTCCCAGGACGCCGCCTGCTTCTCGGTGGAGCGCACGAAGTACTTGATGTTGTCGAAGTCGATGCCCCCCAGGTTGGATCCCCAGTTCGGCATCGGCTTCTTGTCGAACGTGCGCAGCGCCCGCAGTCGCACGTCGAGCATCCACTCGGGTTCGTTCTTCTTCGCCGAGATGTCCCGCACGACCGCCTCGGACAGGCCGCGCTTCGCGCTGGCGCCGGCGTCGTCGGAATCCGCCCAGCCGTAGCCGTATCGGCCCAGCGAGGCGATGGTCTCCTCCTGGGTGAGCGGCTGGGTCTCCGGGGTGGTCGTCATGCCGACGCTCCTTTGCCTGGGGTGTCTTTGTCTGGGGCGTCTTGCGGGGTGTCCTGCGGGATGTCAGGGCGCTGAACCTGCAGCGGTACGTGGGTCGTGCAGGCGCAGTCGCCGTTGACGATCGAGGCGAGCAGTTGCACGTGCGTGCCGACGACGTCGGAGATGGCCTGCTGCTCGGCCTCGCACAGCTCCGGGAACTCCTCGGCGACATGGGAGACCGGGCAGTGGTGCTGACAGATCTCGATGCCCTGGATGGGGCCGCCCACCCGGGTGGCGGTCGTCGCGTAGCCGGCCCGGGTCAGCGCGTCGGCGACCCGGTCGGCCGCCGCCTCCACGGCGCGGTCCTCCTGCGACTGCGCCGCGGGCACCCCGGCCAGGATCGCGTCGACGCGGCGGCGGGCGAAGGCGCGGACCGCCTCGTCTCCGCCGAGCTCGCGGAGCTGGCGCATCGCGGCCACGGCCAGGTCGTCGTAGCTGTGTTCCAGCTTCTCCCGGCCGGCCGGGGTCAGCCGGAAGCGCTTGGCGGGCCGGCCCCGACCCGTCTGCTGCCAGGCGGCCGCCGGGGTCGCCTCGGCGTCGCCCCCGTCCACCAGCGCATCGAGGTGCCGTCGCACCCCGGCCGCCGAGATCCCCAGCCGACGGCCGACCTCGGCCGCCGTCGTCGAGCCGGACTCCAGCAGCAGGCGCACGATCGCGCGGCGCGTGCGGCCTTCCTGCGCCGACGCGGACACCGGCACCGCAGAGTCCTCGGCCGCGATTTTCACAACACCAGTGTGACGCAATTCGGCGGCGGGGTCTAGCAAGGCCACCCTCACTCGGCCGGGCAGGCGTGCGGCGGGCGCGGCGTGGACGAAGTTAGAGTTCAGTCGTGGCTGCCCGCCAGCTCTCCCTGAGTACGTCCATGAGTACGTCCATCGCCAGCTGGCACGGCGACGAGCGGACCGTCGGATCGCCGCTCAACGCGCCCGAACTCCGCGCGATGCGGCGCACCAGGCTGTTTGGCGCCGCCGGGACGGTGCTGATGGGAATCGGGGCCCTCGGTGCCGGCGCCCGGCCGGTGATCCAGGACCCCACCTTCGGTGTGCGCCTGCTCAACCTGCCCTCCCGGATCCAGACCGTCTCGCTGACGATGACGACCACGGGCGCGGTGATGATGACCCTGGCCTGGTTGATGCTGGGCCGCTTCGCCCTCGGCCCGCGCCGGATGTCGCGCAGCCAGCTGGACCGGACCCTGCTGCTGTGGATGCTGCCGCTGCTCGTCGCGCCCCCGATGTACAGCAAGGACGTCTACTCCTACCTCGCCCAGAGCGAGATCGCCCGCAACGGCCTCGACCCCTACCGGGTCGGTCCGGCACCCGGACTCGGTCTCGACCACGTGTTCACCGCCTCGGTCCCGAGCCTGTGGCGGGAAACCCCGGCGCCCTACGGGCCGCTGTTCCTGTGGATCGGCGAGGGGATCTCGGCGCTCACCGGGCAGAACATCGTCGCGGCGGTGCTCTGCCACCGGGTCGTGGTGCTCGTCGGGGTCGGTCTGATCGTCTGGGCGGTGCCCCGGCTGGCCCGGCGCTGCGGTGTCGCCGAGGTGACCGCGCTGTGGCTGGGCGCGGCCAACCCGCTGCTGCTGATGCACCTGGTCGCCGGGATCCACAACGAGGCGCTGATGCTCGGCCTGATGCTGACCGGCACCGAGCTTGCGCTGCGCGGCATCGACAGCGACCGGCCACTGGTGCCCCGCCGGCCGCGCTGGCCGCACACCGCGGCCCAGTGGTCGGCGTGGCTGCCGCTGACGCTGCTGGTGGCCGGCACCGCGCTGATCACGCTGTCCTCGCAGGTCAAACTGCCCGGACTGCTGGCGCTGGGGTTCACCGCGATGGCACTGGCCCACCGCTGGGGCGGAACCTTCAGGGCCTTCTTGTCCTCGGCCGCGCTGACCGGGTCGCTGGCGCTGGCGGTGATGGCCCTCATCGGCTGGGCCAGCGGTCTGGGATTCGGCTGGCTGTTCACCCTGGGCACCGCGAACGTGGTGCGCAGCTGGATGTCCCCGCCGACCCTGCTGGCGCTGGCCACCGGCCAGATCGGGATTCTGCTCGGGCTGGGCGACCACACCACCGCGGTGCTGGCACTGACCCGCGCCATCGGCGTGCTGATCATCGCCGTGGTGGTGAGCTGGCTGCTGCTGGCCGTGCTGCGCGGACGGCTGAACCCGGTCGGCGGTCTGGGCGTCGCACTGGGCGCCACCGTGCTGCTGTTCCCGGTCGTGCAGCCGTGGTATCTGCTGTGGGCCATCATCCCGCTGGCGGCCTGGGCGACGCGGCCCCGGTTCCGCGTTGCGGTGATCGTGGTCACGCTGGTCGTCGGCATCTTCGGCCCCACCGCCAACGGCGACCGGTTCGCCCTGTTCCAGATCCTCGACGCCACGCTGGCCAGCGCCGTCATCACCGTGCTGCTGATCGCGCTGACCTTCAACCGGTTGCCCTGGCGCTACGTGCCGGGCACCGACGAGCGCTACAGCGGGCAGCGGCCCGATCCGCAACCGCTGAACGATCAGCGGCCGGCGGCGGCCAGCCCCGCCCCCGGTGCGTACGCGGAGTCCCCATGACGACGCCGGTCGCGGTCCGCATGCGGGGGGTGTCGAAGCACTACGGCTCCACCGCGGCGGTGTGCGATCTGGATCTGGAGGTGCATCAGGCCGAGGTTTTCGCACTGCTCGGGCCCAACGGTGCCGGAAAGACGACGACCGTCGAGATGTGCGAGGGATTCGTCCGGCCCGACAGCGGTTCCATCGAGGTGCTCGGCCTGGATCCCCGCGCCGACAACGCCCGGTTGCGCTCCCGCATCGGAGTGATGCTCCAGGGCGGCGGCGGCTATCCCGCCGCCCGGGCCGCCGAACTGCTGAACCTGATCGCCGCCTACTCCGCCGATCCCCTGGATCCCGCCTGGCTGCTCGACACCCTCGGGCTCACCGATGCGGCGAAAACCACCTACCGCCGGCTCTCCGGCGGCCAGCAGCAGCGGCTCGCGCTGGCCTGCGCCATCGTCGGCCGACCCGAGTTGGTGTTCCTCGACGAACCGACCGCGGGTATGGACGCCCACGCCCGGCTGGTGGTCTGGGACCTCATCAGCGCGCTGCGCCGCGACGGCGTCACCGTGGTGCTGACCACCCACCAGCTCCAGGAGGCCGAGCACCTCGCCGACCGGATCGTGATCATCGACCGCGGCGCGCAGGTCGCCGCCGGGACTCCCGCGGAGCTGATGCGCAACGGCGCCGAGGACCAGTTGAGGTTCACCGCCGCCCCGCGGCTGGACCTCTCCCTGCTGACCTCGGCGCTGCCGGAGGGCTATCGGGCCAGCGAGCGCACACCGGGCGAGTACCTGGTGGAGGGCCGGATCGACCCGCAGGTGCTGGCGACGGTCACGGCCTGGTGCGCGCGGCTGAACATCATGGCCAACGACGTCCGCGTCGAGCAGCGCAGCCTCGAGGACGTCTTCCTCGACCTGACCGGCCGGGAGTTACGGCCGTGAGCGCCCTGTTCCCCGCCGGCACCTTCACCCCCGACCCCCGCCCCAGCGGGGTTCCGGAGATGCTGGCCGCCCAGTACCGCCTCGACGTGAAACTGTTGTTGCGCAACGGCGAGCAACTGCTGCTGACGATGTTCATCCCGATCATGCTGCTGATCGGACTCACCCTGCTGCCGCTGGGATCGTTCGGCGAGCGACGGGTCGACGTGTTCGTGCCCGCCATCATGGCGATCGCCGTCACCTCCACCGCGTTCACCGGACAGGCGATCGCGGTGGCGTTCGACCGCCGCTACGGCGCCTTGAAGCGACTGGGTGCGACCGCGCTGCCGGTGTGGTGCATCATCGCCGGCAAGTCCCTGGCGGTGGTCAGTGTCGTTCTGCTGCAGATGATCCTGCTGGGCGGCATCGGTTACGCCCTCGGCTGGCGACCACAGCTGAGCGGTGTTCTGCTCGGCGGGGCGGTCGTCGCCCTGGGCACCGCGGTGTTCGCCGCGATGGGACTGCTGCTCGGCGGCACGCTGCGCGCCGAGATCGTGCTGGCTCTGGGCAATCTGCTGTGGTTCGTCTTCGCGGGGCTGGGCGCACTCACCCTGGAGACCGGCACCATCCCGGCCGCGCTGTCCTGGTTCGCGCGGTTGACCCCGTCGGGCGCGCTGACCGAGGCGCTCTCGCGGGCCGTCGGCGGGGCCGCGCCCGCGGTCGACGGGTTCGGCATCGCCGTATTGCTCGCCTGGGGCGCCGTGTCCGCACTCGCCGCGCTGCGCTGGTTCCGCTTCACCTGACCTACCATCGGTCACGTGACGACCGTGGGGCTCACCCAGCTGGTGGACCGGCTGCCGATGCCCAGCCTGCGCACCCAGCGACTGGTCGCCGGTGCGGTCGTGCTCACCCAGGCCGGGATCGCGGTCACCGGCGCGATCGTGCGGGTCACCGCCTCCGGGCTGGGATGCCCGACCTGGCCGCAGTGCTTCCCGGGCAGTTTCGTCCCGGTGCCGCACGCCGAGGTCCCGATCATCCACCAGGCCGTCGAATTCGGGAACCGGCTGCTGACCTTCGCCGTCGTCCTGACCGCGATCCTGGCCGTGGTCACCGTCACCCGCGCGCGGCGCCGCCGCGAGGTCATCGTCTACGCCTGGCTGATGCCGGCCTCGACGGTGCTCCAGGCGGTCATCGGCGGCATCACCGTGCTGACCGGGCTGCTGTGGTGGACGGTGGCGATCCACCTGCTGGTGTCGATGGCGATGGTGTGGCTGGCCACCCTGCTCTACGTCAAGGTCGGCGAACCCGACGGCGGCACCGTGCGGCCGACCGTCCCGAATCAGTTGCGGCAGTTGACTTTTCTGTCGGCTCTTGCCCTGTCGGCAACCCTGGTCACCGGCACCATGGTCACCGGCGCCGGCCCGCACGCCGGCGACAAGAGTCCCGAGCGAGTGGTTCCGCGGCTGCAGATCGAGATCGTCACCCTCGCCCACGCGCACTCCACGCTGCTGATCGGCTACCTCAGCCTGCTGATCGGACTGGGCGCGGGGCTGCTGGCCGTCGGCGCCCCGCAAGCGGTCCGGCGGCGGCTGGCGGTGCTCGTCGGCCTGGTCGTCGTGCAGGGCCTGATCGGCGCGGTGCAGTTCCGCACCGGAGTCCCGGCGGCCCTGGTGGCCCTGCACGTCGCCGGCGCCGCGGCCTGCACCGTCGCGACGGCCGCGCTATGGGCGTCGACGCGACAACGGGCCAAGCCCCAGGCGCTCGAGGGCTGACTCCACCTCCAGGGCGAACCGGCGCTGCTGGGCGGCGCGCGTCTTCGCATCGAGTTGCCGCCAGCCGAGCGAGGGTTCGATGAGTTCCAACTCGAGCAGCACCGGATTCTGTGGGCTGCCGATCAGGTCGACCCGCGCGTAGAGCAGCTCGCCAACGCCGATGCCCAGCCGCGCGCAGGCGGCCTCCAGCGCGGCGTGCCCGAGGTCCCACAGCTCGAAGTCGGGTTCGGCCGCAGCCAAGCTTTCGGTCGCGTAGGTGCCCGAACCGTCGAGCGCGGGTTGCTCACCCCGCGGCGGCAGCATCGGCCCCTTGGTGAAGGCGTGCGACTGGCGCCCGCCGAGGAACACCAGCGCCGTCTCGCCGTTCTCGACCCGGGCGTCGTAGGGCTGGACCAAGGCGGTCCGGCCGCTGTGCTGCAGCGCCTGCGCATGTGCCCGGGCCGCACCGGCGTCGCTGAACCGCAGGGTGTCCACCGCACCCGCTCCCACCGACGGCTTCACCACCACTTCGCCGCGAGGAACGCGAACCGCCGCACCCGGCGGAAAGAACGCCGACCGCACGGTGGGCACCCCCGCTGCGGCGAGGTCGCCCAGGTAGGCCTTGTCGCTGTTCCAGGCCACCACCGCGGGCGCGTTCACCAGATTCGCCACCCGCCCCGACCAGGCCAGGAACTCCTCGCGCCGCTGGGCGTAGTCCCACGTCGCGCGCAGGATCACCAGGTCGGCTTCCTCGGTCGCCGGGTCGTCCCAGGCCATCCAGCGGGCATGCAGACCGCGGCGGCGCAGCGCGGCGACCAGTCCGGCGTCATCGCCGTCGCCGTCGACCAACCGGCGGCAGCCGGCCAGCACGATGCGCGGATGAAAGACGTCCGGCCGGGCCGCCTTCATCGAGACGTTGCTCGGCTGTATCGGGCCACGGAGGCGATGATAGTGACCATGCACGCGGTCGAAGTCGCCGAGACGGGCGGTCCCGAGGTTCTGCGCTCTGTCACCCGACCCACGCCCTCCCCCGGGCCCGGCGAGGTCCTGATCCGTGCCGACGCCATCGGCGTGAACTACATCGACACCTACTTCCGCTCCGGGCTCTACCCGCGCGCACTGCCGTTCGTGGTCGGCACCGAAGTGTGCGGCACGGTGGCCGGTCTCGGGGACGGCGTGGAGGTGCTCAACGAGGGCGACCGCGTTGTCACCGCCAGCGCGGTGGGTGCCTACGCCGAATACTGCACGGCGCCCGCGGATTTCGTCGCCTACGTGCCCGACGTGGTCCAGTCCGACACGATCGCCTCCGCGCTGCTCAAGGGGATGACCGCGCACTATCTACTCAAGTCGGTCCACGCCGTGCAGCCGGGGGACTTCGTGCTGGTCCACGCCGGCGCGGGCGGGGTCGGGCTGATCCTCACCCAGTGGGCCACCGGTCTGGGCGCGCGGGTGATCACGACCGCCTCAACGCCGGAGAAAGCTGAACTGTCCCGCCGGGCCGGTGCCGTCGAGGTGCTCGACTATCCGGGCGAAGCGCCCGAATTCGCCGGGCGGGTGCGCGACATCGCCCCGGACGGCGTCGCCGTGGTGTACGACGGGGTGGGAAAGTCGACCTTCGATGCCAGCCTGGCCAGCCTGGCGGTGCGCGGCACGCTCGCGCTCTTCGGCGCTTCCAGCGGCCCCGTCCCCCCCGTCGACCCGCAGCGACTCAACGCGGCCGGCTCGGTGTTCCTGACCCGGCCCAGCCTCACCCACTTCACCCGCACTGCGGACGAGTTCTCCTGGCGTGCCGGCGAACTGATGGACGCGATCGCCGACGGATCGATCGTCATCACGGTGGGCGGGCACTATCCGCTGGGCGAGGCCCGCCGTGCCCACGAGGACCTGCAGGCCCGGCGCACCGTGGGCTCTGTGGTGCTGTTGCCCGAGGGCTAACCGAACGGCAGCGGCAGCATGGGCAGCGCCGCGACCGAATCCACCGCCAGCGCGCAGAACAGCGCGGACAGGTAGTTGTTGGACTGCAGGAACAGGCGCAACGGCTTGACCGCGTCGCCGCGGCGCACGCCGGCCTGCAGGCGGTAGGCCTGGGTCAAAAACCACGCCCCGGCCAGCACCGCCACAGCGGCGTAGAGCCACCCGGTGGCCGGGATCAGCGCCAGGGTGGCCACCACGGTGAGCCAGGTGTAGACCACGATCTGGCGGGCGACCTGGCGCTCGGTGGCCACCACCGGCAGCATCGGGATCCCGGCGGCGCGGTAGTCGTCCTTGTAGCGCATCGCCAGCGCCCAGGTGTGCGGGGGCGTCCAGAAGAAGATGACGGCGAACATCACCAGCGCGGGCCAGCCGATCGTCCCGGTCGCCGCCGACCACCCGATCATCACCGGCATGCACCCGGCCGCCCCGCCCCACACCACGTTCTGCGGTGTGCGGCGTTTGAGCAGCAGGGTGTAGACCAGGACGTAGAACGCGATGGTGGCCGCAGCCAGGTGCGCCGAGAGCAGGTTGGTGGTCCACCACAGCCAGAAGAACGACCCCACCGACAGGGCGAGCCCGAACACCAGCGCGTGGCTGCGGGGCACCGCCGCCCGGGCCAGCGGACGCCCGGCGGTGCGTTTCATGACCTTGTCGATGTCAGCGTCGGCCACGCAGTTGAGGGTGTTCGCGCCACCGGCGGCCAGCATGCCCCCGAACAGCGTGTTGAGGATGAGCAGCAGGTCGACGTCGCCCCGGTCGGCGAGCAGCATCGCCGGGATCGTGGTGACCAGCAGCAGTTCGATGACCCGAGGCTTGGTCAGGGCCAGATACCCCGCCAGCGTCCGGCCGAGCCGACTGGACCGATTCCGTCTCGCGGGGGCGGCGTCGTCGCGGACGCGGCCTTCGCGAA
This sequence comes from Mycobacterium sp., assembly GCF_046091765.1. GTDB lineage: Bacteria > Actinomycetota > Actinomycetes > Mycobacteriales > Mycobacteriaceae > Mycobacterium. The sequence goes on from NZ_JBJTCF010000091.1 coordinate 15,734, forward strand.
TGTTCACGGAATCAACTCCTCACCGACAGCCCGACGTCAACCGCCCCGTGTCTAGTACACAGGATGGTAGTCCGGCGTGCTTCCGATTCGGTACTGCAGGCTCGATTCCCGGCATTAGGGTGAGCACAAGGGCTTCCACCAGCCCGGCCAGCCTGCCGATCCGACGCCAGGAGCGAGTTCGTGACCACCCTTGAGGAAATCTCCGCGCTGACCCGGCCGCACTACCCGGACGACTGGAGTGAGCTGGACTCGCAGGCCGTGGACACGGTCCGGGTGCTGGCCGCCGATGCCGTGCAGAAGGTCGGCAACGGACACCCCGGAACGGCGATGAGCCTGGCACCGCTGGCCTACACGCTGTTCCAGCGGGTCATGCGGCACGATCCCGCCGACACCGGCTGGCTGGGCCGGGACCGGTTCGTGCTGTCCTGCGGACACAGCAGCCTGACCCTTTACCTGCAGCTCTACCTCGGCGGCTTCGGCCTGGAGCTCTCCGACATCGAGGCCCTGCGCACCTGGGGCTCGCTGACCCCCGGTCACCCGGAGTTCCGGCACACCCGGGGCGTGGAGATCACCACCGGACCGCTCGGCCAGGGTCTGGCCTCCGCGGTGGGGATGGCCATGGCGTCGCGCTACGAACGGGGCCTCTTCGACCCCGACGCCGCCCCGGGCGCCAGCCCGTTCGACCACTACATCTACGTCATCGCCTCCGACGGCGACATCGAGGAGGGCGTCACCAGCGAGGCGTCCTCGCTGGCCGGCACCCAGCAGCTGGGCAACCTGATCGTGTTCTGGGACGACAACGAGATCTCCATCGAGCACGACACCCGCATCGCACTGTCCGAGGACACCCCGGCCCGCTACGCGGCCTACGGCTGGCACGTGCAGGTGGTGGAGGGCGGCGAGAACGTCGCGGGCATCGAGGAGGCGGTGCGGGCCGCACAGCGGGTCACCGACAAGCCGTCGTTCATCGCGTTGCGCACGATCATCGGCTACCCCGCACCCACCAAGATGAACACCGGCGGGGTGCACGGGTCCGCACTGGGCGCCGAGGAGGTCGCCGCGACCAAGAAGGTGCTCGGATTCGACCCGGACAGGAACTTCGAGGTTCGCGACGAGGTCATCGCGCACACCCGCAAACTGCTCGACCGGGGCGCCGAGGCGCACCGCGAATGGCAGCGGGGGTTCGACGCCTGGGCCGGGCGCGAACCGGACCGCAAGGCGCTACTGGATCGCCTGCTGGCCGGCCGGCTGCCCGACGGCTGGGACGACAACCTGCCGCGCTGGGAGCCCGGCTCCAAGGCGGTGGCCACCCGGGCCGCGTCCGGGGAGGTGCTCTCGGCGATCGGGCCGAAGCTGCCCGAGCTGTGGGGCGGCTCCGCCGATCTGGCCGGCAGCAACAACACCACCATGAAGGGCGTGAAGTCCTTCGGCCCGCCGTCGATCTCCACCGAGGACTGGGACGCCAGCTGGTACGGGCGCACCCTGCACTTCGGAATCCGCGAGCATGCCATGGGCGCGATCCTGTCCGGGATCGTGCTGCACGGCCCGACCCGCGCCTACGGCGGCACGTTCCTGCAGTTCGCCGACTACATGCGGCCGGCGGTTCGACTGGCCGCCCTGATGGACATCGACCCGATCTACGTCTGGACGCACGACTCGATCGGCCTCGGCGAGGACGGCCCGACCCACCAGCCCATCGAACATCTCGCCGCGCTGCGGGCGATCCCGAACCTGTCGGTGGTGCGACCGGCCGACCCGAACGAGACCGCCTTCGCCTGGCGCACGATCCTGTCCCGCGGGGCGGCCAGCGGGCCGGTCGGCCTGATCCTGACCCGCCAGGGCGTCCCCGTGCTGGAGGGCACCAGCAGCGACGGTGTCGCCCGCGGCGGATACGTGCTCGGCGGCTCGGACGCGGCCGACGCCGACGTCATCATCATCGCCACCGGTTCGGAGGTGCAGCTGGCGGTCGCGGCCGCCGGCATCCTGGCCGAGCGGGACATCCGGGCCAGCGTGGTCTCGATGCCCTGCGTCGAGTGGTTCGAGTCGCAGCCTCAGCAGTACCGCGACAGCGTGTTGCCGCCCGGCGTTCCCGCCCGGGTCGCGGTGGAGGCCGGTATCGCGCAGAGTTGGTACAAGTACGTCGGCGACACCGGGGAGATCATCTCGATCGAGCATTACGGAGCCTCCGCCGACGACAAGACGCTGTTCCGCGAGTTCGGGTTCACCCCGGAGGCGGTAGTGGCGGCCGCAGAACGAGCGATCGACAACTAGTTTCCAACACTCACCAGGAGAACACCATGACCCAGAACCCCCATCTCGCGGCGCTCTCCGCGGCGGGTGTGTCCGTGTGGCTCGACGACCTGTCCCGCGACCGGCTGCGCTCGGGAAACCTCCAGCAGCTCATCGACACCCGCAGCGTCGTCGGCGTCACCACCAACCCGTCCATCTTCCAGGCCGCGCTGTCCACAGGCACCGCCTACGACGCCCAGGTCGCGGAGTTGGCCGAACGCGGGGCCGATGTCGACGCGACCATCCGCACCGTCACCACCGACGACGTCCGGGAGGCGTGTGACGTGCTGCGGCCGCAGTGGGAGGCCTCCAGCGGCATCGACGGTCGGGTCTCGATCGAGGTCGATCCGCGACTGGCGCACGACACCGACAAGACGATCTTGCAGGCCATCGAATTGTGGAAGATCGTCGACCGGCCCAACCTGCTGATCAAGATCCCCGCCACACTGGCCGGCCTGCCGGCCATCACCGCCGTCCTCGCCGAGGGGATCTCGGTGAACGTCACGCTGATCTTCTCCGTCGACCGGCATCGCGCCGTGATGGACGCCTACCTCGCCGGGCTGGAAGCCGCCCGGCAGGCCGGACACGATCTGTCCACGATCCACTCGGTCGCTTCGTTTTTCGTCTCCCGGGTGGACACCGAGATCGACAAGCGCCTGGAGAAGATCGGCTCCGCCGAGGCGCTGGCACTGCGCGGCCAGGCCGGTGTCGCCAACGCCCGTCTGGCCTACGCGGCATACCAGGAGGTGTTCGGCGGCACGCGGTTCGCGGCGCTGGCGGACGCCGGAGCACGGGTGCAGCGCCCGCTGTGGGCATCCACCGGGGTCAAGAATCCGGACTACTCCGACACCCTCTACGTCACCGAACTGGTGGCCCGCGACACGGTCAACACCATGCCGGAGAAGACCCTCGAGGCGGTCGCCGACCACGGCACCGTCACCGGGGACACCGTCTCCGGCACGGCCACCGCGGCGCAGGCGGTGTTCGACTCGCTGTCGGCGGCCGGGATCGACCTCGCCGACGTGTTCACCCTTCTCGAGGACGACGGCGTGGAGAAGTTCGAGAAGTCCTGGCAGGAGCTGCTCGACGCGACCCAGGACCAGTTGACCGCCGCCGCGAAGTGAGTCCGGGATGAGTTCCACGGCTGAGCCCTCGGCGAGTGCGCCCGGACCGTCCGGGTGGCACAACCCCCTGCGCGACAAGCGCGACAAGCGGATGCCGCGAATCGCCGGCCCGTGCGGTGTGGTGATCTTCGGGGTCACCGGCGATCTGTCCCGCAAGAAACTCATGCCGGCGATCTACGACCTGGCCAACCGCGGCCTGCTGCCGCCGTCCTTCTCGCTGGTCGGTTTCGCCCGGCGGGACTGGGCCGACCAGGACTTCGGCAAGATCGTCTACGACGCGGTCAAGCAGCACTCCCGCACCACCTTCCGCCAGGAGGTCTGGGATCGGCTGGCCGAGGGATTCCGCTTCGTGCAGGGCAGCTTCGACGACGACGCGTCGTTCGCCAAACTCGCCGAGACCCTCGAGAAACTCGACGCCGAGCGAGGCACCGGCGGCAACCACGCCTTCTATCTGTCCATCCCGCCGAAGGCCTTCCCGGTCGTCTGCGAGCAGCTGAAGAAGTCGGGGCTGGCCAGCTCGCGCGACGGCCGGTGGAGCCGGGTCGTGATCGAGAAACCGTTCGGCCACGACCTGCAGAGTGCGGTGGAGCTCAACCAGGTGGTCAACAGCGTGTTCGCCGAGGAGTCGGTCTTCCGCATCGACCACTACCTCGGCAAGGAGACGGTTCAGAACATCCTCGCGCTGCGTTTCGCCAACGAGCTCTACGAGCCGATCTGGAACAGCCACTACGTCGACAGCGTGCAGATCACCATGGCTGAGGACATCGGACTCGGCGGGCGGGCCGGCTACTACGACGGCATCGGGGCCGCGCGCGACGTGATCCAGAACCATCTGCTGCAACTGCTCGCCCTGACCGCGATGGAGGAGCCGGTCAACTTCGGCGCCGAGGAGGTCAAGGCGGAGAAGGTCAAGGTGCTCTCCGCAACTCGGCTGGCCCAGCCGCTGGACCTGACCAGCGCGCGCGGTCAGTACGCCGCGGGGTGGCAGGGTGGGGAGAAGGTGGTCGGCCTGCTCGACGAGGAGGGCTTCTCCAAGACCTCGACGACCGAGACGTTCGCCGCGATCACCCTCGAGGTCGACACCCGCCGCTGGGCCGGGGTCCCGTTCTATCTGCGGACCGGTAAGCGGCTGGGACGGCGGGTGACCGAGATCGCGCTGATGTTCAAGCGGGCACCGCACCTGCCCTTCGATCAGACCATGACCGAGGAACTGAGCCAGAACGCCCTGGTCTTCCGGGTCCAGCCCGACGAGGGAATCACGCTGCGGTTCGGGTCGAAGGTGCCCGGCAGCACGATGGAAGTCCGCGACGTCAACATGGACTTCTCCTACGGCTCGGCGTTCGCCGAGGACTCCCCCGAGGCCTACGAACGGCTGATCCTCGATGTGCTGCTCGGGGAGCCGTCCCTGTTCCCGGTCAACGCCGAGGTGGAACTGTCCTGGGAGATCCTCGATCCGGTGCTCGACTACTGGGCGACGCACGGCAAACCCGACCCCTATCCGGCCGGCACCTGGGGACCGGACTCGGCGTTCGCGATGCTCGAACGATCCGGCCGGGAATGGAGACGCCCATGATCGTCGACCTTCCCGACACCAGCACCAACGAAATCAGCAAGCGGATCACCGAACTGCGCGAGGAAGGCGGCGCGATCACCCTCGGCCGGGTGCTGACGCTGGTGGTCGCCCCCGACACCGAGGAGCTCGTCGAGAACGCGATCGACGCGGCCACCTCGGCCAGCCGCGAGCATCCGTGCCGCATCATCGTGGTGGTCCCCCACGACCGGCTCGCCTCCGAGGCGCGCCTGGACGGTCAACTCCGGGTGGGCGGTGATGCCGGTGCCGGCGAGGTGGTGGTGCTGCGCATCTCGGGGCCGCTGTCGGCCCACGCCAGCAGCGTGGTGCTGCCGTTCCTGCTGCCCGACACCCCGGTCGTGGTGTGGTGGCCGGGTACCGCGCCGGCCGTGCCGGCCACCGATCCGCTGGGCCGCTTGGGCATCCGCCGGATCACCGATGCGACCAAAGCCGAGGATCCGCTGGCGGCGCTGCGCAGTCGGCTGGAGGGTTACACCCAGGGTGACACCGACCTTGCCTGGAGCCGGATCACCTACTGGCGGGCGCTGCTGACCACCGCACTGGACCAGCCTCCCTACGAGCCGATCACCGCGGCGGTGGTCTCCGGACTCAAAGATGAACCGGCCCTGGATATTCTGGCGGGCTGGCTGGCGAGCCGGATCGACGGGGCGGTGCGCCGAGAGGTCGGCGACCTCAAGGTGGAATTGATGCAGCCGAGTCAGACCATCACGCTGAGCAGACCTCAGACCGGCTCCACGGCCACCCTGAGCCGGACCAGCCGTCCCGCGGCGCAACTGCCGCTGCCCCGCCGCGAGACCCGCGAGTGCCTGGCCGAGGATCTGCGCCGCCTCGATGCCGACGAGATCTATCACGAGGCGCTCAACGGCATCGGCAAAGTGCAATACGCGCCCGGCGGAAAAACCTGACCGTGAGCATCACGGTCGAGACCTACCCCGACACCGACACGCTGGTGGGTGCCGCCGGGGATCGGCTTGCCGCGGCGATCACGTCGGCCGTCGCGCAGCGGGGCCGGGCGGTGATCGTACTGACCGGCGGTGGCACCGGTATCGGTCTGCTCAAGCGCCTCGGCTCGCATCTCCTCGACTGGAGCAAGGTTCACCTGTACTGGGGCGACGATCGCTACGTGCCGCACGACGACGACGAGCGCAACGAGAAGCAGGCGCGCGAGGCGCTGCTGAACTCCGTCGCCGTCCCGGAGAACCAGATTCACCCCATGCCCGCCAGCGACGGCCGGTTCGGCCCGGATCTGGACGGGGCTGCGCGCGCCTACGCCCACGAACTGGCCGCCGACGCCGAGCCCGGCCAGCCGACCCCGGTCTTCGACGTCCACCTGCTCGGCATGGGTGGCGAGGGCCACGTCAACTCACTGTTCCCGCACACCCCCGCGGTCTTGGAGGACGAGCGAATGGTCGTCGGGGTGCCGGACTCGCCCAAACCGCCGCCGCACCGGATCACCCTGACCCTGCCCGCGGTACGGCGCGCCCGGGAGGTGTGGCTGGTGGTGTCGGGCGGGGCCAAGGCGGAGGCGGTCGCCGCGGCGATCAGCGGTGCCCCACCCGCCGACATTCCCGCCGCCGGCGCCACCGGCCGGGAAGCGACCGTCTGGCTGCTCGACGCAGCCGCCGCACAGAAACTGGAGGACGACCATGGCTGACAAGTCAACGCCCCGCACCCCGGGTGAGCGGATCAGATCGCTCGCCCAGGCAGCGCTCAACGCCGACGTCACCGTCGACCAGCTCGACACCGTTCTGACCGACCTGGAGTCCAGCCTGGTGAGCCTCAACCGGGCAGTCGGCGGCCTGGAAAGCTCGCTGACGTTCTTCGACACGACCCTGAAAACGCTCAACGCGACCCTGGTCCGGATGGAGGGCGTCGTGGACCGGGTGGAGCGGATGGTCGACGTCGGCGAGACGGTGATGTCGCCGCTGGTGGCCACCGAGTCCGCGGTGCGCGGGGTGGTCAATGTTCTACGCGGCCGCGAGCGCTAGCCGCTGTTGCGCAGCGCGGAGGACAGCCCGTTCATCGTCAGCAGGATGCCGCGCCGCACCAGTTCGTCGTCCTCACCGGCGCGGTAGCGGCGCAGCAGTTCGACCTGCAGGTGGTTGAGCGGCTCGAGGTAGGGGAATCGGTTGAACACCGACCGGGCCAGCGCGGGATTGTCCGCCAGCAGATCCTGGCCGGTGACCAGCCCGTGCATGCGGAGGGTCCGCTCGTGTTCGGTGCGGATCTTGTCGAAAACGGTGCCGCGCACCTCGGCGTCGGTGACCAGCCCGGCGTACCGCGCCGCCAGGCCCATGTCGGACTTGGCCAGCACCTGCGCCATGTTGGAGAGCACCGTGCGGAAGAACGGCCATGTCCGGTGAAGCTCGCGCAGCGTCTCCAGCCTGTCCGGTGCGCCCGCGCCGAGGAATTCCTCGATTGCGGTGCCGGTGCCGTACCAGCCCGGCAGCATCACCCGCGACTGGCTCCAGGCCAGCACCCAGGGGATGGCGCGAAGATCGGAGATCTGCGCGGTCGGTTTGCGCGACGCCGGGCGGCTGCCGATGTTCATCGCGCCGATCTCGCTGACCGGTGTCGACTCCTGGAAGTACTGCACGAAACCCGGTGTCTGATGCACCAGTTCGCGGTAGGCGCGCCGGGCGCGCTCGGCGAGCTCGTCGAACACCTGGTAGGCGGCTTCGGCGTCGTCGCCGAGTCCCTCGACGTCGAGCAGGCTGGCCTCCAGGGTGGCCGAGATGAGGCTCTCCAGGTTGCGGTAGGCCAGATGCGGTTCGGCGTACTTGGCGGCGATGATCTCGCCCTGTTCGGTCAGGCGCAGCGACCCGCCGACGGCTCCGGGCGGCTGGGCGAGAATCGCGTCGTAACTCGGACCGCCGCCGCGACCCACGGTGCCACCGCGACCGTGGAAGAGCCGCAACCGGATTCGATGCCGGCGCGCCGCGCGGACCAGATCCAGCTCGGCCCGGTAGATCGCCCAATTGGCCGCCAAGTACCCGCCGTCCTTGTTGGAGTCGGAATAGCCGAGCATCACCTCCTGCGCGTCGCCGCGGGCACTGACCATTTCCCGGTAGAGCGGCAGGTCCAGGGCGGACTCCAGGATCTGCGCACCGTGCCGAAGGTCGTCGATGGTCTCGAACAACGGGACGATGCCGACCGGTGTGCGGGGAGGCGATCCGAGATCCAACAGCCCCGCCTCTTTGAGCAGAACTGCCGCCTCCAGCAGATCCGAGACCGACTGGCACATCGAGATGATGTAGTTCGGGATCGCCGCGTCACCGAGGGTGCGCACGGCCCCGGCGGCCGCGCGCAGAATGCCGAGTTCCTTGCGGGCGAGTTCGCCGATGTCGGCGTCCTCGCCGATCAACGGCCGGCGGGTGGCCAGTTCGGCGACCAGCAGCGCGACACGCTCGGCCTCCGGCAACGACGTGTAGTCGGGGTGCACACCGGCCCACGCCAGTAACTCGGTCACCACCTGCTCGTGCACCTCGGAGTTCTGCCGCATGTCCAGCCCGCACAGGTGGAAACCGAACACCTCGACCGCGTCGCGAAGCCGGGCCAGCCGGTCGTCGGCGAGCAGGGCCCCGCCGTGTTCGCGCAGCGACGCGCTGAGGACATCGAGGTCGGCGAGGAGTTCGTCGGGGGCGCGGTAGCCGGCCAGACCCAGATCGACCAGGTGCTCGGGCCGACGCTCCAGGATCGCCGTCGCGGTGGCGGTCAGCCGGGCGCGCACCGTCCGCACCGCCCGGCGATACGGTTCATCGGCTCGCGCCGGATCCGTGCACCCGTCGGCCAGCGCGGCGAGGTCCGCACTGACCGCCACCAGTCGCGCCGACATCGACAGTTCCTGCTCGAGGGCGAACAGTTCGTCGAAGTAGTGCGACAGCGCAGTGAATGCGGCATCAGCGGTCGCCATCCGCACCACATCGGCCGTCACGTTCGGGTTCCCGTCGCGGTCACCCCCGATCCACGAGCCGGGGCGCAGCATCGGCCGCCTGAGCAGAGCGGCATCCGGCCATCGCCGTCGAAGCTCCCGGCGGACCTCGGCGTTGATCCTCGGGATCACGTCGAAGAACGACGCCGGGTAGTAGCGCAGGCCGGACTCGATTTCGTCCTCAATCCGCAAGCGGGACAGCCGGATCAGCGCGGTCTGCCAGAGGATCAGAATCTGGCGCCGCAACTCCAGGTCGACCGGCCGGCCCTCTTCGGTCTCGTCCTGGCCGTGCAGGCGCAACCGCAACAGGCTGGTGATGCGGTTCTGGGTGTCGAAAACGGTGCGCCGGCGGGTCTCGGTCGGATGTGCGGTGATCACCGGCGAGACCAGGGCGTCGCTCAACACCTCGGCGACGGTGCCGGCATCCAGCACCGCCTCATCGAGTTTGCGGTAGGTCGCGGCCAGCGTGCTGTCCGGGGCCGGCTCTCCGGCCCCGGCGTGCACGGCGCGGCGGCGCTCGCGGTGGACGTCCTCGGCGACATTGGCCAGCAGGGCGAAGTGGCTGAACGCACGGATCACCGGGATGGCCAGGTGGATGTCGATCCCGGAGAACATCCCGGCCAGCTCGGTGCGGTCTATCTCCGAGCGGCGCACCCGGAAGGACTCCACCCGGGCGCGCTCGACAAGCCGGTAGACGTCCTGCCCGTTCTGCTCGCGCACGGTGTCACCCAGGATCGCCCCCAGCAGGCGGATGTCGGCGCGCATCGGCTCGGTGGCCTCGCGGCCGGTCGCGCTGCGGTGAACCGCACCGATCGGCTCCAGCGACGTTTCCGACACGGCGTCAAGTATCGGCCCCGCCCGATCATCCTGCACGGCGAGAGGGGCGCGTCGAGCGCCGCCGGCGTCTCAGGAGTACTTGATCTGCAGCGCGATACCGATGATCGCCACCAGCCAGATCCCGGTGACGAACAACGTCAACCGGTCCAGGTTCTTCTCCACCACCGTGGAACCCGACAGGCTGGACTGGACCCCGCCGCCGAACAGCGTGGACAGGCCGCCGCCCTTGGCGCGGTGCAGCAGCACCAGCAGCACGATGAGCAGGCTGGTGATGACCAGCAGGATCTGCAGCGTGAAGACCATGGGCGCAGTTTACCGGGCCGCTGCGGCCGTCAGGGCAGCGGCCCGCCGGCGGCGATCGCCGCCAGGACCGCGAACTGCTCACCTTCCAGGGAGGCACCGCCGACCAGGGCCCCGTCGACGTCCTGCTGGGCGACGATCTCGGCGACGTTCTTCGCGTTGACCGAACCCCCGTAGAGAATCCGCACCGCATCCGCGGCCTGGCGGGACGCCAGCGCGGTCAGTTCGGCGCGGATCGCCGCGCACACCTCCTGCGCGTCGGCGGGCCCGGCGACCCGGCCGGTGCCGATCGCCCACACCGGCTCGTAGGCGATCACCACCGTCGCAAGCTGTTCGGCGGTCAGACCCGCCAGCGAACCGCGCAACTGGGTGACGTTGTGCTCGACGTGAGCGCCGGCCTCGCGGATCTCCAGGTGCTCCCCGATACAGACGATCGGAACCAGACCGTGCCGGAATGCCGCCGCCGCTTTCGCCGCGACCAGTGCATCATCCTCGTGGTGGTAGGTGCGACGCTCGGAATGCCCGGCGAGGACGAACGTGCATCCCAGTTTGGCGAGGAATGCTCCGCTGATATCACCGGTGTAGGCGCCCGCGTCGTGCGGGGAGAGGTCCTGCGCCCCGTAGGTCAGCCGCAGCCGGTCGCCGTCCACCAGGGTCTGCACGCTGCGCAGGTCGGTGAACGGCGGGATGACGGTCACGTCGACCTTGTCGAAGTACTTCTCGGGCAGCGCAAAGGCGATCTTCTGGACCAGGGCGATCGCCTCGAAGTGATTGAGGTTCATCTTCCAGTTGCCCGCGATCAGCGGTTTACGGGACACGGGGTGAGCCTTTCAGTTCAGAATCTCGATGCCTGGGAGCGTCTTGCCCTCGAGGTACTCCAGCGAGGCCCCACCGCCGGTGGAGATGTGCGAGAAGCCGTCCTCGCGCAGACCGAGCCGGCGCACGGCCGCAGCCGAGTCCCCGCCGCCCACCACACTGAAGGCTCCCTTGCCGGTCGCCGCGAGGATCGCCTCGGCCACTCCTTTGGTGCCGGCGGCGAACGCCGGGAACTCGAACACACCCATCGGTCCGTTCCAGAAGATGGTCCGGGCGTTGGACAGCAGCGCGGTGAACCGCTCGACCGACTCGGGGCCGATGTCCAGACCCATCCTGTCGGACGGAATTGCGCGGACCGCAACGGTTTCCGGCGGAGAGTCGGCCCTGAACTCCGATGCCACGACGACGTCGACCGGCAGATGGATGACGTCGCCGTATTCCTCGAGAAGGCGCCGGCAGGTGTCGATCATGCCCTGCTCCAGCAGTGACGTGCCCACCGAGAAACCCTGGGCGGCCAGGAAGGTGAAGCACATCCCACCGCCGATGACCAGGCTGTCGGCCTTGCCGGCGAGGTTCTCGATGACGGCGAGCTTGTCGGAGACCTTCGAACCCCCCAGCACCACCGCATAGGGCCGCTCGCCGGCCTCGCCGGCCGTGGCCAGCTGCTCGAGCACCCTGACTTCCGCTGCGACCAGCCTGCCGGCGTAGTGCGGCAGCAGCGCGGCGACGTCGTAGACCGAGGCCTGCTTGCGGTGCACCACGCCGAAACCGTCCGAGACGAACGCGCCATCCCCTCCCGCACCGCCGACGAGCCCGGCCAGGCTCCTGGCCAGCGCACCGCGTTCCGCGTCGTCCTTGCTGGTCTCCCGGGCGTCGAACCGGATGTTCTCCAGCAGCAGGATGTCTCCGTCGGTCAGTCCCTCGGCCCTCGCCAGCGCGTCGGGACCGACCACGTCCCCCGCGAGCTGGACGTGGCGACCCAGCTTGTCGCCGAGCACCTTGGCCACCGGCGCCAGCGACAGCGTCGGGTCGGGTCCGCTCTTCGGCCGACCCAGGTGCGCGGTGACGATGACCTTCGCGCCGGCGTCCGAGAGCGCCTTGAGAGTGGGCACCGACGCCTCGATGCGACCGGCGTCGGTCACCGTTCCGTGTTCGTCGAGGGGCACGTTGAGATCGCAGCGGACCAGCACGCCGCGCCCCTGCACTCCCTCGGCGAGCAGGTCGGCGAGACTTTTCACGGGCATGTCCGGGCTACAGGGACTTGCCGACCAGGGCGATGAGGTCGATGAGGCGGTTGGAGTAGCCCCACTCGTTGTCGTACCAGGAGACCACCTTGGCCTGCTTGTCGATGACCTTCGTCAGCAGCGAGTCGACGATCGAACTGTGCGGGTCGGTGACGATGTCACTGGAGACGATCGGCACGTCGTAGTACTTCAGGATGCCGCGCAGCGGTCCGTCGGCTGCCGACTTGAGCGCGGCGTTGATCTCCTCGGCGCTGGCTTTCTTCTTCAGGTCGACGGTGAGATCGGTCACCGAGCCGGTCGGGATCGGCACCCGCAGCGCGTAGCCGTCCAGCTTGCCCTTCAGCTCCGGCAGCACCAGGCCGATGGCCTTGGCCGCGCCGGTCGACGTCGGAACGATGTTCAGCGCGGCCGCACGGGCGCGGCGCAGGTCGCGGTGCGGCGCGTCCTGGAGGTTCTGGTCCTGGGTATAGGCGTGAATCGTGGTCATCAGGCCGCGCTCGATACCGAAGGTGTCGTTGACCACTTTGGCAAGGGGTGCCAGGCAGTTGGTGGTGCACGACGCGTTGGAGATGACGTTCTGGCTGCCGTCGTACTTGTCGTCGTTGACTCCGAGCACGAGGGTGATGTCCTCGTCCTGGGCCGGCGCGGAGATGATCACCTTCTTGGCGCCGGCTTCCAGGTGGCCCCGGGCCCGCGCGTCGGTGAAGATGCCGGTGGACTCCACCACCACGTCGACGCCGAGCTCGCCCCAGGGCAGCGCGGCCGGACCTTCCTTGACCTCCAGTGCCGTGACCCGCTGACTGCCGATGACCAGCGTGTCACCGTCGACCGAGACGTCCTCGGAGAGCCGGCCCAGAATCGAGTCGAACTTGAGCAGATGGGCCAGGGTGGCGTTGTCGGTGAGGTCGTTGACCGCCACGATCTCGATGTCGGCGGCCTTGCCCTCGGCCCCCTTGGGCAGCCCGAGTTCCTGGGCCATCCGTCCCATCGCCTCGATCTTCTTGCGGGCGGACAGCGCCCGGTAGAAGTTGCGACCGATGCGGCCGAAGCCGTTCACGCCGACCCGGATCGTCACGCACTTCTCCTCACAGTCGTTCTCGCCTGCAGCCAGGACGTCAGCCTAGTGGCGCGCGGCGGGGGTCGGTCGGCGGTTTAGCCACAGTTGGGCCACCGGCCGTCCGCCGGCCTGCCCAAACGACCCGGTGTTGGCCCGGTATCGGCCCGGTGTTGGCCCGGTGGCGCCGTCGGCGCGTACCGTCGGGACCATGGCCTCTCTCATCCCCCTGGACGTCGCCGGAGTGCGGGAACGGCTCGGCCAGGGGCTGTTCGCGATGGTCGCCGGCCCCGACGGTCCGAGCAAGCGGGCCCGCATTCACGACACCCCGGGTCCGCGGTGGTTCGCCGAGGACCGACCGATCCGCCGTGTGCACGCCGATGCGTCGATGTTCGTCGGCGGCCTGCGCGCGCTGCTGCTCCAGTCGCTGCACCCGCTGGCCATGGCCGGAGTGGCCGGGCATTCCGATTACCGCGGCGATCCGTGGGGGCGACTGCAACGCACCAGCACCTTCCTGGCGGTCACCACCTTCGGTACCGCGGCCGACGCCCAGCGCGCCGTCGACAAGGTGCGCGGCATCCACCGCCGGGTGCACGGCACCGCCCCCGACGGCCGGCCCTATCGCGCCGACGACCCGCATCTGCTGGAGTGGGTGCACATCGCCGAGGCGGACAGCTTCCTCACGGCCTACCAGCTCTACGGGGCCGCCCCGCTCGACCAGGAGGGCCGCGACGGCTATGTCGCCGACACCGCCCGGGTGGCCAGCGCCCTGGGGGTGCCCGACCCGCCGCGGACCGAGGCGCAGCTGGCCGAACGGATCAACGCCTACCGCGGTGAATTGCACGGCACCGAGGCGGCCCGCGACGCCGCGCGCTTCCTGCTGATCACACCGCCGCTTCCGCTGCTGGCGCGAGGGCCCTACGGGGTTCTGGCCGCGACGTCGATCTCGATGCTGCCGCCCTGGGCGCGATCGCCGCTGTGGCTGCCCTATCTTCCGCCGCTGGAGGCCACCGCGATCAGGATGGCGGGCCGGGCGCTGGTGGGGGCGATCCGCTGGGCCATGACCGAGCAGACGGCCGGATAACCGGTTCGCTCAGGCGTCCTCGAGAAGGTCGGGCGTGACCGCGGACTCGGTGTCGGGGATCCCGTCCTGCTTGGCCTTGCGATCCGCCATCGACAGCAGCCGCCGGATGCGTCCCGCCACCGCGTCTTTCGTCATCGGCGGGTCGGCCAGCCGGCCCAACTCCTCCAGCGATGCCTGACGGTGCTCCACCCGCAGCAGCCCGGCCGCGGCGAGATGGGAGGGCACCGAGTCGCCGAGGATCTCCAGCGCCCGCTCCACCCGGGCGGCCGCGGCCACCGCTGCACGCGCGGAGCGGCGCAGGTTGGCGTCGTCGAAGTTGGCCAGCCGATTGGCGGTGGCCCGCACCTCCCGGCGCATCCGCCGCTCCTCCCAGACCAGCCGGGTGTCCTGGGCGCCCATGCGGGTCAGCAGCATGCCGATGGCTTCCCCGTCGCGGACCACGACGCGGTCGGCGCCGCGCACCTCGCGCGCCTTGGCGCTGATGCCCAGTCGTCGGGCGGCACCGACCAGGGCCAGCGCCGCCTCCGGCCCGGGGCAGCTGATCTCCAGCGCCGAGGAGCGCCCGGGTTCGGTCAGCGAACCGTGCGCGAGGAAGGCGCCCCGCCAGGCCGCCTCCGCGTCGGCGATGCTGCCGCCGACGACCTGGGCCGGCAGCCCCCGCACCGGCCGGCCGCGCAGGTCCAGCAGGCCGGTCTGACGGGCCAGCGCCTCCCCGTCCTTGGCGACCCGGACCAGGTAGCGCGTGGTCTTCCGGATTCCGCTGGCCGAGAGAACGTGCACCACCGCGCTGTAGCCGTAGAGGTCGTGAATGTCGCGGCGCAGCCGGCGCGCCACGTTGCCCAGGTCCACCTCGGCTTCCACCACCACCCGGCCCGACACGATGTGCAGGCCGCCGGCGAACCGCAAGAGCGAGGCGACTTCGGCGCGCCGTGCGCTGACCGAGTTGATGACGAGTCGGCTCAACTCGTCTTTGACCTCGGCTGTCATCGCCACTGGTCGTCACCTCTCGGTCCGTCAGCGGGGCGCTGCGTCCGGCCGGGCCGCCCGCCGGCCACGGGCGACGTCATGGCCGCCGCCGTCGGGATGGTAGCCGTCGACGCGCCCCCGCCCCCCGACCGGACCGCATCGAGGGCAGCGGCCAGCCGAGCGGGGTCATGTAACGGTGTACCAGGCCGGGAAACCTCGGCGAAGGTGACCGCCGCCTCGAGCAGGCTCGCGGTGCGGCGCAACTGATCACGCTCCCGTTCGGAGGGCACCCGGGAGGCGTCGACGATGATGTCGTGCACGGTGAAGCCGGGCGCGTGCTGGGCCAGGACATGCAGATGCCGTTCGGCGGAGAATCCCGCGGTTTCACCGGGCTCGGCGGCCAGGTTCAACACCAGCGCCCGGCGCGCACGGGTTGACCGCAGGGCGGCCGCCATCCCGGGCACCAGGACGTGCGGAATCACGCTGGTGAACCACGATCCCGGCCCGAGGACCACGAGATCGGCCGCCAGCACCGCGTCGACGGCCTGGCGGGTGGCCGGCGGATCCCCGGGCAGCAGGCGCACCCGGCGCACCTTTCCGGGCGTGGTGGCCACCGCGACCTGACCGCGGATGACCCGGCTCATCCGCGGGTCGCCTTCCAAGCCGGCGACATCGGCTTCGATCTGCAGCGCAATCGGGCACATCGGCAGCACCCGGCCGTTGACGGCCAGGATCCGGCCCAACTCGTCGAGGGCGGCCACGGGATCGGCGAGAACCTCGTTGAGTCCGGCGAGCAGCAGGTTCCCGATCGGGTGACCGGCCAGGGCACCGCTTCCGCCGAAGCGGTGCTGGATGATGGTCGCCCACAACCGGCCGTGCGGACTGTCCGACGCCAAGGCCGCCAACGCCATCCGCAAATCACCCGGCGGCACCACGTCGAGTTCGGCACGCAGCCGTCCCGAGGAACCGCCGTCGTCGGCGACGGTCACGATCGCGGTCACATGCGGGCTGAGTCTGCGCGCCGCCGACAAGGTGGCGTACAGACCGTGACCGCCGCCCAGTGCGACGATGCGCGGATTGACAGCCCGCGCGGTGCTCCCCTGCGCAGTGGTCACTCGCGCCCCAGATCGCGGTGGAGCACGCGGACCTCGAGTTGCGGATTTTCGGCCAGCAGTCCGGCGAGCGCTTCCGACATGGCCACGCTACGGTGCTTACCCCCGGTGCAGCCGATCGCAACGGTCATGTACCGCTTTCCTTCCCGGACATAGCCGTCGACGACCAGTCCCAGCAGTCGATGGTAGGTCTGCAGGAAGTCAGTGGCACCGGGTTGGGCCAGAACGTAGTCGCGAACCGCCGGGGATTGACCGGTCTGCGGGCGCAATTCGTCGATCCAGTGCGGGTTGGGCAGGAATCTCACGTCCATCACCATGTCGGCGTCCATCGGCAACCCGTATTTGAAGCCGAACGACTCGACCGTGACGCTGATCTGCGCCGCCGCGGCCCCCCCGAAGGATCGCTCGATGCTCGCCCGCAGCTCGGGCACCGACAGCGCCGAGGTGTCGATGATCAGGTCGGCGACCGCCCGCACCGGCGCAAGCATGGCCCGCTCGGCGGCGATACCCTCGGCGAGCGTCTGGTTGCCCTGCAGCGGATGGCTGCGGCGGTTGCTCTCGTACCGGCGCACCAGAACGGCGTCGGAGGCCTCCAGGAACAGCACCCGCGGCGTGATCGAGCGCATCGCGAGATCGTGCCGAACCAGATCGAGGTCGCCGGAGAAACCGCGGGAGCGCACATCCATGACCACGGCGAGTTGGGTGATCCGCGAGCCCGCCGCCAGCCCGAGGTCCACCATGCGGGCGATCAGTTCGGGCGGCAGGTTGTCGGCGACGTACCAGCCCAGGTCCTCCAGTACCTTGGCCGCAGTCCCCCGGCCGGCACCGGACAGACCGGTCACCAGGACGACGTCGAGGTCCGGCGCGACGGCACCGCCGGGGGCGGTCATCGCGCGGCCCGGTGCGCGGCGTCGCCGGCCGCTTCGCCCGCATCGGCCGGACCGCCCAGCGCGGCGACCACCGCGGCCGCCGTCGCCGCACCGACACCGGGCACCGCGCTGATCTCCTCGATGCTTGCCTGTCGCAGCCGGGCCAGCGAGCCGAAGTGGGTGACCAGCGCCCGGCGACGGGTCTCGCCGAGTCCGGGTACGGCGTCCAGCGCGGAGGCCGTCATGCGCTTGGACCGCTTGCTGCGGTGGTAGCCGATCGCGAAGCGGTGCGCCTCATCACGCACACGCTGCAACAGATACAGAGCCTCGCTGCGGCGCGGCAGGATCACCGGATCGGGTTCGGCCGGCACCCACACCTCCTCCAGGCGCTTGGCCAGACCGATCACCGCCACATCGGTCACCCCCAGTTCGTCGAGCACCGTCTGCGCGGCATTCACCTGTGCGGCGCCACCGTCGACGACATAGAGATTAGGCGGATAGGCGAACCTGCGACCCGACTCCGGTGGGCCGGTCTGCGTGTGGTGGGCGAACCTGCGGCGGGTCACCTCCGCGATGGATGCGACGTCATCGGAGCGGCCACCGCCGGCCGCTTCGCGGATCGCGAAGTGCCGGTAGTCGGACTTGCGCGGCAGACCGTCCTCGAAGACCACCAGCGAACCGACCACGTCGGTGCCCTGCACGTGACTGATATCGACACACTCGATACGAAGCGGTGCCTGCGCCAGCCCGAGCGCGTCCTGAATGTTCTGCAGCGCGGCCGATCTCGCCGTGAAGTCGGTGGCCCTGCGCAACTTGTGCTGCTGCAGTGCCTCCTGCGCGTTGCGCTGAACCGTTTCCGCCAGTGCGCGCTTGTCACCGCGGCGGGGAATCCGCAGCGCGACCCGGGAGCCGCGCAGACCGGACAGCCAGGTGGCCAGTTCCCCGGCGTTGGGCGGCAGGCAGGGCACCAGGACCTCCTTGGGCACCGGGTTCGTCGAACCCGCCGCGGCACCCTCCCATTCGGCCTGGTCGCCGTAGAACTGGGTGAGGAACTGCTCCACCAGCCGGGCATGCGCGGCCTCACCCTGTTCGCCCGGCTTCTCGACGACCCAGCCGCGTTGGCCGCGGACCCTGCCGCCCCGGACGTGGAACACCTGCACCGCGGCTTCCAGATCGTCATCGGCGAAGGCCACGACGTCGGCATCGGTTCCGTCCCCGAGGACAACCGCCTGCTTCTCCAGCGCTCGCTTGAGCGCACCGATGTCGTCACGCAGTCGGGCTGCCCGCTCGAAATCCAGTTCGGCGGCTGCGGCGTTCATCTGCCGCTCCAGATCGCGGGCGAAGCGATCGGTCTTGCCGGACAGGAAGTCGCAGAAATCCAGGACGATCTGACGGTGCTGGGCCGCGCTGACCCGGCCCACGCACGGCGCAGCACACTTGTCGATGTAGCCGAGCAGACACGGTCGCTGGATCTGGCTGTGCCGCTTGAATACTCCCGGGGAACATGTTCGGGCGGGGAACACTCTGGTGAGAAGATCGACCGTCTCGCGGATCGCCCAGGCGTGCGAGTAGGGGCCGAAATAGCGCACACCCTTGCGCCGGGGTCCCCGGTAGACCATCAGGCGGGGGAACTCCTCGTTGAGGGTCACCGCCAGCATCGGGTAGGACTTGTCGTCGCGATAGCGGACATTGAATCTCGGGTCGAACTCCTTGATCCAGTTGTATTCGAGCTGGAGCGCCTCGACCTCGGTGGCCACCACCGTCCACTCCACTTTCGCGGCGGTCGTCACCATCTGTCGGGTCCGCGGATGCAGACTCGCGATGTCGGCGAAATAGGACGTCAGCCGGCTGCGCAGGCTCTTGGCCTTGCCGACGTAGATGACCCGGCCCTGTGGGTCGCTGAACCGGTACACCCCCGGTTCGACCGGGATCGATCCGGGCGCCGGTCGGTACGTCGCGGGATCGGGCACGATCCCAGGCTACTGTTCGGACCCCCGGTGACGGGCCATCGATTCGCGCACGGCCTCCATCGCGACGGCCGCACGCTCGCGGTCGACGACCTGGATGGCCAGCACCGGAACGTACTCGTTGCTACCGAGTTCGACGCGCGCCCAGCGGCCGCCCGGCGGAACCGCCACGTCGACCACCTCATCCCACCCGATCAGCCGGTATTCCAGAACGTTTCGCACGGCCAGGCCGCGACGGCCGACCTTCACCCTCGGCCGGGCCAGAAGCAGCACGGCGGCCGCCAGGAGGAGTGCCAGGCCCGCCATCGCGAATTGATCGGCGGTGCGCAGTGTCGGCCCGGTCGACTCCTTTCGGAGCAGCAGGGCGACCGTGATCCCGACTCCGGCGATCAGCACGGCGACCCCGTAGGCGACGAGCGGTGCGACCCGCGGCTTGAACACCGCATCCCAGTCGTCGTCACCGGACGCGGTCATGTGCGGCGCAGGCCGCGCAACGTCAGTGCGGTGGACAGCGCGGCCGCGGTGGCCTGTGCGCCCTTGTCCTCCGCCGAGCCGGGCAATCCGGCGCGGTCGAGGGCCTGCTCCTCGTTGTCGGTGGTCAACACTCCGTTGGCGACCGGGGTGGCGGCATCCAGGGACACCCGGGTCAATCCCTGGGTGACGGCGTCGCACACGTAGTCGAAGTGCGGGGTCTGGCCGCGGATCACCACGCCGAGTGCGACCACCGCGTCGTGGGTGCGGGCGAGTTCCTGCGCGACGACCGGAATCTCGATGGCGCCGTGCACCCGAGCCACTGTGGGATCGGCCGCACCGGCCTGCCTGGCCACTCGCAGAGCGCCCTCCAGCAGGGCCTCGCAGATGGCGGCGTGCCAGGTGCTGGCCACGATCGCAAGCGTGATGCCGGAGGCATCCATCTCAGGAACCGGTGGGACTCCCGCTCCCCCGCTCATCGGTCCGTGCCGCGCCCGGCTCTCACCGGATGCCGCCGAGATCGCCGGGAAGGGGGGTGTCGTCGATTTCCAGCCCGGCAAGCTCGTGACCCAGCCGGTCTCGCTTGGTGCGCAGGTAGCGGATGTTCTCGGCGTTGGCCCGCACCGGCAGCGGCACCCGCTCGGTGATCGTCAGCCCGTATCCGTCGAGCCCGACCCGCTTGGCGGGGTTGTTGGTCAACAGCCGCATCGAGCGCACCCCGAGGTCGACGAGAATCTGCGCTCCGGTCCCGTAGTCGCGCGCATCGGCGGGCAATCCGAGTTCCAGATTCGCCTCGACGGTGTCCGCGCCGGCGTCCTGAAGTTGGTAGGCCTGCAACTTGTGCATCAGCCCGATGCCGCGGCCTTCGTGCCCGCGCATGTAGAGCACGATCCCGCGGCCCTCCCCGGCCACCATCTCGATCGCGGCGTCGAGTTGGGTGCCGCAGTCGCAACGCTGGGAGCCGAAGACGTCGCCGGTCAGACACTCCGAGTGCACGCGGACCAGGACGTCCTGGCCGTCGTTGTCCGGTCCGGCGATGTCCCCGCGAACCAGCGCCACGTGTTCGACGCCGTCGTAGATGCTGGCGTAGCCGACCGCGCGGAACTCGCCGTACCGGGTGGGGATGCGCGCCTCGGCCACCCGTTCGACCTGTTTCTCGTGCTTGCGGCGCCACTCGATGAGATCCGCGATCGAGATCATGGCCAGCTCATGCTCGTCGGCGAAGACCCGAAGTTCGTCGGTGAGCGCCATCGCGCCCTCATCCTTCTGGCTGACGATCTCACCGATCGCGCCGGCGGGCTGCAGACCGGCCATCCGCGCGAGGTCCACGGCGGCCTCGGTGTGGCCGGGGCGGCGGAGCACCCCGCCGTCCTTGGCGCGCAGCGGAACCATGTGGCCCGGCCGGGTGAAATCCTCCGCGACACTCGACGGGTCGGCCAGCAGCCGCATCGTGGTGGCGCGGTCGGCGGCCGAGATGCCGGTCCCCACACCGTGCCGGGCGTCGACGGTGACGGTGTAGGCGGTGCCGTGCTTGTCCTGGTTGATCGCATACATCGGGAGCAGACCCAACCGGTCGCAGATCGCTCCGTCGAGGGGGACGCACAGATAGCCCGACGTGTAGCGCACCATGAAGGCCACCAGCTCCGGTGTCGCCTTCTCGGCGGCGAAGATCAGGTCGCCCTCGTTCTCGCGGTCCGCGTCGTCGATGACGATCACCGGCTTGCCCGCAGCGATGTCGGCGACCGCCCGTTCGACGGTGTCCAATCTCGTCATCGTGCCGCCTGCCATTCCAGCGAAGCCGCGAAAGGCCCTCGCGACCGTTGATCAAGTATGAACCACGACGCGGGCCGGCCCCGGTCCCGGTCGACGTGCCCGGGGCGCCGCAGGGGGATTTTCCTGCAGCGCCCCGGTCCGATCAGGGTCAGTTCGGTGCGCTCCCCACGCCCGCGCCGATGCCGTTGCCCCGGCCGCAGCCCCACGGCCCGGCGAGCGGGGGCACCGGGTTGCCGGTGTGGATGATGCACTTCATCGGCTGGTAGACGGTGCCGGCGAACGGGGCGTTGGCCCACGCGATGTTCCAGCGGGAGCCGTCGGGGAAGTTGATGCCCTCGCAGTAGCCGCCCCAGCCGCCCGAGGTGCCCCCACCCGGGCACCAGTTGACGGCCGGGATCGGGGTGTAGGGGTCATAGGGGGTGAAGCCGGGGTTCGGCATGGCCTGGCTGACCGCGGTCATACTCAGCGATCCGCCGAAGGCCATTCCGATCACGGCAAGCGCACTGATCGCGAACCGGGCGAACCGGCCTTTGGTTTTGGTGGTGTTCGTCATGATTGCTTCCTCTCGTCGGTTACGGCCAGCCGAGGTTCCGGCTGGTCGATGTCATCAACGATGCCAAGGCGATGCCCGGCTGTATGTCGACGAGCACGCCCCCGCACCTGATGAATCGCTGTCCTGAAATCACAGGACACCGAATCCGACAGCCGAGGTGGTGGATAGAGTCCCGGTGACGTGACGAACCACATCAGCAGCCCGATCCTTCGGGCGCTTGTCGAACTCGCCGACGCCGAAGGCGTAACCGAAGTCCGGTGGGCGGATGGGGAGATCCTGCGCGTGCGCTACGACATTCTGGTCCCTGCCGACGAGAGTCACGACGGCCTCGAGGAGGCGGTCGTCGACGTGGTCGCAGTCATCTCGGCGGGACAGCGGTCGCTGTCCGGGCTGGCGCTGGGCCGTCCGGGTCTGATCCGGGCCGATGACTTGCCGGTGCGCGTCAGTACGCCACCTCGCTGAGAGCAGACGCGAGGTAGTCAGGTTCTGAAGCCGCGTTCGCCTCCTGGCGCGGGGCATCACCAACGATGCCAAGGTAATGCCCGGCTGTATGTCGACGAGCACGCCCCCGCACCTGATGAATCGCTGTCCTGGAACCACAGGACACCGGGCGCACGGCTTGCGGTTACGTCAGGTTCGCCAGCACTGCTGCGGAGTCGGTGATGTCGATCAGCGGAGGTCCCCAGCCAGCCATCACGTCGAGCGCGCGCTGATGGTTGGCGTCAGTCGATCCCGCACAGCCATCCGCTACCACGCGCACGCGCACTCCGGCGTCAGCCGCTGCGAGTGCCGTCGAGAGCACGCAGCAGTCCGTCGCCACACCGGTGAGAACCATCTCCCCGCCCTCACCCAGGGCCTGCTCAAGGGCCTGCTCAAGGGCCGTGCCCCACTTACTGAACGTGGTCTCGGTGACCGTCGGATAGCCGGAGTCGCCGAACGGCGGGACCAGGTCGTAGAGCGGGTCGGTATCGGGGACCAACGCCCAGCGCCATTCCCGGTAGAAGGTCACCCACCCCCCTGCCGGAAGCACGGGAGGGACGAACCGGGTGAGAATCACCCGTTCGCCGAACGCCGGGAGCAGGCGTTGGATGACCGCGGACGCGTCGGCGAACCTTGGCGTGAACCACTCACTGGAGGGGTTGCCGAAGACGGTTTGCATGTCGATGATCACCAGGGCGGGCGCCTGAGTCGGCCGGTTACCGGTGTGAGAACCGGCGACTGGGCGTGCACGCATCGCACGAGCAGATCAGCTAGCTTTCGTGGGCAAGTAGCTTTTCGACATATTTCGCGATCACGTCGACCTCGAGGTTCACCCGGCTGCCGGGCTTGGCGACACCGAGTGTGGTCCGCGCCAGCGTGGTCGGGATCAGCGACACCTCGAACCAGTCAGCGCTGCCCTCACGTCCCACCGCGGACACCGTCAGTGACACCCCGTCGACGGTGATCGAACCCTTCTCCACCACGTAGCGCGACAGCGACGGCGGCAGGGAAAGGCGCACCACCTCCCAGTTCGGCGACGGCGTACGCGAGATCACCTCACCGGTGCCGTCCACGTGCCCCTGCACGATGTGTCCGCCCAGGCGGCCGTTGACCGGCGCGGCGCGCTCCAGGTTGACCGGACCGCCCGCGGCCAGCCCCGCCAGGCTGGACCGGTTCAGCGTCTCGGCCATCACGTCGGCGGTGAACCGGCCGTCGCCGATCACCTCGACCACGGTCAGGCACACCCCGTTGACGGCGATCGAATCCCCGTGGCGCGTATCGGAGGTCACCAGCGGACCGCGGATGGTCAAGCGCGCGGAATCGCCGAGGTCCTCCAGCGCGACGACCTCGCCAAGTTCCTCGACGATCCCGGTGAACACCCGCTCAATCTAGCCGCTTCTCGCCGTGGAACGCCGCGGCCGGATTGTCGTTGAAGTTGTCCACCCGCCGGTAGCCGGCAGCCTCGTAGAACGCCTGGGCGTGCGGTTGGCGGGATCCGGTGTCGAGCCGGGCGATCCGGTAGCCCATCCCCCGGGCTGCGTTTTCCAGTGCCGCCAGCAACGCACGCGCCACCCCGGCGCGCCTCGCCGACGGCACCACGTACATGCGCTTGATCTCGCAGGCCCCGTCGGGCAGCCGCTTGATACCGCCCCCGCACACCGCGACCCCGTCGCGGTAGCCGGCCAGATACAGCCCGCCCGGGGGGCCGAGCTCGGCAGGCCCGGCCCGGGGCATGTCCGGGGCGTCGAGGTCCAGGCCGTCGTAGAGGTCGCGCATCTCGGCGATCATCGCGGCGACCAGAGCCGCCCCGTCGCCGGTGTCGATCGGCACGGTCCGAAAGTGCAGGTCGCCTTGCATAGGCACACTCATACCGATCCGGTGACGACGACACAACCCGGGCGTCGCCGACGGGTTAGGCCACCGGTGACCCACTACGATGCAGCTATGCCGACTCACCGCCGAATCTTCGCTGCTCTCTTCGTGCCGCTGACCGCCGCTCTGCTGATCTCGGGCTGCTCGAAGAAAGCATCTGAACCGCTGCCGGAGGCAGCCGGCCTGACCCAGCAGTCCATCGAGGCCACCAAGAAACTCTCCAGTGCCCACCTGGAGATCGTCGTCACCGGAAAGATCGACGGCCTGCCGCTCAAGACGCTGTCCGGAGATCTGACCAACGTGCCCAGCGTCGCGGTCAAGGGCAACTCCACGATCTCCATGGGCGGCTCCGACGTCGACGTCGACCTCGTGGTGCTCGACGGCACCCTCTTTGCCGCGCTGACCCCGAACAATTGGCTGGACATGGGTCCGGCGGTCGACATCTACGACCCCTCGGTGATCCTCAACCCGGACGCCGGCCTGGCCAACATGCTCGCCAACGTCACCAACGCCACGTCGGAAGCCTCCGAGGTCGTCGGCGGCGTGCCGACGGTGCGGATCGCCGGCGAGGTCGGCGCCGCCGCCGTCAACAAGCTCATCCCGCAACTGAAGGCCGGCGGACCGCTGCCCGCGACGGTGTGGATCGAGAAGGACGCCCCCCATCAACTGGTGCAGGCCAAAGTCGACCAGAGCGCGGGCAACAGCGTGTCGCTGACGTTGTCGGAATGGGATAAGCCGGTCACCGTGACCAAGCCGGCGGTGTGATGCCCGACGCGCCGAACAGTACCGGCGAGCGGTCCGCGGCAACGGGCCGGAGCCGGCGCATCGCGATCAGCGCCGGCAGCCTGGCCGTGCTGCTCGGAGCGCTGGACACCTACGTCGTCGTCACGATCATGGTCGACATCATGCGGGACATCGGCATCCCGGTGAACAAGATCCAGCAGGTCACCCCGATCATCACCTGGTACCTGCTCGGGTACATCGCCGCGATGCCGCTGCTGGGCCGGCTCTCGGACCGCTTCGGGCGCAAGCTGGTGCTGCAGCTGAGCCTGGTCGGGTTCGCGGTCGGTTCGGTGGTCACCGCGCTGTCGGATGACCTCACCACCCTCGTGATCGGCCGGCTGATCCAGGGCGTCGCCAGCGGTGCGCTGCTACCGGTGACCCTCGCCCTGGCGGCGGACCTCTGGGCCGCCCGCAGCCGCGCGATGGTCCTCGGCGGGATCGGAGCGGCCCAGGAACTCGGGAGCGTGCTGGGGCCGCTGTACGGCATCGCCGTGGTGTGGCTGCTCAACACCTGGCGTGACGTTTTCTGGATCAACGTTCCGCTGACCCTGATCGCGATGCTGATGATCCACATCAGCCTGCCCAGCCACGACCGGCAAGCCGAGCCCGAACGGGTCGACCTCGTCGGCGGCCTGCTGCTGGCGCTTGCGCTCGGGCTGGCGGTGTGGGGGTTGTACAACCCGGCCCCGGACGGCAAGCAGGTGCTGCCGAGCTACGGCCTGCCGCTGGTCGGCGGCGCGGTGGTGGCCGCGATCGCGTTCGCGGTGTGGGAGCGGTTCGCCAAGACCAGGCTGATCGATCCCCGGGGCGTGCGGTTCGTTCCGCTCCTGGCCTCCCTGGCGACGTCGATGTGCGCAGGAGCGGCGCTCATGGTGACCCTGGTCGACGTGGAGCTCTTCGGACAGGGCGTACTGGGCATGAACCAGAACCAGGCCGCCGGTCTGCTGCTGCGCTTCCTGGCCGCCCTGCCGATCGGCGCGCTGGTCGGCGGCTGGCTGGCCACCCGGGTCGGTGACCGGGTGGTTGCGGTGGCCGGGATGCTGATCGCCGCATTCGCCTACTGGCTGGTGTCGAAGTGGGGCGTCGACGTCCTCTCGGCGCGCCACGACCTCGGCCTTGTCACCCTGCCCGCCTTCGACACCGACCTCGCCCTGGCCGGCATCGGGTTGGGTCTGGTGATCGGGCCGCTGACCTCCGCCGCGCTGCGGGTCGTGCCCGCCGCCCAGCACGGGATCGCCTCGTCGCTGGTGGTGGTGGCGCGGATGACCGGCATGCTGATCGGGGTGGCCGCGCTCAGCGCGTGGGGCCTCTACCGGTTCAACCAGATCCTGGCCACGCTGCCCAGCGCCCAGGCCGACACCCTGGCCGCCAAGATCGCGGCCGAGGCCGAGCGCTACCGCACGGCTTTCGCCCTGCAGTACGGCTCGATTTTCTTCATCACCATGATCGTGTGCCTGGCCGGTGCGGCGTTCGCGCTGTTCATCGGCGGCCGGCAGGCCGCCGTCGAGCGAGCCGACGGCGAGGCACTGGCGCAAATCGACGGAAGCCCTCGGCCCGCGGCCCACGGTCGGTAACGTCGAGCGCACACCGCGGACCGGTCAGAGGACCGGCCGGGAGAAGACTCAGGAGACAGGGTGCTCAAAGCCGCGCTGCGCGACCTCCAATGGCGCAAGCGCCGGTTCGCCATCGCGATCATCGGCACCGGCTTGGTTTTCGCGATGACCCTGGTGCTCACCGGCCTGGCCAACGGTTTCCGGGTCGAGGCGACCCGCACCGTGGATTCCCTGGGGCTGGACGCCTACGTGGTGAAGTCCGGAGCGACCGGCCCGTTCCTCGGTTCGGCGGCGTTCCCGCCGACCGAGCTCGACCTGCCGGGTGTCTCGACGGCGGTGCCCCTGGTGTACGGAAGTGCGACCATGCCGGTCGGCGGTTCGGCGCGCAGTGTCAATGTTTTCGGCGCCCCCGAGGGCGGTCCGGGGATACCGGTGATGTCGAACGGACGGCCGCCGTCGACCAACGATGAGGTCGCCGTCTCCAGCACGATGGACAGGAACATCGGGGACAACGTCGAAATCGGTTCCCAGGATCTGCGCATCGTCGGCATCGTCGAAGACTCCACCGCACTTGCGGGCCAGGCCAACATCTTCCTGACCGTCGCGGGCGCCCAGGCTCTGCTGTTCTCCGGGCAGTCGCTGCTATCGTCGGTCGGCGTGCGCGGCAAGCCCAGTGAGGCACCGGAAGGATTCCGCATCGTCGACCGGACCGGAGCGATCGATGACCTGTTGCGGGCGCTCACCGGAGCGCGGCAGGCGATGACCCTGATGGCCGGGTTGCTCTGGCTGGTGGCCGCGTTGATCGTCGGGTCGATGATCTACATGTCGGCGCTGGAACGCACCCGCGACTTCGCGGTCTTCAAAGCCGTCGGCGTACCGACGCGCGCCATCCTCGCCGGCCTCGCGATGCAGGCCGTGGTGGTCGCGATCCTGGCGGCAGCCCTGGGCGGGGTGCTGTCGGTCCTGCTCGGACCGCTGTTCCCGATGCGGGTCGACATCCCGCAGATCGCGTTCCTGCTGCTGCCCGTGGTCGCCATATCGATCGGGGTACTGGCCAGCCTGGCCGGGTTACGCCGCGCGGTGACCGTCGATCCCGCGCGGGCGTTCGGAGGACCCTGAGCAATGGCTGACCTACGCATCAAGGACCTCGTCGTGGAGTACTCCAGCGGCGAGGAGTCCGTGCGCCCGATCAACGAGCTGAGCCTGGACGTCTCGGAGGGATCGCTGGCGATCCTGCTGGGGCCCAGCGGGTGCGGCAAGACCACCCTGCTGTCGTGCCTCGGCGGCATTCTGCGCCCGACCGCCGGGCGCATCGAATTCGGCGATATCGACCTCACCACGCTCGACGACGACCAGCTCTCGGAATACCGGCGCAACACCGTCGGCATCGTGTTCCAGGCGTTCAATCTCATCCCCAGCCTCACCGCGATCGAGAACGTCATGGTGCCCCTGTGGGCAGCCCGGTGGGAACGCGAGAAGGCACATGACCGCGCTGCCGAACTGCTCGACCGCGTCGGGCTGTCGCACCGGCTGAACCACCGGCCCGGCGATCTCAGCGGAGGCCAACAGCAGCGGGTCGCGGTCGCGCGGGCCATCGCGTTGGATCCGCCCCTGCTGATCGCCGACGAACCCACCGCGCACCTCGACTACATCCAGGTCGAGGGGGTGCTGCGGCTGATCAGGGAGCTGGCCACCGGCGAGCGCGTGGTGGTGGTCGCCACCCACGACACCAGGATGCTGCCGCTGGCCGACCGGGTGGTGGAACTGGTGCCGCACCTTTCGGCTTCCGACCACGAGCCCGAGACGGTCACCGTGGCGGCCGGCGAGGCCCTTTTCGAGCAGGGCATGATGGGTGACTCCATTTATGTCGTCTCCGAAGGCGAAATCGAACTGACGCGTGAGCTGGCCAGCGGTGCCGAGGAGTCGATCAGGGTGGCCGGCCCGGGCGACTACTTCGGCGAGATGGCGCCGCTGTTCGCGCTACCCCGCTCGGCGACCGCGCGCGCCCGTACCGACGCGGTCGTCATCAGCTACACGGTGCAGGGTTTCCGTGAACTGCTCGGGGCGAGTGGATCGCGCGACATCATCGAACACAAGGCGATTCACAGCGAAGGCTGAGCTCCGGCGGCGTCAGCCCGGCGGCACCAGGCTGATCAGATAATCAGCTCCGATCTGCTCCACGCCTTCGTAGCGCCAGCGCACCGCATCGTCGATGCTGTCCACCCCGGCGTCGTCGACCGCGGCGAAGGGGCCGCCGAGGAATACCGGTGCCACGTAGGCCAGGATCCTGTCGACCAGGCCGGCCCGCAGAAATGCGCCGGCCAGGGTCGGGCCGCCCTCCACGAGGACGGCGGTACGGTCGGCCAGAGCGCGCAGGACGTCGTGCGGGTCCCGGGTGTGCAGCACCAGACTGGGGGAATCCCCTTCGAGCACCTGTGATTCGGGCGGAATCTCACGCAGCCCGACCACCACCCGTAGCGGCTGACGCGAAGCCAGGCTGCCGTCGGGCAGTCGCGCCGTCAGACTCGGGTCGTCGGCGAACACCGTTCCGGTGCCGACCACGATCGCGTCTGCCTCGCCGCGGCGGCGATGCAGATCGGTCCGTGCGGGCTCCCCGGTGATCCACTGCGACGAACCGTCGGCGGCGGCACTGCGGCCGTCGATACTGGCCGCGAACTTCCAGGTGACGTGCGGCAGGCCGGTGCGCTGTTTGTGCAGCCATTCCCGCAGCGGGCCCGCGGCCACCTCGTCCGCGCGAATCCCGCCGGTCACCGCGAGGCCCGCGGATCGCAACCGGCCCGCGCCGCCGGCCGCGGCGGGATGGGGATCGCCGACCGCGTAGACGACCCGGGCGACACCGGCTTTCAGCAGCGCGTCGACGCACGGCGGGGTACGGCCGTGGTGACTGCACGGCTCAAGGGTGACCACGGCCGTCCCGCCCGCGGCACGCTCACCGGCGGCACGCAGCGCGACCACCTCCGCATGCGCCCCGCCGGCCGGCTCGGTGGCACCCGCACCGACGACCCGCCCTCCGGCATCGAGGATCACCGCGCCGACGGGCGGATTCGGGTAGGTGGCGCCTTTGACCCGCCAGGACTCTTCGACGGCCAGTCGCATTGCGGCGTCGAGGTCCACCGGGACTGCGTCCGCCCCGGTCATCCCTTCAGGTGCCGCGAGGCGGCACCGGCGCGGCGACGCAGCGCCTCGACCGCGGTCATCGGATCGGATGCGCCGTACACCGCGGAGCCGGCCACAAAGCAGTCCACGCCCGCTTCGGCCGCCTGCTCGATGGTGTCGGCGTTGATGCCGCCGTCGATCTCGACCAGGACCGTCAGCTCGCCGGAGTCGACCAGCCGGCGGACGGTCGCCACTTTCCCGAGCACCTCGGGGATGAAACTCTGTCCGCCGAAGCCGGGCTCGACCGACATCACCAGCAGCGTGTCGAAGTCGCGCAGGATCTCCAGGTAGGGCTCGATCGGAGTGCCGGGTTTCACCGAGAGCCCCGCCTTCGCGCCCGCGGCCCTGATGTCGCGCGCCACCGCCACCGGATCGTCGCAGGCTTCAGCGTGGAAGGTCACGTTGTGCGATCCGGCCTCCGCGTAGCCGGGCGCCCAGCGTCCCGGGTTGGTGATCATCAGGTGGCAGTCCAGGGGGATGTCGGTCGCCTTGAGCAGGCTTTCGACCACCGGCAGTCCCAGCGTCAGGTTCGGGACGAAGTGCGCGTCCATCACGTCGACGTGCAGCCAGTCGGCGCCGACGACGGCGTCGGCTTCGGCGGCGAGCCGGGCGAAGTCGGCCGACAGGATCGACGGCGCGATCATCGGACGGGTCGGTGTCGCCATGACCGTCAGCTTAGGGTGTGTGCCTCAGCGGTCCCTGCGCAGCGCGGCGGCGAACATCGCGTCGGTGCCGTGGCGGTGCGGCCACAACTGCACGAACGGCCCCCCGCCGAGGCGATCGACGGGCGCGAACAGCTCCCGGGTGTCCAGCGCGGTCACGTCTCGGCGCAGCCCGCCGGACACCACGCCGACGGTCTCGGCGAGGTGCGGCGAGCATGTCGCGTAGAGCACCACACCCCCGGGGCGGACCAGGGCGATCGCCGCGGCCAGCAGTTCACGCTGCAATTTCGTCAGGGCGCCGACGTCGGCGGGGGTGCGCCGCCAACGCGCCTCGGGCCGGCGGCGCAGCGCACCCAGTCCCGTGCACGGTGCGTCGAGCAGAACCCGGTCGAAACTGTCCGGCGGCACGTGCGACTGGCGCCCGTCGGCTCGCACCACCTCGACCGGCAGGCCGACCGTGTTCTGTTCCACCAGCTCGGCGCGCCGGTGGTGGGGCTCGATGGCGGTGACCGCCGCGCCCCGCTCCGCGCCGATCGCCGCGATCAGCGCGGTCTTGCCGCCGGGCCCCGCGCACAGGTCGAGCCAGCGGCCACCGTCGGTCCCGGTGAGCTCGGCCAGCGTCAGCGCGCGGGCCACCAGCTGGCTGCCCTCGTCCTGCACCAGGGCCCGGCCTTCCCGAATCGGCTCGAGCCGGCCCGGGTCTCCCCCGCCGAGATAGACCGCGTAGGGCGAATAGCGGCCGACCGTTCCGCCGACTGCGGCGGCGAGTTCGGCGGCGGTGAGCACACCGGGGCGGGCGGCCAGGTGGACCGCCGGCCGCGCGTCGTCAGCGGCGAGGGCGGCATCAAGCTCGCCGGCGTCGGCCCCCAGCGCGTCGGCGAAGGCCTGGGCGATCCAGCGGGGATGGGCGTGCGCGAAGGCGAGATGGCCCACCGGGTCGACGTCGGCCGACGGCGCGAGTTCGGCAACCCAGGATGCCTCGTCACGCCCCGCAATGGTGCGAAGCACAGCGTTGACGAATCCGGCACGGGCCGAATCGAATTCACTGCCGGCCTGTTCCACCGTGGTGGTGACGGCGGCGTGCTGGGCGACGTTGGTGCGCAGCAACTGGTAGGCGCCCAGGCGCAGCAGATCCAGCAAAACCGGGTCGATCCGGTCAAGGGGACGTCCGGCTGCCGCCACGATGACAGCGTCGAGCAGTCCCCGACAGCGGCAGCTGCCGTAGGCCAACTCGGTCGCGAACGCCGCGTCTCGCCCGGTGATGCCCCGCTGGGCGAGAATCGCCGGGAGTGCGAGGTTGGCATAGGCATCGCGCGTCGAGACCGCCCGCAGCACGTCGAAGGCCGCCTGCCGGGCCGGATCGAGGTGTCTGCGGCGGGGCTGGCGAGCGGTCATGACGCCCGCACGCCGTCGGCCAGTCGCGCTCCGCGCGCCCAGTCGGCCGCCGGCATCGGTGTGCGCCCGGGCGGCTGCACCATCCCGAGCAGCACGGGCTGCGACGCCGTGCCCACCCGGACCGCGGCACGCCGCACGTCGAGCACACCCGGGGCGAGCGGACTCTGCGCGCCCTCCGGATCGACGGCCACCGGCCCGATCTTGACGCGCAGGTCCCCGATCAGCGTCCACGCGCCCGGCACCGGCGTCATCGCCCTGATCCGGCGCTCGATGACATGGGCGGGCAGATCCCAGCGGACCCGCGCCTGCTCGACGGAGATCTTCGCCGCCCTGCTGACACCCTCGGCGGACTGCGGCACCGCGGTCAGCGACCCGTCGGCGATGCCGTCCAGCGTGGCCTCCAGCAGTGCCGCGCCGGCGTCGGCCAGCCGCTGCAAAAGTCCGCCGGCGGTGTCGGTGGGCCTGATCGGTTCGGTGATCACGCCGTAGACGGGACCGGCGTCGAGTTCGGGCACGATGCGGAAGGTCGTCGCGCCGGTGACCGCGTCCCCGGCGGCGATGGCTGCCTGGACGGGAGCCGCGCCGCGCCACGCGGGCAGCACGGAGAGGTGCAGATTCACCCAGCCGAAGGCCGGCACCGCCAGCAGTTCGGCGCCGAGCAGCGCACCGAAGGCCACCACCGCGCAGCAGTCCGGCTCCAGGGCTGCCAGTTCGGCGACGAACTGCGCCGAGTTGGGCTGCGCGGGCCGCAGCACCGGAATCCCGGCGTCGGCGGCCAGTGCCGCCACCGGCGAGGGCACCGGCTTGGCTCCCCTACGACCCGAGACCGCGTCCGGGCGGGTGAGCACCGCGACCACCTCGTGGCGCGGGGAATCAATCAGCCGCCGCAGCGACGGCAGGGCCGGCTCCGGTGTGCCGGCGAAAACGATCCGCATGCGGGTCCTTTGCCGCTACCGCGGCAGCTGGTAGAACTCGCGCTCGCCAACCCCCGCGAGTCCCGCGACGAACATCCACGGGATGGTGGTCCGCAGCCGATTCACCGTTGCCGCGGCGTCGTTGTAGTACTGCCGCGCGAAGGCGAGCTTGTCCTCGGTGTCGGCGAGGTTCTGCTGCAGGTTGAGGAAGTTGTTCGACGAGTTCAGCTGCGGATAGGTCTGCCCCAGGGCGAGCACCTGACCGACCGCGGTGTCGAACTCGTGCTCGGCCGAGCTGCGCTGCGCCACCGACTTGCCCGCCGTCGCCTCGGTCAGTGCGAGCTGGGCATCGGCGATCCGGCCCAGGACGGCCTTTTCGTGCGTGGCGTAGCCCTGCACCGCGCTGACCAAGCCCGGGATCAGCGCCGCTCGCCGGGTGAGTTGAACGTCGATCCCGCCGAGCGCTTCATCGACCCGGACATCGGCGGCGCGAAGTCTGTTGTAGCCCACAACGATCCCGGCGAGCACCGCGAGGGCGACGGCGAGGACGAGTACCAGCACGAAGGTCACCACGAACCGCCGCCTCCTCCTCCGCC
>NZ_JBJTCF010000092.1:0-11602 GCF_046091765.1 Mycobacterium sp.
GCCGCCGCCCGCCCCGCCGCCGCCGTGACGGCCTTCGCCCCGCAGTAGTCTTGGAGGCGTGTCCGCACCGGGCTTGAGGACGACCGCGGCCGCCGCCGTCGGGACCGCCGCACTGACGCTGAGCTACGCCTCGGCGATCGAACGCAACGCGTTCGTCGTTCGCGAGGTGACGATGCCGATCCTGACACCGGGGTCCTCACCGCTGCGGGTGCTGCACCTCAGCGACATCCACATGCGGCCCACACAGCGGCGCAAGCAGGCCTGGCTGCGCGAGTTGGCCGGCTGGGAGCCCGATCTGGTGGTCAACACCGGCGACAACCTGTCGCACCCCAGGGCGGTTCCCGCGGTGGTGCAGGCGCTCGGCGATCTGCTCGCGGTTCCGGGGCTGTTCGTGTTCGGCAGCAACGACTACTTCGCGCCGACGCTGAAGAATCCGGCCAAGTACCTCACCGACCGCGGGCACCGCGTGCACGGCACGTCGCTGCCCTGGCAGGATCTGCGCGCGGCGTTCACCGAGCGAGGCTGGTTCGACCTGACCCACACCCGCCACGAGTTGGAGGTCGCGGGCTTGGTCATCTCCGCGGCCGGTGTCGATGATCCGCACATCGAGCGGGATCGCTACGACACCATCGCCGGACCGCCCAACCCGGCGGCCAACCTCAGCCTGGGGCTGGTCCACGCGCCCTACACGCGGGTGCTCGACAGGTTCGCCGCCGACGGCTACCAACTGGTGATGGCCGGGCACACCCACGGCGGTCAGCTGTGCCTGCCGTTCTACGGCGCCGTGGTGACCAACTGCGACCTGGACCGCTCGCGGGCCAAGGGGGCGGCGCGCTGGGGTGCGGCCACCGCCCTGCACGTGTCGGCCGGGATCGGCACGTCGCCGTTCGCGCCCTTCCGGTTCTGCTGCCGGCCCGAGGCGACCCTGCTCACCCTGGTGGCCGCGCCGACCGGCGGACACGACGCGACCCGCAATGTCGTGCGCTCGACCCCGGCCGTGGCGGTCCGCTAGGAGGACGCAGGTGAACCTGGTAGCGGCCCGCCGGGCCTCGCGCGACTGGGTGGCCGAGGCGGTCCGGCTCATCGAGGCCGACGCCCGCCGCAGCGCTGACACCCACCTGTTGCGCTACCCCCTTCCCCGGGCGTGGAGCGACAGCGCCGATGTGGCGCTCTACCTCAAGGACGAGTCGACCCACATCACCGGAAGCCTCAAACACCGGTTGGCCCGCTCGCTGTTCCTCTACGGATTGTGCAACGGCTGGATCACCGAGGGGACCACCGTCGTGGAGGCGTCGTCGGGTTCGACGGCGGTGTCCGAGGCGTATTTCGCCGCGATGCTGGGTCTGCCGTTCGTCGCGGTGATGCCGGCCTTCACCAGCCCGTCGAAGGTGGCGCTGATCCAGGCCCGGGGTGGTCGCTGCCATTTCGTCGAACAACCCGGCGACGTGTGCGTCGAGGCGCAGCGGGTCGCCGATCAGACCGGTGGTCACTATCTGGATCAGTTCACCAACGCCGAGCGGGCCACCGACTGGCGCGGCAACAACAACATCGCCGAGTCGATCTACGACCAGATGCAGGCCGAGAGTCATCCCGTCCCGGCGTGGGTCGTGGTCGGTGCGGGAACCGGCGGGACCAGCGCCACCATCGGCCGGTTCATCCGCTACCGGCGCCACCGCACGCGGCTGTGCGTGGTGGACCCGGAGAACTCCGCCTTCTTCCCGGCCTACGCGCAGGGCCGCGACGACATCGTCACCGCCGCGCCGTCGCGGATCGAGGGCATCGGCCGGCCCCGGGTCGAGGCATCCTTCCTGCCCGACGTCATCGACCGCATGGTCAGCGTTCCCGACGCCGCGTCGGTGGCGGCCGCGCACGAGGTCTCCAGGGTGCTGGGCTGGCGGGTCGGACCCTCGACCGGAACGAACGTCTGGGGTGCGTTCGGCCTGCTGGCCGAGATGGTCGCCAACGGTGTCAGCGGTTCGGTGGTGACGTTGATCTGTGACAGCGGCGACCGCTACGAGGACACCTACTTCAACGAGCGCTGGCTGGCCGGGCAGGGGCTGGCGCCGGGTGCGCATGCCGACGCGCTGCGGGAGTTCGACCGGCACTGCGCCTGGCCGGAGTGGATCACCGCGGCGCGCTAGAGGAGTGCGCGGCCCACACGGGGGTGCGATAGGCTGTCGAGGCTTCACGCGGGGTGTGGCGCAGCTTGGTAGCGTGCTTCGTTCGGGACGAAGAGGTCGTGGGTTCGAATCCCGCCACCCCGACCGCGACCTTTGCGTATCTCACCTGGGTATCTCAACCCGGCAGTCCCTATCCCACCGCCCCCGCCGGGGTGCGCCGGCGCACGATCGCCCACTCCGCGCCGAGGTATACGACCAGCGCGGCGATCACCGCGGCGATGATCGCCGGGTAGCGGCCGTCGAGGCCTTCCGGTGACAGCTGGCGCAGCAGGATCCCGAGGAACGCCCAGATCAGCACGAGGCCGTAGGCGACATCGCGGTTGCGCACCATCGTGGCGGTGCCGATGGCCATCGCGACCAGCACCATGATCACCGCCCAGGTGGAGTCCGCCAGACCGAAGCCGTCCCAGTTCGCGTAGACCAGCAGCACGGTCATGTTGGCCACGACGGCGACCGTCGTCCACCCGAAGTAGACGCTGAAGGGCACACCGATGAACCAGCGCTGCCGGGCGCTGAGCACGACGCGGCGCACCGTGGTGACGATGCGGGCCAGGCACACCAGGATCACCGTGATCAGAACCGCCGAGAGGGGAATCAGGTCGTAGTGCCAGGCGAACACCCACGCGGTGTTGGCCAGCGAGGACAGCGTGAACAGAACTCCGACCCGGTTCAGCAGGGCCTGCTCGACAGGATCGGGCCGGCCGCGGAAGAGGCCGAGCTGGTAGAGCACGTGCATGCCGAGCAGCAGGTAGATCACACCCCAGATGGCGAAGGTCACCCCCGCCGGGGTGAACAGGCTCGGGTAGGCGTCGGACACGTCACCGGTGCGCCTTGCGTTGAGCGGCAGCGCGTTGGCGAGGTAGTTCACCGCCACCATCGCCAGATAGCTCGCGACCACCGCCGCCTGGACGGGTCCGCGGGTTGTCGTCGCGCTCACGCGGCTACAGGGTGCCGGCCGCGTGCCGGCCGGCGGCCCGCCCGGAGAACAGGCAGCCGCCCAGGAACGTTCCCTCCAGCGCGTTGTACCCGTGCACGCCACCGCCGCCGAATCCGGCGACCTCGCCGGCGGCGTACAGACCCGCGATGGGGTTGCCGTCGAGTCCGATCGCGCGCGAGGACAGGTCGGTCTGGATGCCGCCCAACGTCTTTCGGGTCAGGATGTGCAGCTTCACCCCGATCAGCGGCCCGGCCGCCGGGTCGAGGATGCGGTGCGGCGTGGCGGTGCGGGTGATGCGGTCGCTGATGTAGCGG
Source organism: Mycobacterium sp. (assembly GCF_046091765.1). Classification (GTDB taxonomy): domain Bacteria; phylum Actinomycetota; class Actinomycetes; order Mycobacteriales; family Mycobacteriaceae; genus Mycobacterium. Next base: position 3,432 of record NZ_JBJTCF010000092.1, read on the forward strand.
CGCGAGTTGCGGATGCCCTGCACCTGCGCGTCCTTGCAGTACGGGTTGGCGATCTGCAGATCGCGCGCCTCGATCTGGGCGCGGATGGCCGCGGGGTCCAGCAGCGGCTCGTCGGTCAGCTTGTTCATCAGCGCGACGAGTTCCTCGAGGGAGTCGGCGACGACGAAGTCCGCGCCGCGGGACTTGAAGGCCTCGACCGGGGGCGGGGCACCCTTGCCCACCAGCCGCTCGCGCAGCAGCCCGGCCCGGTCGCGGTTGGTGATGTCGGGGTTCTGCTCGGAGCCCGACAGCGCGAACTCCTTCTCGATGATCTTCTGGGTCAGGATGAACCAGGAGTGGTCGTACCCGGCGATCTGCGGATCGGTGCGCAGATGGCGCAGCGTGCCCAGGGTGTCGTACCCGGGGAGGCAGGGCGCGGGCAACCGGCGCCCCAGCGCGTCGAACCACATCGAGGACGGCCCGGGCAGGATGCGGATCGCGTGCTGGGGCCAGATCGGGTCCCAGTTCTGCACTCCCTCGGTGTAATGCCACATCCGGTCGCGGTTGACCAGGCGCACACCGCTGTCGGCGGCGATGTCGAGCATCCGGCCGTCGACGTAGGCCGGAACCCCGGTGATCATCGACGCCGGAGGGGTGCCCATCCGGTCGGGCCAGTAGCGCCGCACGATGTCGTGGTTGCCGCCGATACCGCCGGTGGTGATGATGACCGCCGGTGCGCTGAGTTCGAAGTCGCCGACCCGCTCGCGCGTGGACGGCGCGCCCCGCGGGGAGTCGTCGGGCGCCAGCACGGTGCCGCGCACGCCGGTCACCCCGCCGCCGGAGAGGACCAATTCGTCGACGCGATGGCGGTGGTAGAAGGTGACCAGACCCCGGGCTGCGGCCTCCAATGCCGAGTTGACGAACGGCTCGACAACGCCGGTGCCGGTGCCCCACGCGACATGGAAGCGCGGCACCGAGTTGCCGTGTCCGTCGGCGCGCAGGTCGCCGCGTTCGGCCCAGCCGACCGTCGGCACGAAGGTGATGCCGTGCCCGTGCAGCCAGGAGCGCTTCTCGGAGGCGGCGAACTCCACGTAGGCGCGCGCCCACTGCACCGCCCAGCTGTCCTCGTCGTCGAGGCGGTCGAATCCCGCGCTTCCGCACCAGTCGTTCCAGGCCAGTTCGAAGGAGTCCTTGACGCCCAGCCGGCGCTGTTCGGGGGTGTCGACCACGAACAGGCCGCCGAACGACCAGAACGCCTGACCGCCCAGGTTGGCGGCGTTCTCCTGGTCGAGCAGGGCGACCTTCTTGCCGCGGCTGGTCAGTTCGTGGGTGGCCACCAGCCCGGCCAGCCCCGCACCGACGACGATCGCGTCGACTCCTGGCGCAGCCATCACAGCCTCTCCTTCACGGCGGCCGACAGCCGCGACCCGTCGGCTTTGCCTGCCGCGATCGCGGTGGCCGCCTTCATCACCATGCCCATCTGCTTGACCGACGGGCGCGCGCCGATCTCCTCGGCGACCTGGGCGATCGCGGTGTCGACCACATCGACGACCTCGGCGTCGGTCAGCGGCGTGGGCAGGTACTCGTCGATGATCCGGGCTTCGGCGTGCTCCTCGGCGGCCAGCTCACCACGCCCGTTCTGGGTGTAGATCTCGGCGGCTTCGGCGCGCTTGCGGGCCTCGCGACCCAGCACCTTGATCACCTCGTCGTCGGTCAGCTCACGGGCCTGCTTGCCGGAGACCTCCTCGGTCTGGATCGCCGCCAGCAGCATCCGCAGCGTGGCGGTGCGCAACTTGTCCTGACTCTTCATCGCTGCGGTGAGATCGGAGCGAAGCTGGATTTTCAGTTCGGCCACGGCTACCCACGCTAGCCGGTGATCCAGTTGCCGTGGAAGCCGTAGGGCACCCGGCGGGGCAACAGGATCCGGGCCGTCGGTTCGGCCGTCAGGTCGCCGGCGGGCAGGATCACCAGCTCGCTGCTGTCGCGGGCGGGGTCGTAGACGTAGCCCATGTACCACCCGTTGTCCTCGTCGGCGCCGCCCGACGGGGACGGCACGAAGACGACCTCGCCGGGGCCGCCGGGCGCGTCGGAGGTGCCGAACTCGCGTACCGCCGCCGCACCGGTCTGCAGGTCGTAGCGCACCAGCGCGGACTTGCCCACCGACACCGCGTAGCGGGCCGGCATCCCGGCCCGCCGGTCGTCGATCCGCGGGAACTCCACGGCGCGGTCGTCGAGTTGGCGTTCGGTCACCGTCCCGCGGCCGGTGTCGATCGTCCACTCCCACAGCACGCCGCTGTCGCCGAAACCGCCGTCGTTGCGCCACAACTCGGGGTAGCGGACGGCCTGGATCACGATGCTGTCACCGCCCGCGGCTTTCTGCACGTAGGCGTTGGCGACGTGGAAGACGTAGCACGGTTCGATCTCGAACCAGCGCACCTCGCCGAACGGGTCGTCACGGCGCAGCACGCCGAAGCGCGCGCCATAGTCGTCGTCCCAGCGGAAGGGCATCCCGCCGCCGCTGATCGCGACCTGCAGGTTGAACACGATCGGCAGGTCCATGAAGATGACGTGTTCGGCAGTCATCGCGAAGTCGTGCATCATCGTCATTGCCTTGACGTCGATCGGGCGGTTGACGGTCAGCTCGCCGTCGGCGTCGGCGCGGTGATAGCTGACGTGGGGCTGGAAGAGATTGCCGTAGCCGAAGAAATGCAACTCACCGGTGGTGGGGCAGATCTTGGGGTGGGCGGTCATCGAGTCGTTGAGCTTGCCGTCGAAGTCGTAGCAGCCGACGGTCTCCAGGTCGTTGGTGATCTCGTAGGGCAGCGAGGACTCGACGAGGGCGAGCGTCCGGCCGGCGTGATTGACCACGTGGGTGTTGGCCACCGACGAGTGCAGGTTGCGGGTGCCGTCGGCGCCGTAGACCGGGAAGTCGTTGTCGAAGCTCTCAGTGCGCACCCATCGGTTGCGGTACCACCGGGCGGCACCGCCTTCGATGCGCACCCCGTGGATCATGCCGTCACCGACGAACCAGTGCGGTGTCGGCGTGCGCGGGTTGGATCCGTTGCGCAGATACCAGCCGTCCAGCTCTGTGGGGATGGCCCCCTCCACCGTCAGGTCGTAGGCGTCGAGCTCGTCGGCCACGGGCGCGTAGTTGCCCCGCATGTGGAACGGGCGGGCGTCGGGGAGGTTGGCCAGATCGGCCGCGGTGTCGGTCATACCGACCACTCTGGCACGACTTGGGCGCGCTTTCCGGCGCTCAGCCCACGAAATCGCGCCGCAGGCCTAGATCTCCACCCAGTCCAGGGTGCGCTGGACGGCCTTGCGCCAGCCGGCGTAGCCCGTGGCGCGCTGCTCCTCGCTCCAGCGCGGCGACCAGCGCCGGGCCTCCTGCCAGTTGGCCCGCAGGTCCTCGGGATCCGCCCAGAACCCGACCGCCAGGCCGGCCGCGTACGCCGCCCCCAGTGCCGTCGTCTCGGCCACCACCGGGCGCACCACCTCGACGCCGAGCACGTCGGCCTGGATCTGCATGCACAACTCGTTGAGGGTCACCCCGCCGTCGACCTTGAGCACCTCCAGGCGCACCCCCGAGTCGGCGGCCATCGCGTCGACCACGTCGCGGCTCTGGTAGCAGATCGCCTCCAGCGTGGCCCGCGCGACGTGGGCGTTGGAGTTGAACCGGGACAGCCCGACGATGGCACCGCGCGCGTCCGAGCGCCAGTACGGCGCGAACAGGCCGGAGAACGCCGGCACGAAGTAGACCCCGCCGTTGTCCTCGACCTGGGCGGCCAGCGTCTCGCTCTGCGCCGCACCGCTGATGATGCCCAGCTGATCGCGCAGCCACTGGACAGCCGAGCCGGTCACCGCGATCGACCCCTCCAGGGCGTAGACGGGTTTGGCGGTCCCGAACTGGTAGCACACCGTGGTGAGCAGTCCGTTCTGGCTGCGCACGATCTTCTCGCCGGTGTTGAGCAGCAGGAAGTTGCCGGTGCCGTAGGTGTTCTTGGCCTCCCCGGGTGCCAGGCACACCTGCCCGACCATCGCCGCCTGCTGGTCGCCCAGGCTGGCGGTCACCGGCACCTCACCGTCGGTGGGCCCGTCGGGGTGTGTCATCCCGTAGGACTCCGGTGCGGACGACGGCCGGATGGCGGGCAGCATCGCCCGCGGCACCCCGAAGAACGACAGCAGTTCGTCGTCCCAGTCCAGGGTCTCCAGATTCATCAGCATGGTGCGACTGGCGTTGGTGACGTCGGTGACGTGCACCCCGCCGAGCGCCCCGCCGGTCAGGTTCCACAGCACCCAGGTGTCGGGCGTGCCGAACAGCGCGTCGCCCTTCTCGGCGTCCGCGCGCACCCCCTCGACGTTGTCGAGAATCCACTGCAGCTTGCCGCCGGAGAAGTAGGTCGCCGGCGGCAGTCCGGCTTTGCGCCGGATGACCTCGCCGCGGCCGTCGCGCTCCAGCGCGGCGGCGATGTGGTCGGTGCGGGTGTCCTGCCAGACGATGGCGTTGTAATAGGGCCGCCCGGTCTTGCGGTTCCACACCAGCGTGGTCTCGCGCTGGTTGGTGATCCCCAGCGCCGCCAGGTCGGTGGCCGACAGCTTGGTGGTGTTCAGCGCCGACATCACCACGGTCTGGGTGCGCTCCCAGATCTCCACCGGGTTGTGCTCGACCCAGCCCGCGCGCGGCAGGATCTGTTCGTGCTCGAGTTGGTGGCGCCCCACCTCGGCACCGTTGTGGTCGAAGATCATGCACCGGGTGCTGGTGGTGCCCTGGTCGATGGAAGCGACGAAGTCGGCCAAGGTCTCTCCTCGGGTGCGACGGTTGCTGGCTGTCCTGGGAGTCTGCCACCGATCACCGCGAATGCGCACGGATCGCCGATTCCGCTCGGGCACCCTTGCGCCGCGAAGACCGACGCGGTTGCATCGTCAGGGTGGGCGACGAGATCAGGCAGGCCAGCTACAGCCGGGCGCAACGGCAGCAGTACCGGCGCAAGGTGCAGCTCTGTCTGGACGTGTTCGAGAACATGCTGGCCAAGTCCAGCTTCGAGTTCGACCGGCCGCTGACCGGGATGGAGATCGAGTGCAACCTGGTCGACGCCGACTATCAGCCGGCGATGTCCAACCAGGAGGTGCTCGCCGCCATCGCCGACCCGGCCTACCAGACTGAACTGGGGGCCTACAACATCGAGTTCAACGTCCCGCCCCGCCCGCTGCCCGGGCGTACCGCGCTGGAACTGGAGTCCGAGGTCCGGGCCAGCCTGAACGCCGCGGAGGCCAAGGCCGGCGTCGACGGCTCGCACATCGTGATGATCGGCATACTTCCCACGCTGATGCCCGAGGACCTCACCGGCAGCTGGATGAGCCCGTCGGTGCGCTACCAGGCGCTCAACGACTCGATCTTCACCGCCCGGGGTGAGGACATCCTGATCGACATCGACGGAGCCGAACGGCTGACCATGTACGCGGAGTCGATCGCGCCCGAATCCGCCTGCACCAGTGTGCAATTGCACCTCCAGGTCTCCCCCGCCGACTTCGCCGACAACTGGAACGCCGCTCAGGTGCTGGCCGCGCCGCAGATCGCCCTGGGCGCGAACTCGCCGTACTTCTTCGGCCACCAGCTGTGGGCTGAGACCCGCATCGAATTGTTCGCCCAGGCCACCGACACCCGGCCCGACGAACTCAAGGCGCAGGGGGTGCGCCCCCGGGTGTGGTTCGGCGAGCGCTGGATCACCTCGATCTTCGACCTGTTCGAGGAGAACGTCCGCTACTTCCCGTCGCTGCTGCCGGAGGTGTCCGACGAGGACCCGGTGGCCGAACTCGCCGCGGGCCGCACCCCGAAGCTGGCCGAGTTGCGCCTGCACAACGGGACCGTCTACCGCTGGAACCGGCCGGTCTACGACGTGGTCAACGGCAGACCGCACCTGCGGGTGGAGAACCGGGTACTGCCCGCCGGGCCCACCGTCGTCGACATGATGGCCAACTCGGCCTTCTACTACGGGCTGCTGCGCACGCTGTCCGAGGACGAGCGGCCGCTGTGGACGAAGATGAGCTTCACCGCCGCGCACGACAATTTCCTGGAGGCCTCACGCAACGGCATGGCGGCCAGGCTGTACTGGCCGGGTCTGGGTGAGGTCACCCCCGACGAGTTGGTGCTGCGCCACCTGCTGCCGATGGCCGAGGAGGGGCTGCGGCGCTGGCGGGTGGCCACCGAGGTGCGCGACCGCTACCTCAGTGTGATCGAGGGCCGGGCGAAGACCGGGCGCAACGGCGCGGCCTGGCAGGTGGCCACGGTCGGCGCGCTGCAGAGCAGGGGGCTGGACCGGCCGCGGGCCCTGGCCGAGATGCTGCGCCGCTACTGCGAACTGATGCACAGCAACGCCCCGGTGCACACCTGGGAGTAGCTTGGCGTTCATGAGCTCTGAGGTGATGGACTGGGAAGGCGCCTACCGGGGGGCGGGAGCGTTCGAGGGTCCGCCGCCGTGGAACATCGGCGAGCCGCAACCGGCGCTGGCCGCGCTCATCGAGCACACCTCGATCGCCGACCCGGTGCTCGACGCGGGCTGCGGTCACGCCGAACTCGCCCTGGCGCTGGCGGCCCGCGGCCACACCGTCGTCGGCATCGACCTGGCGCCGAGCGCGATCGCCGCCGCGTCCGCGGCCGCCGCCGAAAGAGGCGTGGCCACAACCACGTTCGTGTGTGCCGACATCACCGCGTTCACCGGCTATGACGGGTTCTTCGCGACGATCATCGACAGCACGCTGTTTCACTCCCTGCCGGTCGACCGACGCGACGCCTATCTGGCGTCGATTCACCGCGCCGCCGCGCCGGGGGCGCGCTATTACGCGCTGGTCTTCGACAAGGGCGCGTTCCCCGCGGAATTCGAGGGCAAACCCAACGACGTGACCGCCGAGGAGTTGCGGCAGGCGGTCGCGAGGCACTTCACGGTGGACGAGATCCGGCCCGCCGCCATCCACGCCTACGCCCCGCAGGTCCCCGGGGCGCCGCCGGCCGCGGCGCCGGTTCTGCCGCGCGACGCCCAGGGCCGGGTGATGTTTCCCGCCCACCTGTTGAGGGCGCACAAAGCCTAGAAGACCGCTACACCGTCGCCGACAGCGTGACGTCGATGTTGCCGCGGGTGGCCTTGGAATACGGGCAGGTCTGGTGCGCCGTGGCCATCAGGTCGTCGGCCACGCTCTGGGAGAGTCCGGGCAGGTAGCCGATCAGGTGGGCGGTGATGCCGTAGCCGCCGGAGGAATCCTTGCCCAAAGAGACCCGCGCGGTGATCCCCGAGGCCCCGTCCAGGGTCACCCCGCTCTTGCGGGCGATCAACTGCAGGGCGCTCAGAAAGCAGGCGGCGTAGCCGGCGGCGAACAACTGCTCGGGGTTGGTGCCCTCGCCGCTGCCGCCGACCGCTTTGGGCGGACGGGTCGGCAGGTCGATGACGTCGTCGGAGGACTTGACGGCGCCGTCGCGGCCGCCGCCGGTCGCGGTCGCCTCGGCGGTGTAGAGGACCTCGATGCTCATCGGACGGGTGTCAGCTCCGCCCGCCACGCCCGCACCGCACGGTGCACACGGTGCCGGAGTAGGTGATGACCGACGAGATGTCCATTTGGCCGCCGTATACGAGGGAGCCGGGTGCGGTAACCGCCTGGACAGTCGCAACGAACGAGTAGGGACCGGCTTTGATCGGCTTTCCTGAAAGCTTGCCCGACTTACTCAGGGTGAGCCCCTCCGGCAGGGCGCCTGCCGACACCGACCATTCCCGGGAATAGGCGGTCGGAATGCCCGAAGTTGCAGCCACCAGCTGCTGATCGGCGGCCCGCCCCGACCGCAGCGGATTCAGGGCCGAGGTGAGGATGTCCACCCAATTCAAAGTGACGATACCGTCAAACGGAGGGCTTGGGTCCAAGAAACGCGGCGGACCGGTAACGGCGAGGGTGGTGTAGGCGGGATCGGCGTAGGACGATCCCCCGCCACCGCCGCCGCCCGCCCCCGATGTGGAGAATGGGCTGGCCGAGGCCTGCCCGGGTTCACCGCCCGAACCGCCCAGCCAGCCGCCGCCGTCGCCGTTCACGCTTCCCGACCCGCCGGATCCGCCTGTCCCACTACCTGCGTCACCACCTGGGTTATCACCTCCCGAGAACCCGCCGCCCTGCGGCACGTAGACAGATAGCGATGTCGTCGGGGCGGGAAG
>NZ_JBJTCF010000093.1:0-18386 GCF_046091765.1 Mycobacterium sp.
CTCGGTGGTGCAGCTGTCGGCGCGCACCCCGACCGCGTGCGCGATGGCCTCGCTGACCCTTGACCACCTGTCCGGCGGACGCCACCTGCTCGGCCTCGGGGTGTCCGGCCCGCAGGTGGTGGAGGGGTGGTACGGCCAGCGGTTCCCCAAGCCGCTGGCCCGCACCCGCGAGTACATCGACATCGTCCGGCAGGTCTGGGCCCGGCAGGCCCCGGTGACCAGCGCCGGCCCGCACTATCCGCTGCCGCTGTCGGGGGAGGGCACCACCGGCCTGGGCAAGGCGCTCAAGCCGATCGTGCACCCGCTGCGCGCCGACATCCCGATCATGCTGGGTGCGGAGGGACCGAAGAACATCGCGCTGGCCGCCGAGATCTGCGACGGCTGGCTGCCGATCTTCTACTCGCCGCGCCTGGCGGATATGTACAACGAGTGGCTCGACGAGGGCTTCGCCCGGCCCGGGGCGCGACGCAGCCGCGCGGAATTCGAGATCTGTGCGACCGCCCAGGTCGTCGTCACCGACGATCGCGCCGCCACGTTCGAGATGATCAAGCCTTTCCTGGCGCTCTACATGGGCGGCATGGGCTCGGAGGACACCAACTTCCACGCCGACGTCTACCGGCGGATGGGATACGCGGAGGTGGTCGAGGATGTGACCACGTTGTTCCGGTCCGGCCAGAAGGAGAAGGCCGCCACGGTCATCCCCGACGAGCTCGTCGACGACGCGGCCATCGTCGGCGACGTCGACCACGTGCGCAAGCAGATCGCGGTGTGGGAGGCGGCCGGGGTCACGATGATGGTGATCGGGGCGCGCAGCGCCGAGCAGATTCGCGAGCTCGCCGCGCTGCTATGACAGGGTCAGGTCAGCGGATGGGCGTCGCCGAAGGTCATCTCGACCTTGCCGGCCACGCCCGAGGTCATCGGCCGCTTCGGCAGTCCGAGGGCGGCCAGTTCGGCGGCGTAGGGATGGTCGCCCAGTTGCAGCCGGGCCCCGGCCGGACGCGCCCGGACCCGCGAGGTCTTCATCTCCCAGGGCACCTCGCGCGTGGTGCCCTGGGCGTGGGTGTAGGTCTTGAGCACCCGGGGCCGGGACCGCAGCGCGGGGACCGGCACTCCGGCCCGGAATTGCATGCTGGCGATCATCTCGCCGCCTGCGGAGACCTTGAAGCCGAACGGGTTGCCGTCATGCACCGTGAAGTCCGCCATGATCTTCGGGAAGCCCCAGATGGTGCGGCCGGCCTCGAGGGTGAACGACTGGTCCACCGGCAGGTGATGGATGAAGGCCGCGGCATCGCCCAGCGCGCGCAGACCCGTGGCCTGCGAGCCGGGCGGGTTGACCATGATGCAGGTGCCGAACTCGTGATAGCGGCCCAGGTCGCCGTCGAAGTAGCGGGCCAGCATCAGCGTCACCACCGCCTGTCCGGGACGGAACTCACACACCCGCAGGCCGCTGTAGTCGATGAGCCGCTGGGCGGCGGCGGCGGACACGGCGAACATCGCCGTGTGCACGTCCGCCTTGCGCACCCGCACCGGCATGGTCAGCACGGTCCCGGCGATGGCGTGCTGCTGGGGCATACGGTCACTGTAGATGCGGAGGGCTAGCGGATGGGCGCAATAGCCGGTAAGCCGGACGTGGATCTGACCGACGGGAACTTCTTCGCCGACGGCGGTGCGCGGGCCGCCTACCGGTGGATGCGGGCGCACGAACCGGTCTTCCGTGATCGCAACGGGCAGGCGGCGGCGGCCACCTACCAGGCGGTGCTCGACGCCGAGCGAAACCCCGAGTCGTTCTCCTCCACCGGGGGCATCCGGCCCGACCAGCCCGCCATGCCCTACATGATCGACATGGACGACCCCGCCCATCTGGTGCGCCGCAAACTGGTCAATGCCGGGTTCACCCGCAAGCGGGTGTCCGACCAGGCGGCGGCGATCGAGGCCCTGTGCGACACGCTCATCGACGCGGTCTGCGAACAGGGCAGCTGCGACTTCGTCCGCGACCTTGCCGCCCCGCTGCCGATGGCGGTCATCGGCGACATGCTCGGGGTGCTGCCCACCGAACGCGCCACCCTGCTCAAGTGGTCCGACGACCTGGTCTGCGGTCTGAGCGCGACCGCCGACGAGGCGGCCCTGCAGGCCGTCGTGGAGGCCTTCGCCGGGTATTCGGCCTTCGCCATGGAGACCACCGCCAAGCGGCGGGCCGAGCCGACCGATGATCTCTTCTCGATCCTGGTCAACGCCGAGGTCGACGGCCAGCGGATGTCCGACGACGAGATCGTCTTCGAGACGCTGCTGATCCTGATCGGCGGTGACGAGACGACCCGGCACACCCTCTCCGGCGGGACCGAGCAACTGCTGCGCCACCCCGATCAGTGGCAGCGGCTGACAGCTGATCCCACGCTGGTCCCCGGCGCCGTCGAGGAGATGCTGCGGTGGACCTCGCCGGTGAAGAACATGTGCCGCACGCTGACCGTCGACACCGATTTCCACGGCACCGCGCTGCGGGCGGGGGAGAAGATCATGCTGCTGTTCGAATCGGCGAACTTCGACGAGAAGGTGTTCACCGACCCCGAGAACTTCCGCATCGACCGCACCCCCAACAGCCACCTGGCGTTCGGCTTCGGGACGCACTTCTGCCTGGGCAACCAGCTGGCCCGCCTGGAGCTGACCACCATGGTGCGCGCGGTGCTCAAACGGATGCCCGACCTGCGGCTGGCCCCGGAGGTCGGTGACTCGGCGTTGCCGCTGCGCCCGGCGAACTTCGTCAGCGGCCTGGAGGCCATGCCGGTCGTCTTCACCCCGACCGAGCGGATTCTGTAGCGGCGAGCGTGCGCCCTCATCCGCATCGCCCGGAGTGTTGCGGATGAAACCGCACAGCCGGGGGTGGGCTAGCGTCCCTTGAACTGCGGGGGCCGCTTCTCCTTGAACGCCAGCGGACCTTCCTTGGCGTCATCGGAAAGGAACACCTCGATACCGATTTTGGTGTCGATCTTGAAGGCCTCGTTCTCGTGCAGACCCTCGGTCTCGCGGATGGACCGCAGAATCGCCTGCACCGCCAGCGGTCCGTTGGCCGCGATCACCTCGGCGATCTCCAGCGCCCTGGGCAGCGCCTGCCCGTCGGGCACCACATGACCGACGAGCCCGATCTCGAGAGCCTCGGGCGCGCTGATGTGCCGACCGGTCAGCAGCAGATCGCAGGCGATGGTGTAGGGGATCTGGCGCACCAGACGCACCGCCGAGCCGCCCATCGGGTACAGGCTCCAGCGGGCCTCGGAGATGCCGAACTTCGCGCTCTCCCCGGCCACCCGGATGTCGGTGCCCTGCAGGATCTCGGTGCCGCCGGCGATGGCCGGGCCTTCCACCGCGGCGATCAGCGGCTTGGTCAGCCGTCGGCCCTTGAGCAGCCCGTCGATGCGCGACGGGTCGTAGCTGCCGTCGGCGAACGAGTCGCCGGGGGGTTTGGCGGTCGCCGCCTTGAGATCCATGCCCGCGCAGAAGTAGCCGCCCGCCCCGGTGAGGATGCAGACCCGGATGTCGGGGTCGTTGTCGACGCGGTCCCAGGCTTCGACCATGATCTGCAGCATCTCTCCGGAGAGCGCATTGCGGGATTCCGGACGGTTCATCGTGACGATGAGGACGTGCCCGCGCTGCTCGATCAGGGCGTCAGCCATTTTTCTCCCGCCTTTCGTTGAGAAAAAATGTAACACGTTCTAGTTTGAGATCCGTGGCCCTGAACATCGCTGATCTCGCCGAGCACACCATCGACGCCGTCCCCGACCGGGTCGCCCTGATCTGCGGCGACGACACGATCACCTTCGCCGAACTCGAGGAGAAGGCCAACCGGCTGGCGCACTACCTGATCGACCACGGCGTCAAGAAGGACGACAAGGTCGGCCTGTACTGCCGCAACCGCATCGAGATCGTCATCGCGATGCTCGGCATCGTCAAGGCCGGTGCGATCGGGGTCAACGTCAACTACCGCTACGTCGAGTCCGAGCTGCGCTACCTGTTCGACAACTCCGACATGGTCGCGCTGGTCCACGAACGCCAGTACGCCGACAAGGTGGCCGCGGTGCTGCCGGAGGTCCCGGCCGTCACGACCATCCTCGTCGTCGAGGACGGCAGTGACGCTGACTATCAGCGCTACGGCGGGGTGGAGTTCTACCAGGCCATCGCCGAGGGCTCACCGGAGCGCGACTTCGGCGAGCGCAGCCCCGACGCCGTCTACCTGCTCTACACCGGCGGAACCACAGGCTTTCCCAAGGGCGTGATGTGGCGCCACGAGGACATCTACCGGGTGCTGCTGGGCGGCACCGACTTCGCCACCGGCGAACCGGTCGCCGACGAGTACGACCACGCCCGGCAGGCCGCCGCCGCACCGCCGATGATCCGGTTGCCGATCCCGCCGATGATCCACGGCGCCACTCAGGCGGCCACCTGGATGGCACTGTTCGCCGGCCACACCACGGTGCTGGCGCCGGAGTTCGACGCCACCGAGGTGTGGCGCGCGATCGAGAAGCACAAAGTGAACCTGTTGTTCTTCACCGGCGATGCGATGGGTCGCCCGCTGCTCGACGCGCTCGAGGCCCGGGGCTCCGAGCACGACCTGTCGTCGCTGTTCCTGATGGCCAGCACGGCGGCGCTGTTCTCGCCCAGTCTCAAGGAACGGTTCGTCGAACTTCTGCCCAACCGGGTGATCACCGACTCGATCGGCTCGTCGGAGACCGGCTTCGGGGGGACCAGCATCGTCGCCAAGGGCGCGACCCGGGCGGGCGGTCCGCGGGTCAACGTGGACAAGAACACCGTCGTGCTCGACGACGAGGGCAACGAGGTGAAACCCGGTTCGGGGGTCCGCGGCATCCTCGCCAAGCGCGGCCATATCCCGCTCGGTTACTACAAGGACGCCAAGAAGACCGCCGAGACGTTCCGCACGATCAACGGTGTGCGCTACGCGATCCCCGGTGACTACGCCACCGTCGAGCAGGACGGCACGGTGACGATGCTGGGCCGCGGCTCGGTGTCGATCAACACCGGCGGGGAGAAGGTCTACCCGGAGGAGGTCGAGGCCGCCCTCAAGGGCCACCCGGACGTCTTCGACGCCCTGGTCGTCGGGGTGCCCGACGAACGCTTCGGTCAGCACGTCGCCGCGGTGGTCGCCCCCCGCGAGGGTGCCCGGCCCACCCTGGCCGATCTGGATGCCTTCGTGCGCACCCAGATCGCCGGCTACAAGGTGCCGCGCAGCCTGTGGATCGTCGATGAGGTGAAGCGATCCCCGGCCGGCAAGCCGGACTACCGGTGGGCGCGCGAGCAGACCGAAGCGCGGGTGGCCGACGAGGTCCACACCAAGCGCACCGGACGATGAACGGCGCCCAGGCGCTGCTGGCCACCCTCGTCGAGAGCGGTGTGCGGGTCTGTTTCGCCAACCCGGGCACCTCCGAGATGCACTTCGTCGCCGCGCTGGACACCGTGCCCGAGATGCGCGGCGTGCTGACCCTCTTCGAAGGCGTCGCCACTGGTGCGGCCGACGGCTACGCCCGGATGTCGGACGATCCGGCGGCGGTGCTGCTGCATCTCGGACCCGGGCTGGGCAACGGGTTGGCCAACCTGCACAACGCACGCCGCGCGCAGGTGCCGATGCTGGTGGTGATCGGTGATCATGCCAGCTACCACAAGCGCTACGACGCACCGCTGGAGTCCGACATCGAGTCGGTGGCCGCCACGGTGTCGGGCTGGCTGCGTCGCTGCGCGGACCCCGCTGATGTCGGCCACGACGCGATCGAGGCGATCGACTCGGCGCGTCGGCACCGGCACATCGCCACGGTGATCCTGCCCGCCGACGTGTCCTGGACCGCGGGTGCGGAGCCCGCCAAACATGCTGCGGCCGAATCCCCCGCGCCGGCCGCGGACCTCGACGGGGCCGCAGCGGCCCTGCAGTCCGGCGAGCCGACCGCGATCCTCGTCGGCGGTGACGCGACCCGGGCTGCGGGACTGGACGCCGCGGCCCGGGTGGCGCAGGCGCACGGCGCGAGGCTGTTCTGCGAGACCTTTCCCGCCCGGCTGCAACGCGGCGCGGGTCTGCCGGCGGTGGAGCGGATCGCCTACCTCGCCGAAGCCGCCACCGCGCAGCTTGCCGGGCTGCGCCATCTGATCCTGGCCGGGGCGGCCTCGCCGGTGTCGTTCTTCGCCTACCCCGGCAAGGCCAGCGACCTGGTGCCGGAGGGATGCGCGGTGCACCGTCTGGCCGGCCCGGTCGGCGCCGCCGACGCGCTGGGGGTCCTCGCCGACCGGATCGCCGCGGACGCAGTCGCCCCGACGGCCCCGCCTTCCCGCCCCGCGCTGCCGTCCGGACCGCTGGACGTCGCGAACTCGGCCGCGGTGATCGGCGCGCTGCTGCCCGAGCGGGCCATCGTCGTCGACGAGTCCAACACGTCGGGGTTCCTGCTGCCCGCGTCCACCGCCGGGGCACCCGCGCACGACTGGTTGACGCTGACCGGCGGCGCGATCGGCTACGGTCTGCCGGCCGCGGTCGGGGCGGCGATCGCCGCCCCGGACCGGCCGGTGCTGTGCCTGGAATCCGACGGTTCGGCGATGTACACCCTCTCGGCGCTGTGGACCCACGCCCACGAGCGCCTCGACATCACCACCGTGCTCTACGCCAATCGCGCCTACGACATCTTGCGCATCGAACTGCAGCGGGTGGGCGCACAGGCCGACGGGCAGCAGCCCGGTCCCGCGGCGGAGTCGATGCTCGACTTGAGCACGCCGACACTGGATTTCATCAGCCTGGCCGAGGGCATGGGCGTGCCGGCGCGTCGGGTGGCCACCGCGGAGGAGTTCGCCGACGCGCTGCGCTGGGCCTGGGGCGAACCCGGCCCGCATCTGATCGAGGCCGTCATGCCCTCGATCGGGGGTTAGCCGGCGGGATTTGGAAAACCGGATCCTCGCAGTCCAGCGCTTCGGCCGCCAGTCGGCGTTTGATCACCTTGAACGTCTCGGTGCGCGGCAGTGCCGTGCCCACCCGCACGACTGACGGCCACTGTTTGGGCCCGAGGTCGGCTTGTGCGGTGAGGAATTCGCGGAAGGCGTGCGGGTCGAACGCGGTGCCCTCGGGAAAGACCAGCGCAGCCATCACCCGGTCGCCGATCGCGTCGGGGATGCCGTACACGGCGACCTCGGTGACGCCGGGGTAGCGCATCAGGATGCGTTCGATGGGTGCGGTGCCCAGATTCTCCCCGTCCACCCGCATCCAGTCGCCCAGCCGGCCGGCGAAGTAGACGTAACCGGCTTCGTCGCGGTAGGCCAGGTCGCCGCTGTGGTAGCGCCCGCCGGTCATCCGCTGCGCCTCGGCGTCGGGATCCTTGTAGTAGCCGCGGAACTGGCCCGGTCCGCGGAGATTGACCAGTTCGCCCACCACGTCCGGGGCACACGACTCGCCACTCTGAACGTCGAGGATGTCGAGGTCGTCGGGCAGCGGGCCCAGCGATCCCTCCGGGGTGTCGGGGGTGCGGCCGAGGGAGACCCCGCCTTCGGTGGACCCGAAGCCGTCCACCACCGTGACGGCGAAGCGGCGCGCGAAGCGCTCCAGATCGCGCGGTGCTCCTTCGTTGCCGTACATGATCCGCAGCGGATTGTCCGCGTCGTCGGGCCGTTCGGGTGTGGCGAGAATGTAGGACATCGGCTTGCCGACGTAGTTGGCGTAGGTGGCGTGGAAGCGACGCACGTCGGGAAGGAACTGCGAGGCGGAGAATTTGCGGCGCACGGCGATCGAGGCACCCGCGGCCACCGCCGGCCCCCAGCCCGCCATCACCGCGTTGGAGTGGAACAGCGGCATCGACAGGTAGCAGGTGTCGGCGGGTCCGAGTCCGAAGCGCTGGGCGAGCATCACGCCGGGCCCGGCCACCTTCTCGTGCGTGCAGCGCACCGCTTTGGGTTCGCCGCTGGTGCCGGAGGTGAAGATCAGCATGAACAGATCATCGGCTGCGGTGTCGGCGAACGTGATCGGCGAGCAGCTGAAACCGTCCAGCTCCTCAGCCCAGGACGCGGAGGTGACGTCCAGCACGGTGACCCCCGGCGGACAGAAGTCGCTGCCGTAAGTATCCGGCGGTTCGTCGGCGAGCACCAGCTGGCAGTCGGCATGGCTGATGTCGCGGCGCAGGGCCGGCCCGCGCCGGGTCGGATTGAGCCCGACCAGCACCAGACCGCTCAGCCCGGCGGCCACCAGCAGAGCGGAGAACAGCGGAGTGTTGCCCAGCAGCACCCCGACGTGCGGCGGCAGCTGCGGATTCAGCCGGGCGCGCAGCAGTGCCGCCAGGTCGGCTCCGCGCGCGATGTGCTGGCGCCACGTCGCGAAGGAACCGTCTTCGGCGTGTATCCCGCGGTCGTCCACCGCGGCAAGCGGCCCCAGCAGGCCGGTGACGGTGGGCGGGGCCGGCTCAGACAGGGCTGTCGGCCAGGTCCCGGCCGATCGCGCGCAGCTGCGCGGTCGCGCCACCGAGGGCGAACTCGGTCTGCTTCGCGGTGATGAAGTAGCGGTGGGCCGGGTGGTCGACGTCGATGCCCACCCCGCCGTGGACGTGGACGGTGGTGTGCGCGACCCGGTGGCCGGCCTCGGCCGCCCAGAAGGCCGCGGTGGCGACCTCGACATCAGCGGGCAGGTCTTCCGAGAGCCGCCAGGATGCCTGTTCCAGGCTCAGCCGCAGGCCCTTGACGTCGATGTAGCCGTCGGCGAGACGCTGCGACACCGCCTGGAAGCTGCCGATCGGGCGATCGAACTGCTCGCGGGTCCGCGCGTAGTCGGCCGTCATCTCCAGGGCGCGCTCGAGCACCCCGAGCTGGAAGGCCGCCAGACCCACCGTGCGGCAGATGGTCAGCCACCCGAGGCTCTCCGCACCGCCCACCACGCGGTCCGCGCCCAGCTCGACCCCGGCCAATTCCAGTTCGGCCGCGCTGCTCAATCCGGTGGTCTGCTGTGCGGCGACCGACACCCCGGGGTCGGCTGCGGCGACCAGGAAAACCCGGGTGCCGGCATCGGTTTCGGCGGGGACCAGGAAGGCGTCGGCGACCGGGCCGAACGGCACCTGGGTGCGGGTCCCGGTCAGCCGGTAACCCTCGCCGGCCGGTGCGGCCTGCACCGGACCCTGGCCCAGCTCGCCGTCGAGAGCCACCGTCAATACGGTGCCGCCGCCGATCGCCGGCGCCGCCCAGCTCTGCTGGAGTTCAGCGGAGCCGAATCGGGCCAGCGCGCCGGCGCCGAGTACGCACGACTCCAGATAGGGCACCGCCGCCAGCTGGCGGCCCAGGGCGGTGAGGATCGCGGTCTGCTCGAGCACCCCGAAGCCGCCCCCGCCGAGTGACTCCGGGGCGGCCGCGCCGAGGACGTCGGCGTCGATGAGTTTGCGCCACAGCGACTCGTCGAAGCGCTGGGCCAGTCCGTCCAGCTCGCGCTGGTGCTCGGGGGTGCACACCGCGTCGACGATGGTCGTGACCAGGCCTGCCAGGTCCTGGGCGGCTTCGGTTCGGGTGAAATCCATGCCGGTCCCGCTCAGCGGTTCCGGGGCAGGCCCAGCGCCGCCATGCCGATGATGTCGCGCTGGACCTCGTTGGTGCCGCCGCCGAAGGTCAGGATCAGCGCGGCGCGATGCATCCGCTCGACCCGCCCGCGCAGCAGCGCGCCGTGCGAATCCTGCCGAAGCGTGGCCGAGGGTCCGAGTACCTCCATCAGCAGCCGGTAGGCCTCACAGGCCATCTCGGTGCCGAACACCTTGGCCGCCGAGGCGTCCGCCGCGGAGGGCGCGTCGGCGGCGGCCGATGCCAGCTCCCAGTTGATCAGTTTCAGGTATTCCGCGCCCGCGTGCACCCGGGCGAGGTGCAGTTGCACCCACTCCGAGTCGATCAGGCGCTCCCCGCGGGCGTCCTTGGTGTTCTGCGCCCACTCCCGAACCTGGTTGAGCGCGACGAAGATCGGCTGGGCCGACACCAGGGCGACGCGCTCGTGGTTGAGCTGGTTGGTCACCAGCTTCCACCCGCCGTTCTCCTCGCCCACCCGGTTGGACACCGGCACCCGGACGTCGGAGTAGTAGGTGGCGCTGGTGGAGGCGCCCGCCATGGTGTGCACCGGCGTCCAGGAGAAACCCTCGGCAGTGGTGGGCACGATCAGCACCGAGATTCCGCGGTGCTTCTTGGCCTCGGTGTTGGTGCGCACCGCCAGCCACACGTAGTCGGCGTACTGGATCAGGCTCGTCCACATCTTCTGGCCGTTGATGACGTAGTCATCACCGTCGCGCACGGCAGCGGTGCGCAGGTTGGCCAGGTCGGTGCCCGCTTCCGGCTCGGAGTAGCCGATCGAGAAGTGAATGTCGCCGGAGGCGATTCCGGGCAGGTAGAACTTCTTCTGCTCCTCGGTGCCGAAGGCCATGATGGTCGGCGCGACGCTGTTGATCGTCAGGAACGGGACCGGGGCGCCGGCGATGGCGGCCTCGTCGGTGAAGATCAGTTGATCCATGGTCGAGCGGGCCTGCCCGCCGTACTCCCTGGGCCAGCCCAGCGCCAGCCAGCCGTCGCGGCCCATCTGCGACACCGTCTCGCGGTAGACGTCGCCGGAACCGTACTCCCCGGCGGTCACCGTGAGTGCCTCACGCCGCTCCGGGGTGATCAGCTCGGCGAAGTAGGCGCGCAGTTCGCGGCGCAACTCCTCCTGCTCAGGGGTGTAACTGATGCGCATGCCAACCTCCGGTTCGGTAGGCGTCGACGGCCCGCCGACTCTCCTGGTTGTAACACGTTCTAGTCTTGGGGTCCAGCAGCGATTAGGGTGGGGCTGCATTCCCCGGCTGGCCGTTTTGAGGAGGTTAGGGTGCGGATTGAGGTCGATCTCGATCGCTGTGAGGGCAACGCCGTCTGCGTGGGTGTTGCGCCGGACCTGTTCGGACTGGACGAAAACGAGTATGCGGTGGTCCTGGTCGATCCGATCCCGGCCGACCGGGAGCAGGCCGCCGAGCAGGCGATCGCCGAGTGCCCCCGTGCGGCTCTGATCCGCCGGGACTAGAGGCATTCCTTGACTGTTTCCCCGAGCGAAGACGCCCTCGACCTGTCCGGGCGCATCGCGGTGGTGACCGGCGCGGCGGCGGGCCTGGGCCGGGCCGAGGCCATCGGGCTCGCCCATGCGGGCGCGGCGGTGGTGATCGTCAACGACATGGCCCCGGCGCTGGACGCCTCGGACGTGATCGAGCAGATCACCGCCGCCGGAGCGAAGGCCGTCGCGGTGGCCGGTGACATCAGCGAGCGCTCGACTGCCGACGAGCTGATCGCCTGCGCCGATGATCGCGGGGGGCTACACATCGTGGTCAACAACGCCGGCATCACCCGTGACCGGATGCTGTTCAACATGACCGACGAGGACTGGGACAGCGTGATCGCGGTGCACCTGCGCGGGCATTTCCTGCTGACCCGCAATGCCGCCACCTACTGGCGCGATCAGGCCAAGGACGCGGGCGGAACGGTGTTCGGCCGGATCATCAACACCTCCTCGGAGGCCGGGCTGTCCGGGCCGGCCGGGCAGGCCAACTACGGCGCCGCCAAGGCCGGGATCACCGCGCTGACCCTCTCGGCCGCGCGTGCCCTGGAACGCTACGGGGTGCGCGCCAACGCGATCTGCCCGCGGGCCCGCACGGCCATGACGGCCGAGGTGTTCGGAGCCCCACCGGCGCTGACCGAGGGCGAGATCGATCCGCTGTCGCCCGACCATGTCGTCACCCTGGTGCGGTTTCTGGCTTCGCCGGCCGCCGACCGGGTCAACGGTCAGGTCTTCATCGTCTACGGTCCGGCGGTGACTTTGGTGGCCGCCCCGACGGCCGAGCACCGGTTCGCCGCCGACGGCCCGGTCTGGGATCCCGCCGCCCTGGGCGCGGCGATGAGTGACTACTTCGCCGACCGCGACCCGCAGCGCTGTTTCAGCGCGACTGCGTTGATGGGCGGTTAGCGCCCGCTTCGGAGAGCGCGCGCAGGAAGGCCCGCGCCCAGCGGTCGAGGTCGTGGGTCAGCACCTGGCGGCGCATCGCCCGCATCCGGCGGTGACCCTCTTCGGGGGTCTGGTTGAGCGCGGCTTCGATCGCGTCCTTGACGCCCTCCAGGTCGTGCGGGTTGGTGAGGTAGGCCTGACGAAGCTCGGTCGCGGCGCCGGTGAACTCGCTGAGCACCAGTGCGCCGCCCAGATCGCTGCGGCAGGCGACGTACTCCTTGGCGACCAGATTCATCCCGTCGCGCAACGCCGTTACCAGCATGACGTCGCTGGCGACATAGAAGGCGATCAGTTCATCGCGGGACACCGTGCGGTGCAGGTAGTGCACGACGGGATGGCCGACCTCGCCGTACTCGCCGTTGATGCGGCCGACCTGTTGTTCGATGTCGTTGCGCAGGGCGCGGTAACTGTCCACTCGCTCCCGGCTGGGCGTGGCCAGTTGCACGAGAACGGTATCGTCGCGCTTGGCTCGGCCCTCGGTGAGCAACTCCGAGAAGGCCTCCAGCCGGATGTCGATTCCCTTGGTGTAGTCGAGCCGGTCGACGCCGAGCAGGATCTTGCGCGGGTGTCCCAACTCGGCGCGGATCTTCTTGGCGCGGTTGCGGATCTCCCGGTCGCGGGCCTTGGCGGCGAGTTCCGCGGAGTCGATCGAGATCGGGAACGCTCCGACCCTGACGGTCCGTGATCCGACGTTCACCTCGCCGAAGCGGGCGCGGACCCCGACCGAGGCCCGGGAGGTCTCCGCCCCGGCGAGCCGGCGGGACAGGAACAGGAAGTTCTCGGCGGCGTCGGCCAGCTGGAACCCGACCAGGTCCGCACCCAGCAGTCCCCGGATGATCTCGGTTCGCCACGGCATCTGCATGAACAATTCGACGGGCGGGAAGGGGATGTGCATGAAGAAGCCGATGGTCAGGTCGGGCCGCAGCGCCCGCAGCATGCTCGGGACCAGTTGCAACTGGTAGTCCTGCACCCACACGGTGGCCCCGGGTGCGGCCGCCCGGCTGGTGGCGTCGGCGAAGCGTTCGTTGACCTCGACGTAGCGGTCCCACCATTCCCGGTTGTAGGTGGGTTTGACGATCACGTCGTGGTAAAGCGGCCACAGGGTCGAGTTGGAGAAACCTTCGTAGTACTCGGCGATGTCCCCGGCGCTCAACCGCACCGGGTGGAGTTGCAGTTCGTCGGCCTCGATCGGGTCCTCGTCGCTGTCGGGCATGCCCGGCCAGCCGATCCAGGCTCCGCGGTGGTGGCGCAGCAGCGGCTCCAGCGCGGTGACCAGACCGCCGGGACTGCGCTTCCAGGTGATGGTCCCGTCGGGCATCCGCTCCATGTCGATCGGCAGCCGGTTGGCGACCACGACGAAGTTGGCGGAGCCGCCGGTTCCAGACGCCACCGACGCCACCGACGGCCTCTAGGTCCCGGGCTTCGAGGGCCCGATGCCGAGCATCGACAAGAACACCCGGCACTCGTCGGCATCGGTGGCGTAGGCCGCGACCACCCGCCGGGCTTGGCGGGCGGTGCTGTCGGTCAGCGGCTCCACGTCGGTGACGTCGACGGCGGCGTCAACGTCGGCGGATTGAGATTTCCCAGGCATATGTCAACTCTAGGCGAACGCCGCTACGGGCTGGACGACACCGACGTGCGCGGTGACACGATCATGGGGGAGTCGCCCATGCTCATCGCGTAGCAGGCGGTCGACTCCCAGTACCCGCTGCACGGATATCCGTTGATGTTGGGGACGAGACTCTCCGCCGGCAGCGGCGCCGGCGCCGCGTAGGCCGGCTCGGGGACCGGGACCGGCTGCGGCCCGGGGACCGGCGCGGCCTGGGCGGCCGGGACGGCGCCCAGGGCCAGGCCGGCAACCAGCAGTCCGGCGGTCAGCAGTTTTGTCAGGTTCATCGATTCACCTTCGGGTCATCTTGGGTGGCCTAACCGCTGGACGAGACGGTCGGAAGCGGCGTCTGCAGGGTGGGACCGTTTCCGTGCTGGCCGAACTCCTGCTGCAGGCCGATGCACTCACCGACGCTGCTGTTGCCGCCCTCGGCGCCGGTGCACGGGATGCCGGCGACTTCGGGAAGGGATCCGACGTTGCCGGGCCGCGACGAGGTGATCCCGCCCGGTTGCAGGGGTGCGTTTTCCGGGTTGATCGGGTTGAAGGTCGTCGTCGTGGGTTCGGTGATCGGCTTGCAGGCGCCGCTGGCGGGATCGAGCACCTCGGTCGACGGACAGGTCGCCAGCGGGGTTGCCGGTGCGGTCAGCGCGGCCGTGAGGGGTGCGGCGACGGCGGCCAGACCGAATACTCCGGCCAGAAGCAGGCGCCGGGCGTGGCTCGGGGTAGTGGTCATAGTCATTCCTTCTGTTCGCCGGCTCCTCAGCCGGGGGTGCGGGGCCGTGGCTTGATTGCGTTACCGCAGCTCAATCTAGTCTTTCGCCGAGGCCGGTGTCGGTGTTACACCGATGCGGCCCGTCAGGGACTGTCCCACCCGTTACGGTGATTCTAACGCGTGGCGCTTGCGAGGAGTTCCGGGATGCAGCTCTCATTCACCGACCGGACCTACCTGGTCACCGGAGGCGGCAGCGGAATCGGCTGGGGTGTCGCCGCCGGCCTGGCGCGGGCCGGGGCGACCGTCGTGATCGCCGGGCGCAACTCCGAGCGACTGGCCGCCGCGGCCCGCGAGATCGATGCGGCGGCGGGTGCGGTGGTGTGCCATCCCGCCGACGTCACCGACGAGGACCAGGTTGCCGGACTCATCGCGGCGGCGACCGGCCACAGCGGCACACTGCACGGGGTCGTGCACTGCGCGGGCGGCTCGGAGACGATCGGCCCGATCACCCAGATCGACTCGCAGGCCTGGCGGCGCACGGTCGACCTCAACGTGAACGGCACCATGTACGTGCTCAAGCACGCCGCGCGGCAAATGGTGCGGGGTGGGGGCGGCTCGTTCGTGGGCATCTCGTCCATCGCATCCAGCAACACCCACCGGTGGTTCGGCGCCTACGGGGTGAGCAAATCCGCACTCGACCATCTGATGATGCTCGCGGCCGACGAGCTGGGACCCTCATGGGTGCGGGTCAACGGCATTCGGCCCGGGTTGATCAACACCGACCTGGTGCGGGTGATCCTGGACTCGCCGGAGGTCAGCGAGGACTACCGGCAGTGCACCCCGCTGCCCCGGATCGGTGCGGTCGAGGACGTCGCCAACATGGCGATGTTTCTACTCAGCGACGCCGCGAGCTGGATCACCGGACAGGTGATCAATGTCGACGGCGGTCACGGCCTGCGGCGCGGCCCGGACATGTCGGCGATGCTGCAACCGGTGTTCGGCGCCGACGGTCTGCGCGGCGTCACCTGATGCCGCCGCGGCCGCAGCAACCACAACCGGGACAGGAATCGGTGTGGGACTACCCGCGCCCGCCACGGGTGGAGGTGTTCGCCGGGCCGGTCACCGTCGAACTCGGCGGCGAGGTGGTCGCGGTCACCGATCGCTGCTGGCGGGTGTTGGAGACCAGTCACCCGCCGACCTACTACCTGCCGCGGGAGGCCTTCGGCGACGGCGTCCTGCGGGACGCCCCGGGCAGCACCTGGTGTGAGTGGAAGGGGCGGGCGCGCTACTTCGACATCGTCACCGCCGCGAAGGTCGCACCGCGGGCCGCCTGGAGCTACCCCGATCCGGCGCCGGGGTTCGAGCCGATCAGGGACGCCGTCGCGGTGATGGCCGGGCAGGTCGACCGCTGCACGGTCGACGGGGAGACCGTCGTGGCGCAGCCGGGCGGGTTCTACGGCGGCTGGATCACCAGCCGCGTCGTCGGGCCCTTCAAAGGAGGCCCGGGCTCGGCGGGGTGGTGACGGCCGTCCGGCTCTACCGCCCGCGCAGATCCGACAGTGCGTTGTCCAGATCGCTGAGTTGTTGGGCCAGACCGCGCAGCCGTGCGGTCAATTGCCGGCGCAGCGACTCCAGGGCGGTGCGCTCGCCGTGCAACTCGGCGGCTGCGTCGTCGGTGCGGCACCGGCAGCGCCAGGCGTTGTCCGACAGTCGCCGGTCCAGATCGTCGAGATCGGCTGCCAACCCGCGCAGCACATAGGTCAGGTGATCGCGACCGGCCTGCAGCCGATCGAGTTTGTGCAGCGACGTGTTCGAGTCCGAGTCGATCAACAATCCCCCCGCGTATCCGCCGTTTCGGGAAACGCTAGCAGTGCCGGCGGATCGCGGGGCGGCTTCCCCGCAACTGCGCACCGACGGCGCGCGACTACGATCGGAACGTCATGTCCTCCCGCACGTCCGCCGCGCACGATCTTCTCGTGGTCGGCGCGGGAATCGTCGGTCTGGCGGTAGCCCGGGAGTGGAGTCGGCGCCGACCGCAAGACTCGATCGCGGTGTTGGAGCGCGAAGCGGGTCCGGCACTGCATCAGAGCGGACGCAACTCCGGCGTGGTCCACGGGGGCATCTACTACCAGCCGGGCTCGCTGAAGGCACGGCTGTGCGTCGAGGGTGCCCGGTTGATGTACGAGTACTGCCAGCAGCACGCGATCCCTCACGAGCGGTGCGGCAAGCTGATCGTCGCCCTCGATGCCGAGGAGATTCCCCGCCTCGACGAGTTGGAGGCTCGGGGAATCGCCAATGCCGTGCCGGGTCTGCGCCGCATCGGCGGTCGGGAGATCACCGACATCGAACCCCACGCGGCGGGGCTCGAGGCCCTGCACGCCCCGGACACCGGCGTGGTCGACTACGGCGCGGTCGCGCGCTGCCTCGTCGAGGAGTTGAGGGCCGCCGGGGTCAGCGTGCGGTTCAACACGGCCGTGACCGCGATCGAGGACGGGCAGCCCGCGGTGGTGCGCACCGGCGAGGCGGTCGAGACCGCGCGGACGGTGATCGTGTGCGCGGGGCTGTGGGCCGACCGGTTGGCGCGCACGGCCGGCGCGCCCCGCGATCCGCAGATCGTGCCGTTCCGCGGCGGCTACCTCGGCCTGACACCGACCGACCCGCCCCGGGTGAACGGCATGATCTACCCGGTGCCGAATCCGGAGTTGCCGTTTCTGGGCGTGCACATCACCAAACACATCGACGGCCACGTGTCGCTGGGCCCGACGGCGATGATGGTGGCCGCCCGCGACGCCTATGCGCTGGGCCGGGTGAACCGCCGCGACCTGTGGGAGTCGCTGACCTGGCCGGGGACCTGGCGCCTGGCGCGCCGCTACTGGCGGGTCGGGGTCGACGAGATCAGGATGGCCGCCAGCCGGCGGGCGTTCGTCGCGGCGGCGGCCCGCTACCTGCCCGGCCTGTCGGTGGCCGACCTGGACGGCAGTGCCTACGCGGGGGTGCGCGCGCAGGCCGTCGGACGCGACGGGTCGCTCGTCGATGACTTCGTCATCTCCCGCGGGGACTCCGGTGTCGGCTCCACCGACGGCTCAGCCCACTTTGTCCGCAACGCCCCCTCACCGGCGGCCACGTCGGCGTTCGCGCTGGCGCGTGAACTGCTCGACCGGGTGAGCGGGCCGGGCCGAGCCCCCTGTCAGGATTGAACTGTCGCGCCTGACATGGGCGTATCGACTTTATTGGCGCCAGCAGCGGAAACGCATGGCTGGGGTTCACAAGCAGTCTCCTGATCTCGCCACGTTCTGCGTCCAGATGGTGTCCACCGCACTCAGACGCCTCACCTGTCGCGCGCAGGGCGGTCAAGCCTCTGTGGTGCGGCGTTGCACGGTTTGCAGAGTTTGGCGACGTGGACGACGCCTTTCGGCGAGACGCCGTTCGGCGAGACGCCGTGCGGCGAGACGCCGTTCGGCAAGAACTCGGTGCGGGGTTTTGTCTCCCTGCAGCCCGTGCAGTGCTTGAGGCCGGCGGCCTTCAACTGCGCGTTCGATGCTCATTCCCAGCTGCGGCCACGAACGGCATCACTCCCACATTCCATCGTCGACCATTCGCCGGCACACGACCTTGGGGCTACGGTCGGTGCCGCACCCGCTGATAACCGCTCTTCATGGCACTACCATAGCCACCGGGACCGGCCGAACAGCCGGTCGGACGCGCCAACCTCCGAACCGTCACAGCCTGGGGCCTCGCACCGAGGTGCGTACGCTGGACTCGAGGCTGACTGCACCCCTGCATGCGCTGCCCGCTCGATCGCCAGAGTCGCGTTCTCAGCCGGGCACAGCGCAGTGAATCCCAACCTCTTTTCGGTCGCAGCCCGGTAGACCGCTTGAAGATCGTGCCGAAGCTCATTGGCGTACTCCGCCAGTTCGATGGCATCTGGCTCCGCGTCCCCGATTACGTCGACGAGAACATCGGAAAAGGCGTCGAAGATGACATCGCAGCCAATCCCATTAAAAGACATAACCAAACTTGCGAATATCTATTGCATACATTTCGCGTATCATTTCCAT
>NZ_JBJTCF010000094.1:0-91433 GCF_046091765.1 Mycobacterium sp.
GGGGAATTGGAAGCGGCCGACGGTGGCGGGGCGCTCCGGGAGCCGCGCGGCGCAGGGTCGGGGGTGGCTCGGGCGGGGGCAGCCGCGGCAGCGGTTCGGTGGGCGCGTCCGCGGCGGCCGGCCAGTAGGTCACGGCGCCAATCTACGGGTCACGGTGTGCGGGGTCAGTGCCGAAACGCCCCGGCGTCAACCCAGGGTCAACGCAGCCACGTCAGGTGTCCCGCGAGCACGACGTACCCCACGAAGGCCACGCTGTTGATCAACCCGTGCGCGATCACCAGCGGCCAGAGCCGACCCCACCGACACCAGGCGTACCCGAACACCAAGCCCATGACGAGGTTGCCCAGTCCCGCGCCGAAGCCCTGATAGAGGTGATAGAGGCCGCGCAGTACGCCCGACGCCAGCACCGCCTGCGCCGGGGTGCGTCCCAGTTGCCGCAGTCGGGTGATCAGGTAACCCACCACGACGACCTCTTCGGCGAAAGCGTTGGCGAAGGCGGCCAGCACCAGCACCGGGATCCGCCACCACGAACTCGCCAGCGACGCGGGCTCCACATCGGCGCTCATGCCGAGCGTGCGGGCAGCGAGGTACAGCGCAAGCCCGGGCAATCCGATCAGCGCGGCCAAGCCCACCCCGCCGATCACGTCGCCCGGCCACCGCAGGCGACCCAGCCCGATGCGAGTCGGCCCGATCCCGCTGCGCCACAGCAGATACAGCGCCAAGAGACCCCACGCCACCAACTGGCCGAGGGACACCAGGTTGAGGCCCAGGTTGATCAGGTCGTAGCGGGACAGGTTCGGATTCATCCGGACCCGATAGCCGGGCAGTCCGGACAATAGGGCGTCGGCCAGTCGCAGCAGCGCAACCATGGCACTGACACCGAACGTGACGGCCAGCATGACGCCGATCTCCAGCCGGATCGCCCGCCGGTCGGCGCCCGCGGAATCGTCCGGGACCACGCTCACCCCGCAACGGTAGCCCCGCTGCGGCGCACCGATAGTGTTGAGCAGTGGCCCGCATCGCCTACCTCGGACCGGAGGGAACGTTCACCGAAGCGGCACTGCTGCGGATGCTCGCCGAAAAGGTGCTGCCGCATGACGCCGCGCATGCGGACCCGCAGCCGATGGACAGCACGCCGGCCGCACTCGAGGCGGTGCGCTCGGGTGCCGCAGAGTTCGCCTGCGTGCCGATCGAGAATTCGATCGAGGGCAGCGTGCTGCCCACCCTCGACAGCCTCGCGGACGGGACTCCGCTGCAGATCTACGCCGAACTGACTCTCGACGTCGCCTTCAGCATCGTGACCCGGCCCGCGACGGCGGCGGCCGACGTCCGCACCGTCGCGGCGTACCCGATGGCCGCGGCCCAGGTTCGGCGGTGGCTGGCCGCTCACCTTCCGGGTGCCGAGGTGGTGCCGGCCAACTCCAATGCGGCCGCTGCCGCCGACGTCGCCGAGGGTCGAGCCGACGCCGGGGTGAGTACGGCCCTGGCCGCCCACCGTTACGGCCTGTCCGCGCTCGCCGAGGCGGTGGTCGACGAACCCAACGCGCGGACCCGGTTTGTTCTGGTCGGGCGACCCGCTCCGCCACCGGCCCGGACCGGAGCCGATCGGACCTCGGTCGTGCTGCGGATCGACAACACTCCCGGCGCTCTGGTCGCGGCGATGAACGAGTTCGGCATCCGCGACATCGACCTGACCCGTATCGAGTCGCGTCCCACCCGAATCGAACTGGGCACCTACATGTTCTTCCTGGACTGCGTCGGCCACATCGACGACAGCGCGGTGGCCGAGGCGCTCAAGGCTCTGCACCGCCGGTGCGCCGATGTGCGCTTCCTGGGTTCCTGGCCGACCGGATCGGCGGCCGGAAGCGTGCCGCCGCGAGTGGACGAGGCCGACCGATGGCTTGCGCTGCTGCGCGAGGGTAAGCGGTGAGTGGGCGCCTGATCCTGGTGCGGCACGGCCAGACCCACGCCAACGTCGAGCGTCGCCTCGACACTCGCCCGCCGGGCGCCGAGCTCACCGCGCTCGGCCGGGAACAGTCACGGGCGTTCGCCCGGTCCGGGCTGGCCCGCCCGGGTCTGCTCCTGCACTCGGTGGCCGTTCGGGCGGCTCAGACCGCCGGGGAGATCGCTACCGAATCGGGCCTGGATCCGGCACCACTGGAGGGAATCCACGAGGTTCAGGCCGGTGATCTCGAAGACCGCAGCGACGACGACGCGATCGCGCAGTACCGGGCCGTGTACCGGCGATGGCACGAGGGCGATCTTGACGCCGCCATGCCCGGCGGTGAGACCGGCCGCGCCGTCCTGGATCGCTACCTGCCGGCAATCGAGCTGGCAACGGAGCTGGCAACGAACGAAGTGCGGTCGCGCCATCTCGACGGCGGCACCGGTAGCGATGTCGTGGTGGTCAGCCATGGCGGGGCGATCCGACTGGTGGCCGCGGTGCTGGCCGGTGTGGACAGCGGCTTCGCCGTCGATCACCCCCTGGCCAACCTCGACGCGGTGGTGCTGCACCCGCTCGGTAGCCGACGGTGGAGGTGTGTGCAGTGGGGATCGCGGACGCCGCCCCTCGGCCCTCGGCTCGACGCGCAGTCGGTCGAGGACGCGCCCAAGGCGACCGACACCGGCTAGCGAGCGCTCAGACCGCGAGCCTGTCCTCGAGCACACCGCAGCGACAGCCGAGGGCATGGCAGTCGATCGCCAGCCCGTGCAGCAGGATCTCGGGCTGCACGCAGTCGGGGTCGGTGCAGTGCCAGGGCTGTCCCGGATGCTGGATCAGGGTCCCGTGGCAGTGCGACCGCCCGGCGGCGCACTCGCGGCACTCGCTCACCGGTACTGCTTAGCACCGCTGTCCGATCCGCCGGCGGTGACGCGCCGCTCAACTCCAGCCGAGCTCGTGCAGACGATCGTCATCGATCCCGAAATGGTGGGCGACTTCATGGATCACCGTGATCGCCACCTCCTGCACCACGTCGTCGTCGGTGTCGCAGATCTCCAGAAGACTGTCGCGGTAGATGGTGATGACGTCGGGCAGGTTGCCCGCGTACATCGAGTCCCGCTCGGTCAGGGCGATTCCCTCGTAGAGACCCAGCAGCTCGGGATCCTCGGGATCGCGGTCAGCGACGAGGATCACGACGTTGTCGATCGCGGCGGACAACCCGGGAGGAATGAGATCCAGCGCCTCGGAGACCAGCTCTTCGAAGCGCTCGGGGGACATCTCTACCGGCACCGCGTCGGCGCCCTCAGCGCGGAGGTGGGCTCGGGGCGAACGACATCGGCGGCAACGGGATGTTGAGCCGACTCTCCGGAATGCTCGGCGGGGGGATGGGCGGCTGGCCGTTGATCAGCAGCGGACCCTTGGCGCTGTTGATCAGTGTCGCCCAGCCGCCGTTACCCAGGGTCGCCCCGATGCTGCAGGAGACCTGGCGGCTGCCCGCGGTCCAGCTCGGCAGCGAGATCGTGCTGTAG
This sequence comes from Mycobacterium sp., assembly GCF_046091765.1. Classification (GTDB taxonomy): domain Bacteria; phylum Actinomycetota; class Actinomycetes; order Mycobacteriales; family Mycobacteriaceae; genus Mycobacterium. The sequence goes on from NZ_JBJTCF010000094.1 coordinate 3,469, forward strand.
ATCAGCGTCAGTGTCGTGTCCCGCAACTGCACCGGGGCGAGGTAGGCGTCGGTCATGCGGTTGCAGGCGTCCTTGATGACCGTGTCCTGGTCGGGTTCGGAGGGAAGGCCGGCCGGGAACTTCTCAGCGAGATTGACCGCCCCGGTGACCTCCATCGCGTGCGGTGCCGAGCAATCGACCGGGACGTCGGTGGGCTGGTTGGTGGCGGGATCCACCCCCAGGCAGGTGCCGATCGGCCAGATCTTCGACTGGTCGAGATCGGCGACCTTGCCGCGGAAGACCAGCTGCTGGTTGTTGGGTCCGGGCAGCTGTAAGCCGCACAGCATCCGGCGCTCGCCGGAATCCCGCCAGGCCTTGTCACCCGCCCACAGCAGGCTGATGGTGAAACGGCTGTTGGGGTCGTACTTGCCGGCCAGGTAGCGCTCGACGGCCGGTTCGCACTGCTCGACGCTGATCTGCTGAATGCGGCCGGGCGACGGTGGCGCCGCCTCCGGTCCGTACTCCATCCCCGGATAGGTCCGCATGTCGACTGACTCGGCGACTTCGAAACGGTGATCCTCAGAGCAGGGAACGATCGCGGCCGCTTCGGGCTGGTTGTCCGGCCAGGTGAGGCAGTCGCCGGGTTTGGCGTCGGCGAACGCCGACTCCGCGGCCGTGGCGGCCCGCTCGGCGGCCAGCGGACTGTCCTGACCGCCGCTGCGAACGGCCAACGGGCCGGCCCACGATCCCAGCGCGGTGAGGGTCCCCGCGATCAGCAGACCGCCCAGCGCCGTGAGCAACAGCGCCCGTTGCGCCGAGGACGCCTGCCACGGGCTGAGCCGGTTGCGCTTCGCGTCGGGTTCGACCTGATCGTCGGTGTCGTCGCACTCAGTCATCTGCACCATCACCGCCCATTGTCGCAGGCGCCGCTGACGGGGTGACAAGTGATGCGAGCCTTCTGTTACGGGGTCGTGCTGTGAGCCCGGTTATGGTCTAGGGCGTGATCGACCTCAGAGTGCTGCGCGAGAACCCGGACGCGGTGCGCCACTCGCAGCGCAGTCGCGGTGATGATCCCGCCCTCGTCGACGCACTGCTCGAGGCCGACGCGCGCCGCCGTGCGGCCATCGCTGAGGCTGATCAGCTTCGCGCCGAGCAGAAAGCGGCCAGCCGCCAGGTCGGCTCCGCCTCTGCCGACGACCGCCCGGCCCTGCTGGAACGGGCCAAGGAACTCGCTGAACAGGTCCGGCAGTCCGAGGCCCGGCAGGACGAGGCCGAGGCCGCGTTCACCGCCGTCCACCTGGCGCTCCCCAATGTCGTCATCGAGGGAGTCCCGGCCGGCGGCGAGGACGACTACGCGGTCCTCGATGTCGTCGGTGAGCCGCGCGAGATCGCCGATCCCCGCGACCACCTCGAACTCGGGGAGGCGCTGGGCCTGATCGACGTCGAGCGCGGTGCGAAGGTATCGGGCTCGCGGTTCTACTTCCTCACCGGCCGCGGCGCCCTGCTGCAACTGGGGCTCCTGCAGGCCGCCGCGCGGATGGCCACCGACGCCGGTTTCACGCTGATGATCCCCCCGGTTCTGGTGCGTCCGGAGGTCATGGCAGGCACCGGCTTCCTCGGCGCGCACGCCTCGGAGATCTACCGCATCGAGTCCGACGACCTCTACCTCGTCGGCACCTCCGAAGTTCCCCTTGCCGGCTATCACGCGGACGAGATTCTGGAACTGTCGGTCGGTCCGTTGCGGTACGCGGCGTGGTCGTCGTGCTTTCGCCGGGAAGCGGGCAGTTACGGCAAGGACACCCGGGGAATCATCCGGGTGCACCAGTTCGACAAGGTGGAGGCCTTCGTCTACTGCCGTCCCGAGCAGGCTGAGGCCGAACACGAGCGACTGCTGGGCTGGCAGCGCGAGATGCTCCACCTGATCGAGGTGCCCTACCGGGTGATCGACGTGGCCGCGGGCGATCTGGGTGCCTCTGCGGCGCGCAAATTCGACTGCGAGGCCTGGATGCCCAGCCAGGGTGCCTACCGCGAACTGACCTCGACATCGAACTGCACCACGTTCCAGGCGCGCAGATTGGCCACCCGCTACCGGGATCAGAATGGACGGCCGCAGATCGCCGCCACGCTCAACGGCACCTTGGCGACGACGCGCTGGTTGGCGGCGATCCTGGAGAACCATCAGCAGCCGGATGGCAGCGTGCGCGTGCCTGCTGCGTTGGTGCCCTTCGTGGGAACCGACCTGCTCAAGCCGTGATCGCGGCCCTCAGTGCTGCAGTATCTCGTCGAACATCGCCAGGAACACCGCCGGATCGGCGGGGGTGAAGGCCGGGCTGGGCCAGGTCCCCGGGATGTCGAGAGTCACCAGGGTCGATTTCAGCGGCCGACGAACGTCCAGGGGTAGCCAGCGACGCAGATCCGAGCTTCCCCAGATCTGGAAACGTTGGCTTACCAGACCCAGCGGCTCGGTTCGGTAACCCCGAATCAGTTGTAGCGGAATGACTTTCGATGTCCCTGAGGGAAAGTGATAGCGACGCAGTGTCAGAGCGCGCTGATCCAGCTGGACCAGCCCGTCGTCGTAGTACTGCCGCGGTGGTTTCGTCACGGCCGTGTCAGGTTTGCCGGCAGCGCAGCGGGTGGCCCTTGCTGGTCTTGCACCGTCCGGTGCTCAGATCCCACTGCCAGCCGTGCAGGTTGCAGGTCAACGTGGTGCCCTCGACAACGCCGAATCGGGACAGGTCCGCCTTGAGATGTGGGCAGCGCCGCTGCACCTCCCAACCGTCGAGGATGACCGTCGAGCTGTCGTCGTGCGCTTCGGCGAACCAGCCGTCGGCATACGCGATGCGTTCGTCGGTCAGGCACTTGAAGAAGGTGTAGAGATACTCGTTATATCCGCCGACCCGCCAGGCCTTGAAACGGGTCGACAGGAAAATCGTGTTGACCCAGTCGGGCTCGTTGTCGCGCAGCACCGTGCGGACAAGTTCGGGAGCGATGTCGAAACCGTAGCGGAACTTCTCGTCGGCGATCGGTTCGCGCACCGTCCTCTTCGGGAAGTCCAACGCGACCGTTTCGGCGCCGATCCTCAACTCCACCGGATAGCCGACGCCGTCACAGATCTGGTCGCTGGCCAGCATGAGGGGTTCGAATCGGGCGCGCAGTGCCTCCAGCAGCGGTTCCCCGACCGCGGGCGCCCAGGTTGCCTTCTCCGCCGCCAGCACCGGCGCCATCCGCTCGGCGTAGGAGGCGATGTAGGCGGCCTTGCCGGTGGTGAAGATCTCCTCGATGTCGGCCATCGGCAACGGGTGGGTCAGCGAATTCAACTGCGCCCCGGTGAAATCGGCCTCCGAACCGGGGATCATCAGCAGTCCACCGTGGTGGCCGTGCAGCCGCATCTGTTCGAGGAACACCATCTGGTCGGGAAAGATGCTGGCCGGATCACCGTGGTCGTCGTTGAGGCTGCGCAGGTCGGGGTCCAGGAAGCACGGCGGGCCGGCGGACGGGATGACCCAGGTGGCGCCGACATCGGAGATGTACTGGCGGCACCGGTCCATTCCGCGCTGGCGTTTCTGGGTTCCGAACGCCTCCTTGGCGCGGGCCGGCATGTCGTAGACCATCGGATACCAGATCGCCCCCGAGTACTGCAGCATGTGGACGTCGACGTGGCCGAACTGCCCGGCGAGCGCATCGAGGGTCAGCGGTCGCGAGTCGTTCATGTTGAAAAGCGTGGTGGTCCCGTCGCTGATGACGATCCCGGAATCGCCGATCGGCCCGTCCGCGGGTGCCCGCAGGGAGATGATCATCACCTCGAGGTCGCCCTTGGGTCCGCTCACGCGCTGTTTGACCGAGTCGGTGGTCTCGATGAATCGCCGGAAGCCGAGTTGCTCGAGTTCCCGTTTGAGGTCGGGCACCGGAAAGTCGGGGAGCAGGACGATGGCGTCCTTGTTGACGTGCGCGGCGAGCAGAGCGGGGTCGAAGTGGTCCTTGTGCAGATGCGAGACGTAGAGGTAGTCGCAGTCACCCAGCGCGGACCAGTCCAGGGCGCTGTTGTCGGGGAAGACGAACCAGGATCCGAAATAGGCCGGGTTGAGCCACGGATCGCACAGGATGCTGCCGGCTTCGGTGTCGATCCGAAAGCCGGCGTGACCGATGCTGGTGACCTGCACGAACTGCCTCCGCCCTCGATCTCAGGTGGTAGCCGGACCGAAGACGAGCTTAGCGGCTTCGCCCAGCACTAAGCTGACGCTGTGGAGCCGGTGTATGGGACCGCTATCCGGGCGGCTCTTGCGCTCTTTCGTCTGCAGGGTCTGACGTTCACGGTGACGGGCGTGGAGAACCTGCCCCGCACGGGCGGGGCCGTGGTGGCCATCAACCACACGGGTTATCTGGACTTCACCTTCGCCGGTCTGCCGGCCTACCGGCAGGGCTTGGGCCGCAAGGTCCGCTTCATGGCCAAGCAGGAAGTGTTCGACCACCGGGTCAGCGGCCCGCTCATGCGCAGCATGCGCCACATCCCGGTCGACCGCGACAGCGGCGGGCCGTCGTATGACGCGGCCTGCCAGGCACTGAAGACGGGCGAGCTGGTCGGGGTGTACCCGGAGGCGACGATCAGCCGCAGCTTCGAGCTCAAGGAGTTCAAGTCCGGGGCGGCCCGCATGGCGATCGCCGCCGACGTCCCCATCGTGCCGCACGTCGTGTGGGGCGCCCAGCGGATCTGGACCAAAGACCATCCCCGGAAGATGTGGCGACCCAAGGTTCCGATCGCCGTGGCCGTCGGTGCCCCGATCCTGCCCACCCTTCCCCCCACCGAACTGACCGAGCTGCTCCGGACCCGCATGCAGCATCTGCTCGAACAGGTGCAGGACGCCTACGGGCCGTACCCGCCCGGTGAGTTCTGGGTTCCGCACCGACTCGGCGGCGGTGCGCCGACGCCGACCGTGGCCGCCGAGATCGAGGCCCGGGAGGCCGCCGATCGCGCGGCGCGCCGGCAGCGCCGGTCGGGCTCCCGCGACTGAGATGGAACCGGTTTTCCGCACCCTGGAGATCGCCGCCGCCGTGGCGGCGCGTCTGACGGGCACCACGCTGACGTTCACCGGCCTGGAGAACATCCCCGCCAGCGGGGGAGCGGTGGTCGCCATCAACCACACCAGTTATATCGACTTCCTGCCCGCGGGCCTGGCGACCCGGCAGCGCCGCCGCCGGATCCGCTACATGCTCAAGGCCGAGATGCAGGATGTCCGGTTCGTCGACTTCCTGATCAGGAGGACCCGCTGCATCCCGGTCGACCGCACGGCCGGTGCCGCCGCGTATGCCGAGGCGGTCAGCAAGCTTCGCGACGGCGAGCTGGTGGGGGTGTATCCGGAGGCCACCATCAGCCGCAGCTTCGAACTCAAGGGCTTCAAGAGCGGCGCGGCCCGGATGGCCTTGGAGGCCGGTGTCCCGATTCTGCCGATGATCATCTGGGGAGCCCATCGGATGTGGACCAAAGACCACCCGAAGCAATTGGGCCGCAACAAGATTCCCATCACCGTCGCGGTGGGCAAGGCCCTGTCTCCGACCGGCACCCCGGCCGAACTCGACCAGCGGCTGCGGCAGTCGATGACGGTGATGCTGCATCAGGTCCAGCAGCGCCACCCACATCCCGCGGGTGCGTTCTGGGTTCCCCACCGTCTCGGCGGTGCCGCGCCGACACCTGCCGAAGCCGCGCGGCTGGATGACGAGGAAATGGCCGAGCGCGCGCGGCGAACGGCGAAGCGATCCTGATGCTGCCCGCTCTGATCGCCAGCGACGTCGACGGCACCCTGCTGGATCCCGGTGAGCGCGTGACGCCCCGCACCCGGGAGGCGGTGCAGGCGGCCGCCGCTGCGGGCACCCACTTCGTCCTGGCCACCGGCCGACCGCCCCGCTGGATTCCCCCGGTCGTCGACGCGCTGGGATTCGCCCCCCTGGCGGTGTGCGCCAACGGCGCCGTCATCTACGACTCGGCCACCGACCGGGTGATCTCGGCGCGGACGCTGTCGGTGGATTCACTGACCGAACTTGCCGAGATCGCCACGCGGCTGGTTCCGGGCGCCGGGTTGGCGGTCGAGCGCGTCGGAGCCAGCGCGCACGACACCGCGACGCCTCAGTTCGTCAGCGCACCGGGCTACGAGCACGCCTGGCTCAACCCGGACAACACCGAAGTGTCGGTCGAGGACCTGCTCAGCGCGCCGGCCGTCAAACTGCTGGTGCGCAAGCCCGGAATGCCGAGCTCGGAACTCGCCGCGATCCTCGCCAAGCACGTCGGCATCCAGGGCGACGTCACCTACTCGACCAACGACGGGCTGATCGAGATCAGCCCGATCGGGATCAGCAAGGCCGTCGGCGTCGAGGACGTCGCGCGGCCCCTGGAGATCGCCGCGGACGAGGTCCTGGCTTTCGGCGATATGCCCAACGACGTTCCGCTGTTGCGCTGGGCCGGGCACGGGGTGGCCATGGGCAACGCGCACCCGGAGGCGATCGCCGCGGCCAACGAGGTCACCGCACCCAACGATGACGACGGGCTGGCGCGGGTCCTCGAACGCTGGTGGTTGTGACCGGTTGGCCGCCGGACAGACGCTCAGCGTGACTGAACCCGGCTGAATCGCTCCAGCTGGGTCGGCGGGCCGTCCAGCGACGGCGGCGGCATCACCAGGGTGACCCCGTCGATGACGCGCAACACGTTGTGGGTCTGGCGGTCGAAGTTCAGCGTGCCGTGCGCGAAGTTCTGCACGACCCACAGCGGCTCGGCGATCTCACCACTGGTGGGCATGCCCAGAGCGCCGCGCTCGTAACCCAGCGACGCCCACGCTTCGTAGATCGCGCCGGTGAGCGGTTGCGCGCCGGTTTCCGGGGACCAGTACATCGCGCCCCGCTCGAAGGTGGCGTACCGGGTGGATCCGTCGCCGGCGGCCTCCGGCGAGGTCGGCATGCCCAGCGGGCTCGAGGGACCGCCGTCGGCTTCCCAGCGGGCCAGGATCGCGCCGCCGCGCAGCGAGTCCATCACATCGGGCGGCTTGTTGAACCGGGCGGCGATATCCCGGACCGCGACGAGGGCCGCATATCCGGCATCGCCCGGGCATTCGGTGTTGCCCACGTCTCGGTGGGCGAAGATCTCCGGCAGTTCCGGGGTCGCCCCGGCCGGGAAGTGGGTGTAGGTCCCGCCGGCCGACTTCAGCGCGATGGTCCCCTGCGGATCGACCCGGTCCAGGCCAAGCCGCCAGCCCAGCAACCGCCCGAGGGTGTTCACCATGATGTCCGGGGGCGGGGTCTCCTCGAAGTCGCCGATCATCGACACCCCCCAGACGTCGCTGTTGAATCCCCCCGTGTGCGCGCCCAGCACGTCCTTGGTGATCCCGCCGGCCCGGCCCTCGAAGACCTGGCCGTACTTGTCCACCAGCGCGTTGTAGGCGATGTCGCACCAGCCCAGCGTCATGGTGTGGTACGCGTAGATCGACCGGACGATCGCCGCGGAATCCTCCGGCGCGTAGTCATTGCCCGTCGCGGTGTGATGGACGACCGCGGCGCGAACCCCTGACCCGTACGACGGCCCGCCGCAGCGCAGACCGCTGCCCGCCCCCCAGTCCGCCCTGCTGATGATGTTGGGCGGCTGACCCGGGCCCAGCGCGGCGGTCGGGGGCGGCGTCCACTGCGTCTCGGCCGGCGCGCGCGGCGGGGTGATCAGCACCGCCGACAGGGTCTGCCCGAGCGGCTCCTCGGCGTTCGCGGGTCGGTAGCCCAGATCGCGCCCGGCGTCGATGCCACTGACCGTCGGCGCGGAGGTGACCGGAGCCCCGGCCGGCCGCCGGATCGCGATCTGCACCGAAGTGGTCTCGCCGACGTACACCGGGTCGGTCCCGCGCGGCACGTCCGTCGGGTCCTGGCCGCCGTGATCGACCAGATGCGTGTGATACCAGGGACCCCACGATCCGTCCGCGCGTTTCGCCCGAATCCGGGCAGAGGTTCCGCTCAGGTCCGTCCCGGTCACCGCCACCATCGAGAACGGCGTCGGCTGGCTGACGTCCCGAACGGTCTCCCCGCCGCCGACGTCGGTGAGTGGCTGCTGGTTCAGGACGGTGTCCTCGGCCCGCGGCGGGTGGTTATCGCCGGATCCCGGCACGCCGCTGATCGCCCAGGGGAGGATGACCACGGTCGCCGCGACCGCTGTGAACAGCGTCTTCGGTGTACGGCGGCGGGACGACACACAGCGATGTTACGTATGTGTTCTGTGGTGCCAGCGTTTCGACACGGGCTCTTGAGAGTGTTGTGATAATCGCCTGCAACGGCACCGCAGGGGTTTCCGGGTGCCGGCCCTCAACGGGCCGGTCCCACCCTGCGGTGCCGTTTAGATGCAGGTCGGTGGTCAGGCAGTGGGTGCGGCCGCGGCGGCGGCCTCGACTGCCGGTGCAGCTGCGGCCGGAGCTGCCGCGGCCGCTGCGGAGGCGTTCTGGATGGCCTGGGTGATTCCGGGCACCACGACCCCCTTGAGCAGGTCAATCGCCTGGCCCAAACCGAGCTGGTTGGCCGCGCTGCTCAGGTCACTGACGATCCCGCCGGAGCTGGTCGGCGTGGAGGGCACGGCCAGTGAGGGATCGCCCAGGATCGGGTAGGTCCCCGCGACCGGCCCCAGCGGAGCGCTGATCGGCTGCTCGGTGGGCAGGCCGATGCCGGTGACCGTGGGGCTCGTCAGCGCGGGATTGGGTCCGAGCTGCGGGCTGGTCAGGCCCGGCGCGGTGATCGCCGGATCGGTCAGCGACGGGTTGGTCAGCGCTGAATCGGTCAGCGACGGGGTCGACGCCGCTGCCGGCGGGACAGCGCCGCCGGGTGTGGTCAGGCCCGGCGTGGTCAGCCCCGGTGTGGTCAGGCCCGGCGTGGTGAGACCCGGCGTGGTCAGGCTGGGTGTGGTCAGGCTGGGTGTGGTCAGGCTGGGTGTGGTCAGGCTGGGTGTGGTCAGGCTGGGTGTGGTCAGGCCGGGCGTGGTCAGGCCCGGCGTGGTCAGGCCCGGCGTGGTGAGACCCGGCGTGGTCAGGCCCGGCGTGGTGAGCCCGGGTGTGGTCAGACCCGGACCGGTCTGCACCGGCTGGGCCCCGGCGGGGCTTAGACCCGTCGGCAGCGGCGGGATGTTGATGCCGAACTGCGCCAGGCTCTGCTGCAGCGCGGAGAGGATCTCGTTGGGCAGGTCGGTGACGACTGCGGCCCGGGTGAACTCCCGGTGCTGGGCAGCGCCGGAGTCGGCGGTGGCCGCTAACAGACCGACCACCGCGAAGGGGCTTGCGACGGCTAGGGCGGCGACCGCGCTCATGGCTGTCGAGATTGTGCGTCGACGTCGATTAGGCACGGAAAGGTCTCCTCAATCTGGACTTGAATCTCAAGTTGTCAAACCTGTTTCGCCAGCCCCTGGACCGGGTGCGTCACCTGCCCGGAAGCCAACATGTCGATGGTACGGCTGAGGTTTTTGTTACAGGAGTGACGATGCGGAATCGTGAGCCAATCGCGACCCAGCGTGTTGCGGGGGCGGGGGCGATTTCCGCCGCGACGGACCGTTTGCCGTGCGCTGTCGATCAGCGCTGTCGGATAACCTTGCGCCGATGAGCGCCGATCAGCCTGCCGGGCGTTACGACCTCTTCGTCGTCGGCTCGGGCTTCTTCGGCCTCACGATCGCCGAGCGCGTCGCGACCCAGCTGGGCAAGCGTGTTCTGGTCCTCGACCGTCGCCCGCATATCGGCGGCAACGCCTACTCCGAGCCCGAACCGCAGACCGGCATCGAGATCCACCGCTACGGCGCCCACCTGTTCCACACCTCCAACACGCGGGTCTGGGACTACGTGCGTCAGTTCACCGAGTTCACCGACTACCAGCACCGGGTGTTCGCCCTGCACAACGGCCAGGCCTACCAGTTCCCGATGGGGTTGGGGCTGGTGTCCCAGTTCTTCGGGCGCTACTTCAACCCGACCGAGGCCCGCACGCTCATCGCCGAGCAGGCCGCCGAGATCAATACCGACGACGCCCAAAACCTGGAGGAGAAGGCCATCTCGCTGATCGGCCGGCCCCTCTACGAGGCATTCGTCAAGGGCTACACCGCAAAGCAGTGGCAGACCGACCCCAAGGAACTACCCGCGTCCACGATCAGCCGGCTGCCGGTGCGCTACACCTTCGACAACCGCTACTTCAACGACACCTACGAGGGCCTGCCCGTCCGCGGCTACACCGCCTGGCTGGAGAAGATGGCCGACGACGATCGGATCGAGGTGCGGCTGGACACCGACTGGTTCGACGTGCGCGCGGAGTTGCGCGCCGGGTCCCCGGGGGCTCCGGTCGTCTACACCGGACCGCTGGATCGCTACTTCGACTACGTCGAGGGACGTCTGGGCTGGCGCACCCTGGACTTCGAGGTCGAGGTGCTCTCCGATTGCGGAGACTTCCAGGGCACCCCGGTGATGAACTACAACGACCCGGATGTCCCCTTCACCCGCATCCACGAGTTCCGGCACTTCCACCCCGAGCGGGACTACCCGGCCGACAAGACGGTGATCATGCGCGAATACTCCCGATTCGCCGAGGCCGACGACGAGCCCTACTATCCGATCAACACCGACGCCGATCGCACGATGCTGGGCGCCTACCGGCGTCGGGCGAAAGCGGAAACCGCTTCGGCGGGGGTCCTCTTCGGAGGCCGGCTGGGAACCTATCGTTACCTGGACATGCACATGGCCATCGCCAGCGCGTTGACCATGTACGACAACGTCCTGGTGCCCCATCTGCGCGATGGTGCGCCGCTGGCGACCGGCGACGGCGACGAAGGCGACGACACATGAGTGAGATTCCCTCGGGACCCCTCCAGGGGCAGTCACGGGCGACGAGCCTGCTCGCCCGCGTGATCCTGCCCCGCCCGGGTGAACCGCTCGATGTGCGCAAGCTCTACATCGAGGAATCGGAGACCAACGCCAGACGCGCCCACGCCACCAGTCGCACCACGCTGGAGATCGGCCCCGAATCAGAGGTGTCCTTCGCCACGTACTTCAACGCCTTCCCGGCGAGCTACTGGCGCAGGTGGTCGACGCTCACGTCGGTGGTGCTTCGCGTCGAGTTGATCGGCAGTGCCCGTGTCGACGTCTACCGGTCCAAGGCCACCGGGGCCCGGATCAGCGTCGGCGGCTCGGCAGTCTCGGGCACCGCCGCCGCCCCGGCGGCCGCCGAGTTCGAGATAGAGCTCGAACCGTTCGAGGACGGCGGCTGGATCTGGTTCGACATCACCACCGACAGCCGGGTCACCGTGCACCACGCGGCCTGGTACGCCTCCTCGCCCGCACCCGGCAGGGCCGGCATCGCGGTCGGGATTCCGACGTTCAACCGGCCCGCGGATTGTGTCAACGCCCTGCGCGCGCTGACCTCGGATCCGCTTGTCGACGAGGTGATCGGAGCCGTGATCGTCGTCGATCAGGGAACCGACAAGGCCGTCGACAATCCGGAATTCACCGCGGCCGCACAGCGACTGGGCGATCGGCTCTCGATCCACAACCAGCCGAACCTGGGTGGATCGGGCGGCTACAGCCGGGTGATGTACGAGGCGCTGAAGAACACCGACTGCGAACAGATCCTGTTCATGGACGACGACATCCGCATCGAGCCCGACTCGATCCTGCGGGCACTGGCCCTGAGCCGGTTCGCCAAGACGCCGATCCTCGTCGGTGGGCAGATGCTCAACCTCCAGGAGCCCTCACACCTGCACGTCATGGGCGAGGTGGTCGACCGCTCGAATTTCATGTGGACCAACGCTCCCTTCACCGAGTACGACCACGACTTCGCCAAGTACCCGCTCGATGACGGTGAGGAGGAGCGCAGCCTGCTGCTGCACCGCCGCATCGACGTCGACTACAACGGCTGGTGGATGTGCATGATCCCGCGCCAGGTCGCCGAGGAACTCGGCCAACCGCTGCCGCTCTTCATCAAGTGGGACGACGCCGACTACGGCCTGCGGGCCGGTGAGCACGGCTACGGCACCGTGACGATGCCCGGTACCGCGATCTGGCACATGGCCTGGAGCGACAAGGACGACGCGATCGACTGGCAGGCGTACTTCCATCTCCGCAACCGGCTCGTGGTCTCCGCGCTGCATTGGGACGCGCCGATCCGCGGCCTTCTGCTGAGTTCGGTGAAAGCCACCGTCAAACATCTGCTCTGCCTTGAATACTCGACCGTGGCGATCCAGAACCGGGCCATTGCGGATTTCCTGGCCGGACCCGAGCACATTTTCGACATCCTCAAGTCGGCACTTCCGGAGATCCGCGCCATGCGAAAGGACTACCCCGACGCGGTGGTCCTGGCGGGTGCGACCTCGCTGCCCGCACCGAGTGGGCGGACCAGGATGCACAAACCGCCGGTTTCGCCGCCCGCCATCGCTTTGCGGCTGGCCCGCGGTGTCCTCCACCAGCTACGCCGGGAAGACCCCGAGCATCACCGAACACCGCAACTCAATATTCCCACCCAGGACGCGCGCTGGTTTCTGCTCAGCAAGGTCGACGGCGTGACCGTCACGACCGCCGACGGGCGCGGAGTGGTTTTCCGCCAGCGCGACCGGGCCAAGATGCTCGCGCTGCTTCGGGCCTCGATCCGTTGCCATCTCGAGCTGGCGCGGCGGTACACCCGCATGCGCAAGGTCTACCGGGAGGCGCTGCCGGTGCTGGCGAGCAAGCAGAAGTGGGAGATGGTGCTCTTCGACGGATCGTGTGATGCCTGACGGCGCCGCCGCTGCCCCCTCCGAGACCGCCGCGCTGGTGGCGGTGCAGGCGAGTCTTGCGCAGCCGCCGGTGGTCGCCGCGGCACGGCTGATGTCGTACTTCGGCGAGCACGCCGCCGGCTGGGTGGCGCTCGGCGTCCTCGGTGCGGCGCTGACCCGGGGTCGTCGCCGGGACTGGCTGCTGGTCGGTATCGGAGCGGTGGCCGCGCACGCGGCTGCGATCGCGGTCAAGCTGGTCGTGCGCCGGCGCCGGCCCAGCCACCCCGACATCGTCGTCAACGTGGCCACCCCGAGCGACCTGAGCTTCCCGTCGGCCCACGCGACGTCGAGTACCGCCGCGGCAATCCTGCTGTGCCGGGCCACCCGCTCCCCGCTGCCACTGGTGATCGTGGGGCTGATGGCCCTCTCCCGGCTGGTGCTCGGTGTGCATTACCCGACCGACGTCCTGGCCGGGATCGTGCTGGGCGCCGGCGTGGCCGGCGCCACCGCCCGGTGGGGCGGCGAGCAACACCGCACCTCGACGGGGGGTGCGCGGCAGTGAGTGAGGCACCGGTGACCGGCCCGCCGGCCAACCTGCTCAGCGGAATCGTCAAGGCGGTCCGGCCTCGTCAGTGGGTCAAGAACCTGCTGGTGCTCGTCGCGCCGTTGGCCGCGTTGGGCGGCAACATCACCTACGACTACCGCGACGTCGCGATTAAGGTGTCCGTCGCCTTCGTCGTCTTCTGCATGGCGGCATCGGCGATCTATCTCGTCAACGACGCGCGCGACGTCGAGGCCGACCGCGCGCACCCGACGAAGCGGATGCGCCCGATCGCGGCCGGAGTGCTTCCGGTGGGCCTGGCCTGCGGGATCGCGTTCGCTCTGGGGGCCGGGTCGCTGGCGATCTCGTGGTGGCTGACCCCGCGACTGGCGCTGGTGATGGCGATTTATCTGGCGATCCAGTTGGCCTACTGCTACGGACTCAAACACCAAGCGGTGCTTGACATCTGCATCGTGTCCTCGGGATTCCTGATTCGCGCGATCGCCGGCGGCGTCGCCGCCGGTATCCCGTTATCCCAGTGGTTCCTGCTGGTGATGGCATTCGGTTCGCTGTTCATGGCGGCCGGAAAGCGGTATGCCGAACTGCAGCTGGCCGAGCGGACGGGTGCCAAGATCCGCAAGTCGCTGGAGAGCTACACCAGTACCTACCTGAGATTCGTGTGGACGCTGTCGGCCACCGCGGTGGTGCTCTGCTACGGACTGTGGGCATTCGAGCGTGACGGCAACGACGGCTCCTGGTTCGCCGTCTCGATGATCCCGTTCACCGTCGCGATTTTGCGTTACGCGGTGGACGTCGACGGGGGACTGGCCGGTGAGCCCGAGGACATTGCCCTGCGCGATCGGGTCCTGCAACTTCTCGCCCTGGCCTGGATCGGAACCGTCGTTGCCGCCGTCGTCTTCAGCTAGCCTGCCGATCGCCGCGGCGGGCCGGTGGTCGCTGACCCGGCTCAGTCTGTGGTTCGGGGTCGGGGTGGTCTGCGTGCTGTGGGCATGGGGTGCCTGGCAGCGCCGGTGGATCTCCGACGACGGCCTGATCGTGCTGCGCACCATCCGCAATCTGCTGGCCGGCAACGGCCCGGTCTTCAACGCCGGCGAGCGGGTGGAATCCAACACCTCCACCGCCTGGACCTACCTGGTCTACCTGGGCAGTGTGGTCGGCGGCCCGATGCGCCTGGAGTACGTCGCGCTGGCGCTGAGCCTGTTCCTCAGTGTCGCCGGCGTGGCGATGGTGATGCTGGGAACCGCACGCCTGTATGCGCCGAGGCTTGACGGCAAGCGCGCGGTGATCCTGCCGGCCGGTGCGTTGGTGTACATCGCGATCCCGCCCGCGCGCGACTTCGCCACCTCCGGTCTGGAGAACGGTCTGGTCACCGCCTGGCTGGGACTGATCTGGTGGATGATGGTCTGCTGGTCGCAGGCGCCGGCTGGGGCGCGGCGACGGTCCGAGTCCGATGCCGCGCTGGCCTTCGTCGCCGGGCTGGGCGTGCTGGTGCGCCCGGAGCTGGCGCTCATCGGGGGGCTGGCGCTGATCATGATGCTGCTCGCGGCCCCCGATCGTCGAAGCCGGGTGCTGATCGTGCTCGCCGGCGGGTTGCTGCCGGTGGGGTATCAGATCTTCCGCATGGGGTACTACGGACTGCTGGTGCCGCAGACCGCGCTGGCCAAGGACGCCTCCGGCAGTAAGTGGGGACCCGGATTCACCTACCTGGCCAACTTCGCCGCACCGTATGCGCTGTGGGTGCCGGCGGTCCTGCTGACGGCGCTGGCGGCCGCCATGACCGTCGGCGTTGCCGCGAGCCGCCACCCCGCGGGCGGCCACCGGCTGGCCGACCGGGTCCGGCGCCCGGCGGCCGTGGTGGCCTTCATCCTCGTCAGCGGCGTGCTGCAGGCGCTCTACTGGATCCGCCAGGGCGGGGACTTCATGCACGGCCGGGTCCTGCTCGCCCCGCTGTTCTGTCTGCTCGCCCCGGTCTCGGTGATCGCGATCGCGGTGCCGTGGGAGGGTGCCGGTCCGCGGCTCCGGCGGCTGCCGATCGCGGTGGCGTCGCTGTGGCTGGCGGTGGCCGGCTGGTCGCTGTGGGCGGCCAACTCGATGGGAATGGGTTACGACGCGACCCGCGTCACCTACTCGGGCATCGTCGACGAACGGCGCTTCTACGCCCAGGCGACCGGCCACGCGCACCCGCTGACCGCGGCCGACTACCTGGACTACCCGCGCATGCGTGCGATCGTGGTGGCGATCCACAACACCCCCGACGGGGCGCTGCTGCTGCCGGCCGGGAACTACGACGTCTGGGACGTGGTCCCGGCCGTCCCGCCCCCGCCTCCGCCGCCGGGGGTGTCGATGGACAGCTGGCGGTATCAGGTGGCGCCGCACACCGTGTTCTTCACCAACCTCGGCATGGTCGGCATGAACGTCGGCCTCGCCACCCGGGTGATCGACCAGATCGGCTTGGCCAACCCGATCGCCGCGCACACCGAACGCCTCCAGGACGGCCGGATCGGGCACGACAAGAACCTCTTCCCGGACTGGGCGGTCGCCGAGGGGCCGTGGCTCAAGGAGAGGCCCTACATTCCGGCCTACCTCGACGAGGAGTGGATCCGCGCGGCCGAGGTCGCGCTGACCTGCCCGCAAACCAAGGCCCGCCTCGATGCCATCCGGGCACCGCTGACCCTGCGGCGGGTTCTGTCCAACATCCGCCACGCACTCCCGTTCACCCGCTACCGCATCGACCGGGTCCCCCGCTACGAACTGGCCCGATGCGGCCTCGAGGAACCGGTCCCGGAAAGCCCCCCCTACACCGGGATGCCCGCCGCCGGACCCTGACCGGCCGAGATCGTGACGGGGTTGCGGCCAAAACCCGGAACCGCCGGGTGGCGGGTGTGATTCACTGCTCAAGCGATGGTGTGCGCCGTGCAGAGGGACGCGAGGTGGGTATGAGCGGTCTGGTCAAACTGTTCCGGGGTCTGTGCTCGGTTGTCCTGGCAGCCGGAATGTCCGGGCTGGCGGTGTCGGCGGCCCCGCCGGCCCCGGCGGCCGGCGTCGAGTACCTGATGGTGCCCTCCGGGGCGATGGGCCGCGATATCCCGGTCGCCTTCCAGGCCGGGGGACCGCACGCGGTGGTGCTGCTGGACGCCTTCAACGCCGCCCCCGACGTGAGCAACTGGGTGACGGCGGGCAATGCGATGAACACCCTGGCCGGCTCGGGACTGTCGGTGGCCGCGCCCGCCGGCGGCGCGTACAGCATGTACACCAACTGGGAACTCGACGGCAGCAAGCAGTGGGAGACCTTCCTGGCCGACGAGCTGCCGAACTGGCTGGCGGCCAACAAGGGGCTGGCGCCGAACCGGCACGCCATCGTCGGCGTCTCCCAGGGCGGCACCGGCGCGCTCACGCTGGCCACCTTCCGTCCCGACCGCTACAGCTACGCCGGGTCGCTGTCGGGCTTCCTGACACCATCGAACACCCAGCTCAACGGACTCATCTCGGCCGGTATCAACCAGTCCGGGGGCAACATCGACGCGATGTGGGGCGCGCCCCAGCTGGGACGCTGGAAGTTCCACGACCCCAACGTCCACGCCAACCTGCTGGTGGCCAACAACACCCGGCTGTGGGTCTTCAGCCCGATCGCGGTCACCTGTAGCGACCCGGCGGCGATGATCGGCGGCTGCGACCAGGCCCAGGGCAGTGCGCGCACCTTCTACGCGCACTACCGCTCGATGGGCGGACGCAACGGTCAGTTCAACTTCCCGGCCGGCGGCAACCACGACTGGGGCAACTGGTCTGCACAGCTCGGCGCGATGGTCGGCGACCTCTCCGCCGCCCTGGGATAGCGCGGCACGCGGGGGGTCGAACTGTTAAGTTTCCGCAACCCGGCGGAGGGTGGACCTGTCAGCCTGCGCCGGTACTGTGAAATGGTGCGGCGTCTCGCCGGCGGTCGTGCCGGCAAACTCATCGGAACCTCCGGCCGGCCCGGCTCGGCGGGCCGATTCCTGCTGTTCGCGGGGGCCTCGGGGTCGGTGGCCTGCCTGCTGACCGGCTGTGGTTCGGGCGCCGATCTGATCAGCAACGTGGCCCTGCCCGCGCAGCAGGCCCCCCGTCCGGTCAACGGCGTCGACGCGATCCTGCCCTCCGACATCGATCCGCAATCGGGCAAACTGCACCTCACTACGGCCCAGCGCAGCTATCTCGACGACCTGACCGCGGCGGGCATCCGGCCCTCCACCGAGTTGCGGGCGTTGAGCATCGGCTCCTTCGTCTGCCAGGCACGCTCGGCCGGGCAGGGTGACCGGGCGGTCTGGGATCACATCGCGCCCATGGTGCGCAGCGACCTCGCGGATTCCCAGCTGTCGACCCCGCAGTCGGCGCAGTCCGCACTGCCCGCCGAGGCGGCGATCGCGTCCTACGTCCGAATCGCCGTCGCGCGACTCTGCTGACCGAATGGCCCGCAAGTCCCGGACCAGCGCCCGCCGCCGCCGCCATCGGATCCTGGCACTCGTAGCGGCGGCGGCCGTTGCCGTCGCGGTTGCCCTCGTGGTGGCCATCGTCGTGATCGTCGTCCGCCGGCCGGCACCCTCGACGACCGCGATCCCGCCCAGCGCCGTTCCGCCGACCAGTCAGCCGGTCAAGAAGCCGCGGCCCGCCTTCCAAAGCGCCGACTGTCCCGACGTCAGCCTGATCGCCATTCCCGGGACCTGGGAGTCCTCGCCGACCGATGATCCGCTCAACCCGGTGCAGTTCCCGATTGCCTTGCTGCTCAACGTCACTCGACCGATCACCGAGCAGTTCGGCCGGGACCGCGTGGCGGTGTTCACCGTTCCCTACACCGCGCAGTTCCACAATCCGCTGTCGGCGGACAAGCAGATGTCCTACAACGACAGCCGCGCGGAGGGCACGTCGGCCGCCGTGCGGGAACTCACCGCGATGAACGACCGGTGTCCGCTGACCAGTTACCTGATCGTCGGTTTCTCGCAGGGCGCTGTGATCGCCGGAGACCTGGCCAGCGATATCGGCAACGGGCGCGGGCCGATCGACGAGGACCTCGTCCTGGGCGTCACGCTGATCGCCGACGGCCGCCGCCAACAGGGTGTCGGGCGCGACATCGGACCCAACCCGCCGGGGCAGGGCGCTGAGATCACCCTGCAGGAGGTCCCGACGCTGTCAGCCCTGGGCTTGACGATGACCGGTGAGCGCCCGGGGGGTTTCGGGGCACTCGACACCCGCACCAATCAGATCTGCGCGGCCGGGGATCTGATCTGCGCGGCGCCGCAGTCGGCGTTCAACATCGCCAATCTGCCCCGGACGCTCGACGTGCTGGCCGGCGGGGCGGGGCAACCTGTCCACGCGTTCTACAACACCCCGGAGTTCTGGAATCTCGACGGTCAACCGGCGACCGCATGGACCCTCAACTGGGCACGCGCCCTCATCGACAACGCCCCGTCCCCTCCGCACGGGTGACCGGCACTATCGGAACGGCCAAAATTAAGAGTACAATAAGGGCTTGTGAAAGACTCGCGGTCGATACCATCGGTCGGGGCCACGACACTCGGCGACTGACGACGCGCCGTCTGTCGGCCGCGGCCCACAATGGAGCGGCCTGACCCGGCCCGACCCAGCCCGACACAGCCCGGCGTGAACTGTGTTCTGACAGGAGAGTGGTATGCCGTTCCACAACCCGTTCATCAAAGATGGACGGATCACCTTCCCCGAGGGTGCGAGCCTGGTGCGGCACGTCGAACGGTGGGCAAAGGTTCGTGGCGACAAACTCGCCTACCGCTTCCTGGACTTCTCCACCGAGCGCGACGGGGTGGCGATAGATCTGCACTGGGCCGATTTCGGAGCCCGCAACCGCGCCATCGGGGCCCGGCTGCAGCAGGTCACCGAGCCGGGTGAACGCGTGGCGATCCTGTGTCCGCAGAATCTGGACTACATGGTCGCCTTCTTCGGGGCGTTGTACGCCGGGCGCATCGCGGTGCCGCTGTTCGACCCGGGCGAGCCCGGTCACGTCGGTCGACTGCACGCCGTGCTCGACGACTGCCAGCCCGCGGCCATCCTGACCACCACCGACGCCGCCGAAGGGGTCCGCACCTTCTTCCGCACCCGGCCCGCCAAGGAACGGCCCCGCGTCATCGCGGTCGACGCCGTGCCCGACGAGGTCGGCGCGACGTGGGAGCATTTCGACGACGTCGACGAGGACACCATCGCCTATCTGCAGTACACCTCCGGTTCCACCCGGATTCCGACCGGGGTTCAGATCACTCACCTCAACCTGGCGACCAACGTCGTGCAGGTGATCGAGGCGCTCGAGGGCGAGGAGGGCGACCGCGGCGTCAGCTGGTTGCCGTTCTTCCACGACATGGGCTTGATCACCGCGCTGCTGTCACCGATGATCGGTCACTACTTCACCTTCATGACACCGGCCGCGTTCGTGCGCCGCCCGATCCGGTGGATGCGCGAGATCGCCCGCCGCCCCGGCGATACCGGGGGCACGATCTCTGTCGCACCGAACTTCGCGTTCGACCACGCTGCGGCGCGCGGCGTACCCAAAGACGGCGACGAGCCGCTGGACCTCTCCAACGTCAAGGCCATCCTCAACGGCAGCGAGCCGATCTCAGCGGCCACCGTGCGCCGGTTCAACGAAGCCTTCGGCCCCTTCGGGTTTCAGCCCAAGGCCATCAAGCCGTCCTACGGACTGGCCGAGGCGACGCTGTTCGTCTCCACCACGCCGTCCGCGGAGGAGCCGACCATCATCTCCGTGGATCGCGACGAACTCAACGCGGGGCGCTTCGTGCCGGTGCCGGACGACTCCCCGACGGCCGTCGCGCAAGCCGGGGCCGGCAAGGTCGGCATCAGCGAATGGGCGGTGATCGTCGATCACGAGAGTGCCTCCGAACTTCCCGACGGGCAGATCGGCGAGATCTGGATCAGCGGTCAGAACATGGGGACGGGGTACTGGAACAAGCCCGAGGAGACCGTCGCGACGTTCCAGAACATCCTCAAGTCGCGGACCGATCCCTCGCGCGCCGAAGGCGCGGCCGACGACGCCACCTGGGTGCGCACCGGAGACCTCGGCGCCTTCTGCGGCGACGAGCTCTACATCACCGGGCGTACCAAGGATCTCGTCATCGTCGACGGGCGCAATCACTACCCGCAGGATCTGGAGTACTCCGCCCAGGAGGCCACCAAGGCGGTGCGAACCGGGTTCGTGGCGGCGTTCTCGGTGCCGGCGAATCAGCTCCCCGACGAGGTCTTCGCCAACGCGCACGCGGCGATCAAACGCGACAGCGAGGACACCTCCGAGCAACTGGTCATCGTCGCCGAGCGGGCGCCGGGCGCCCACAAACTCGACCTCGGACCGGTCGCCGACGCGATCCGCGCGGCGGTCGCCGTGCGTCACGGCGTCACCGTCCGCGACGTCCTGCTCACCCCGGCCGGTGCGATCCCGCGCACCTCCAGCGGCAAGATCGGCCGGCGCGCCTGCCGCGCGGCCTACCTGGACGGCAGCCTCCGCAGTGGGAAGGTGGCCAACGCCTTCCCGGATGAGGCGGAATGACCGACCAGCCGACCGGAGACGAGATCATCCTGGCTCCCGAGAAGGAGCTGGCCGCACCGCGCACCGAGATCTCGGTTCCCGAGATGCGCGCCTGGCTGCGCAACTGGGTGGCCGAGGCGACCGGTCAGCCGGCCGACGCCATCGATGAATCGGTGCCGATGGTCGAACTGGGCCTGTCCTCCCGGGACGCGGTGGCGATGGCCAGTGATATCGAGGACCTCACCGGGGTCACCCTGACCGCGACGGTCGCGTTTCGCCACCCCACGATCGAGTCGCTGGCGACGGTGATCGTCGAGGGCGAGCCGGAGTTGGACGACGCCGACCTGGACGCCGAGGACTGGACCCGCGCGCGCGACGTCGCCGACATCGCCATCGTCGGACTGGCCACCCGATTCCCGGGCGACATGAACACCCCCGAGCAGATGTGGCAGGCGCTGCTGGAGGGCTACGACGCCATCACCGACCTGCCCGAGGGACGCTGGGCCGAGTTCATCGAAGAGCCGCGCCTGGCCGAGCGGATCGCCAGGGCCCGCACGCGCGGGGGATATCTGAGTGACCTGAAGGGTTTCGACGCGGAGTTCTTCGCGCTGTCGAAGATGGAGGCCGACAACCTCGACCCGCAGCAGCGGATGGCGCTGGAGTTGACCTGGGAGGCCCTCGAGCAGGCCCGCATCCCGGCGTCGAGCCTGCGCGGCGGCAGCGTCGGAGTCTTCGTCGGCAGTTCCACCAACGACTACAGCTACCTGGCGATGATGGACCCCCGCACCGCGCACCCCTATGCGATCACCGGAACCGCCAGTTCGATCATCGCCAACCGGGTGTCCTACTTCTTCGACTTCCGCGGGCCGTCCGTCGCCGTCGACACCGCCTGCTCGTCGTCTCTGGTCGCCGTGCACCAGGGTGTCCAGGCGCTGCGCGCCGGCGAAGCCGATGTCGTACTGGCCGGCGGGGTGAACGCACTGGTGACCCCGGCGGTCACCCTCGGTTTCGACGAGGTCGGCGGCGTGCTCGCGCCGGACGGCCGGATCAAGTCGTTCTCGGCTGACGCCGACGGGTACGCCCGCTCCGAAGGCGGCGGGATGCTGGTGCTCAAACGACTCGACGACGCCCGCCGCGACGGCGACCAGATCATCGCGGTCATCGCCGGCACCGCGGTCAACCACGACGGGCGTTCCAACGGCCTGCTGGCGCCCAATCCCGACGCGCAGGCCGACGTCCTGCGCCGGGCCTACAAAGACGCCGGGATCAATCCGCGCTCGGTCGACTACATCGAGGCCCACGGCACCGGAACCATCCTGGGTGACCCCATCGAAGCGGACGCCCTGGGCCGCGTGATCGGGCGGGGCCGCCCGGCCGATCAGCCCGCCCTGCTCGGCGCGGTCAAGTCCAATCTCGGCCACCTGGAGTCGGCGGCAGGGGCGGCAAGCCTGGCCAAGGTTGCTCTGTCGCTGTCGCACAACAAGATTCCCCCCTCGATCAACTACTCGGGTCCCAATCCCTACATCGACTTCGACGCCGTCCGGCTTCGCGTCGCCGACACGATCACCGACTGGCCCCGATACAGCGGGCACGCGATCGCCGGAGTGTCCGGCTTCGGCTTCGGCGGCGCCAACGCGCACCTGGTCCTGCGGGAGGTGCTTCCCGAGGATCTCGTCGACCCCGAACCCGAGCCGGAGCCCGAAACAGCGCCCGTGACGCCGGCGGCCGACGCGGTCTACGTCGGCGGCGTGCTGGTGGACGACGACGCGGAATTCGACGAGCCCCTCGGGGATGAGTACGCCGTGATCGGCGCACACACCCTGGACGCCCGGGCCGCCGAACCCCTACCGGGCCTGACCGACGAAGCCGTGCGGCTGCTGGAGATCGCCCGCGAGCAATGGGAAGCCGCCGAGAAGCCGGTTCCGGTGGTGCCCCTGGCCGTCTCGGGTTTCCTCACCTCCCGCAAACGAGCGACCGCGGCGGACCTGGCCGACTGGATCGACAGCCCGGCGGGCCGGGCGTCGTCGCTGGAATCGATCGGCCGGTCACTGTCCCGACGCAACCACGGGCGCTCCCGTGCGGTGGTGATGGCGCACGACCACGACGAAGCGGTCAAGGGGCTGCGCGCGATCGCCGAGGGCAAGCAGAGCCCGCTGGTGTTCTCCGCCGACGGACCGGTCACCAGCGGGCCGGTCTGGGTGCTCGCCGGTTTCGGCGCCCAGCACCGCAAGATGGGCAAGAGCCTCTACCTGCGCGACGAGGTCTTCGCGGAGTGGATCAACGAAGTCGATGCGCTGATCCAGGACGAGTTGGGCTACTCGATCGTCGAGCTCATTCTCGACGACGCGCAGGACTACGGCATCGAGACCACCCAGGTGGTGATCTTCGCCATCCAGGTCGCCCTGGGTGAGCTGCTCAAGCACCACGGCGCGAAGCCCGCCGCCCTGGTCGGCCAGTCGCTGGGGGAGGCCGCGGCAGCCTATTTCGCCGGCGGCCTGTCGCTGGCCGACGCCACCCGGACCATCTGCGCGCGCTCCCACCTGATGGGAGAGGGCGAAGCGATGCTCTTCGGGGAGTACATCCGGCTGATGGCGTTGGTCGAGTACTCGGCGGACGAGATCGCGACGGTGTTCTCCGACTTCCCCGACCTCGAGGTGTGCGTGTACGCCGCCCCCACCCAGACCGTGATCGGCGGACCGCCGGCTCAGGTGGACGCGATCATCGAGCGTTGCGAGGCCGAGGGGAAGTTCGCGCGCAAGTTTCAGACCAAGGGCGCCAGCCACACCACCCAGATGGATCCGCTGCTCGGCGAGTTGGCTGCCGAACTGCAGGGCATCGCCGCCGGGCCGCTCAAGACCGGCTACTTCTCCACCGTGCACGAGGGCTCCTACATTCGCCCGGGGGAAACCATCCACGACGTCGACTACTGGAAGAAGGGCCTTCGGCACAGCGTCTACTTCACCCAGGGCATCCGCAATGCCGTGCACAACGGCCACACCACCTTCGTGGAACTGGCTCCCAATCCGGTGGCACTGATGCAGGTCGGACTGACGACCGCCGCCGCCGGCCTGCACGACGGTCAGCTGATACCCACGTTGGCCAAGAAGCAGGACGAAGTGGAATCCATGGTGTCGGCGATGGCCCAGCTCTACGTCTGCGGCCACGACCTGGACGTGCGCACGCTGTTCGACCCGGCGTCAAGCCCGGGGGATTACGCCGAGATTCCCCCGACCCGGTTCAAGCGCAAGGAGCACTGGCTCAATGCGCGTTTCTCCGCCGACGGCTCGGCGATCGTTCCCGGAACCCATGTGGCCATGCCCGACGGCCGCCACGTGTGGGAGTACGCGGCACAGGGCGACACCGACCTGGCCGGTCTGGTCAAAGCAGCTGCGGCTCAAGTACTTCCGGATGCCACACTGACCGCCTCCGAGCAGCGTGCGCTGCCCGGGGAGGGTGCCCGGCTGGTGACCACACTGACCCGCCATCCCGGCGGTGCATCGGTTCAGGTCCATGCCCGGATCGAGGAGTCCTTCACGCTGGTCTACGACGCCATCGTCAGCCGCGCCGGCGCCCCGTCGGCTCTGCCGGTGGCCGTGGCCACCGGGGCGGCGGTCGCCCAGCAGGTCTCGGTCCAGCCCGAGTCCGAAGCGGCCGGTGACGCCGACGCCGATGCCGAGATCCTGCACGACAATCTGGCGGCGGGCGCCGGTGTGGCCGCCAGCCTGGACAAGTGGTCGCCGGATTCCAGTGAATCCGTGCACGACCGCCTCGGCCTGATCGTCGGCAGCGCGATGGGCTACGAGCCCGAGGACCTGCCGTGGGAGGTGCCGCTGATCGAACTGGGTCTCGACTCGCTGATGGCGGTGCGGATCAAAAACCGCGTCGAGTACGACTTCGGCATGCCGCCGATCCAGCTGACCGCGGTGCGCGACGCCAACCTCAATGCCGTCGAGCAACTGATCATCTACGCCGTCGAGCACCGCGACGAGGTCGCCGCCCTGCACGAGCACCAGAAGGGCATGACGGCCGAGCAGATCGCCGCCGAACAGGCCAAGCTGATGGCCGGTGAGATTTCGCCGGACCTGGCCGAGAAGCTCGCCGCCAAGCATCCCGAAGCCCACCCGGACATCCCGCCGCCGCCGACCAACCCGGCCGGGCCGGATGCGGAAACCTCGGCGGCGGGGGCCGCCGCGAAGGTCCTCACCCAGCAGGCCGTCGTCGACGCCCTGGGCACCGATGTGCCGCCCCGCGAAGCCGCCGAGCGCGTCACCTTCGCCACCTGGGCGATCGTCACCGGCAAGTCACCGGGCGGGATCTTCAACCCGCTGCCCACGATCGACGACGACACCGCCGCGAAGATCGCCGCGCGCCTCTCCGAGCGGGTCGAGGGCACCATCACCGCCGAGCAGGTGAAGGCGGCCCGCACCATCGAGGAACTGGCCACCACCACACGGGAGTATCTGGAGTCCGGCGAACTCGACGGCTTCGTCCGCACGTTGCGGGCACCCGAACCCGGCTCCGGGAAGGTCCCGGTGTTCGTGTTCCATCCGGCCGGGGGATCGACGGTGGTCTACGAACCGCTGCTCAAACGGTTGCCCGCCGACACCCCGATGTACGGCTTCGAGCGGGTCGAGGGTTCCATCGAGGAACGCGCCGCCGAGTACGTACCCAAACTGCTGGAGTTGGGCGGCAACGGCCCGTTCGTCCTGG
Source organism: Mycobacterium sp. (assembly GCF_046091765.1). GTDB lineage: Bacteria > Actinomycetota > Actinomycetes > Mycobacteriales > Mycobacteriaceae > Mycobacterium. The sequence continues at coordinate 28,978 of NZ_JBJTCF010000094.1, forward strand.
TCGGCTGGTCGCTCGGCGGGGTGCTGGCCTACGCCAGCGCGATCGGGCTGCACCGGGCCGGGGCCGACGTCGCGTTCGTCGGCCTGATCGACGCGGTGCGCGCCGGCGAGGAGATCCCGCAGACCAGCGCCGAGATCCGCGCCCGCTGGGATCGCTACGCGCTGTTCGCCCAGCGGACCTTCAATGTCGAGATTCCCGAAATCCCCTACGAGCAACTCGAGTCGCTCGACGATGCCGGGCAGGTGCAGTTCGTTCTGGACGCGGTCAAACAGAGCGGTGTCAACATCCCCGGCGGGATCATCGAGCACCAGCGGACGTCCTACCTGGACAACCGCGCCATCGACACCGCCAAGATCGAGCCCTACGACGGTCACGTCACGTTGTACCTGGCAGACCGCTACCACGACGACGCGATCATGTTCGAGCCGCGCTACGCGACCCGCAAGCCCGACGGCGGCTGGGGCGAGTACGTCAGCGATCTCGAAGTGGTGCCGATCGGCGGCGAGCACATCCAGGCCATCGACGAGCCCTATATTGCGAAGGTGGGCGCACACCTGAGCGAAGCGCTCAGCCGTGTCGAGAGCGAAAGCAGGGCCGGTGACAGATAAGCCGACAGCCGAGTTGCTGGCCGAGCTGCGCGAGAAGCTCGAACTGGCCGCCGAGCCCGGCGGTGCTGCCGCGGCCGCCAAGCGGGACAAGCGCGGTATACCCAGCGCCCGCGCCCGCATCCACGAGTTGCTCGATCCGGGAAGCTTCCTGGAGACCGGCGCGCTGGCCCGCACCCCGGGCGATCCGGACGCGCTCTACGGCGACGGCGTCGTGACCGGGCACGGCACGATCAACGGCCGCCCGGTCGGGGTGTTCTCCCACGACCAGACGGTGTTCGGCGGTTCGGTGGGGGAGATGTTCGGCCGCAAGGTCGCCAGGCTGATGGAGTGGGTGGCCATGGTCGGCTGCCCGATCGTCGGCATCAACGACTCCGGCGGGGCGCGCATTCAGGACGCGGTCACCTCGCTGGCCTGGTACGCCGAGCTGGGGCGGCGTCACGAATTGCTCTCCGGGGTGGTGCCCCAGGTTTCGATCATCCTGGGCAAGTGCGCCGGCGGCGCGGTGTACTCGCCGATTCAGACCGACCTCGTGGTCGCGGTGCGCGACCAGGGCTACATGTTCGTCACCGGTCCGGACGTCATCAAGGACGTGACCGGCGAGGACGTCACCCTCGACGAGCTCGGGGGCGCCGACTACCAGGCGCGGTACGGCAACATCCACCAGGTCGTCGACTCGGAGAAGGAAGCCTTCGCCTATGTCCGCGACTTCCTGGAATTCCTGCCGCCCAACCTCTTTGACGACCCGCCGGTGATCAACCCGGGCCTGGAGCCCGAGATCACCGAGACCGACCTCGAACTCGACAGCGTGGTCCCCGACGCCGACAACACCGCCTACGACATGCACGAGATCCTGCTGCGGATCTTCGACGACGGCGATTTCCTCGATGTCGCTGCCCAGGCCGGGCAGGCGATGATCACCGGCTTCGCCCGCATCGACGGCCGCCCGGTGGGCGTGATCGCCAACCAGCCGATGTTCATGTCCGGTGCGATCGACAACGAGGCATCCGACAAAGCTGCCCGCTTCGTGCGCTTCTGCGACTCCTTCAATCTGCCGCTGGTCTTCGTGGTGGACACGCCCGGCTTCCTGCCCGGCGTGGAGCAGGAGAAGAACGGGATCATCAAGCGCGGCGGACGGTTCCTCTACGCCGTGGTCGAGGCCGACATCCCGAAGGTGACCATCACCATCCGCAAGTCCTACGGCGGCGCCTACGCGGTGATGGGATCCAAACAGCTGACCGCCGATCTGAACTTCGCCTGGCCCAGCGCCCGCATCGCCGTGATCGGTGCCGAGGGAGCGGCGCAGCTGCTGGTGAAGAGGTTTCCCGACCCGACCGCCCCGGAGGTGCAGAAGATCCGCGCTGACTTCATCGAGGGCTACAACCTCAACATGGCGATCCCCTACATCGCCGCTGAGCGGGGATTCATCGATGCGGTCATCGAGCCGCATCAGACGCGGCTGCTGCTGCGTAAGTCGATGACGTTGTTGCGGGGCAAACAAATCCAGCGCGTGCAGCGCAAGCACGGTCTGATCCCGATCTAGCGGTGCGGCTGTTCATCTTCCCGCATGCCGGGGGCACCGCCGATTTCTATGTGCCGTTCGCCCAGGCGTTCGGCACCGGCACGCGATGCGTGGCGGTGCAATACCCGGGTAAACGGGGCGGCAAGGACCTGTCCCGCTACACCGCGATCACCGACCTCGCCGACCGGCTCAGCGAGATGATCGACCCCGCCGAGACGCCGGGCTCCTCGGTGGCGTTCTTCGGGCACAGCATGGGAGCCCTGCTGGCCTTCGAACTGGCCCTGCGCTTCGAGAGGGCCGGCAACCCGATCGCCGCGCTGTTCGCCTCGGCGTCGGCCGCTCCGGGTCTGATCCCGATGCGCGCCGAGATACTGACGTCGGATCAGGAGCTGTTGAAGCTGGTCGGCCGGCTCACCGGAGCCAACCCCGAGTTTCTCGCCAACGAACAGTTCGCCGCCACCCTGATGCCTACCCTGCGCGGTTTGCGGGCCGTCGCCGCCTACGAAAGCGCGCCCGAGGCGAAAGTCTCGTGTCCGATCCACGCACTGGTCGGCGAGGACGACGACATCGCCACCGCCGAGTTGGCAGCACCCTGGCGGGAACGCACCACAGCGGACTTCGACCTGACCTTCTTCCCGGGCGGTCACTTCTACATCAACGCCAACCTGCCGGGACTCGCGCAGTGGGTGGAGGAGCGGCTGAAGGTGTGACGCAGGGCACATCGAGGCGGTCACCCCGACGGACATTCGCCAAGAACCGAAATAGCTGATAAAATCCTGAGAGATCTGAGGCGCGCACGGGGGCACGGGCGCGACAACCGTTGGACTGCCGTAGGCAGCGCATCACGGGGTGTCTCGCGCGCGTCGTTCGCTTGCGCCGAAGGTCTGCTGCCCGAGATTGCGCTTTGCCTCGGGGACGCGCCAGGATGAACCGAGTCGAAGAGGTCCCCAGATGCCCGGCACCCAGATGTCCCTTCCCGCCCTGCTCCAGGTTCGCGCCACCGAGCAGGCCGACGCGATCGCCTACACCTTCATGGACGGCGTCGTGCTCGGGACCGGCCACCCCGAAACCCTGACCTGGTCGCAGCTCCACCGGCGGGTGCTGGCGTTGGCCGAGGAGATGCGCAAGAGCGGTACCACCGGCGATCGCGCGGCCATCCTCGCCCCGCAGGGCCTCGACTACATCGTGGCCTTCTTCGCCGCGCTGCAGGCCGGCTTCATCGCCGTCCCGCTGTCGGTGCCGATGTTCGGCACACACGATCAGCGCGTCGCCGCCGCCCTGGAGGACAGCGCCCCGGTCGTGCTGCTCACCACGTCGGCCCACGTCGGCGACGTGAACAAGTACGCCATCAGCAATCCCGGCCAGCCCGCGCCCACCGTCATCGAGGTCGACGTCGTCGACGCCGACGCGACTCGCGAGCGCGACACCACCGACCACTCGCGTCCGGGTCCCGCCTACCTGCAGTACACCTCGGGTTCGACCCGCACCCCGGCGGGGGTCATCGTGTCCCACCAGAACGTCACCAGCAACGTCGAGCAGATCGTGACCGACTACTTCGGCGAATTCGGCGGCAGGGTGCCCGAGGAGACCTCGGTCGTGTCGTGGCTGCCGTTCTTCCACGACCTCGGTCTGATCATGGGCGTGTGCTCACCGCTGGTCACCGGCTGCGACTCGGTGCTGACCAGCCCGCTGGCGTTCCTGTCCAGGCCCGCGAGCTGGATGCAACTGATGGCGCAGAACCCGCTGTGCTTCACCGGCGCGCCGAACTTCGCCTTCGAACTCGCCGCGCGCCGTACCACCGACGCCGACATGGAGGGCCTCGACCTGAGCCGCGTGCACGGGATTCTCAGCGGAGCCGAGCGGGTGCACTACGGGACGGTGAAGCGGTTCATCGACCGGTTCGCGAAGTTCGGCCTGACCGAGAAGGTCATCCGGCCTTCCTACGGTCTGGCCGAGGCCACCCTCTACGTCGCCTCGCCGCCGATCTCCGACACCGTCCGCACCGCCCGATTCGATCTGGAACAACTCGCCGGCGGCGTCGCCCGGCGCTGCGACAGCCCGCAGGGGAGCGCCACCGAACTGGTCAGCTACGGTCCGCCGCAGGCCTACGAGGTTCGCATCGTCGACCCGGAGACCGGCCTTGAGCAGCCCGCGGGCACGATCGGCGAGATCTGGACGCGCGGCGACAACATCGCGCTGGGCTACTGGCGCAAGCCCGAGCTGACCGCCCGGGTGTTCCGGGCCCGGCTCAACAACCCGTCCGAGGGCACTTCGGCCGGACCGTGGCTGCGGACCGGAGACCTCGGCACGATGTCCGACGGCGAGCTGTTCATCATGGGCAGGCTCAAGGACCTGCTGATCGTCGACGGCAGCAACCACTATCCCGAGGACATCGAGGCCACGATCCGCGAGATCACCGGCGGGCGGGTCGCGGCCATCGCGGTCGAGAACGACGCCTCGGAGAACCTGGTCGCCATCGTCGAGATCAAGCCGGTGCCGCAGTTGGCCTCCGTCAAACACAAAGTGGCTGACGCGGTCTGGAAGTCGCACCACCTGAAGGTGGATGACTTGGTGCTGGTGTCGCCGGGCTCGATCCCGATCACCAGCAGCGGCAAGATCCGCCGCTCGTCGTGTGCTGAGCTCTATCGTGAGGGCGACTTCCAGCGACTGGACATCGCGGGATGACGTCGTGGGCTGACGAAGCCGAACTGCGTAACTGGTTGATCGACTACCTAGTCACCACCATCGGCTGCAGCCCCGAGGAGATCCACCTCGATGCACCTCTCAACGAGCTCGGCGTCGGATCCCGCGATGCCGTCGTGCTGGCCGGTGAGCTGAGCGAGCTGCTCGGCCGCACGGTCTCCCCGGTGGACTTCTGGCAGAACCCGACGATCACCTCGCTGGCGCACGGTCTGCTCAACCCCGATGCCGAGCCGCCCGCCCACAAGGCACTCAGCGAGGGATCCCTTCACGAACCGATCGCGGTGATCGGGGTCGGCTGCCGGCTGCCCGGGGAGATCCACGGCTCGGACAACTTCTGGCAGTTCCTCGCCGACGGCCGCTCGGCCATCGGCGAGGTGCCCGGTGAGCGCTGGCAGCAGTTCGACGACGGTACCCCCGAGACCCGCGCGGTTTTGGACCGCGTCACCAGGTGGGGCTCCTTCCTCGCCGACGTCGCCGCGTTCGATGCCGAATACTTCGACATCTCGCCCGGCGAGGCCGACCGCATCGACCCGCAGCAGCGGCTTCTCCTCGAGGTGGCCGTCGAGGCACTCGATAACGCCGGCGTCCCGGCAGAGACACTCGCGCGCACCCAGACCGGCGTGTTCGTGGGGGCCTGCGTGAGCGAGTACGGCTTTCTCGCGTCGGCGGATCTGCCCCGCATCGATGCGTGGACCGGAACCGGCGGCGCGCTGAGCATCATCGCCAACCGGCTGTCCTACTTCCTCGACGCCCGCGGTCCCTCGGTCACCGTCGACACCGCGTGCTCGTCCTCCCTCGTGGCCATCCACCTGGCGTGCCGGAGCCTGCGCCTCGGCGAAAGCGACCTGGCCCTGGCGGCGGGCGTCAACCTGGTGCTGGCGCCCACCATCACGCGCAGCTTCGACACCGCCGAGGCGATGTCGCGCAGTGGAGCCTGCCGCGCCTTCGACGCCGGTGCCGACGGCTTCGTCCGCGGCGAGGGCTGCGGCATGGTGGTGCTCAAACGACTGTCCGAGGCAATCCGCGACGGCGACCCGATCCTGGCGGTGGTCCGCGGATCGGCGATCAACTCCGACGGCCGATCCAACGGGCTGATGGCGCCCAACCCGGCCGCCCAGACCGCGGTGCTGCGGGCGGCGTGCGCCGACGCGGCCGTCGAGCCGCACGAGGTCGACTATGTCGAGGCACACGGCACCGGCACCCTGCTGGGCGACCCGATCGAGGCGCGCGGGCTCGGCTCGGTGTACGGCCGCGGCCGTGCCCCGGACGCACCGCTGTTGATCGGTTCGGTGAAGACCAATGTGGGTCACCTGGAGGCCGCCGCCGGCGTGGTCGGCTTCATCAAAGCCACCCTCGCCGTCCAACGCGGCCGTATCCCGGCCAACCTGCACTTCGCTACGCCCAACCCGCACATCCCGTTCGACGAGCTGCGGCTCAAGGTCGTCGATGAGCCCACGACGTGGCCCTCGACGGGACGACCCCGGTTGGCCGGGGTGTCGTCCTTCGGCTTCGGCGGGACGAACGCGCACCTGATCCTCGAGCAACCGCCCGCCCCGGCGACCACCCCGCTGCCGGTGCCCCCGGCGCCGGTCACCACCCTGGTCGTCTCCGGCAAGAACCCGCAGCGGGTCGCCGGGTGGGCCGGGACTCTGGCCGACTGGATGGACGGGCCCGGCGCGGTCGTGCCGCTGGCCCACATCGCCCACACCGTCAACCACCACCGCAACCGGCAGGGCGCCTTTGCGACCGTGGCGGCCCGGACCCGCGACGAGGCCGTGGCCGGGCTGCGGGCACTGGCCGACGGACGCACCTATCCCGGGGTGGTGCCGCCGCATCACGGGGCGTGTTCACCGGGGGCGGTGTTCGTCTACTCCGGGCAGGGCTCGCACTATGCGGGCATGGGCCGGCAGTTGCTGGCCGACGAACCGGCGTTCGCGCAGGCCGTCGACGAACTCGAACCGGATTTCGTGGAGCACGCCGGCTTCTCGCTGCGCCAGGTCCTCGCGGAGGGCACCGAGGTGGTCGGCATTGATCGGATCCAGCCGGTGCTCGTCGGAGTGCAGCTGGCGCTGACCGCACTGTGGCGCAGCTACGGCGTTCAGCCCGAAGCGGTGATCGGCCACTCGATGGGCGAGGTCACTGCCGCGGTGGTCGCGGGCGCGCTGACGCCTGCCGAAGGCCTGCGGGTGATCGCCACCCGCTCCCGCCTGATGGCGCGGCTGTCCGGTCAGGGCGCCATGGTCCTGGTGGAATTGGGCCCGCAGGCCGCCGAGGATCTGGTGGCCGGCGACGACGAACTCACCGTTGCGGTCTACGCCTCACCACGGCAGAGCGTGATCGCCGGGCCTCCCGGCAAGGTCGCTCGAATCGTTGCCGATCTGCAGGCCGCCGGACGCCTCGCGCGGCCGGTGGATGTCGATGTCGCCTCGCATCACCCCATCATCGAATCCGTACTCCCGGAATTGCGTGCGGAGCTGGCCGACCTGATGCCGGGATTCCCCACCATCCCGGTCATCACCACCACGGCCGGACGGGGGGATGCGCCGACCTTCGACGCCGACTACTGGTGCGACAACCTGCGCAACCCGGTGTTGTTCACCCAGGCGGTTGCCGAAGCGGCCACGCGGCACGCGATCTTCATCGAGGCCAGTCCGCATCCGTTGCTCACCTACGCCATCGACGACACCCTGGCTGACCGGCACCATCACAGCATCGGCACCCTGCAGCGCGACGCCGACGACACCGTCACGTTCCACACGAACCTGAACGCGGCTCACACCAAGCACCCGCCGCAGACCGTGCACCTGCCCGAGCCGCACCCGAAATTGCCCAGCACGCCATGGCAACACAGTGACCACTGGTTTACCGTGGCGCCCCGTCGCTCGGTGTCCGGTGGCGCACCGCAGCCGGGAACCCTGCTCGGCGAGCGCATCACCGTTGTGACACCGCACGCTCACCTGTGGCAGTCACGCGTGGCACCGGAGACCAGGCCCTACCCGGGCCGGCACCGCCTGGATGGTGTGGAAGTCGCACCTGCCTCGCTGCTGTGCCACACGGTGCTTGTCGCCGCGGCGGAAGGCGGCGCCACCGGGGTGCGCGATGTCGCGTTTCTGCAGCCTCTGGTGATGGACTCACCGCGTGCGATCCAAGTGGTGGCCGACGGCGACTCGATCACGGTGGCGTCCGGGGCTGATGCCGACACCCAGCGCTGGGTCCGTCACGTGACCGCGGCAGCCGCCGCAACTGTACCCACCCCGCAGCCGGAGCGTCTGCCCACCGATTCGGTTGCTTCGCAAGACTTCTCGATCGCTGACTTCCTGGCTGAGCGCGGTGTCGAGGGACCGCCCTTCGAGTGGACCGTGCAGCGTGTGACCACGACGCCCGACGGCACGGCCGTTGAGGTGTCGGTCGCCGAGCCGTCGACAGTCGTCTTGCTCGACGCCGCTTTGCACGTGGGATCGCTGCGCGGTGCCGACTCGGGACAGCTGGTGCCCGCGTCTGTCGACTCGATTCACGTCTTCAGCGAGGCCACCGGGCACGCGGTGACGTTGCTGGTCCGCCCCGTCGGGGAGGCTTCGGTGGACGTCGTCGCGGCATCCGGCGACGGCACGTCGCTGCTGGTGCTCCGCGGTCTGCGCTACGCCGCACTGGACCGCGCGGCCATCGGCGATTACGCCGATCCGCGCCGGTTCGTTCATCAGGTCGCCTGGTTGCCCCGGCCGGTCGACAGCACCGCCGTGCAGCCGGTTTCGGCTGCGATCGCGGTGATCGGGCCCGACGCCGACACCAACAATCGGGTGTCCGGCCTGCTTGGCCGCCACGGTCAGCGCTCCGTCGCACCCGAGGAAGCCCGCCACGTGCTGTACGTGGCCGACACCCCGGCGGGCGCAGACCTCGACACCGCCGTCCGGGTGGCGGCCGAACTCAGCGGGTGGGTCCGCCGGCTGACCGAGCGCCGGGAGCCTGTCAGCCTGTGGATCCTGACCCGCGGCGTCCTGGAGGCCGAGCCGACGGCGCTGCCGCAGAGCTGTTTGTGGGGTCTGGCCAATGTCATCGCCGCCGAGCAACCGCAGATCTGGGGCGGGCTGGTCGACCTGGATGCGGCGGCGGAGCCGGAGGTGTGGCTGCCTGCCCTGCTGCAGCAGCTGGGCGCACCGGCGACCTCCCCGATGATTCTGCGCGACGGAGAGATCTGCGCCGCCGAGCTCGTTCCCGCCGACGCAATCGAGGTCCGGCCCGCCGTGCGGTGCCGGCCGGACGCGGCCTATCTGGTCACCGGCGGCCTTGGCGCGCTGGGTATGGCAATCGCGTCCTGGCTGGCCGACCTCGGCGCCCGGCGGCTCATCCTGGCCAGCCGCACGCCGCTGCCGCCGCGGCGGGATTGGGACGCCGTGGCCGACTCCGTCGTGGCCGGTCGTATCGCCGGTATCCGGGCGCTGGAAGCGCGCGGTGTCGCGGTGGAAGCGGTCGCCCTGGACGTCGCGGTGGCGCAGGACCTGCAGGCGTTGGTGGACCGCCGCGACGAACAGGGCGCGCCGCCGATCCGCGGCGTGATTCACGCCGCCGGGATCACCGAGGACCGGCTGCTGACCGATGTCGATGAGACCGCCCTGCGGGCGGTGATGTCGCCCAAGATAGCCGGGGCAGCCGCCCTGGACACCGTCTTCGGACCCGAATCGGTGGACTTCTTCTTCCTGACCTCCTCAGCGGCAACGGTTTTCGGCGTACCCGGGCAGGGCGGGTACGCCGCCGCCAACGCCTATCTGGACGCCCTGGCCCGGTCGCGGACGCGCCGTGGTGGCCTGACCCAGAGCATCGACTGGGTGGCGTGGCGCGGGCTGGGCTTCGGTGCCGACGCGGCGCTGGTGGTCGCCGAACTCGAGCGCATGGGGTCCCGGCCGATCGAGGCCGACGAGGCGTTCCAGGCGTGGTCGTTCGTCAGCACCCTCGACGTCGCCCAGGCCGTCGTGATCCCGGTGACCGACGGCGACCGACCCGACGCCGAACGGCACACCCACACGCGACCGGATTGGTCGCGGTTGCCCGCCGCCGAGGTGTACCAGCGCGTCTCTGAAGGCCTGCGCGCCATCCTGGCCCGTGAGCTGCGGCTGCCGGAGCAGGAGTTGCAGGGCGACATCCCGTTCGCCGAGCTGGGCATGAACTCGGTGATGGCGATGTCTGTGCGCCGCGAGGCCGAACTCCTCGTCGGCGTCGAGCTCTCGGCCACCATGCTGTGGAACTACCCGACTGTCGCGGCACTGGCCGCCTATCTCACCGAACGTGTTTCGCCGCAGGGCGATCCGGGCGCCGGCCCGCCGGCGGCCGAGGACGCCGCCGACGACCTCGGCGTGCTCGACGACCTGTTCGACAGCGTGGAAGCCGGCATGTCGACTGGAGAAGACAACCTGCTATGACATCGGTGTACGAACGTATCTCGGCCATGACCGGCGAGCAGCGGGGCACACTCGACGACCGGTTCAGCAAGGCGTCCCGACTGGCCCGTGCGGAGCCCGTCGCCGTGGTCGGCCTCGGCTGCCGGCTGCCCGGCGACGTGCACGGCCCGGACAGCTTCTGGCAGTTGCTGGTCGACGGGCGTGACGCCATCACCGAGGTCCCCGCCGATCGCTGGGACATTGACGCCTACTACGACGCTGACGCGACGACGCCCGGCAAGATGAACACCAGATGGGGCGGATTCCTCTCCGACATGAGGGGTTTCGACGCCGACTTCTTCGGCATCACCCCGCGCGAGGCCGAGGCGATGGATCCCCAGCAGCGGCTGCTTCTGGAGGTCACCTGGGAGGCCCTTGAGCACGCCGGCATCCGGCCCGACGCGCTGTCGGAGAGCCGCACCGCGGTGATGATGGGCGTCTACTACAACGAGTACCAGGCCGCCTCGGTCGCCGACAGCGAAGTGATCAGCCCCTACTGGGCGACCGGCAACGCGCACAGTGTCACCGTAGGTCGCATCGCCTATCTGCTCGGGCTGCGCGGGCCCGCGATGGCGTTCGACACCGCATGCTCGTCGTCGCTGGTCGCGATCCACGAAGCGTGTCAGAGCCTGCGGATGCGCGAAAGCGACATGGCGCTCGCCGGTGGGGTCAGCCTGATCCTGCGACCGGAGACGCAACTGGCCCTGTCTGCCTGGGGAATGTTCTCCCCCCACGGAAAGTGCCGCTCCTTCGATGCCGGTGCCGACGGATTCGTCCGCGGCGAGGGCTGCGGTGTGGTGGTTCTCAAACGACTCACCGACGCGGTTCGGGATGGAGACCGGGTGCTGGCTGTGGTGCGCGGCTCCGCGGTCAATCAAGATGGCCGGTCCAACGGCCTCACCGCTCCCAACGCCGGTTCCCAACGCGACGTCATCGCTGCGGCGTTGCACGCCGCCGACGTCACCGCGGAGTCGGTGACCTATGTCGAAACTCACGGAACAGCAACAAGGTTGGGTGACCCCATAGAGTTCGAGGCGTTGGCGCAGACCTACGGTCGCGGTACCGGCGACTGTGCGCTCGGTGCCGTCAAGACCAACATCGGCCACCTCGAGGCTGCCGCCGGCGTCGTCGGCTTCATCAAGGCCACGCTCGCGCTCAGGCACGCCCACATTCCGCCGAACCTCAACTTCATCGACTGGAATCCGGGCATCGACCCCGCGGGCACCCGGCTGTTCGTTCCCACTGCCAACATGGCCTGGCCGGGTGCCGGACCGCGCCGCGCGGCGGTGTCGTCGTTCGGCTTCGGCGGCACCAACGCCCACTTCGTCCTCGAGCAGGGTCCCGACCCGGCGACCGGACCCGCCGGCCAGATGCCGTCCGCCGTGACCACCCTGACCGTGTCGGCGAAGACACCCGATCGGCTTGCCGACTGGGCTGGCGTGCTGGCTGACTGGATCGGCGGGCCGGGCGCGGCCGTGCCCCTCACCGACGTCGCCGCCACCCTGGCCCACCACCGCACCCGCTACCCGCTGGTGGCCACGGTCAGCGCGGGCGATCACACCCAGGCCGCCGACGGATTGCGGGCACTGGCTCTCGGTCAGCCGGCTCCGGGTGTGGTGGAACCGCACCAGCACTCCGGCGCTCGGGGCACCGTCTTCGTCTACTCCGGCCAGGGATCGCAGTGGACCGGGATGTGTCGTGGGCTGCTCACCGACGAGCCGGCGTTCGCCGCCGCCGTCGACGAGCTCGAGCCGGACTTCGTCGCCCAGACCGGCTTCTCGCTCCGGGACGTGCTCTCCTCGGGCGAGCCGGTCACCGGCATCGCCCGCGTCCAGCCGGTGCTGGTCGGCGTGCAGCTGGCGCTGACGCGACTGTGGCGCAGCTACGGCATCGAACCGGATGCGGTGATCGGACATTCGATGGGTGAGGTCACCGCGGCCGTCGTGGCCGGTGCGCTGAGCGTCGCCGACGGACTGCGGGTGATCGCCACCCGCTCCCGGCTGATGTCCCGGTTGTCCGGCCAGGGTGCGATGGCCCTGCTGGAACTCGACGCCGAGGCCACCACCGCGCTGCTCGCCGAGTATCCCGATGTCACGCTGGCGGTGTATGCCGCGCCGCGACAGACCGTGGTCGCCGGCCCGGTCGAACAGGTGCAGGCCGTTATCGACGCGGTGCATGCGCAGAACCGGCTCGCCCGACCGATCGAGGTCGACGTCGCCTCCCACCACCCCCTGATCGACCCCGTGCTGCCCGAACTGCGCACGCTGCTGGCCGACATCGCGCCGCGGCAGCCGTCGATCCCGATCCTGAGCACGGCCCGTGAACACGACCGCGGGCCGGCTTTCGACGCCGACTACTGGTGCGACAACCTGCGCAACCCCGTGCGATTCCACCAGGCCATCGCCGCGGCCGCCCAGCATCACGGTTGCCTCGTCGAGGTCAGTCCGCATCCCGTGCTCCTGCACGCGGTCAACGACACCCTCGACTACCTGGGGGCTACCGATCGCGTCCAGGTGCTGCCCACACTGAACCGGGGGAATCCCGAAAGCCTGTTCTTCCACACCCAGGTGGCTTCCCTCGCGCCGGCGAATGACGTACCCGCCGTCGCGGCACTGGCCGACATTCCGACCACACCGTGGCGGCACGCCCACTTCTGGGTGGCCGGCGCTTCCGGGCAGGCACTGCCGCGCGGGACCCATCCGTTGCTGGGCACGCATGTCGAACTGCCCAACGGAGCCGGGCACGTTTGGCAGGGCGACGTGGGCACCGCACGCAACCGCTGGTTGGCCGACCACAAGGTCCACGGCCAGCCGATCCTGCCCGGGCCCGCTTTCGCCGAGATCGTGCTCGCGGCAGCGTGCGAAGCGCTCGGGTTGTCGCCCGCGGCGGTCGACGTGCGGCACCTCGAGATCGAACAGATGCTGCCGCTGAGCGAGCTCACCCCGATCACCACCCAGTTGTCGGCCGGTACCGGTGATGCCCCGCGAGTTGAGGTGCACTCGCGCACCGACAACGGCATCTGGTTGCGCCACGCCGTCGCACGCGTCGAGGAGGTCGACCCGGCCACGGTCGATCGGACCCCGCTCACGCCCGCGGTACTCGCCGACAGCCTCTCGATCGCAGACTATTACGCCGCGCTGCGGCACAGCGGTCAGCAGCACGGCCCGGCGTTCGCCGGTCTCACCCGGATCGCGCGGCTGGCGGCAGGCGGATCGGAGACCGCGATCGCACTGCCGGAGGAGACTCCGCGCAATCCCGCCTACCGCATCCATCCGGTGCTGCTCGACGCGGCGATGCAGGGTCTCGCCGCCGCTCTTCCCGCCGATCTCATCGCCGATCGTGCCGACGCCACCTACCTTCCGGTGTCTTTCGAGTCGATCCGGGTCTTCGGCGAAGTCGGACCGACCGCGATATGCCGCGCCGAGCTCACCAGCCTCGACGATGGCGGAGCGGGCATGCTGGGCCGCGTCCGCATCTTCGACGATGCGGGCAACCCGACGGCCGAGATCACCGGCGTCTACGTGCGGCGCGTCGAACGGCGCACGGTCCCTCTGCCGTTGTCCCAGAGGCTTTTCGGCACCACCTGGGTCCAGCGGGCGGCCGCCGACGCGCCCCCGGCCCCCGTCGAGCCGGGCAGCTGGCTGGTGCTGGCCGACAGCGGCATGACACCGATGGCCGAGGACTTGGCCGCCGAGTTCGGAGCGCTGTCGCGGCGCGTGTTCATCGCCGACCTGCACGACGAGAGCGCCGTGCTGCGCGCGTTCGCCGAGACGGCTGCCGACCCGGCCCTGCCGCCGCGCGGAGTGGTGGTCTTCGTCGGCGGCACCTCGCCGGACCCCGTCGGCGTGGAAGCGTTGACCCACACTCGGGACACCGTGTGGTCGGTGGCCGCGGCGGTCCGCGCCGTGGCGCGTGGCTGGCACGGGCAGTCGCCACGGCTGTGGTTGGTGACCAGCGGCGGGCTGGTGGTGGCCGACAGCGAGGCCGGCAACCCCGCGGCTGGCGCGCTGCGCGGCCTGGTGCGGGTGCTGACCCACGAGCATCCCGAATTGCACGCCACACTGGTCGACATCGAGACCCGGGGCGATGGGCTGGCCACGCTGGTCACCGAACTGCAACTCACCGACCGCGACGACGTGGTGGCCTGGCGGAGCGGCCGACGCTATGTCGAACGGCTCTCCCGCACCGCGATCGGCGCCCCGCAGTACGACCACGTCGTTCGGCCTGACGGCTCCTACGTCCTGACCGGCGGACTGGGCGGGCTGGGTCTGGTGATGGCCCGATGGCTCGTCGACCGCGGCGCCGGTCGCGTGGTCCTCAATGGACGCAGCGCCCCGACACCGAGCGCTCAAGCCGTGCTCGATGAACTGGGCGAGCGCAGCCAGATCGAGGTGGTCACCGGGGACATCGCCACGCCGGGGGTGGCCGAGGCGCTGGTCGACTCCGCGGAGGCCACCGGCCTGCCGCTGTGCGGCGTGATCCACTCCGCGGCCGTCATCGACGATGCGATTCTCGCAACGATGAGCAAGGACAGCCTGGAACGAGTGTGGGACGCAAAGGCATTCGGTGCGCTGCGGCTGCACCACGCGACCCGCGGCCGCAACCTCGACTGGTGGGTCGGGTTCTCCTCGATGGCTGCGTTGCTCGGCTCTCCGGGCCAGGGCGCCTACGCCGCCGCCAACGCCTGGTTGGACGCCCTGGCACAGTGGCGGCACGGAGCGGGCCTGCCGGCGACCTCGGTGAACTGGGGCCAGTGGGCGGATGTCGGTGTGGCGCAGGGGTTGACGATGGGGGTCCTCGATCCGATCAGCCCGGCTGAGGGTGTCGAAGCCCTCGAGGCGTTGCTGGCCGCCGGAGCGGTCAACGCCGGCGTGGCGCGGCTGCGGCTGGACCGTGCCGCGGCGGCCTTCCCCGAGATCGGTGACCTCGGCTACTTCTCGGAGCTCGCCGAGGAACTCGACGACCGCGAGGGCGCGGCGGACTGGGCCGGTCCGCAGGCGCTGGCGGAACTTGACGCCGCCGAGGCCGCCACGGTCGTCGCAGACCGGCTGCGGATGCGCCTGCTGGCTATCATGGGATATCCCGAGGACTGGCCCCTGGATGCGACATCACCGCTGATCGACCTCGGGATGGACTCGCTGATGGCGGTTCGGATCCGCAACACCGCCCGCGCCGACTTCGGCGTTGAGCCACCGGTTGCGCTGCTGTTGCAGGGCGCCTCGCTGCGCGAGCTGACCGACGACCTGATCGGCCAGCTCGGTCTGGCCGAGTCCGCCGCCACCGAACGCGCGTCCGGACTCGGAGCGCGTGCCCGGCAGCGCGCCATGGCCCGCCAGGGAGCCGCGATGCGGAGAAGGAAAGGAGACGACGGGTGAGCCACGCGAACGACTCCGACATGCCGCCGAACGCGATCGCGGTGATCGGCATGGCCGGCCGCTTCCCCGGCGCCGGCTCGGTGACCGAGTTCTGGGACAACCTGCGCCGCGGCGAGGAATCGATCGTCGACCTCTCCGCGGAGGAGCTGACGGCCGCCGGCGTCACCCCCGCTGCGCTTGCCAACCCTTCCTACGTCCGCCGGGGGGCCCTGATGGACGGCGTCGAGGAGTTCGACGCCGAATTCTTCGGCATGAGTCCCTACGCCGCCCGGATGATGGACCCGCAGCAGCGGCTCTTCCTACAGACCGCGTGGCACGCCTTCGAGGACGCCGGCTACGACCCAGCCGCCTTCGAGGGTGCGATCGGGGTCTTCGGCACCACCTCAGTCAGCGGCTATCTGCTCTACAACCTGATGTCGCACCGTGATCCGAAGGCGATCATCGGTGAGGGCGCCACCGTCGAGATGGTCAACCTGTCGCTGCAGAACGACAAGGACCACCTGGCCACCCACGTCGCCCACGCCTTCAACCTGCGCGGTCCGGCGTTGTCGGTGCAGACCGCATGCTCCTCCTCACTGGTCGCGGTGCACCTGGCCTGCCAGAGCCTGCTGACCGGCGAGAGCGACATGGTGCTGGCCGGCGCATCGTCGATCCGGGTGCCGCACCAGGTCGGTTACTGGTACGAGCCCGGCGCGATGGTGTCCTCGGTGGGGCACTGCCGGCCGTTCGACGTCCGCGCCGACGGCACCGTGTTCGGCAGCGGTGTTGCCGCGGTGGTCCTGAAACCGCTGGACGCTGCGCTGGCCGATGGCGACCGCATCCACGCGGTGATCCGCGGGTCGGCGATCAACAACGACGGCTCGGTGAAGATGACCTACGCCGCTCCCAACGCCGCCGGGCAGGCCGAGGTGATCGCCGAGGCGCATGCCGTCGCCGGGGTCGACGCCGCGAGCATCGGATACGTGGAGACGCACGGAACCGGCACCCCACTCGGGGATCCGATCGAAATCGAGGGACTGCGGCAGGCTTTCGAGGTCTCCGAAGCCGAGCGCTCGGCGCCCTGCGTCATCGGCTCGGTGAAGTCCAACATCGGCCACCTGGAGGTCGCCTCGGGGATCACCGGCTTGGTCAAAGCGATCCTCTGCCTGGAGAACAGGGCGATCCCGCCGACCCTGCACTACACCGCGCCGAACCCCGAACTGCATCTGGAGCGCACACCGTTCGTCGTTCAGAACCGATACGCCGAGTGGGAATCAGACGGTGTACGGCGCGCCGGCGTCAGCTCTTTCGGCGTCGGCGGGACCAACGTGCACGTCGTGCTGGAGGAGGCACCGCAGTCGCCTCGCAGCACCGCACCGCCGGGACCGCAGGTGCTGCTGCTCTCAGCGCGCAGCTCCGAGTCGCTCGCGGCCTGCCGCGCCGCTCTGGCCGCCGAACTCGATCGGAACCCCGAACTCGCGCTGGCCGACGTCGCCCACACCCTGAGCGGCCGTCGCCGTGAGGAGCACCGACTGGCTGCGGTGGTGCACGACCGGTCTGACGCGATCGCCGCGCTCAACGCAGCCGATCAAGAGAAGGTCGCGATCACCGAGGGGCCGCAGGGTGTTCCGTCTGGCGCCGGGCGGATCGCCTTCCTCTTCCCCGGCCAGGGTGCTCAGCACGTCGGGATGGCCCGCGGGCTCTATGACACCGAAGCGGTGTTCCGCGAGAGCTTCGACGCCTGTGCCGCCGGGTTCGCCGCCGATCTCGGCATCGACCTGGCCGCCGAGGTGTTCGACGGATCGGACCTCGAGCCGACCGACCTCGCTCAGCCCGCGCTGTTCGCCGTGGAGTACGCACTGGCGCGCCTTGCGATGTCCTACGGCGTCGAACCGGCCGCGCTGGCCGGACACAGCATCGGCGAACTGGTGGCTGCCACCATCGCCGGGGTGTTCGAGCTGCCGACCGCACTGAAGATCGTGTCGCTGCGGGCCCGGCTGATGCAGACCGCGCCCGGCGGTGCCATGGTGGCAGTGGCCGCCACCCCGCAGGACATCGCCGAACACCTGGGTGCCGACGTCGACGTCGCCGCTGTCAACGACCCGGGCAGCTGTGTGGTGGCCGGTCCGGAGGATGCCATCGCGGCGTTCATCGAACGGATCGGTGGGCAGGGCATCCCGGCCCGGCGGGTGCGGACGTCGCATGCGTTCCACTCCCAGTCGATGGACGCTGTCCTGGGACCCTTCGCCGAGTTCCTCTCGACCGTCACGCTGCGTGAGCCGGCCATCCCGATGCTGTCCAACATCACCGGCACCTGGATGACGGCCGACGAAGCCACCGACCCGCAACGCTGGGCGCAGCACGTCCGCTCCACCGTCCGCTTCGCCGACGAGTTGGCCGAACTGCTCGATGATCCGCACCGGCTGCTGGTCGAGGTCGGACCCGGCGGCAGCCTGACCGGGTCGGCCCTCCGGTTACCGGCCTGGAACGACCACCACCGGGCGGTGCGCCTGATGCGCCACCCACTGCAGGCCCGCGACGATCGCGATACCTTCCTGCTGGCGCTCGGCCAGCTGTGGTCCGCCGGTGTCGACGTCGACTGGACCCCGCTGCAGGGCGAGCACCCGACGCGGGTGACGTTGCCGGGGTATCCCTTCGCCCGGCAACGCCACTGGATCGAGGTTGCCGATCTGCACCGTGCGGTCAACCAGCCGCCAACGGCCACCGCCGCGGCCGCCGCGTCACCCAACGGCGCCGCGCCGGCCAAACCCGCCGACCCGCGGGCCCACATGCAGGAGACGTTGCAGCGGATCTGGAGCCAGTGCCTCGGCGTGGAGTCGGTCAGGCCGAGTGACAACTTCTTCGACATCGGCGGTGACTCGCTGCTTGCGATCGGCGTGGCGATGACCGCCAACCACGAAGGTGTCGAGCTCACCCCGCAGGACCTCTACGACCACCAGAGCCTGTCGGCGCTGGCCGACACCCTGATTGCCCGCTACGCCTCCAGCGGCCTCACCGGCGACATCCCCGTCGAGCTGGGTGTGCCGGTGCCGCCGAACATCGCGCGATTCCTCGACACCGGCCTCGCCGAGCGGGGCAGCTGGCGAGCGCCGCTGGTGTTGCGGCTCAACGCGCCGGTCAGCCCGGACGACGCCGCCGCCGTCGTTAACGCGGTCGTGGACCATCACGATGCGCTGCGGATGCGAATCGTTGAGCGCGCGGGCATCGCCGAGCAGCAGATCGCCGAGTCCGGCGAGCCGGTCGAACTCGAGCAGCGGTCACTACCGGCCGGCGGTGACGAACGCGAGGCGTTGTCGGCCGTCATTGCCGAAACCGTCGCGGCGCAGGATCTGCGCAGTCTTCCGTTGACCGCCACCTACGTCACCGACGCCGCCGGTACCGGCCGCTACCTGGTTCTGACCGTGCACAAGATGACCGACGACGCGATGTCGCGAGAGATCCTGTTGACCGATCTACTGGCGGCTTTCGCGCAGCGCCTCGCCGGGGGGGACATCGCCTTGGAGCCCGCGACTACGTCGTGGCGGGAGTGGTCGCGACACGCTGCCGCACTGGCGGCGCATCCTGCCGTTCTCGAACGGCGGGATTACTGGATGGACACGGTCGCCAAAGCCTCTCTGCGGGTAGCGGATTCGGCCGCGAGCGGGCCGCCGGGCATTGCCGACCTGATCCGCCTTCCCGGCGCGCTGTCTCCCGAGCAGACCTCCATGATGGATAACGCCCGTCGGATGCTGCAGACCGGTATCGACCAGATTCTGCTAGCCGCGCTGGCCCGAGTGCTGGCTGAGGTCCTCGGCGAGGGCGTCGTCGCCGTCGACCTCACCGGTGCCGGACGGTCGGTGCTCAAGCCCGACGTGGACCTGCGCCGCACGATCGGCTGGTTCTCCACCCTCTATCCGGTAGCCGTGTCGTGCGTCGGGCTGTCGGGCGCGAGCGCGACACAACTCCTGGACGACGTTGGTCAGACCATGACGGCGGTGCCGCATTACGGCATCGGCTACGGCATTCTGCGGTATCTGCACGCGCCAACCGCACGGCTCTTCGAAGGGACCGCGCTTGCGGACATTCATCTTTCCGACCTCGGAATGTTGCCGGAATGGCAGAACTCCGAAGCGCCGGTCGGCTGGGACAGCGATAGCGAGCGCACGGTCCGCGACACCCCGCCCGGCCTCGGGCACGCCGTCGAAATCCGGGCCTACCGCCTGGGCGGCGCCCTGCACGTCGACTGGTGGTACGACTACCGGCGGGTGTCGGAGACGACGATCGGCGCGGTGGTGGAGCGCTTCGTGCCCACCCTGATGGGCCTGCTCGAAGAAGCCATCGGCGGCCTGGTCGTCGACGACGAGGGTGCTGACGACGTCGAGGCACTGGCTCTGGTGGACCTCTCAGCCGCCGTCCTCGACGACGAGGATTAAGGGGAACACCATGTCGCAGTTGGATCAGGTTTTCGGTGACAAAGGTGTTGTCGTCGAGGGGATCGGCAAGTCCTTCGGGTCCGTGGACGCGCTGCGGGAGATCAGCTTCGACGTCGGGTGCGGCGAGGTGGTGGCACTGCTCGGGCCCAATGGTGCCGGCAAGACCACGACCGTGGAGATCCTCTCGACGCTGACCTCTCCTGACCGGGGCCGGGCCAGCGTGGCCGGCTACGACGTGCGCAGCCAGCCCGCGCTGGTGCGCCGGTCCATCATGCTCACCGGACAGCACGTCGCCCTGGACGACCTGCTCACCGGATACGAGAACCTGGTCATGTTCGGCCGGTTGCAGGGCCTGAAGAAGGCTGCGGCCCGCGACCGGGCGCACGAGTTGCTGGCCCAGTTCGATCTCGAGTACGCCGCTGACCGGCGAGTGGGAACGTACTCCGGCGGCATGCGCCGCCGCATCGACATCGCCTGCGGCCTCGTTGTCCGTCCGAAGGTGGTGTTCCTCGACGAGCCGACCACCGGCCTGGATCCCCGCTCCCGGCAAGCCATCTGGGAACTCGTCGGGGGCTTCAAAGAAGCCGGCATCGCGACCCTGCTGACCACCCAGTATCTGGAGGAGGCGGACGCGTTGAGCGACCGCATCGTGGTGATCGACCACGGCAGCATCGTCGCGCACGGCACCGCCGACGAACTCAAGGAGCGCACCGGCGGCACCTACTGCGAGATCGTGCCCCGCGACGCCGGGGCGCTCCCGGCCATGGTGGAGGCGCTGGGTCCGCTCCTTCCGGACGTCAACCGCGCAGCGGCCAACTCGAGTTCCGACCGGATCGTCATGCCTGCGCCGGACGGCCCGGCGACCCTGACCGCTGCGCTGTGGCGGTTGAAGGAGGCCAACATCGAACTGCAGGACATCATGCTGCGTCGGCCATCACTCGACGACGTGTTCATGGCACTGACCGGTGACGCCCCCGCCGCGCACGCCGAGGAGCTGATGTCGTGACCGCGATCCCGCTCGGAGCGCGGCCGGATCCCTCCGCGCTGCACCAGTGGTGGGTGCTGACCCGCCGGCAGATCGTCCCCACGCTGCGCAGTGGGGAGGTCGGCGTCGCGGTGGCGGCGTCGGCGGCGGTGACCGCGAGCTTTTACATCCCGCTGCACAAGCTGATGGATGGGCCCGATCTCGGGCTGAGTTCGTACGCGCAGTACCTGATGCCGATCATCGTCCTGCAGGCAATCGCCTTCGCCACCATCTCGACGGCGTTCCGCGCGGCGACGGACTCCGTGCAGGGCATCAACCGCCGCTTCCAGGCGATGCCGATCCCGCCGTTGACGCCGCTGGCCGCTCGAATCTCGGCGAGCGTTTACCGCAGTGTCATCGGCCTGACAGCGGCCCTGGCGTGCGGCTACGTCGTCGGGTTCCGGTTCCACCGCAGCTTCCCCTACACCGCGGCATTCTGTCTGCTGGTGATCGCTGCAGGCGTCGCCATGGCGTTCATGGGCGACGTGGTGGGGACGCGATCCAAAAACCCGGCCGCGACCGCGCAGTGGTTGTTGTTGCCGCAGTTGATCTTCGGCCTGCTGTCAGTCGGAATCCAGCCAGCACACCGGTTCTCCGAATGGATCCAGCCGGTAGTCCGCAACCAGCCGATCTCCCAACTGGTCAACGCCCTGCAGGCGTTCGCCGGTGACAGTGTGCCCGGCGCCGTACCGGTTACCTGGTCGGCAGTCGGACCCGCACTGGCCTGGGTGGGCGGCCTGATCGTGGTGATGCTGCCGTTCGCGGTGGCGGTCTACCGGCGGCGGGACTGATGGTCATCCACGCACCGGCCCCCGTGGCCGGCCCCGGGTACTCGGAGAACTCGCTGCGGCATCTGGCGTCGCACACCTGGGTGCTGACCGGTCGGCTGTTGCTCCGAGAGTCTCGGACCCCGATGACGATCCTGCACGCGTTGATCCTGCCGGTCATCTTCCTGCTCACCGTCAAGATCGTGCTCGGCGACTCCGTCACCACCCTCACCGGCGAGAACGGCCTGTATCGCAGCGTGCCCTTGGTGACGCTGGTGGGCGCGATCACCGGGTCGACGGCGGGCGTGGTCGACCTCATGGCCGAGCGGTCCGCGGGCTTTCTGGCCCGGCTGCACGTCCTTCCCCTGCACCGCGCCGCGGACCTGTTCTCCCGGTTGACCGGCGAGGCGGTCCGGCTGGTCCTGACCTCGCTGATCGTGCTGGCCACGGGTCTTGCCCTCGGGCTGCGCTTCCACCGCGGGGTGGCGCAGACGGTGGTATGGCTCGCCATTCCGGTGGCATTCGGTCTCGCCTTCTCGGTGCTGGTGCTCACCATCGCGCTCTACTGGCAGAAATCCGTTCTGGTGGAGGCGATCCAGGTGTTCGCTCTGGTGGCCACCTTCTTCTGCACCGGTCTGGTCCCACTTGACCAGTACCCGAACTGGGTGCAGCCGCTGGTCGAGTACCAACCGCTGTCGCCCGCGGTCGACGCGATGCGCGCCGTGGCCGTCGGCGGCCCGGTGCAGTGGCCACTGACCATCACGGCGGCCTGGTGTCTGGGCATCGTGCTGGTGTGCCTGTGGCCGCTGCTGGTCGGGTACCGCCGGGCAAGCACCAATCGCTGACGTGTCCTCGATTCCGGAAAGGGCTTGATCATGTTTGGCGGAACGCCGATTCGCTCCCTGTCCCGCAGCGAGGAAATTTTTGCGCAGGGCCAGAACTTCATCGGATTCACCGTCCGGCTGCGCGGCGCGCTCGACGTGGCGGCCATGACGCGGGCCTTCGACACCCTGCTGCAGACCCACCCGGTGCTCGCCGGCCATCTGGAGGCAGACGCCGAGGGCGGCCACCAGATCGTGGTCGACGACTACCTGCATCCCGGGGTGTGGGTGGAGAAACTCGACGAGCCCGCCGAGAGGCTTCCCGATCAGTCGGTGGCGCTGGTCAACCTCCGGCTGCGGGTGGGTGCCGACCAGTCCGAGATCACGCTCTACACCCACCACGCGCTGGCCGACGCCCATCACCAGTTCAGCCTGCTGGAAAAGCTTTTCGGCTGGTATACCGACGTGGTCACCGGTGCCGGGATCGCGCCGGTGAAGGCTGAGCCGACGCCTCAGTCTCTGGAGACTGTGCTGGCCGAGCGCGGGATCGCCAAGCAGCAGCGCTCGGGCCTGGAGCGGTTGATGGCCGCGATGTTCGCCTACAACCTGCCGCCGTCCAAACGCAACCCGGGCGGCGGCGTGCCGCTGTCGGTGCGGGTGCCCACCGCCAGCTGCCGCCTCTCGCGCCAGGAGACCAAGGAACTGGCCGAGATCTGCGCTGCCCGGCGGCTGACCGTGAACTCGGTGGTGGCGGCGTCAATCCTGTTGGCCGAGTGGAAGATCCGGGGCACCCCCCACATCCCGGTACCCTATGTCTACCCGGTGGACCTGCGCTACTTCCTGACGCCGCCGGTCGGTCCCACCGAGGCCACCAACCCGCTGGGGGTGGCGACGTACCTGGCCGAGATCACCGCGGCCACCGACCTGATGGATCTGGCACGCGAGATCGTGGACACCTTCCGGGCCGACATCGCCGACGGCGTCATCCAGCAGTCGCTCCTGCACTTCAGTCTGCAGTACGAGGGCAACCCGCCCGGCCTGCCCGACGTGGTGATGAGTACCGACGGCGGCGAGACCCCGCCGCTGCGCATCCCGCCGGAACTGCAGATCGAGGAGTACGACGGCGAGGTGCTGTTCGCGTCGTCCGCCGGCTTTGACATGTACTCGATCGCCACCCACGACGGCCAGCTGATGATCCACTACCACACGCACGCGGTCGATCCCGAGCGTTACATCGGGAAAATCCGGGAGCAACTCGCCGCCATCCCGGCGCACTACGGCTGGGCTACCGACTGACGTCGGCGGCCAGCATTTCGCCGAGGTGCTCGGCCAGGGTGCCCGCAGTGTTGTACGTGATGATCGCCTTCGGGCTGATCCGGACCCCGGTCTGCGTCTCGATGTGGGTGCGCATCTCCAGGTTGCCCAGCGAGTCCATCCCCTGCTCGGCAAACGACCGGGCGGGATCCACGGTGCGGCGCAGGATGACACTGACCTGGTCGACCACCAGGCGCTGCAGCCGATCCCGCCGTTCCTCCGGTGCCAACCCGGCCAGTTCGGCCAGCAGTCCGGTCCTGCCGTCGGCGGCTGTCGCAGCGGAATCCCGGAAGGCGGCCGCGAACGGGGTGCGCACCGCCAGTGCCGTCAGCAGCGGCATGCCCTCGATCGGCAGATATCCGGTGTAGCCGCGGTTGTACCGGAGGATGCCGCGGAAGGCATACCCGCCGTGCTCCGGTTGAATCATCGTGACGTCACCGCGCTGCGCCACGCCGGCGCCTGCACCGATGTCCGCCCATGCGCCCCACGCGATCGCGGTTGCCGGCCGGCCCTGGCTGCGCTGCCAGAGTGTGAACGCGTCGACCCAGCTGTTGGCCGCCGCGTAGGCGCCCTGGCCCGGCGACCCGAGCAGCGCCGCCGCCGACGAGAACGTGCAGAACCAGTCCAGCGGCTGCTCGGCGGTGGCGTGGTGCAGATACCACGCGCCGTGCACCTTCGGTGTCCAGTCGCGCGTGATCATGTCGTCGGTGATGTTCTCCAGGCTGGCGTCCTCGACCACGGCGGCCGCGTGCAGCACACCCCGCAGCGGCAGTCCGGTGGCCGTCGCCGCCGCCACCAGCCGGACGGCCGTGGCCGGATCGGCGATGTTGCCGGATTCCACCACCACGTCGGTGCCGTTGGCACGCAGCCGCGCAATAGTCTTCTGCGCGGCCGGGTTCGGCTGCGAGCGGGACGACAGGACGATCCGCCCGCATCCGGCCGACGCCATCATGGCGGCCAAGAACAGGCCCAGCCCGCCGGCCCCGCCGGTCACGATGTAGGAGCCGTCCCGCCGGAACACCGGCGCCTCGGTCGGGGGTACCACCACCTCGGTCGCACCGGCGTGCGGCACCTGCAGGACCAGTCGTCCGATGTGCTCGGCCGCGCTGATCGCGCGGATGGCATCCGCCGCGCCGGACAGCGGGTAGTCGGTCCGGTCGATCACCGGAAGACGGCCGTCACCCACGACGTCGTACACCGTGCGCAGCAGCGATCCGACCCGCTCGGGGTCGCTCACCCCCATCAGCGCGAGATCGGCGTAGTAGAACGCCAGGTTGCGCCGGAACGGGAAGAGGTCGACCCGGGTGTGCTCGTACACGTCGCGGTTGCCGATCTCGACAAACCGTCCGCCGAAGGCCAGCAGCTCGATCCCGGCCCGCTGCGCCGGACCGATCAGTGAGTTGAGCACGACGTCGACACCGTAACCGGCGGTGTCGCGCCGGATCTCCTCGGCGAAGTCCGTCGACCGGGAGTCGTAAACGTGCTCGATGCCCCAGTCCCGCAGCAACTGCCGGCGCGCCGGGCTACCCGCGGTCGCGTAGATCTGGGCACCGACGTGGCGCGCGACGGCGATAGCGGCCTGGCCCACACCGCCGGTGGCCGAATGGATCAGCACCTTGTCACCCTCGGTGAGGCGGGCCAGGTCGACCAGGCCGTACCAGGCTGTGCCGTAGGCGGTCGAGACCGCCGCGGCGTCCTGCTCGCTCAACGAGTCGGGAAGCGGCGCGACCAGGCGTGCATCGCAGGTGACGAAGGTTGCCCACGACCCGGGTGCGAAACCACCCACCCGGTCGCCGACCGCGAAGCCGGTGACCCCGGGACCCACGGCGGACACGATGCCGGAGAAGTCCAGGCCGAGTTGCGGCTGCTGACCGTCGAAGGTCGGGCAGCGGCCGAACGC
Organism: Mycobacterium sp.; assembly: GCF_046091765.1. Lineage (GTDB taxonomy): Bacteria > Actinomycetota > Actinomycetes > Mycobacteriales > Mycobacteriaceae > Mycobacterium. The sequence continues at coordinate 54,853 of NZ_JBJTCF010000094.1, forward strand.
GGCCAGCACGTCGGCGAAGCGGATGCTCGAGGCGCTCACCGCGACCTCAAGCTGCCCCTCGCCGGGCGGCTGCCGGTCGGCGGCGGTCAACTCCAGGGTCTGCAGGTCACCGGGAACGCGGATCACCAGTCGCATGCCGTCGTGCGCGGGATCGACCACGGTCGTGCGCCGCTCCTCGGCTCGCAGCGGAGTGGGCCGCAGCCGTGCGGTGTACCAGGTACCGCGCCGCCACGCCGTCTCGTCCTCGGCTGAGCCGCTGAGAATCTCTCGGGCCACCGCATCGGCGGCGGTCTCGGTGTCGACGTCGATCTGGGTCGGCATCAGCGGCGGGTGCTCGTTGCCGACCGCTCGCAGCAGCCCGCGCACCCCTGCCTGGTCCAGGTTCGGCACGTCGGCGGCGGTGACGGCCTGCGCGCCACGTGTGACGACGTAGAGCCTCGGTGGCCGGTCCTCGGTGTCGGGCAGACCGCGGGCGATGTGCACCACCTGTGTGACGAATTCCCGCCCGCGGTCCAGGCAGCGTTCGGTGGGCGCGCCGGCCGCCGGCGGGGCAACGAACACCACACCGGCCAGTCCCGAGCCGTCGACCCCGTCGCTGGGCTGCGCCCTCCGGCACGAGGCGCCGGCGGTGGCCAATTCGGCGGACAACCGGTCGGCGAATGAGTCTGTCGCGTCCGCGGCGATCACCAGCCACTCGCCGGCCTCGGCCGGTACGGCGGCCGGCGGCTCGTGCTGTTCCCAGTCGATGGTGAGCAGCCGCTCGGACAGCAGCCGCTCGCGCTCGGCTCCCTTGGTGACGCCGGTGCCCATCCGCAGGCCGCTCACCTCGAGCAGCACCGCGCCGTCCACGCCGAGCACCGCGAGGTCCGCCTCGACGGCCGAGGTGTCGGACTTGGTGATGCTCACCTGGCAGTAGCGGGCACCGCTGCAGTCACCGAACCGGCGAATCCGACCGGCGCGCAGCGGAAGCAGCATTCCCCGCCGGCCGGCGAGGCCCGGGTGTGCGGCGACGGCCTGGAAGCAGGCGTCGAGTACCGCCGGATGAATCCCGACACCGCTCTGCTTGGACCCGATGCAGTCGGGCATCTGCACCTCGGCGAACACGGTCCCGGCCTCCGCGGCGGTATGCACGGCGGAGAGACCGCAGAAGGCCGGGCCATAGTCGATTCCGTTGTTCCGCAGTGACATTCGGAGATCGTCTCCGGTCGTCACCTCGGGGTGGGCACCGAGCAGGGCACCGATGTCGCGCCGCTCGGGTAGGCAATCATCCCGATCATCCTCATCATGCTCATCATGCGCATCATGCTTGACGGCCTGCAGTACGGCTGATGACCGACGGACCCGTTCGCCGTCCTGATCGGTCAGCACGACGAAGTCGGCCGCCGCAGGCGCGTCCAGGGCGGCTACCGCGGTGATGTCGGTGTGTGCGTCGAGAAACAGGAGTTCCTCGAACACGATGTCGCGGACCTCGCAGGCTTCGCCGAAGACGGCCTCGGCCGCCGACAGCGCCATCTCGCAGTACGCGGCGCCGGGAAGGGACGGCAGTCCACCGACCCGGTGGTCCGCAAGCCAGGGGTGGACCGCGGTGCCGACGTCGCCTTGCCAGGCATGCCGCACCGGCTCCTCGAGCAGGCGCACATGCTCGCCCAGCAGGGGGTGCACCAGAACCGTTCGCACCGCACCCGACCGGGAGGTGTCGAGCAGCGGCGCAGGATCGCCGGCGCTGAACCAGTAGGGCTCGTGTTGCCACGGGGTGGTGGGGACCTGCGGGTGCGGCTCGGGCCGGTGCGGGGTCCGCGGCGGTGTGGTGGTCTGCGCGGCGTTGAAGTTGGTGTGGAAGGTGTGGGTGTCGTCGGCGTCGCGCTGCAGGGTGCCCAGGGTGTGGTGATGGCGATCGCCCAGGGTGTCGGCGATCGCGTAGGTGAGCAGGGGGTGCGGGCTGATCTCGACGAACACCGCGTGGCCCGCCCCGGCACTCGCGACTGCCTGGGTGAAGCGGACTGGTTCGCGCAGGTTGTCACACCAGTAGTCGGCATCGAAGGTCGCTGAGTCCTGCCGTCCGGATGTGGTGGTGATGATCGGGATCTGAGGGCGCCGCGGGCGCAGGCCGGCAAGCTCGGTGCGCAGTTCCGGCAGTACGCCGGCGATGATCGGGTGGTGTGAGGCCACGTCGACGTCGATCACGCGCGCCAGCCGATCGGCTGCCTGCAGGTCGGTGACGATCGCCTCGATCCGGTCGGGCGGCCCGGCGAGCACCGACTGCCGGGGGGAGGCGTACACCGCCACCGTCACGTCCGGTTCACCTTCGATCAGTTTCTCGGCGGCCGCCGGGTCCAGTTCGACCAATGCCATCGCTCCCTGGCCGGACAGCCGCGACATCAGCCGTGAGCGGGTGGCGATCACCTGCAGACCCTCGGCGACCGAGAGTGCTCCGGCGACCACCGCCGCGGTGACCTCGCCCATGGAGTGGCCGATCACAGCGTCGGGTTCGACCCCGTAGCTGCGCCACAGCTTCGTCAGGGCCAGTTGGATGCCGACGAGTACCGGTTGGATGCGGTCGATACCGGTGACCGGCTCGCCGGAGGACAGCACCTCCTGTAGCGAAAACCCAACCTGGGCAACGAAATCCGGCTCGAGTTCGGCGACCGCCGCGGCGAATGCCGGTTCCTCGGCCAGCAGCAGCCGACCCATACCGGCCCACTGCGACCCCTGTCCGGAATAGACGAACACCGGCGCCGGCTCGCACGGTCCAGGGTGTGGTTCGACCACCCCGGTGGCAGCCTGTCCGCGTGCCAGCGCCCGCAGGCCGGTGACGGCCTGGTCGCGGTCGCGGGCGCACACCGTGGCGAACACCTTCTGCACCGCCCGGTGGTGGTTGACGGTGTGGGCGATGTCGGCCAGGGACACCCCGGCTCCGTCGGTGTCCGCCCAGTCCGCCAGCCGCCCCGCCAGGGCGGCGACCCGCTCCGGGGTCTTGCCGGTGAGCACCAGGGTCGTCACGGCCGGCTCGTCGGATGCGCCCTGCGGAGCGGGCCCGGTTCCCTCCGGCGCCTGCTCCAGGACGACGTGCGCGTTGGCACCGCCGAACCCGAACGCTGAGACACCGGCCCGGCGGGGGTGCTCCCTCTTCGGCCAGTCCTGTTCCTCGGCGACGACACTGAGGCGAAGGCTGTCGAACGGAATGTGCGGATTCGGGTTCTCGAAGCCGCGATTGGGGGGCACGACGCCGCGGTGCAGAGCCAGCACCGCCTTGATGAAGCCGGCGATACCGGCGGCGGCCTCGAGGTGACCGAGATTGGACTTGACCGCACCGATCAGCAACGGCTCGTCCGCCGGGCGGCCCTTACCCAGAACCGTTCCCAGCGCACGTGCCTCGATCGGATCGCCCAACAGTGTTCCGGTGCCGTGGGTTTCGACGAAATCAACCTCTCGGGGTTCGACGGCGGCGCTGGCGTAGGCCGCCCGCAGCACCGCCATCTGGGCGGCCGGGTTGGGTGCCATCAGACCGTTGGACCGGCCGTCCTGGTTGATCGCCGACCCCCGCACCACCGCCAACACCGGATTGCCTTCGCGCACCGCGTCACTGAGTCGCTTGAGGACCACGACCCCGCATCCCTCCCCGCGCACGAAGCCGTCGGCGGCGGCGTCGAAGGAGTGACACTCGCCGGTCGGTGACAGCGCACCGGCCTGGTCGAAGCCGCGGAAGATCGCCGGGGACAGCAGCACGTTGACGCCCGCCGCGATCGCCGTGTCGCAGTCGCCGGTGCGCAGGCTCTGGCAGGCCAGATGCACAGCGACCAACGACGAGGAGCAGGCGGTGTCGACGGCAACCGAGGGCCCACGCAGGTCCAGGAAATAGGAGAGCCGGTTGGCGATGATGCTCAGTGCGCCACCGGTATTGCTCCACGCGTCCACCTGGGCCAGGTCGGCCGACGCCAGGTAGGCGTAGTCCGCGGCGCAGGCGCCGGCGAAAACTCCGGTCTGCGTGCGCTGTAGGGAGGTCGGCGGGATCCCGGCGTTCTCCAGCGCCTCCCAGGCCACCTCCAGCAGCAACCGCTGTTGCGGGTCCATCTTGGCGGCTTCGCGCGGAGAGATCTCGAAGAATTCGGCGTCGAACTGTTCCAGGCCGGTGAGGAACGAGCCCCACCGGGTCGTCTCGGCGATTGCTGCCTGGGCGCCAGCCGAGCCGCCGGAGAACGCCGCCCAGCGCTCGGCCGGAACCTCCGAGATCGCAGAGCGGCCGTCGGAGAGGAACTGCCACAACGCATCCGGGTCCGAGATGCCCCCCGGGAACCGGCAACCCAGGCCGACCACGGCGATCGGGTCGTCGTACGTGCGGGCCCCGCCCGGGTGCGCCGGCGCGCCCGCCGTCGCGGACACCGGCGCGGTCAGGAACTCGAGCAGGGCGTTGATGGTGGGGTACTGCCAGAATTCGACGGGATCGACGGGCCGCCCCAGCAGTTCGGCCAGTTCCCCGGACAGGACCACCGCCTCGGCGGAGCTCATACCCAGGTCCTTGAGCGACCGCCCGGGATCCACGTCCGCCGGCTCGCAGCCGACCGTACGCACCAGATAGTCGGTCAGCCACTGCCGCAGCTCGTCGCGGGACAACGCCGCCGCCATACGCTAGGCGTCCAGCCGTTCGAACGCGCCCTGCTGGTACCGCTCGGCACAGCTGGACCGTCGGATTTTGCCGCTCGTGGTGACGGGGATGGCGCCGGGCGGGACCAGCACCAGGTCGTAGATCCGCAGACCGTGATGTTGGGACACCGCCGCGCTGAGCTCACGTTTGATGGCGCGCAGGGTTTCGGCTGGGTCGGCGTCGTCCGGCTTGCTCTTGACCTCGACGATGGTGACCAGTTGTTCGGTGTCGTCGCCGGGCACCGAAACCGCGGCGACGCGGCCCCTGGTGATCTCCTGGATCGTCGATTCGATGTCGTCGGGGTAGTGGTTGCGCCCGTTGACTACGAGCAGGTCCTTGATGCGGCCGATGATGAACAGGTCGCCCTCGGAGATGACAGTCAGGTCGCCGGACCGCAGCCACGGTCCCTCCGCCGTGCCGGGGCGCGGCGAGGCCAGGTAGCCGTGGAAGGTGCTCTCGGTGCGCTCCCGGTTGTTCCAGTAACCGGGGCCGACGTTGTCGCCCTGCACCCACAGTTCGCCCACCTGGCCGTCGGGCAGCTCGGTGCAGGTGTCCGGGTCGACGACGCGTACCTGCTGCGTCCCGGTGAGGTGGTAGGCGACCAGCTCAGTGGCGTCCGGGGCGCCGGCATCGCACCGGACAGCCTTGCCCTCCGACAGCTGCTCGGCCACGAACCACACACTGTGCGGGGCCTCGCCGGCCTTCTGGGCGGCCACGTACAGGGTCGCCTCGGCAAGGCCGTAGGACGGCCGCACCGCGGCAGCCGGCAGGTTGAACGGGGCGAAGCGCTCGGTGAACCGGGCGATGGTCCGCGCGCTCACCCGTTCGCTTCCGTTGTTGATCGACATCACCCGCCCCAGGTCGAGTCCGGCCATGTCCTCGTCGGAGGTGCGCCGGGCGGCCAGGTCGAAGGCGAAGTTCGGTGCCGCCGAGAAGGTGTTGGGGTACTCGGCGAGCTGATGCAGCCAGCGCGCCGGGCGCTGCAGGAACGCCACCGGATTGGTCAGCCAGGCGGGGCACTGCCAGGCCAGTGGCAGCGCGATGCCCAGCATCAGCCCCATGTCGTGATAGAAGGGGATCCACCCGACGATGTTCATGTCGGCCGGCGGCACCCTGCCGCGGTCCTCGAAGAACGCATCGGCGATCTGGTCGAAGTTGGTGAGCAGGTTGCGGTGGGTGATCATGGCGCCGGTCGGCTGCCCGGTCGAACCCGAGGTGTACTGCAGGTGGGCCACGCTGTCGGGCGAGTGGGTGCTGGGCGGGACGTCCGCCGGGACGTCGAGGTCCAGCGAGTCGACCTCGATGATGGCGGGTGCCTGGTTGCCGCCGTCGGCGCGGGCGTACCCGGAGATGGCGTCCACGGTGTCTGAGGTGGTGAGGATGACCGACGGGGTGCAGTCGCGCAGGGCGGCCGTCACCCGTTCGTCGTGTGCGCCCAGGAGCGGCACCGGCAGGGGCACCGCGACCAAGCCCGCCTCGAGCGCGCCGTAGAACGCGACGATGTAGTCCAGACCCTGCGGGGCCAGGATGGCGGCGCGGTCACCGACTGCTCCGCTCTGCCGCAAGTCGTCGGCCAGGTTCAGCGAACGCTGCAGCAGCTGCGACCATGTCAGGGTCTGCGAGAAGCCGTTCGGGTCCAGCGCGTAGTCCACGAAGGTGAACGCCGGGGCGTCGGGACGGTCGGCGGCGCGCGTGCGCAGCAGCGCGGGAAGCGATGGCGCGGTCATCGTTGTCTCACCCTCTTGTCACTGATTAGGTAGGTGACCGGTCCTGGTCTCGGCCGTGATCCGAAGCGCAGTGGGGCACACGCTGTCCGCCCCGGCCCGGGGCCCCACGGTGCACGCCGGGTTTGCGTCAGGATAGCCGCGTTCACCGGCGGATGGGTAATCCGCGTCGCGGTCCGACTAGCGTTTGCTGAGCGCGAACATCCGCAGCTCCCGGACCATCCGGCCGCGGTAGGCCGGGAACACCCGCGAGTAACTGGTGAAAACCTTCCACATCCGGTCGTATTCCTCGCCGGTGACCTGGGCCGCCGTGACCGGGATCTGGCGGCCTTTGATGGTCACCCAGGCGCTGGGGTCGGCCAGCAGGTTCAGCGACCACGCCGGGTGCTTCGGGCCGCCGGAGTTGCTGGCGACGACATAGAGCCGGTCACCGTCGCGCATGTAGGTCAGCACGATCTCGCGGCGCTCGCCGGACTTGCGGCCGGTGGTGGTGAGCACCAGCGTCGGCACCCGCAGCGGGCCGAGGAAGGTGAACCGCCCCTTGGTGCGGCGCATCAGCCAGTGATCGATCGGGATGAGCATCCGGACCACCCGCGAGCCGTACTTCGAGGCGGTGAAGGCGTCGAGCGGGCGGAACAGCGGGTTGTCGCGACTGGGACCCGACCGGACCGCCGGAAACGAACCGGAGTTCATAGCCCCGCAACCCTACACGTCTCCGCTGTGGGCCAGCGGGCCAGAATGGTGGGGTGGCCACGCCCGGACTTCCCGCTGACCGACCCGATCCCGCGCCCCCGGTGGTACCCACGCGCATCCCGCCGGGAGGGCGCCGCGAGCTGGGCTGGTTCGGGTGGTTGTTCTGCAAGATCTCCGCGCGGATCTGGGGGGTCCCCGAGATCCACCTGTTCACCGTGTTCGCCCAGCATCGGCGGTTGTTCTGGGCCTGGGGACCGTTCGGGGGCGTGCTGTTGCGCCGGGGCCGGCTGCCGCTGCGCGATACCGAAGTCGTGATCCTTCGGGTCGGACATCTCCGCAACTCCGAATACGAGCTGCAGCAGCACCGGCGGCTGGCCCTCAAGCGCGGCGTCGACCTCGAGACCCAGGCGGCGGTCTTCGCCTGGCCCGCGGACGGACTCGCCCCGCGTCATCAGGTGATGCTCACCGCCGTCGACGAGCTCATCGCCACCCGTGCGGTCTCCGAGCAGACCTGGCAGCGGTTGGCCGCCCATCTGGACCGACGCCAGCTCATCGAGTTCGTCATGCTGGTCGGCCAGTACGACGCCCTGGCCATGTGGTTGAACACCCTGGGCGTCCCGATGGACTACCCGGACTGACGGTGTGCGCTCTGCGCGAATACGCGACGGAATGCCCATGGATGGCCCACCCTCGAGGGATGACACGAGGAGCCTCACGATGAGCACCGCCGACACGGATGCGGTCCCCACCCTCGGCGCAGCGATGGGCGAGGCGATCGGCATCTTCATGCTCAGCCCCGGCACCATGGCCAAGGGCATGGAGGCCGGCTACTCCGACCCGTTCTCGGCGTACTTCGCCGGTCGCGGCGGAGTGCTGGGCGATGCCACCGCGACAACGGTCACGGCGGTGTTCGTCGTGTTCGAGCCCGGTCATGCCGGTGCATCGTGGGAGCGGGGGGTGGCTGCCCACGACGCGTCCACCAGCGCCCGGTGGTACTGGGAGCAGGTCGCCGACTTCGCGCGCAGCTATCTGGCCGGGGCAGACGGGCTGGACCGCATCGCCGAACTGGGACAGAGGGTGATCGCCGCGGCCCCTGAGCCTGGGCTGCCGCTGTACGCGGGCTGGCGGGCCATGCCGCTGGCCGACGATGCGCCGGCCCGAGCCTTCCAGGTGATGTTCGTACTGCGCGAGTTGCGCGCGGCCGTGCACTTCAACGCACTCACCCTCTCGGGTATCGCGCCGGTCGAGGCCCACCTGCTCTCGCACGGCCCGAAGTACGCCGCGTTCATGGGCTGGCAGCCGCCCTATCCCGACGACACCGAGGACAAACAGGAGCGCTATCGCGAAGTCGAGGACAGCACCAACCGGCGGATGGCCGAGCTCATCCGCAGCGCGCTGACCCGGGCCGAAGCCGACGAGTTGGCGCGATTGAGCACCGCGGCCCTGGCGGTGTTGAGGTCATCCGCGCCCCCGCCGATGGGCGTCTGACTACCATGCCGTCGTGCCCGGGCAGCCGGGTCTGCCCTCGCCGTCCGATTCCCTAGGATGCCCCCATGCCGCTAGCCGACGGCCAGGTCGTCGCTGGTTACACCATCCTGCGGACCCTCGGGTCCGGCGGCATGGGCGATGTCTATCTGGCGCAACACCCCCGCCTTCCCCGCCGGGACGCGCTCAAGGTGCTCGGCAACTCGGTCAGTCATGACGACGAGTACCGCCAGCGCTTCACCCTCGAAGCCGAGACGGTGGCCACCCTGCGTCACCCGCACATCGTCACCATCTACGACCGGGGCGAGAGTGACGGCCGGCTGTGGATCGCGATGGAGTTCGTCGACGGCATCGACGCCGCGCGGCTGCTGCATCAGCATCCCGAAGGTCTGCCACCGGCCGAGGTGATTCGCATCGTCGCGGCGGTCGCCGACGCGCTGGACTACGCCCACAGCCGCCAGCTGCTGCACCGCGACATCAAACCGGCGAATATTCTGCTCGGCCAGCGGCAGACCGGAGACGACCGGATCATGCTGGTCGACTTCGGCGTCGCCCGCCACATCGACCGCGTCAGCAATCTCACCGGTGCGGACATGACCATCGGGACGGTCAGCTACGCCGCCCCCGAGCAGCTCAAGGGAGAGCAGATCGACGGCCGGGCCGACCAGTACGCGCTGGCCGCGACGGCCTACCACCTGCTGACCGGAGCGGCGCCCTACGCCTACACCAACCCGACGGTCGTCATCAGCCACCACCTCAGTTCCGAGCCTCCCGACATCGCAGCCCAGCGACCCGATCTGGCCCGATTCGGACCGGTCTTCACCAAGGCGATGGCCAAAGATCCGGCCGATCGCTTCGAACGCTGCCGCGACTTCGCGCTGTCGATGCTGCGGGCGGCCGGGGCCGAACACGGCGCGGCGCCGCGCCACCGGATGCCGCAGCGCGGATCGCGCCGGCTGCGCTGGGCCGCCGCGGCTGCCGGAGCGCTTCTGGTGGCCGGCGCGGCGACCGCCGCGGTGCTGCTGTCGAGTCACCATCGTGGCGGTCGCGACTCCGTGCCACCGGTAGCTCCGTCGCTCCCACCGCCGGCCGTCGCGTCCCGGATGGACCTGCCGGTGGTGCTGATCGGCGCCGACTGCGCGGTGCTCGGCGCGGCCGCGGTCGATCAGACCGGGGCCCCGGCCTACTGCGCACGTTCCGACGGACCGGGTTCGACGACGGTCTGGTCCACCCAGCCCGACCGGCTGCGCGGCGCCTCGTGACCGGCGGGGACCGAGGGGGTCCGGGCTAGGGCTTGATCCGGATCGGCCCCGGAGTCCACAGTCCGCTGCGGGTCGCGCTGCCCAGCACCAACTCGGCCGGCGCGGCATCGACGACGGTGTCGAACCTGCGCAGCGATCCCCAGTCGCGGCCCCAGTCCGCGGAGAGATAGGTCGCCATCACCCGCGCCCGCAGCAGCAGGTCGGTGATTCCCAGCAGGCCGCCGTTGCGGCCGTCCTGCCAGGTGTCGGTGTCCTGTTTCTTGGCGGTGTAGTCCGGGGTGATCCGGAACGTGGGCACCTCGGTGACGCCATCGGCGTGCAGCATCGGCTGCTGACACGGGAAGGCCAGACCGACCGCCCAGTCCATCAGCACCGGCTGGGCCGAACCGACGTACTGCTGCACGGTGCGCAGTTCGGGCACCCGCGGCGGCGTGACGGCGATCCAGTCGCCCAGCGACAGCGACCGGTCCTCGGCGATGATCCGCACCGCGGTGGCGTCAGCGGGAATCTGCGAACGCGCGAATCGCAGGTTGCGCCACGACGGGGCCGGGCCGAGGTCGTAGGGCTCGACCCGGCCCGCGGGTACCGGGCCGCCGTCCGGTCCCGGTTTGGCGTACTCCAACTCGACGGTCTGTCCGTCGGTGCGGCCGTTGAGCACGCTGTTGCCGGCGATGGTGCCGGCGGCGGTGACCACCACCAGCGGATGGCCGCCGTCGTCGGGGGGAAGCTGATACCAGGCGGAGGTCAGCAGGCTCTCCTGCTGCGCGGAGTCGACGTAGCTGCCCGCCACCGGGACGCGGGCCGGATCCAGGCCGTAGGGCAGCGGAACCGTCGAGCCGTTGACCCCGGGTGCGGGCAGGCGGGTCGGACCCGACCAGTCGCCGTCGACCCCCGGCATCGGGGTGTTGATCCGGATCGCCTCGGCCACAATCTTTTCCGGCACGCCGTTCGGTGTGAAGCCGACCGGCCCGGTGCCGCCCAACGGGCCCAGCCTGCCGTACTGGCCGGCCAGTGGGCGCAGGAAACCCGCGTTGGTGTCCGGTTCGACGAGGACGTCGTCGGCCAGTCCGCACCCGCCGGACAGGGCCCGCAGGTTCGCCCAGGCATTGGAGTAGGTGGGGTACTGACGGACGACCCCGATGGCCATGGACGCGATGAACACCACGACCATGAACCCGGCGGCGAGGGGGATCGGCGCGGCGGTCATCGTGCGGGTGACGCGGCCCTGCCCGCGCGAGCGGGACGCGAAGTGCAGCCAGAGCGTATAGGCGGCTGAAAGGGCGAAGAGAGCGAGGAAGATCGCACTGACACTGACCCCGGCGATACTGGGCATGTCGTTGTTGAACGGAACCCCGTAGCTGGACACGTACCACCAGCCGTTGGTGGTGGCGAAGCACAGCGCCAGCAGGAACAGCACCGCCGTCAGCACCGCCATCCGGTTGCGGGACCAGCGCAGCACCGCCGGTGACACCAGAACCGTGGCCAGCGCCGCCATCGCCGCTCCGACCGCGGCGAACAGGCCGAAGTGGTGGACCCACTTGGTGGGGGTGAACATCAGGAAGAACATGGTGCCGAAGATGACGCCCATCAGCCGCCAGGCCGGGCCGCGGGCGATGCCGGGAACGCGCTTGCGGCGCAGCATGATGAACATCGAGACGAACAGTGACAGCGCGGTGATCAGGAATCCGAACCGGCGCGACAGGGAACCGTCGACGGTGGGCAGGATGAGGTAGTAGTAGCGCAGGTTCTCGGTGTACCACTCCTGGCTGGGACCGATGTCGGTGCGGATCCTGGTCGCCTCGAGCACGGTCGCCAGGGTCTGGTCGGCGAACACCACGGTGAGGATCACGGTTCCGACGGCCAGCAGAGGTGCCACCAGCGGCCAGGTTCCGACGGCCGCGCGGCGGCGCACCAGGATCCGCAGCAGCGGCCGACCTCCGGCGATCAGGGCGGCCACGGCGATCAGACCCGTCGGCTGGATGCCCAGGGTGAACGCCGCGGTGAGGATCGCGAACGCCGCGGGGGTCAGTCGTCCCGAACTGATGGCGCGTTCGATGAGCACGTAGGTGATCAGCGCGCCGGTCGCGATCTGTCCCTCCGGGCGCAGGCCGTTGTTGAACGGCATCCAGGCGGCCAGCAGGACCAGCCCCGCCGCCCACAGCGCCGGCCTGCTGGCCGCCACCGCCGGCCCCAACCGGGGCAGCACCTCACGCGAGAGCAGCAGCCAGCACAGCAGTGCGCAGACCAGGTCGGGCAGCCGCATCCAGATGCTGGCGTCACTCACGTGGGTCATCAGGGCGAGCAGGTTGTAATACCAGCCGAACGGATCCTCCGGGCTGCCGAACCAGCGGAAGTAGTTCGACATGTAGCCGGCCCGGTCGGCGACGCGCGCCATCCCGAGGATGTAGCCGTCGTCGGAAGAGTTGGCGCCCAGCACATGCCAGACCAGGAAGCTGCTCACGACGGTCACGTCGACCGCGGTCAGGGTGCGCCAGCGTTGCGGGATCAGCTTGTGCATGCGGCGGCCGTCGAGCCGGTCCAGCCGCCACAGCGCCGTCATCGCCACCGCCGTCGCGGCCCACGCCAGCAGCATCGCGGCGAGTTTCAGCGTGGTCGGTGTGGTGGTGAACCGGGTGTCGATCACCGCGGTGATATTCAGTCCCGGGGGAGCCGGGCCGGTCAGGTCGGTGAACACCCCGACGATCGCCGGGCGCAGGTTGGGATCGGGGAAGCCGGACCGCAGGAACTCCGCACCGCGCTGGGCGGCGTTCGCCCCCTGCTCGTCGGTGCCCGGTGCCAGGCCGACGAACGTGGCGAAGGTGCCGGCCCGGGTGGAGGTGATCTCGATGTGCCGGCACTGGGGTGACGCGACCTTCTCGCGCGGCACGCTGGCGATCACCACGTTGCGGTCGGTGATATCGACCCGTTGGCCGGTGACGGTGACGAACAGTGAGTTCAGTGCGGCGTCGCGGCCCTTCTGGGGCGCCAGGCCCACCACCATTCCCCCGGCCGGTGGCATCGCGCGGACGAGGTCGCAGGGCACCGTCGCCGTCAGCGAGACCGGGGCCTGGGAGATCAACGGCGCGGTGACGTTGGACAGTTGCCCGTTCTGCGGCCAGTTCAGCGTCGCGGTGGTCTGGACCACCGGCAGCAGCGGGGTCAGCACCGACAGCACGAACCCCACCAGCCCGGAGACGATCGCCAGCCACCGGATGACCGTCACCTCGGCAGCGGGCCCGCGGGCCACGGCGGGCAGCGTCTGGGTCATGGCAGCGCCCGGATCGGTCCGTTGCGGCTCCATCCGAACACCCGGATGGAGCCCTGCTCGATGGCGGCGTCGGGGGCCTGCCCGGCCGGTACCACCGGGATGTAGCGCTCGATCGCGCCCCAATCGCGGTACCAGTCGTCGCGCAGGTAGGTCGGCACGGTGGAGGTCGTCAGCAGCGCCTGGATGAACAGGAACGGCCCACCCGACCGGGCGGACTGCCACATGTTCGACGACACCACCACCTGTTTGAGGTTGGGCAGGATGCGGAACTGCGGCAACTCCGCCACGCCGAGCCGTTCGGCGAAGGGGCGCTGGCAGGGGAAGTTCGCGGCGGTGGCGATGTCCATCAGCACCGGGGTCTGGGTGCCCAGGAACTGCTGGGCGGTCTGCAGCACCGGCACCCGGGGCGGGGTGAACCCGAACCACTGATCGGTACTCAGATTCGGGTCGTCCGCGACGATGCGGGCCACGTTGGCTTCCGGCGGTGCCCACGCCAGCGGGAAACGCAGGTTGCGCCAGGCCTTCTGAGCGATGGTGTCGATCGGCTGAACCAGGTTGAGGCCCTCGAAGGTGCCGTCGGGCCGGCGGACGCCCCACTGCAGCTTCAACGACTGGCCGTAGTTGAAACCGCCCTCCTCGTCGTAGTACCAGATCGCTCCTGCCGCGGCGACGGTCACCAGCGGACGGTCCGGCGTTCGCGGCCCCAACGCATACCAGGCCGAGGTGGCCTTGGCCGCCACGGTGTTCTCCCGGTAGGAGCCCAGCACCGGGGTGGTCGCCGGATCGAGTCCGAACGGCAGGAAGACCCGCGAGCCGTTCACGCCGACGGGTCCGTAGCCCCCGCCGGTGCCGCCCGCGTAGGCGACGCCGGCGTTGGGTTTGTTCGGTGAGCCGTCGGAGTTGACCGTGCCGGGGTTCGCGACGAACGGCTCCGTGGGCTCGAGGGTGTCGCTGATCCCGTTGGGGGAGAAACCGATCGGGTTCGCCCCGCCCAGCGGTCCGTAGCGGCCCCAGGTCTGCCCCGGTGCGGGGGTGAGCATCCCGGCGTTGGTGTCGGCCTCGACCAGGACGTCGTCGGCCATCGCACAACTGCTCGCGGCGAGTCCGGAGCGCAACGCGGCGAGGTTCGCCTTGGCGGTGGTGTAGGCGGGATAGCGCTGCGCGAAGCCCTTGGCCATGGATCCGACCGCGAGCAGGGCCATGATCGTCGCGAAGACCAGCAGCGGGGTGGCGGCCAGCACGCGGTTGCGCCGGGTGTTTTTGGCCTCGGTGCGCCCGGTGTAATCCATCCGGAAGTGCAGCCAGGCGGCGACCAGACCGGTCAGGACCGCGAGGGCGAGGAACAGTGTCGTGACCGGACGGTGGGCCACCACCGGTTGGCGGTCATACCAGGGCACCCCGTAGTTGCCGACGTAGAACCACCCGTTGATTCCCGACGTCGCCCAGGCCAGAACGAACAGCTGCGCGGTGACGTACAGCGCCAGATTGCGCCGGTTCTGCAGCCCGACTCTGGCGAAGGCGAACGCGGTGACCGCGCCCAGAGCGGCGGTCAGACCGGCGAACGCCCCGAACTGCACCGCCCATTTGGTGGGGGTGAAGGTGAGCAGCAGCAGGCCCACCGCGGTGCTGCCGATCAACCGCCAGACCGGTCCGCGGGCCACCCCGGTCACCCCGCCGCGGCGCAGCAGCAGCGCGAGTACCCCGAAGAGGCAGAGCAGCATCACCAGAACCGCGAAGCGCCGGGTCAGGGAGCTCTCCACGTTCTCCTCGACAGTGAGGAAGTAGTAGCGCAAAAAGTCCTGATACCACGAAATCGTTGGCCCGACAACGTATTTGATTCTCGCCGATTCGGCCACGGTGGCCAGTGTCTGGTCCCGGAAGACCACCGCGAAGATCACCGCCAGGGCGCCCGCCAGCGGTGCCAGATCCGCCAGGACGCCGTCGGTGGACCGGCGCCCTCGGATGATCGCGGCGATGGCGCGCGAGCCGACCAGCAGCGGGGCCACGGCAACGAGTCCCTGCGGGGCCAGTGTCACAGAGAACACGGCCACCACGATCGCCGCCGCCGCCGGAACCAGACGCCGGGTGGCGATGGTGCGCTCGACGAGCATCCACACCAGCAGAACGCCGAGCGCGATCAGCGGCTCGGGGCGCAGTCCGTTGTTGAACGGCAGCCAGGCGGCCAGAAACAGCGCGCCGGCGGTGGCGACCGCCACCCGGCTGTGCGCCAGGCCCGATACCCCCGAGCCCAGTCGGGGCAGGATCCGGTGGCTGAGAATCAGCCAGCTCAGGATGCCGGCCATGGTGGCGGGCAGCCGCATCCACACCCCGGCGGTGCTGACCGACGCCAACTGGGCCAGCGCGGACTGATACCAGTCGAAGGGCGCCTCGCTGGTCCCGAAGTAGCGGTAGTAGTTCGCGACGTAGCCGGCTTCGCCGGAGATCCGCGCCATGGTCAGGTTGTAGCCGTCGTCGGAGGAGATCGCGCCGACGACGTGCCACACCGCGAGGGTCCCGATGACGGCGGTGTCGGTGGCCCAGTGCCGCGGCGTGCGGCGGCGCCCGGTCGTCGCCGGCGCGCGGCAGTTGCGGCGGTCCAGCACTCCCAGTGCGGTGATCGCGGCGAGGACGCACCCGAGGCCGGCGGCCAGCACGGCCAGCTTGAGTGCGGTCGGGCTGGTGATGAAGCGGGTGTCGATGTCGATGCGCGCGGACAACCCCGGCTGCGCCGGCACCTTCAGTTCGGTGAAGACTCCGGTCACCTGTGGCTTCTTGTCCGGCGGCAGGGAGCCCGCCGCGCCGGGGATCCCGACGAATTCCGCGGTGACCGCGGCCGGGTCGGCCCTCACCCGCAGCGTGCTGCAGGCCCCGGACGCGACGGCCGTGCGGGGTGCCACCGCGGCGACCGCATCACGGAAGGCGACCACCACGGAATCGGCGTTGGCCCGCACGAACAGCCCGTTGCGGGTGGCGTCGATGCCGCCTTGGGGATTGGTCGCGAACACCAATCCGCCCGCGGGGGGCAGCGTGGCGATCGCCGAGCAGGGAATCGACACCTCGAGGGCTTCGGGCGCTCCCGAGACCAGTGGCGCGGTGACGTTGCCGACGTTTCCGTCCGGGCCGGTGCCCTGCGGCCACATGATGGCGGCGGTGGTCTGGTGGACCGGCAGCAGCGGAACCAGTGCGCACATCAACGCGCCCGCCAGACCAGCGACGACCGCGACGAGCCGGGCGATCCGGACGGACTCGGCGCGGTCGCTGGGCACGAGGCTCGATGGTAGGCGACCGGGACCTACGTCGGGCGCAGCGGCGCGGGGCTCCACAGTCCGCTGCGGACGGTGGAGCCCACGTCCAGCCGGGCCGGGGTGGCGTCGGGATAGTAGAGCTCAAGGCGCTGCAGCGCCCCCCAGTCGCGAAACCAGTCTTCCCTGAGATACGTCGGCACCGTCGTCGCCCGGAACAGCAGTTCGCTGATGCCCAGCGGTCCGCCGCCGATGTTGTCCATCACCGGTGAGTTGGCCTCGGCCCCGAACCGGTCGGGCAGGATTCGCCACGCCGGAATCTCGGTCACGCCGTTGTCGTGACCGAACGGCCGCTGGCACGGGAAGGCCAGGCCCACCAGCCAGTCCAGCAGCACCGGATCCCGCGAACCGACGACCTGCTGCAGGGTCTGCAGAGTCGGGATGCGCGGCGGCGTCACGGCCATCCAGTGCTTCGGCGCGAGATCGTCGTCGGTGGCGACGAGTCTGACGACGGTCGCCTCCGCCGGGATCGCCGAGAGCGGCGCGCGCAGGTTGCGCCAGGCGGGCGCGGGACCGATGTCCGCGAAGGACATCGCGCCGCCGGCCCGGCCTGCGTCGGCGTCGGCGTCGGTGGCCCACTGCACGGAGAGTTCCTCCGGATCGAAGCGCCCGGCGGCCGAGACCACGAGCAGCGGGGTATCCCCGCCGCGGGCATCGGGCGGCGGCAGCCGGTACCACGCCGAGCGCAGCACCGCGGGCTGCTGGGTTCCCGACCGCCAACTGCCCATCACCGGCGTCGTCGCCGGGTCGAGGCCGTAGGGCAGCCGCGCCCGGGATCCGTTGACTCCGGCCACCGCCAGGATCCCGCCCGCGACGCCGCCGTCGGTATCCCCGTCAACGGCAGCGGTCTGCTCATCGGCCGAGTCGACGAGGCTGCCCCCGCCGGGGGGCTCCATCACCGGATCGGCTGACAGGGCGGCCGGAATACCGTTGGGGCTGAAGCCCTCTGCGGTGACCGGACCGAGTCCGGCGCCGACCGCGACACCGACGGGTGTGAGCATCCCGGCGTTGGGATTCAGCTCGACCATCACGTCGTTGGCCAGCCCGCAGGTCCTGCCGGTCAGTGCCTCGAGGTTGGAGCGGCCCACCGACCACGCCGGATACTGGTTGATCATCGCCAGGGTCAGCGAAGCCACCTCGAAGACCACCAGCGCCCACGCCGCGAAGGCCAGCGGCGCCGCCCGCGGCCGCCCGGGTCCGTCGCGATCGGAGAAGTGGAACCACGCGGCCGTCAGCAGGGCGATCAGTGACAGTCCGAAGAGCACGGTGGTGAAACCCAGCCGCCACTCGGGGAATTGATTTCCCCACGGCACACCGAAGTTGGAGACGTACCACCATCCGTTGACGCTGGCGAAGGACAACGCGACCACGAACAGCACCACAGCGGCGAAGACCGCCCGGTTGCGGCGCGACCGCATCACCGCCGGCGACACCGCGATCGCGGCCAGCGCCCCGACCGAGCCGGCCAGCCCGGCGAACACGCCGAAGTGGTGCGTCCACTTGGTGGGGGTGAACATGATCGCCAGGAACGAAATGATGGTGATGCCGATGATGCGCCGGCTGGGTCCCGCCGCCGTACCGGGGATGTGACCGCGGCGCAGCACCGTCGCCACCGACACCGCCAACGCAACGATGAGCACCAGAACCGCGAAGCGGCGGGCGATCGAGCCGTCCGGGGTTGCCAGCATCAGCCGCTCGTATCGGGTGTGCTCGTCGAACCAGCTCAGGCTGGGCCCCACGGCGCGCTTGAGTGCGTTGGCCTGCGCCACCGCGGCGAACGTCTGGTCGGAGAACATCAGGATGAGCGTCACCGAGGCCGCCGCCAGGATCGGGGCCAGCAGCGGCAGCGCCCCGAACTGGGCAGAGCGGCGGCGCAGGATGGTGCGCAGCGGCCCGACCGCCACCAGCAGCGCTCCGATCGAGGCGATGCCGGTGGGGCCGGAGAACAGCGTCAGCGCCCCGACGACACAGGCCATCGCGACCGGCAGCAGCCGGCTGGTCGCCACGCCGCGCTCCACCGAGCACCAGGTCAACAGGATGCCCAGCGCGATGATCGGTTCGGGGCGCAGGCCGTTGTTCAACGGCAGCCAGACCGCCAGGAACATCCCGGCGGCCGTCCAGGCGGCGACTCGGCTGGCCTTGACCGCGTATCCGAGCCGGGGGATCACCTCCCGGCTGATCAGCCACCAGCAGACGATGGCCATCAGCAGTGTCGGCAGGCGCATCCAGATGCTCGCGGTGGAGATCTGCGCCCACAGCGCCAGCAGGTCGTAGTACCACCCGAACGGCGCCTCCGGCGTTCCGAACCAGCGGTAGTAGTTGGCCATGTAGCCCGCGCCCTGCGACACCCGGGCCATGGTGAGGATGTAGCCGTCGTCGGAGGTGTTGGCACCGACGAAGTGCCACCACACCAGCACCGTGAGGACCAGTGCGTCCAACCCGCTCACCGACCACCAGCGCGGCGGCAGGATCCGCCGGTGCCGGACGCCGTCGGCGGTGTCGAGCACATGCAGGGCGATCAGGGCGACCACGGTGAGCACCACCCCGAGCACCATCGCCGCGGTCTTCGCCGGTGTCGGTGCGCTGCTGTAGCGGGTGTCGATGGTCGCCGAGAGGCTCAGCCCGGGCGGTGCCGGGCCGGAGAGATCGGTGAACACCCCGACGATCTGCGGGCGGAAGTCATATCCGCCGCGTTCGCCGCGCAGCGACGAACCGGTATCGTCGCCGCCCGCCGGATCGGCAGGCTTGGCCAGGCCGACGAACTCCGCACTGACCTTGTCCGCCCGCGCGGTGACCACCAGCTTCTGGCAGGCCGGGCTGAGGACTTGGCCCATCGGCGCCGCCGCCACGGGGGTGTTGCGCACGACGACGACGAGTTCGGCGTTGGCACGCTGGATCAGCAGACCCCGGTCGACGGCCTTGGGGGCCTGTTTGGGCACCGTGGACAGCAGCACCGTCGCGGTCGGGTTCCCGATCAGCCCGGCAGCGGTGCGGCACGGCACGCTGATCGTCAGATCCGTCGCCACGTAACCGATCAGCGGGGCGGTGACGCTGGCCAGGGTGCCGTTCTGCGGCCAGGTCAACTCGGCGGTGGTCTGCTTCACCGGAAGGAACGGCGTCGCGATCGCCAGCGCGGCTCCCAGCAGCCCGGCGACGGCGGCGACGACACGGGCGGTCCGGTAGTCCCTCCGCCTCACCAGATCAGCCTCGCCACGGGGCGCAATCCTAATTCGCGCGCTCTACCCGGTGGGGTTGCGGATCGCCAGGACGAAGGGCCCGATCGTGCTGACCTGGAAATGCGGCGGGCCGAACAGCCCGGCGGGCAACTCGACGGTGTAGCGGCGGACGTTGGGCTGGTTGGGGTAGACGTCCTCGGCCAACCGCAGCGTGAAGGTGTCCGCGGAGCCCGCCGCACCGCCGCGGCGCATGAGGAACACCGTGGGCGGTTCGAAGGGCAGCGCGTCCAGAGCGGCGGCGAATTCGTCGGCGCCGGTCAGCTCGCTCCACGACTCGATCGCGGCGGCCCGTTCGTCGAACCGGGCCAGCGGGTTGGCGTAGTGCGACGTCAGTCCCTGGAACCCGTAGTAGGGATAGAAGGAGAGAAAGCTGTAGTCGGCGGTCATCACGATGGTTTCGTCCCGCGGCCGCCCGGTGGCCTGTTGGATGGCGGCGTCGACCTGGCGGTAGAACTTCTCGGCACCCGGTGGCCGGCGGTCCCCGCGCTGGCCGTCGCCGTCGGTGTCGGTGTAGGCGACGGTGATGTCGGGCCGCAGCACGTTCGGGATCTCCTGGCTGAAGCCGATGGCGCCGATCAGGCCGATGGCCACTGCCGCCCCGAGGGCCCGACGACTCCATCGTGCGGCCGCCCACCGCGCGACATCGATGAACCCGAAAACCCCTGCCGCCGAGAGCAATACG
Organism: Mycobacterium sp.; assembly: GCF_046091765.1. Taxonomy (GTDB): domain Bacteria; phylum Actinomycetota; class Actinomycetes; order Mycobacteriales; family Mycobacteriaceae; genus Mycobacterium. Next base: position 75,147 of record NZ_JBJTCF010000094.1, read on the forward strand.
GTCAGGGTGGGCTGCAACCGGAACGACAGCAGCGTCGTTCCGGCCAGGGTGGTCAGCATCGACAGGATCGACCAGACGTACAGAGCGAGCACACCGATGCCCAGTGCCGCGGCGCGAACCGAGGACCAGGCGCGCCAGACCAGCCAGAGGGTGCCGAGCAGGCACAGGGCGCCCAGCAGCGACGGCTGCACCATCGGGAAGTTCAGCACCGCCCCGTCACCGGGCAGGTAGTGCTGGGGGCTGCCGGCATTGCTGACCGGGCTTCGTGCGGCCCGGATGAGGAACGGCAACCAGGTGATCGCCGCGATCGCGACGGCGAGGGCTGCGGTCACGGCGAGTCGCAGAAGCGGTGTGAGGCTTCGCCGGATCACCGCGGCCGCGGCCGCCATGAGCGTTACGGTGAAGGCCGTATAGGCCAGCAGGAGCGTGTAGAAGGTCGCGGCGAACCCGAGGAAAACACCGACCCCGGCGGCGGCGGCCCAGCCGCGGCGGGTTCCGGGTGCCCGCAGTCCGGCCCAGGCCAGCACCAGCACCGGCGGGATCAGGACGGTGATCACGGCACTGTAGGGCTCGGGTGAGCTGAAGGCCAGGGTGACGGCGGCGCTCGCCACGGTCGCGGCGAGTGCGTACTCGAATCGGATCAGCTGCGACCACAGCACCATGGCCACCGCGGTAGCGATCGCGATCGAGGTGATCGCCCACGGTTTGTAGATCTCCCAGCCGGCAGTCCCGGTGAGCGACGCCGCCCGCCCGCCGATCCAGAACCAGCCGGGGGGATAAAACGGCGGCAAGCCGAAGTAGGTCATGTCGCGCAGCGCGGCGGTATCGGTCAGCCGGGTGAGGTACTCGGTCCGGAATTGCTGGTCCACCGAGATGCCGAACAGGTACAGCTTGGTCGCGCCGAGCGGCATACTCAGGGTCACCACCGCGAACGCCGACAGAAACAGCGCCGCACCCAGTCGCGCGACTCCCTTCCTGCCGCGCCGCCACGCCAGTCCGACCGCGATCAACCCGATCAGACACCCGACCTGACCCACCGTCGTCAGCGCGTGCAGCTGATTCGAGGACGGGAAAGCCGGCCAGTCGACTCGCGAGATCGACGCCAGCGCCAGGACCGAGACAAGGATCGCCACCACGGTTGCCGCGGCCATGTGGGCGACGGTCGTCAGCGCGCTCCGCATGCTAGATCGGTAGCTTGCGGAAAATCGACCGTGGGATGTGCCGGAGGATCATCATGACGTAGCGAAAGGCTCCCGGAGCCCAGACCAGTTCCTTGCCCTTCGACGCGGAACTGACGGCGAGTTCGGCGACGTACTCCTTGTCGACGGTCAGCGGCGCCTCTTTGACATGCGCACTCATGCGGGTGCGCACCTGGCCGGGCCGGATCACCAGCACCCTGACTCCGAACTCGCGCAGTGCCTCACCCAGGCCGAGGTAGAAGCCATCGAGACCGGCTTTGGTGGATCCGTAGACGAAGTTCGACCGCCGGACCCGCTCTCCGGCAGCTGAACTCATCGCGATGATCTGCCCGAAACCCTGGGCGCGCATTCTCTCGCCGAGCAACACACCGACCGACACCGCCGCGGTGTAGTTGATCTCGGCGATCTGGACCGCCTTGGCCTGGTTCTGCCAGAGTTCCTCGGCGTCGCCGAGTAAACCGAAGGCGACGATCGCCACATCCACGTCGCCTGCGCTGAAGCACTCGTCGATGACGGCCGGATGGGTTGAGGTGTTCACCGCGTCGAAGTCGACCAGGGTCACCGACGTCGCGCCGGCGGCGCGCATCTGCGCCGCGGCGGATTCCCGACCGGGGTCGTCGGGCAGCGCCGCCAGGATGATCCGGGCGGGCGCGTTACGCAGGTAGCGCTCACAAATCGCCAGGCCGATCTCTGATGTACCGCCGAGCAACAGAACGGTCTGGGGATTGCCCACCGCATCGAGGACCATTTAGAGCAGCTCCAGTCGCCGGGCCATGTCCGAGGCGAAGACGCCGTCGGGGTCGACGCTGCGGCGCACGGCGATCCACTCGTCGATGCGCGGGTACATGGCGTGGAACGTCTGCGCCGTCGTCCGGGAGTCCTTGGCCGTGTACAGCCGCCCGCCGAATTCCAGCACCCGGCGGTCCAGGCCGGTGATGAACTCGTTGAGACCGGCTTTGATGGGGAAGTCGACACAGATGTTCCAGCCCGGGATCGGAAAGCTCAGCGGGGCGTCGTTACCCGGCCCGAACAACTTGAACACGTTGAGGAAGGAGTAGTGCCCGGAGCGCTGGATGTCGACGATGATCGCCTTGAACTCCTCGACCGCTTCGGTCGGAACGACGAATTGGTACTGCAGAAACCCGGCGGGTCCGTATGCCCGGTTCCACTCGGCGAACATGTCCAGCGGGTGGTAGAACTGCGTCAGGTTCTGGATCTTGCCGCGGTAGGTTCCCGACTTGCGGTACCACAGTTCGCCGATCGGGCCGAAGGTGTACTTGTTGGCCAGCCCGTTGGGGAAGATGTCGGGAAAGGTGAACAGCTGCGGTGCGCTGAACTTCAGCGGGTCACGCTGCAGCTTCGCCGGCAACTGGTCGACCCGGGCCAGTGATCCGCGCGAGACGGCCGCCCGACCCAGCTTGGGCGGCGGACTGATCGCGTCGAACCAGGCACTGGAGTAGGTGTAGTTGGCCTCGCTGCCGTCGCTGTGGATGGCGATCGTCTCCTCCAGACCGGAGGTCACGTCGCCGTCGGCGATGAAGTACGCGGTTTCGGTGGGCGTCATCTCGATGGTCGCCCGCAGGATGATGCCGGTCAGACCGTTGCCGCCGACGGTTGCCCAGAACAGCGGCGCGCTGGGGCCGTCGGGGACGAGTGTCCGCACCTGCCCGTCGGCGGTGAGCAGTTCCATCGAGCGGACGTGATTGCCGAAACTGCCGGCGCTGTGGTGGTTCTTGCCGTGGATGTCGCAGCCGATCGCCCCCCCGACGGTGACCTGACGGGTGCCGGGCAGCACCGGCACCCACAACCCGCAGGGCAGCGCCGCCTTCATCAACTGGTCCAGACTGACCCCGCCGTCGACGTCCACCACCCGGGTGGCGGCGTCGACGGAGTGGATACGGTTGAGCGGGGTCATGTCGATGACCAGGCCCCCGCCGTTCTGCGCGTTGTCACCGTAGGAGCGGCCCAGCCCCCGGGCGATGACGCCCCGGTGGCGGCCGCCGGCGACGTCGCCGGCAACCTCGGCGACGGCCTTGACGATGACCTCCGGGTCCGGCGTCGAAAGCACCTGGGCGACGCTGGGGGCGGTGCGGCCCCAGCCGCTCAGGTGCTGCAGCCTCGTGCTGGTCAGACCGGTGGCGGACATCGTGATGAGGGTACCGCGCGGTCGGGCCGGCTCAGCGGACCCGGAAGATCCACACCCGCTGGACGACGAAGTTGATCACCGTCGCGGTGCCCTGGGCGATTACGAACGCCACCGGGACCGCCCAGTCCCGGTAGTCGAACAGCCGCAGACACACGTGGTTGAGGCCGACCTGGACGACGAAGGTCAATGCGTACAGCGCCATCACCGCGGCGAACCGGGCCCGGCTCGGGTCGGCGGCAAAGGTCCAGCGCCGGTTGATCAGGTAGGCGGTCAGTGTGCCGGCGACGAACCCGATCGCCTTGGCGGTGTCGACTTGCAGTCCGCTGCGGTAGAGGAACAGGTAGAGCCCGAAGTCCACCACCGCCGAGAAACCACCGGTGAGGACGAACCGCAACACCTGGGTCCGCAGGCTCAGCGGTGTCGGCGACGCGGTCTCGGCCATCGCCGGAATCTTACTTGGCGACAGGGGCCGTTTGACCCTTGCGCGGTGGCGAACCGGGCCGCGACAATTTCGCGCATGAGCGTCGAACAGGCTCCGGTAACGGTCCTCGGCGAGGACGAGTCCTGGCAGTTGCTGTCCGGTGTTGCGCTGGGCCGGCTGGTCACCTCGATCGGTGATCAGCTGGAGATCTTCCCGGTCAACTTCGTCACCCAGCGCCACACCCTGCTCTTCCGGACCGCGGAGGGCACGAAACTGTTCGCCACGGTGATGAACGAACGGGTGCTGTTCGAGGCGGACGACCACAACGTCGCGGAAGGATGGAGTGTCGTGGTGCGGGGCACCGCGAAGATCCTCAACTCAGCCGAGGAGATCCACGAGGCCGAGCGCGCCCAGCTGCTCCCGTGGATCGCGACGAAGAAGCTGCGCTACGTCCGGATCACCCCAACCGAAGTGAGCGGCAGGCACTTCCGGTTCGGCCCCGAACCCGATGACGGGCATCTGCCGGGCTGAGCCGCTACACCCAGTAGGGCACCCGCGCCCGATACTGGCGCAGTGCCAGCGCGGCCGCACACCAGCCGATCGCGGTCAGGGTCAGCACCACCACCCAGTGGCGGAGTTCCTGATCGGCGCCGAGCAGCGGTGCGCGCACGATGTCGAGGTAGTGCAGCAGCGGGTTGAGCTCGATGATCTTCGCCCACCGCTGCGCACCCTGCTGCTCGAGGGTGTTCGCGTTCCAGATGATCGGCGTCATGAAGAACAGCAACTGGACCAGTGAGGCCAGCAGAGGCCCGATGTCGCGGTACCGGGTGGCCAGGATCCCGAAGCAGAACGACACCCAGACGCAGTTGAGCATGATCAGCGCCAGGGCGGGGATGACGGTCAGATCGGCCCACGACCACGGTTTGGGATAGATCACGGCGATCACGACGAAAATCACGATGTTGTGGGCGAACAGGATCATCTGACGCCAGACCAGCCGGTAGACGTGGACGCTGAGCGGGGTGGGCAGTTGTTTGATCAGACCCTCGTTGGCGATGAAGACCTCGGAGCCCTCCAGTATCGCGGCGTTGATCATGTTCCAGATGATCAGCCCGAGCGTGACGTAGGGAAGGTGTTCGGACAGCGGAAGTTTGAACAGCTTCGCGTACAGCAGTCCCATCGCCACTGCGGTGGTGCCGGTGGCGATGGTGATCCAGAAGGGTCCCAGGACCGAACGCCGGTATTTCTGCTTGATGTCCTGCCAGCCCAGATGCAGCCACAGTTCCCGCTTGGCGAAGCCGTCAAGCAGATCCGCCCAGGCCCGGCTGAAGGTCTTGGACTGCGCGGCCGCGTCGATGAACGTCATCGTCGGTCTCCCGGCATCCCGAATCTTTCCTCGCGGCCCAGCCGGCGTACCCGGACCCACTCGCGCAGGCCTTTCGGATCCCGGCGGGTGACCAGAAAGTACCAGCCGAATCGCAGCCATTCCTGCGGGAGTAGTCGGCGCATCCCGGGCCGGCTCAGAAGATAGCCCCGGTTGCGATAGGTGAAGAACCGCTTGACCGGGTCCTCGGGATACTGGGTGTGCATCCGCCCGCCGAGGATCGGCTTGAATTCGTCGCTGCCGCAGGGGTGCAGATAGACGGCGTCCAGGCAGGTGCCGAACGCAAGTTCACTGCGCACCAGCCGGCGATGCATTTCGACCTCGTCACCGCGGACGAACAGGCGCAGATCCGGCACCCCGACGGCGGTGAAGGCCTCCGCGCGGAACAGCGCACCGTTGAACAGGGATGCGATGCCGGGCAGCAGGTCACCGCCACCGTCCCGAAGCTCGTCGACGCGGCGGCGCCAGACCACCCCGCGGCGCAGCGGGAAGGCCAGCCGGGTGGGTTCGTCGATGTCGCACACCATGGGCGAGACCTCGGCCAGCCCATGCCGGTTCGCGCAGGCCAGCAGCGTGGCCAGCACCCCGGCGTCGCCCGGTCTGCCGTCGTCGTCGGCCAGCCACACCCAGTCCGCTCCGAGTGCCAGGGCGTGGAGGATGCCCAGGGCGAAGCCCCCGGCGCCGCCGAGGTTGCGCCGGGAGCCGAGGTAGGTGGTCGACACCGGTTGACCGGCAACCAGATCACGCACACGGTCGTCGGATCCGTTGTCGACGACGATCAGGTGGTCGATCATCCGGGTTTGCGTGCTCACCGCATCCAGTGATTTGGCCAGATCGTCGGCCCGGCGGTGGGTGACCACCACGGCGAACACCTTGTCGCTTTCGGCTGCGGTCACTGCTGGGCGGCCCACCCTCCCTGGGTCTCGGCGAGCACCTCGCGCACGTGGCGGGCCGCATCCTCTCCCTCGTAGGCGCGGACGACCTCTTCGATGCCGCCGGTCATCTTTACCGAGCCGTGGTCGATCCACATCGCCGTCTTGCACAACCGGGCGAGGAATTCGTTGGAGTGACTTGCGAAGACCAGGATTCCCGAACGCTCCACCAGTGCCTGCAGCCGCGACTGTGCCTTCTTGAGGAAGTCGGCGTCGACCGCGCCGATGCCCTCGTCGAGCAGCAGGATCTCCGGGTCGATGCTGGTCACCACACCCATCGCCAGCCGCACCCGCATGCCGGTGGAGTACGTCCGCAACGGCATCGACAGGTAGTCGCCGAGTTCGGTGAACTCCGCGATCTCGTCGACCTTCGCGGTCATCTGCTTGCGGGTCTGCCCGAGGAACAACCCGCGGATGATGATGTTCTCGAAGCCGGTGATCTCCGGGTCCATCCCGACGCCGAGGTCGAAGACCGGCGCGACCCGGCCCCGCACCATCGTGCGGCCGCGGGTCGGTTCGTAGATTCCCGACAACAGCCTCAACAGGGTCGACTTGCCGGCGCCGTTGTGGCCGACCAGTCCGACCCGGTCGCCGTTGCGCAGGGTCAGCGTGATGTCCCGCAGCGCTTCGATGACCACGACGTTGTCGCCCGTGCGACCGATCGCCCCGCCGGCCCGGCCCAGGACGGTCTTCTTCAGCGAGCGCGTCTTGGCGTCGAAGATCGGGAATTCGACCCAGGCGTCGCGGGTCTCGATGTAGGGGTCGGTTGCCAACGTGACCGTCTGCTCTACAGGTACTGCCCGGTTCCGTGGCCCGCCGGGCCACCGGGGGGCATCATGCCGGGAGGCAGCGCCCCCTGGCGCATGTGTTCCAGTTGCGCGCGCGCCGCCATCTGCTGGGCGAACAGTGCCGTCTGGATTCCGTGGAAGAGTCCCTCCAGCCACCCGACCAGTTGAGCCTGGGCGATCCGCAACTCCGCGTCGGAGGGCACCGTCTCCTCGGAGAACGGCAGCGCCAGGCGTTGGAGTTCCTCGCGCAACTCCGGCGCCAGACCCTCCTCGAGTTCACGGACGCTGGTGGCGTGGATTTCGCGCAGCCTGCTGCGGCTGGCGTCGTCCAGCGGCGCGGCCCTGACCTCCTCCAGCAGCTGCTTGATCATCGTGCCGATCCGCATCACCTTGGCGGGCTGCTCGACCAGCTCGGTGACCGAGCGCGTCTCCGCGTCGTCCTCGGCCTCGCCGGCGCCGGGACCGGTGATGATCTCGATGTTGTCGTCGTCGGTGTTCGCCGTCATTCGTTCAGCATTCCCCTCGCATCCACTCACCGCGCGTCCTTCGGCGGTGCTCCGCGCCACTCGTAGATGCGGGCCCCGCCGTTGTCGTAGATCTTCGCCCACGACTGCGACTCGTCTAGTGACACTAGCCCGTCCGGCATGGCGAACCCTCTGACCACCGGTTTACTGGTCAGGATGTAGCGGATGTTGAGCGCCCGCACGGCCTCGGCCACCCGCGGGTCGCGGTCGGCATCGTCGGCGTAGGCCCAGATGATGAAGCGGTTGTAGCCCGGACCCTGCTGAACCGGGTAGTCGTAGTGCGTCCACAGCGGGCGCAGTCCGGCGACCGCGTACATCCAGGCCGTGCCGTCGACGTTCGCGTTGCCGATCACGGTGTCGTGCGCCCCGGGAAGCGCGGCCAGATAGGCGAAGGCTTGCAGATCCTTGTCGTCGACGACGACCCGGTCGTACTTGTCGCCCATCAAGAACTGGTGGCGGGGTAGATAGTGCACCGCCAGACCGATGCACACCGCGGTCAGCGACACCGCGGTGAGTCCGACCCAGAACGGCCGCCCCGGCGGGTGTGCGGTCACCTTCCCGGTCACCCGGCGCGCCCCGGCCACCACAAGCGCCACCGCGCCGAACACCGCAAGCCCGGCCATCGGGGTCAGCAGCATCGTTACCACCGCGGACAGGCGCCTCGGATCGCTGTAGAACAGGTCGCTGTAGGAGCCGAAGACGGCCTTGCCGACCGGGCCACCGAACCGGGCCGAGGAGTACACGATCGACATGACCAGCAGCAGCCAGACCGCCACCGGCCACCAGATCCGCTTGCGGACACAAAGCACGAGGCCGATGCCGGCGAGCGCGATCAGCGCACCCTGAACGGGGAAGTCGTTGAGGTGGCGGGTGTGCTGCAGCACGGCGTCGAGCAGCGCCCGCTTTCGTCCCTCGTGGGTGAGGAACTCGTGGCCGGTGATGATCTCGGTCTGCTGCAGCACCCCGAGGAACTGCGGGAGCATCAGCAGCAGAGTGGGCAGCGCGATGCTGAGCAGGGTCGCGAAGTCGGCTGCCCGGCCGCGGACCGGGTTGCGCAGGGCGTCCAGCAACCACCAGGCCACGACGAACGTCGCCAGCACGACGCCGCCGGTGATGTGCACCGAGAAGACTCCGATCGAGGCCAGGATCGCCAGCGGAATCCGGTCGCGGTGAGCCAGCGACGAGGTGATCAACACGAAGGCCGGCACGGCGATCCCGTAGGCGGCCATGTTGGGCGCCGAGGCGGTGTTGAGCTCGATGTAGGGAACGGCGGTGAACGACGCCGACAGCGCGCCCGCGGTGGCCGCCGCCCCGGCGGTCTGCCACCGGCTGACCCGGCCGATCAGCAGGTGCCAGGTCAGCAGTCCGGCGCTCAGCGGAAGCAGCCACACCGCCGCGGCCAGCGAGCTCAGGGTGTAGGCGGTCGCGGGCGCGGCAGACGTGAGCTGAGCCAGCACCGCGGCCAGCGCGTGAAACGTCGAGGGGTAGTAGAGCGCGGCGCGGGTCTCGATGTTGCGCAGATCTCCGGCGTGGGTGGGTGAGGCCTGACCGGTGTCGAGAATCCAGCGGATCGCGTTGGCATGCCACACCGAGTCCCAGGTGCTGGGGATCGACTGCCAATCCGGTATGCCGCGCCAGGCGGCGTAACCGATCGCGACCGCACCGAGGAGCACTCCCGCGGCGGCGGCCAACTCCGGTGGGTCTGGTCGGTCCGATCGGTCCGATCGGTCACCGGCGTCCGAGGCGGGGCCTGACCCGCCCAGCCGGCGGGTCAGCACCCGGCGCGCCTCGAACGCCAGGCCGGCAACCGCGGACAACGACAGCAGCGCGGTCAGGGCGTTCCACCGGATTCCGACCGCACCGAAGGGAACGATCGCCAGCCCGACGACGCCATAGGTCAGCGCGGGGGAGACCGCGACCGCCAGCGGCCAGCGCAGACCGCCCGCCCGCGCGACCACGACACCCGGAACGGTCAGCACAAGAACGGCGCTGAGCACTCCGGTGCCGAAGTTCACCGCCCTAGTATGGTGAGGGGGTTCGGATAATCGCAGGCTGGGTTGTCCGCGCCGACCGTCGAAGGTGGTTCGGGGATGGCTTACGACGTCGCGCGCGTGCGGGGTCTGCACCCGGTGTTGGGGGACGGCTGGACACGCTTCGACGCGCAGTCGGGAATGGCGGTCCCCGAATCGGTCGCCTCCACCGTCGCTACGGCGTTCCGTAGCTCGGCTTCCAACGTCGCGAGTCCGCACCCTTTCGCACGGCGCAGCCTGGCCATGCTCGAGGCTGCCCGCCAGGCGGTCGCCGATCTGCTCAACGCCGATCCCGCCGGGGTGGTGTTCGGCCCGGACCGGGCCGCGCTGCTGACCTCGCTGGCCGATGCGTCGTCGTCCCGCTCCGGCCTGGGTCTGGATGTCGTGGTCAGCAGACTCAGCGACGACGCCAATATCGTGCCGTGGACGCGTGCGGCGAATCGGTACGGAGCCCGGGTGACGTGGGCCGAGGTGGACGTCGAGACCGGTGAGCTGCCCGACTGGCAGTGGGAGAGCCTGCTCGGCCCGGATACCCGGCTGGTGGCGATCGGTTCGGCGTCGCCGACCCTGGGAACCATCACCGACCTGGGGTTGGTGGTCAAACACTCCCATGACGCCGGTGCCCTGGTGGTCGTCGACCACTCCGCCGCCGCGCCGTACTGGCTGTTGGACATCCATGAGGCCGCCGCCGACGTCGTGGCGCTCAACGCCCTGAGTTGGGGAGGGCCTCCGATCGGTGCGCTGGTGTTTCGCGATCCCGCCGTCATCGACACCTTCAAATCGGTGTCGACCGATCGTCGCGCGCGCGGCGCGGCCCGTCTCGAAGTCGGCGGCTACCAGTACGCACTGCTTGCGGGCGTTGTCGCCAGTGTCGAGTACCTGGCGTCTTTGGACGAGGCCGCCGAAGGCGACAGGCGTGAAAAACTCTCCCACTCAATACAATCCGCTGCGGAGTACCTCGACGGACTCTTCTCCTATCTGCTGGCGGCTCTGCGGTCGCTACCGCTGGTGACGATGCTCGGCAGCCCCGGCAGCGGCATCCCGGTAGTCGGTTTCGTCGTCGAGGGGGTGCCCGCACAGCAGGTCGTCCAGCGACTGGCCGACAACGGGGTGCTGGCGACCGCCGATTCGACCTCACCGGTGCTCGACACCCTCGGGGTCAACGAGGTCGGCGGCGCGGTGACCGTGGGGCTGGCGCACTATTCGACGACAGGCGAGGTCGACCACCTGGTTCGGACGCTGGCGTCGCTAGGCTGAAATCCGTGCGGCTCAGGCGGCGACGGTGAGAATGACCTTCCCGGACGTCTCGCCGGACGCCAGAGCGCGGTGGGCCTCGGCGAAATCCTGCACCGGGAACCGGGCGCCGATCACCGGGCGGACGGTCCCGTCGGCGATCAGCGGCCACACCGAGGAGATGACGGCGGCGACGATCACGCCCTTGCCGTGCGGGCCGTCGACGGGCCGGCTGCGCAGCGCCGTACCGATCACCCGCAGCCGGTTGGCCAGCAGCGCCCCGAGGTTCAGTTCGGCCTTGATGCCGCCCTGCATCCCGATGATCACCAAGCGGCCGTCCTTGGCCAGCGCAGCGATGTTGCGGTCCAGATAGGACGCGCCCATGATGTCGAGAATCACGTCGGCGCCGTGCCCGCCGGTCGCCTCGCGCACCGCGGTGACGAAATCCTCGTCGCGGTAGCAGATCAGGATGTCGGCACCCAGCTCGCGACACAACTCGAGTTTGGCCGGGGATCCCGCGGTGACCGCGACCGTGGCTCCCAGCGCGCGGGCCACCTGAATGGCGTGCGTTCCGATCCCGCTGGCTCCGCCGTGGACGAGCAGGGTCTCCCCGGATGTCAGCTGGGCCGCCATCACCAGGTTGGACCACACCGTGCACGCGACCTCAGGCAGGCCCGCCGCGTCGTGCAGGCCCACCCCGGCCGGCACCGGCAGCACCTGCGCGGCCGGGACGGCGACGTATTCGGCGTAACCGCCTCCGGCGAGCAGCGCGCAAACCTGCTGTCCCTCGTCGAATCCCTCGGCAGCACAGGAGACGATCGTGCCGGACACCTCCAGCCCGAGAATGTCGCTCGCCCCCGGCGGCGGCGGGTACTTGCCGGCCGCCTGCAGCAGGTCGGCGCGGTTGACCCCGGCTGCGGCGACCCGGATGAGTACCTCGCCGGGGCCCGCGGTAGGCGTGGGCGTCTCACCCCAGCGCACCTGCCCGGAATCGTCGGTGATCACCGCGTGCACGCGGGCCACGCTACCTGGGCGCGAGCCGGTTACGCTGAACGGCGGTGGCGTGGCAGAGCGGCCTAATGCACTCGCCTTGAAAGCGAGAGACGGCTAAAACCGTCCGGGGGTTCAAATCCCTCCGCCACCGCGCAGCGGTCGTCGTCGATCACGTCTCAGTCGCCGGTGAAGTGCGGCGTGCGCTTGGCCAGCAGGGCGGAGATGCCCTCCTTGAGGTCCTGTGACGGCAGGAACGCGGCGTTCCAGGCCGCCACGTAGCGCAGGCTCGCGGCGACGGCGGCGGTGCGCTGCTCGTCGAGGACGTCCTTGATGCCGCGCACGACCAGCGGCGAGTTCGCCGCGATCTCGGCGGCCGTGGCATGCGCGGCGGCGAGGGCGGCCTCGGCATCCGGCAGCACGTCGTTGACCAAACCGATCCGCTCGGCGCGGGCCGCGTCGATGTCTTTACCGGTCAGCGCCAGCTCCCGCAGATGCCCGTCGGACAGGATGAAGGGAAGCCGGGCGAGGCTGCCGACATCGGCGACGATCGACAGCTTGACCTCCCGCACCGAGAAGGTGGCATCGGCACTGGCGTAGCGGATGTCCACCGCGCTGATCAGGTCGACGCCGCCGCCGATGCACCAGCCGTGAATCGCCGCGATCGTGGGGGTGCGGCAGTCCGCGACGGCGCTGATCGAACGCTGCATCCGCTTGACGGTGGAGTGGAACTCCGCGCGCGGGCGCGCGGAGACCTGCCCGGACTTGCCGGTGGACATCGTGTCGGACAGCGTGTTTCCCATCGCCAACAGATCCAGCCCGTAGGTGAAGTTCTTCCCGGAGCCGGTCAGCACGATCGCGCGGACCTCGGGGTCTTCGTCGAGCTCGGCGAACACCACCGGCATCTCGGCCCAGAAGGCCGGACCCATGGCGTTACCCTTGCCCGGCCCGATCAGGGTGACCTGTGCGACGTTGTCTTTGACTTCGACGGTGAGTGACTCCAGCGCAGCGCCCATGCCGACAAGGTTACGTCGCGCCGGCCCCGATCCCGTCGGCGGCATGACTGATCCCATGACTGGTCCCATGACTGATCCATTGCCGCGCGAACCGCAGGAAGGCGTCGTTTTCCTGGGCCGCGCCGATGGTGACGCGGACACCCTCGTCGGCGTAGGGGCGCACCAACACCCGGGCCTGCGCGGCGCGCGCGGCGAAGTCCGCCGTGCGCCCGGCCAGCGGCAGCCAGACGAAGTTCGCCTGGGAGGGCGGAAACCCGTATCCCAGGGCTGACAACTCGTCGCTGACCCGGCGCCGCTCGATGACCACGGCATCGGTGCGGGCCAGCAGTTCGTCGGCGGCCTGCAGGGAGGCGATCGCTGCGGCCTGGGAGACCGAGCTCGCGGTGAACGGGACGTAGACCTTGCCCAGCGCGGTGATCACCTCGGGGTCACCGACGGCGTAGCCCACCCGGAGCCCGGCCAGCCCGTAGGCCTTGGAGAACGTCCGCAGCACGACGACGTTGTCGTAGGCCCGGGCCAGCCCGAGGCTGTCCGGGACCAGGCCGTCGCGGATGTATTCCACGTACGCCTCGTCGATCACGACCAGGATCTCCGGTGGCACCGCCGCCACGAACCGGGACAGCTCGCCCGGGTCGACGACGGTCGAGGTCGGATTGTTCGGGTTGCACACGAAGATCAGCCGGGTGCGGTCGGTGATCGCGGCGAGCATCGCGTCGAGGTCGAACGCGTGCTCGCGCAGCGGAACCGCGACCGCGGCGGCTCCGGCCACGCGCACCTGCAGGGGATAGACCTCGAAGCTTCGCCAGCCGAACATCACCTCGTCGCCGACGCTGGAGGTGATCTGGATCAGCTGCTGGCACAGGCTTACCGACCCGCAGCCGACGGCGATCCGCTCGGGCCCGAACCCCACGTGCTCGGCCAGCTGCTCGCGCAGCGCGACGTGTCCGTTGTCCGGATAGCGGTTGATGGTCTCAGTGGCCGCGGCGATCGCCTGCAGCACACTGGGCAGCGGGTTCTGGACGGTCTCGTTACTGGCCAGCTTGATCGCGCCCGGCACGCTCTTGCCCGGCGTGTAGGCCGGCAGATCGGCCAGCTCAGGGCGCAGTCGCACGGTCACCGGCCAAGTCTAGGCGGGTGCTGCGACGTCGCGCTTCGGGCGGTCGGCCGACTCCGGTAGGCTCCCTCTGGTTCAGGAGGCGTGCCAGAGTGGCCGATTGGGACTCACTGCTAATGAGTTGTCCCCCTTCAAGGGGACCGGAGGTTCAAATCCTCTCGCCTCCGCCGCGGCTGACCAGCTCAGCCACGAACAACTGAAGAATGCGCCCGTAGCTCAACGGATAGAGCATCTGACTACGGATCAGAAGGTTGGGGGTTCGAATCCCTTCGGGCGCGCTCACTCGCTGCGGAAATGTCTCGCCGAGCTCGACGGGAATCAGACGGGGATCAGGAGTCGACCCATGCGCGTGCGAATGGCCCGAGCCGAAGACCACGACCAGTGGCTGCCCCTGTGGAAGGGATATCAGGTCTTCTACAAGACCGACATCCCGGAAGCCACCACGGCCATCACCTGGGCCCGGTTCCACGATCCTGCCGAGCCCATGCACTGTGCCGTGGCCGAAGACGACGGCCGGCTCATCGGCATGGTGCACTACATCCAGCACCGCAGTTGCTGGACGGAGAGCGACTATGTCTATCTCCAGGACTTGTTCGCCGACCCGGAATCCCGCGGCAAGGGGGTGGGGCGCGCGCTGATCGAACACGTGTACGCCAGTGCCTCGGAGGCCGGCGCCTCGCGCGTCTGGTGGCTCACCCACGAGTCCAACACGCAGGCGATGCTGCTGTATGACCGCATAGCGGACAAGAGCGGCTTTGTTCAGTACCAGAAGGCGCTCTAGAAACCGGCCGCAGATTCCGAGCCGGCCGGCTCGGCACCGCTGAACGTCTCACCCAGGGGACATCGGCAGACCAAGTTCCGCCCTGAGCGAAATCACTCCGGGGGTGCCGGGGCCGCACCCGATTTCTGTCGGACGCCGCTGTGATGATGACGGTATGACAGCCCGCGCAGCGTCAATCGCCGTTTCGGAGGTGAGTCCCGCCGAGCGGTGTGAGGCGCTGCTCGAGGAGTTGGCCGAGTTGACCGGCCAGCGCAACGCGGTCGACGGGCGCATCGTGGCGATCGTCGCCGAGATCGACCGCGACGGTTTGTGGGGCGCCACCGGGGCGCGGTCGGTACCGGCGCTGGTGGCCTGGAAGACCGGCTGCTCCCCGGCCAACGCCCACACCATCGCCACCGTGGCCGGGCGGGCCGCGCAGTTCCCCCGCTGCACCGAGGCACTGCGCCAGGGCCGGCTCTCCCTGGACCAGGTCGGGGTGATCGCCTCCCGCGCCGCCGACGGCTCTGATGAGCATTACGCGGAGCTGGCCGCGGTGGCGACGGTCAGCCAGCTGCGCACCGCGGTCGGCCTGGAGCCGCGCCCTGAACCTGAACCCCGGCCCGACCCGCAGGCCTCGATCACCAAGAACTCCGGGACCTCCGGGACCTCCGGCGGTCGGTTCGATGTCTGGCGGCTCACCTTGCCCCCGGTGGAGTCGGCGATTCTGGAGGCCGCGCTGCAGTCTCACCGCGATGCCCTGGTCGCCGAGTGGAAACACGACCGGGACAACACCGGCGCAACCACCGACGGGGAGCATCCCCCGATGCCGACCACGGTCGATGCCTTCCTGCGGCTGGTCGAGACCGGCTGGGACACCGAGGCCCAACGCCGCCCGCACGGCCAGCGCACCACCGTGGTGGTTCACCTCGACCTCAGCGAACGCATCGGCGCCCTGCACCTGGGCCCGTTGCTCTCCGAGTCCGACCGCCAGTACCTGACCTGTGATGCCACCTGCGAGGTCTGGTTCGAACGCGACGGCGAACCCATCGGTGCGGGCCGCTCGACCCGCACGATCAGCCGCCGCCTGCGCCGCGCCCTGGAACACCGCCACCCCACCTGTGCGGTGCCCGGCTGCGGGGCCACCCGTGGTCTGCACGCCCACCACATCCGGCATTGGGAAGACGGTGGCCGCACCGAACTGTCCAACCTGGTCCTGCTCTGCCCCTACCACCACCGGATGCACCACAGGGGCGCGATCACCATCACCGGACCCGCCGACCGCCTGCGCGTCACCGACTGCGACGGCCAACCTCTGCAATCCGGATCACTGGCCCGACCCCCCACCGGACCGCCGCCGGCCGTGCCGGCCTATCCCGGACCCACCGGCGAACGCGCCAACTGGTGGTGGTACCAACCCTTTGAACCCTTCGAACCCTTCGAACCCCCACCCACGGTTACGTCGAACTGATTGCGACCGGCTCAGAACGCCATTTCCCCGCAGGCGACGGGCGGCTCGCTCATCCCAACAGAGATGTGCGGACCTGATCTCCTACCGTCACCCCAAAGGGAAACCGGCCGCGGGGAGACCCGGTTAACCCGGACCGGGTTCGCTGGCCGGACTGCGCAGCACCTGGCGGGCGATGGCGTACTTGTGCACCTCGGTCGGTCCGTCGTAGAGCCGGAAGGCGCGCATGTCGGAGAAGATCATGCCGACCGGGGTCTCGTCGGAGATTCCCATCCCGCCGAGGAT
>NZ_JBJTCF010000095.1:0-13687 GCF_046091765.1 Mycobacterium sp.
AGCCGGTTGCACGCCGACCGGGTGTGGATCATCGACCCGCTGGACGGCACCCGGGAGTTCTCCCTGCCGCACCGCGAGGACTGGGCGGTGCACGTCGCGCTGTGGCAGCGCACCCCGGACAGCCCGGAGGGGGCGATCACCGACGCCGCGGTCGCCCTGCCCGCCCTGGGCGAACTGCACCGCAGCGACACGGTGTCCGCCCCGCCGCCGCCGCGCTCCGGCCCGATCCGCATCACCGCCAGCTCCAACCGGCCGCCCGCGGTGCTGTGGCGGGTGCGCGACCGGCTCGACATCGAGTTCGTCGCCATCGGCTCGGCCGGGGCCAAGGCGATGGCGGTGGTGCGCGGTGACGCCGACGCCTACATCCACGCCGGGGGACAGTGGGAGTGGGATTCGGCCGCGCCCGCCGGGGTGGTGCGGGCTGCGGGGCTGCACGCGACGCGCATCGACGGCTCGCCGCTGCGCTATAACCAGCCCGATCCCTACCTGCCGGATCTGCTGATGTGCCGACCCGAGGTCGCCGGGTTGCTGCTCGACGCCATGGGACTGGCGGGCTGACGTGCACGCGTGGCCGGGCGTCGAGATCCCCGAACTGCCGGGGCGCGGTCCGGTGCTGCGCCTCTATGACAGCGCCGACCGCCAGGTGCGGCCGACCTCGCCCGGCCCCACGGCCACCATGTACGTCTGCGGCATCACGCCGTATGACGCCACCCATCTCGGTCACGCCGCCACCTATCTGGCTTTCGATCTGGTGAATCGGGTGTGGCTGGACGGCGGCCACCGGGTGCACTACGTCCAGAACGTCACCGACGTCGACGATCCGCTGCTGGAGCGAGCCGAGCGTGACGGCGAGGACTGGCGCGATCTGGCCGCGCGCGAGACCGAACTGTTCCGACAGGACATGGCCGCGCTGCGGGTCCTGCCGCCCCGCGACTACGTCGCGGCCACCGAGTTCGTCGACGAGGTCGTCGAGATGGTCGAGAAACTACTGTCCTGCGGGGCCGCCTACGTCGTGGACGACCACAGTGCCCCGGGCTACCCGGACGTCTACTTCCGCGCCGACGCCACCGTCCAGTTCGGCTACGAGTCCAACTACGACCGCCAGACCATGCTGCGGCTGTTCGCCGAGCGCGGGGGAGACCCGCAGCGGCCCGGCAAGGCCGATCCGCTCGACGCGCTGCTGTGGCGCGCGCAGCGCCCCGGCGAGCCGAGCTGGCCCGCGTCGTTCGGCCCCGGGCGACCCGGCTGGCATGTCGAGTGCGCCGCGATCGCGCTGGACCGCATCGGTTTCGGCTTCGACGTGCAGGGCGGGGGCAGTGATCTGATCTTCCCGCATCACGAGTTCTCCGCCGCGCACGCGGAGTCCCTGACCGGCCAGCGCCGCTTCGCCCGGCACTACGTGCACGCCGGGATGATCGGCTGGGACGGCCACAAGATGTCCAAGAGCCGGGGCAACCTGGTGCTGGTCTCGCGGCTGCGGGCCGACGGGGTGGACCCGGTCGCGATCCGGCTCGGACTGCTGGCCGGGCACTACCGCGCCGACCGGTACTGGAGCGATCAGGTGCTCGCCGAGGCGGTGGCCCGGCTCGAACTCTGGCGCACCGCTACCGCGCTAGCGGCCGGGCCGGACTGCACCGACATGATCACGCGCCTGCGCCGCTACCTCGCCGACGACCTGGACACCCCGAAAGCGCTTGCCGCCGTTGATGGTTGGGCAACCGACGCGCTGGAGTACTCCGGTCACGACACCTCGGCGCCGCAGACCGTCCGTACCGCGATCGACGCGCTGCTGGGTGTGCGCTAGCGACCTCGATCCCCGAGCAGCTCACCGGCAAGATGCACCGCCGCGCGAATGTGCAGCGCGAAAAGGCGACGCAGATCCACCGTCTCGTCGATCTCACGTGCGATGAACAACCCGTCGGCCCCCGCCATCACGTACGTGGCCAGAAGGTCGGCGTCGGCCGGCCCGAGTTGGGGCCATCGTGCGGCGATGACCCGGAGCAGATAGCCGGTGGCCTCTGCGCGGGCCGACCGAAAGGCCCGACGGGCGCTGGCCTCCGACGGCCGTTGCTCGAGGCTGAGCATGAGGCCCAACCTCAGGAACCTCGGATTGCCCAGGAATGTCGCCGCCACCGCGTCGAGAAGTCCCTCAAGACCCACCCCACCGGCGGCGAACGCCTCCTCGGTGAGGTCGACCGAGGACAGCAACTCGCCGAAACTGCTCGTGATCACCGCGGCGATGAGTTCGTCCTTGTTGGCGAAGAAGTGATAGATCGAACTCGCCGGCAGCCCACTGGCCGCGGAGACCGCAGCGATCGAGGTGCCGTCGTACCCCCGCATCCCGGCCACCTCGCCGGCCGCCTCCAGGATGCGCCGGTAGGACTCCGCGCCGTCGCTCCGTCGGCGCCGGGGCCGGTCCTGGGAAACCACCATTGACATGGCTGCAAGGCTACCTTAGCGTAGCGACCACTCCAATTAGAATGATCGCTACATATCGGAGGTCGGGATGGCCGGTGCGACGGCGGCGGGGCCGGATTCGCTGTTCGGAAGCGTGAGCCTGGGTTACGTCGTCATCGAGACGCAGCGTTTCACCGATTGGGCACGCTTCGGCGCGGACACCGTCGGCTGGGAACTCGACGACTCCGAGCCGGACGCGCTGAGATTCCGTCTCGATGATCGCACCTGTCGGATTCTGCTGCGCCGCGGACCCGCCGAGGACCTCACCGCGATCGGCTGGGAGGTCGCCGGTCACCAGGGCTTCGACGAAGTCGTCGCCCGATTGCAGGCCGCCGGCGTGCCGGTCGAACGGTGCTCCGAGGCCGAGGCCGCCCTGCGCGGAGTGGCCCGACTGGTTCGTTTTCCCGGCCCCAAGGGTGTCGCCCAGGAAATGTACGCCGAGCCCCTCCTGGCAGGCTCTCCTGCGCTTACCGGGGTCAGCGGGTTCCACGCCGGCGCGGTCGGCATGGGGCACGTGGCGATCAGCACCCGCCGGCCGGATCTCCTGCACGGCTACTACGCCCGCCTGCTCGACGCCCGCCTCACCGATTTCATCGAGGAGAGCCTGGCCGGAATCACTTTCAAGCTGCGGTTCCTGCGTTTCAATCAGCGTCACCACACGGTGGCAATCGCGGCATCCCAGCGGGTGCGAATCGACCCGTTTCCGACGCGCGTGCAGCACATCAACTCAGAGGTGTCAACTCTTGACGACCTGCTGGCGACGTTTATGCGGATGCGCGACAACGGTTTTGATATTGCCCTGTCGATCGGTCAGCACACCAACGACCGGGCCATGTCGTTCTATGCCAAGACACCCTCGGGCTTCGAGTGGGAGATCGGCTGGAATCCGATCATGGTCAACGAGGACACCTGGGAACCCAGCACGCATAAGGGCATCAGCATCTGGGGCCACACCCCGGTCGGCCAGACGGTGATCGCCCGACTCGGACAGCTCAGGACCGCACTGGGCTCGCTGACCCGCGACGAGGTGACCGTGCCGGAGGTCAGCGGCGCCGGAGTCCCCGCATGAGCACTGTCACGACGAGTGACTGGATGATTCATTACGAGCAGGCCGGTGCTGGGCACCCGGTGATCCTGCTGCACGGCAGCGGGCCGGGCGCCACCGGGCGGAGCAACTTCTCGGAGAACATCGGTCCACTCGGCGAGAACTTCCACGTCCTCGCTCCCGACATGCCCGGCTGGGGAGCCTCCGATGCCTGCCCCGCCGAACGACTCGACCACGTCGGTGCGGTCCTGCAATTCATGGACGCCCTGGGAATCGAACGGGCCGCGATGGTCGGCAACTCGATGGGCGGTGTGACAGCCGTGCGACTGGCCGCCGAACATCCCGACCGGGTCAGTCACCTCATCACGATGGGCGTCCCGGCCGATCTGGGGCCCCGGACGTTCGGGCCCGCCGGACCGAGCGAGGGACTCAAAGCACTGGTCCAGGCCTACGCCACACCGACCGCGGCGGCGTTCGAGCGCCTCGTCCAGATCATGGTGTTCGACCCCGCCTTCGCCACCGCCGAGTTGTGTCAGGCCCGGGCAGAGGCCGCCGCCCAGCGTCCCGAGCACCTGGGCAACTTCCTGGCCGGGATCCCTCTGGGCGGACCGGTGCGCAGGTTCGCCACGACCGCGGAGTTGGGCGCAATCCGTGCCCCGGCGCTGCTGATCCACGGCCGCGACGACAGGGTCGTTCACTTCGAGAACTCACTGGTGATTCTGGCCGCGATCCCCGACGCGCGGCTGGTGCTGATGAACCGATGCGGACATTGGGCGATGATCGAGCACGCCGACGAGTTCAACCACCTCGTGACCGCCTTCGTCGGCCGCGCAGCGCCCTAGCGGCCGGGGCAGATTTCCCCGCGTCCCCGACTGCTGCTCCGATGGACTCCGGCCTCTCGCCGACCGTAAGTCAGACCGCGCAGGTCATGTCGGTGCCGCAGCACAGCGGGGACTTGATTTTGCCGTCGCCGTTGGGGCACTCCGCGATCTGGACCTTGCTGGCGTCGGGTGTCGTCAGGGAGCCGTCGACCAGATCAGCGCCGCAGTGTCCGCAGGTGACGACGGTCGACATGTTGCAGGTAGGACAGTTGTAGGTAGCCATGGCGGGCAGCCTACGCTCGCCGGTATGACAGCGGAGACCTTCCTGAAGTATCTGGCCGTGCTGCTGGCCGGCTCGCTGGCGGCGGAGTCCGCGGTGCTGTCGGGAATGCTGCCCCTGCCGGTGGCGGCCTATCACGGACTGCACCTCGCGCTGATGGCCGCGCTGCTGGCGATCACGCTGGCCCTCTACCGAAGTCGGCGGCGCGAGGGTGCCGACGATGCGGCGGTCGTGCTGCTCTTCGCCGCCGGCCTGGCGTTCACCCTCGTGGGCGACTACGTCAACAGCCAACTCAGCGACGTCAATCCGGTGACGTTGAAGCTGACCTGGGCGCTGCTGTTCTTCGGGCTGGGCTACAGCTGCTACATCGTCGGGCTGTGGAAAGGCTTGGCGCTGCTGCCTGCCCGTCCGCGATTACTGATCGCGATTCCGGTGATTGCGGCCGTCAACGTGATCGGGTGGTTCACCTCGGTGGCGAGCAGAGTCGCCGGCAGTCCGGCGCTGTCCTACGGATCGTTCGCCTTCAACGCCACGCTGTACGTGCTGCTGCCCTGGCTGGCGATCCGCTATCTGGTGGCCCGCCGGTTCAGCCTCGACGCGGTGGTCGTGGTGATCGGCGCGGTGCTGCTGCCGTACTCGGATCTGGTGCTGTTCACCACCTGGCTGGCCCAGCCGCCGGGCGCGCCGATCTCCACCACGCTGTACGCGAGCAACTGGATCGTGTACTTCGGCGGGCAGTGCCTGATCAACGTCTTCACCGCCGCGACGGTCTTGGCGACCCGGCGGCGGGCCGAGCGGGTGAGCGGCTGAGCGCCTTACAGCACCGCCACGCTGTATTCGCCGACCTGCTCGCTGAGCAACCGCAACTGATCGGTCGCCGATCCGAAGGTCTGCTCGATGGCGGTCAGCCGCGCGGCGTAGTGCGCGACCGGGTATTCGGCGGTGACGCCGATCCCGCCGTGCAACTGGATCGCCTCTTGGGCGATATGGCGTCCCGAGCGGCCGATCTGCAGTTTCGCCCGGGCGGCCACCACGGGGTCGAACCGGCCGTCGGCGACACACACCGCGGCGTAGAGGTTCATGCTGCGGGCCACCTCGAGCGATACGTACATGTCGGCAGCTCGCTGGGTCAGCGTCTGGAAGCTCTTCAGCGGCGCGCCGAACTGCTTGCGGGTCTTGAGGTATTCGGTCGTGAGCCGAAGTGCCTCCTCCATCGCGCCCACCGCTTCGGCGCACAGCCCCGACTGGAACCGGATCACCGCCGCCTCGATCTGCGCGGTCGCGTCGCCGTCGGGGCCGAGTTGCTCGGCGGGGGTGTTCTCCAGGCGGACCTCGGCACCGGTCCGGTTGTCGAACGTGCGGTAGCCGCTGCGGCGCGTCGCCTCGGCGTCGACGAGGAACAGGCCCGCCCCGCCGCCGGGCAGCGCGGCGCTGACCACCAGGGTGTCGGCGCAGTCCCCGGCCAGCACCGGGTTCTTGATCCCGGTCACCGTCCACGCCCCCGCGTCGCGGGTCGCGCGCGTCGTCAGCTGAGCGGCCCGCTGCGCGGCGCCGCGGGTGTCCGGCTCGGTGTGGGCGAAGGCCAGCAGCCGCTCGCCCGCAGCGACCGCGTCGAGCAGACCCCGCTGGTGATCGGATCCGCACGCGGCGATCACCGCGCCGGGCAGCAGGGCGGCGGTCGCGATCGGCTCGGGGGCCAGGTGGCGACCGACCTCGGTCATCACCGCGGCCACCTCGATCGGGCCGGACTCCGCGGGGTCGAATCCCAGCCCGAGGATCCCGATCTCGGCCAGTTGCCGCCACACCTCGCGGCTCCAGCCGGGCGAGTCCAGGTGCTCACGGCTGCGCGAGAGCACCTCGCGCGCGGTGTCGGCCAGAAGCTGCTGTTCCTCGGTCAGGTCGAAGTTCACCGGGCGCCTCTCACAGGCCGAGGATCGTCGAGGAGATGATGGTGCGCTGGATCTCGTTGCTGCCGCCGTAGATCGAGGCCTTCCGGAAGTTCAGATAGCGGCCCGCCGACTCCTGCGCCCAGCGCGGTGATTCGATCGCGTCGCCGGCCTCGAACGGCAGCGCCGCCGGGCCGGCCACCTCGACCAGCAACTCGGTCACCGCCTGCTGCAACTGGGTGCCGCGCAACTTGAGGATCGACGACGCCGGATTGGGTTTGCCGTTGCCCTCGTCCCCGCTGACCCGCAACTCGGTGAGCTCCAGGGCGAGCAACTCGTTCTCGATCTCGGCGACCCGGGCGGCGAACAGCGGGTCGGCCAGCAGCGTGCCGTGGCCCAGGGCCGTCTTGGCCGCCCGCTCCTTGACCTCGGCGAGCCACACCTTGGTGGCGCCGATCCGGGCGATGCCGGTGCGCTCGTTGGACAGCAGGAACTTCGCGTAGCTCCACCCCGCGTTCTCCTCGCCGACGAGCTGGTCGGCCGGGACCCGGACGTCCTCGAAGAACACCTCGTTGACCTCGTAGCTGCCGTCGATCAGCTTGATCGGTCGCAGGGTGATGCCCGGAGTGGACATCTCGACCAGGATGAAGGAGATCCCGGCCTGCTTCTTGGGGGCGTCGGGGTCGGTGCGGGCCAGCACGAAGATCCAGTCGGCGTACTGCCCGAGGGTGGTCCAGGTCTTCTGTCCGTTGATCACCCAGTGGTCGCCGTCGCGCACCGCCATCGTGCGCAGGCTGGCCAGGTCGGATCCGGCTTCCGGCTCGGAGAAGCCCTGGCACCACCAGATGTCGAGGTTCGCGGTGGGCGGCAGGAAGCGCTGCTTGAGTTCGGTGGAGCCGAACTGGGCGATCACCGGCCCGACCATGCTGGCGTTGAACGACAAGGGCTCGGGCACACACGCCAGGCGCATCTCGTCGGCCCAGATCTGGAGCTGCAGGCCCGACCAGTCCTTGCCGCCCCATTCAACCGGCCAGTTCGGCACCGCCAGGCCGGCCTTGTTGAGGATCCGCTGGGTGGTGACGAGGTCATCGGGATACTTGAGGTCCTCGTTGCGGGCGCGCTCGCGGATCTCGGCGGGGATCTCGGTGGTGAAGAAGTCCCGCAACTCCTCGCGGAACGCCGCATCGGCCTCGCTCAGCGTCAGTCTCATGGTTTCCTCCTGGGTGCCGGGGCGCCGGGCGGGCGCCGTGGGTCAGCGGCCGCGGCGGCGCAGATAGCGCTCGAAATCGGCGGCCAGCGTGTCACCGTCGATTTTGGACAGGGCCTCATTGACGTCGACCTGGGCGTCACCCCGCTGCTCGAGACTGGCGACGTAGTCGGCGATCTCCTCGTCATCGGCGGCCATCTCGCTGACGGCCTGCTCCCACTCCTCGGCCTGGGCGGGCAGGTCGGCCAGTGGCACCTCGATGTCGAGGACCTCCTCCACGCGGCGCAACAGCGCGACGGTGGCCTTCGGGCTCGGCGGCTGGGACACATAGTGCGGCACCGCCGCCCAGAACGTCACCGCCGGGATCCCGGCCGCCACGCAGGCGTCCTGGAAAACGCCGGCGATCCCGGTCGGGCCCTCGTAGCGGGACTCCTCCAGCCCGAAGAACTTCGCCGACTCCGCCGAGTAGGCCGCCCCGGAGACCGGGACCGGCCGGGTGTGCGGGGTGTCGGCCAGCAGCGCACCCAGGATGACCACCGTTTCCACGTTGAGCTTGTCGGCGATGGCCAGCAGCTCGGCGCAGAAGCTGCGCCAGCGCATGTTCGGCTCCACCCCGTGCATCAGGACGATGTCGCGGTCGGACCCCGGAGGCCGGCAGTGCGAAATCTGCATGGACGGCCACACCAGTTCGCGGGTCACCCCGTCCACCTGGCGGATCACCGGCCTATTCACCTGGTAGTCGTAGTAGGACTCGTCGTCGATCTCGACGACCGGTCGCGCCGACCAAATCGCGTCGAGGTGGTCCAGGGCGTCGCTGGCCGCATCGGCGGCGTCGTTCCAGCCCTCGAAAGCCGCGATGATCACCGCGTTGTGGAGTTCGGGCAGGTCGGGACCGTCGGTGCCGCTGAAGTTCGGCGCTGTCACCCATCCAGCCTAAGCGTTGCCCGGCTCAGATGAGCCGCATCAGACCGGCAAGCGGGCGGCACCGTAGACTTCGGGGCGTCGAGAGGCGTTGCAACGGCCACTCGGGAGGGCTCCCCGCACGGTGAGGCCCCCGGGTATCCGCCACGCTCGGCAGAGTCAAGGACGCCTTCCGCGCAGGAAGGAGGGTATTTGTGAGCGCTTCCGACACTCCCGACCCGAGCACCGCTGCGCGCAACATCCGCCCCGACTGCACCGACGAGCTGACGGCGACCCTGCGGACGCGGATCATGGTGATCGACGGCGCGATGGGCACGGCGATCCAGCGGGACCGCCCCGACGAGGCCGGCTACCGCGGCGAACGGTTCAAGGACTGGCCCAGCGACCTGGTGGGCAACAACGACCTGCTCAACCTGACCCAGCCGCAGATCATCGAGGGCATCCACCGCGAGTACCTCCAGGCCGGTGCCGACATCCTGGAGACCAACACCTTCAACGCGAACGCGGTCTCGCTCGCCGACTACGGCATGGCCGAGCTGAGCTACGAACTGAACTACACCGGCGCCACCCTGGCGCGCGAGGCCTGCGACGAGTTCAGCACGCCCGCCCGGCCCCGCTACGTCGCCGGCGCCCTCGGGCCGACGACCCGGACCGCGTCGATCTCGCCGGACGTCAACGATCCGGGTGCGCGCAACGTCTCCTACGACCAGCTGGTCGCCGCCTACCTCGAAGCCGCCAACGGCCTCGTCGACGGCGGCGCCGACCTGATCATCATCGAGACGATTTTCGACACGCTCAACGCCAAGGCGGCGGTGTTCGCCATCGAGACCTTGTTCGAGGAGCGCGGACGCCGCTGGCCGGTGATCATCTCGGGCACCATCACCGATGCCTCCGGGCGCACACTGTCCGGTCAGGTCACCGAAGCGTTCTGGAACTCGATCCGGCACGCCAGGCCGATCGCAGTCGGGCTCAACTGCGCCCTGGGCGCGCCGGAGATGCGGCCCTATATCGCCGAAATGTCGCGGATCGCCGACACCTTCGTCTCCTGCTACCCGAACGCCGGGCTGCCCAACGCCTTCGGCGAGTACGACGAGTCCCCGGACCGGCAGGCCGGCTACATCGCCGACTTCGCCGACGCCGGCCTGGTGAACCTGGTCGGTGGCTGCTGCGGGACGGCACCGCCGCACATCGCCGCCATCGCCAAGGTCGTCGAGGGCAAACCACCGCGCACCGTGCCGCAGATCGAGTTGGCCACCAGGCTTTCCGGCCTGGAGCCGCTCAACATCACCGCCGACTCGCTGTTCGTGAACATCGGTGAGCGCACCAACATCACCGGCTCGGCCCGGTTCCGCAACCTGATCAAGGCCGGTGACTACGACACCGCGCTGTCGATCGCCCTGCAGCAGGTCGAGGCTGGCGCGCAGATCATCGACATCAACATGGACGAGGGCATGATCGACGGCGTCGCCGCGATGGACCGGTTCACCAAACTGATCGCGACCGAGCCGGACATCAGCCGAGTCCCGTTCATGATCGACTCCTCCAAGTGGGAGGTCATGGAGACCGGCCTGAAGAACGTGCAGGGCAAGCCGATCGTCAACTCGATCTCGCTGAAGGAGGGTGAGGAGAAGTTCGTCCGCGAAGCGCGGCTGTGCCGCAAGTTCGGCGCCGCAGTCGTCGTGATGGCCTTCGACGAGCAGGGCCAAGCCGACAACCTCGAGCGCCGCAAGGAGATCTTCAACCGCGCCTACCGGATCCTCACCGACGAGGTCGGCTTCCCGGCCGAGGACATCGTCTTCGACCCGAACTGCTTCGCGTTGGCGACCGGGATCGAGGAACACGCAACCTACGGCATCGACTTCGTCGACGCCTGCGCCTGGATCAAGCAGAACCTTCCCGCCGCGCACATCTCCGGCGGCATCTCCAACGTGTCCTTCTCGTTCCGGGGTAACAACCCGGTCCGTGAGGCGATCCACGCGGTGTTCCTGTTCCACGCCATCAAGGCCGGCCTGGACATGGGCATCGTCAACCCGGGTGCTCTGGTGCCGTACGACTCGATCGACCCGGAGTTGCGGGAACGCATCGAAGACGTCGTGCTGAACCGTCGCGAGGATTCGACCGAGCGACTGTTGGAGATCGCCGAACGGTTCAACAAGACGGAGAAGGCGGAGGACCCCACCGCCGCCGAATGGCGCAGCCTGCCGGTTCGCGAGCGGATCACCCATGCCCTGGTCAAGGGGATCGACGCGCACGTCGATGATGACACCGAGGAACTGCGCGCCGAGATCGCCGCTGCCGGAGGCCGGCCGATCGAGGTCATCGAGGGCCCGCTGATGGACGGGATGAACGTCGTCGGTGACCTCTTCGGCGCCGGCAAGATGTTCCTGCCGCAGGTCGTGAAATCAGCCAGGGTGATGAAGAAGGCCGTCGGGTATCTGCTGCCCTACATCGAAGCGGAGAAGCAGGAGTCCGGCGCCCTGACCGCCGACGACAGCAACGGGACGATCATCATGGCCACCGTCAAGGGCGACGTCCACGACATCGGCAAGAACATCGTCGGGGTGGTGCTGCAGTGCAACAACTACACCGTGGTCGACCTCGGAGTGATGGTGCCCGCGCAGAAGATTTTGGATGCGGCAAAGGAACACGGTGCCGACATCATCGGGCTGTCCGGGCTGATCACCCCGTCGCTGGATGAGATGGTGAACTTCGCGGCTGAAATGGAGCGGGAGGGACTGGACATCCCGCTGCTCATCGGTGGTGCCACCACGTCCCGCGCCCACACGGCCGTCAAGATCGCACCGCGCCGGTCCGGTCCGGTGATCTGGGTCAAGGACGCGTCCCGCTCGGTTCCGGTGGCGGCCGCGCTGCTCGACGACAGGCAGCGCCCGGCCCTGCTGGAGGCCACCGAGAAGGACTACGAATCCCTGCGTGAACGGCACGCGCAGCGCAACGAGCGTCCGATGCTCACCCTGGGCAAGGCCCGCGCCAACCGGACGCCGATCGATTGGGACGACTACACACCGCCGGTACCCGCGATCGGCACGGGAGTGCGGGAGTTCTCCGACTACGACCTCGCCGAGTTGCGCGAGTACATCGACTGGCAGCCGTTCTTCAACGCCTGGGAGATGAAGGGCCGTTTCCCCGACATCCTCAACAACCCGGTCTCCGGCGAAGCCGCCCGCAAGCTCTACGACGACGCGCAGGAGATGCTCGACACCCTGATCAAGGAGAAGTGGCTGAGGGCCAACGGGGTGATCGCCTTCTTTCCGGCGAACGCGGTCGGCCCCGGATCTGAAGACATCGAGATCTACACCGACCAGACCCGCACCAAGGTTCTGGCCACACTGCGCAACCTGCGCCAGCAGGGCGAGCATCGCGACGGTATCCCCAACCGGAGCCTCGGCGACTTCGTCGGCCCCAAAGAAACAGGGATCCCGGACTTCGTCGGCGCCTTCGCCGTCACCACCGGGCTGGGGAGCGGGGACAAGATCGCCGAGTTCAAGGCCGCTCACGACGACTACAGCGCGATCCTGCTGGAGTCACTCGCCGACCGGTTGGCGGAGGCCTTCGCCGAGCGGATGCACCAGCGTGTGCGCGAGGAGTTCTGGGGATACGCCCCCGAGGAACACCTGGACAACGAGGCTCTGATCGCGGAGCGATACTCCGGCATCCGCCCCGCCCCCGGCTATCCGGCCTGCCCGGAACACACCGAGAAGGTGACCCTGTTCGAGTTGATGGACGTCACCGAGCGGACCGGCATCGAGCTGACCGAGTCGATGGCGATGTGGCCGGGTGCGGCCGTCAGCGGCTGGTACTTCTCGCACCCGCAGTCGCAGTACTTCGTGGTCGGGCGGCTGGCCCAGGACCAGGTCGCCGACTACGCCAAGCGCAAGGGCTGGACCCTGGCCGAGGCCGAGCGCTGGCTGGGTCCCAACCTCGGCTACAACCCGGAGGACTGAATCTGTCGTACCCCGCTGTGATGATGTAGTCATGTCCGCCGTTGTGACGACCAGTGAGCGCCTTGAGGTGCTCTTTGGTGAGTTGGCGGAGCTGGCGGGGCAGCGTAACGCGATTGATGGGCGCATTGTGGAGATCGTCGCCGAGATCGACCGCGACGGGCTCTGGGGTGGCACGGGTGCGCGTTCGGTGGCGGCGTTGGTGGCCTGGAAGCTCGGCTCGTCATCGGCTAACGCGCACGCCATCTCCGCGGTCGCGCGCCGGCTCGAGCAGTTTCCGCGCTGTGCGCAGGGCATGCGGGAGGGCCGGCTGTCGCTGGATCAGGTCGGGGTGATCGCAGCGGGGGCCGGGCAGGGCTCCGATGAGCACTACGCCGAGCTGGCCGCGGTGGCCACGGTCAACCAGCTGCGCACCGCGGTGCGCCTGGAGCCGCGCCCGGAACCGGCTCCTGGGCCCGAGCCGCAGCGTTCGGTCACCAAGACCTGCGGTGAGCGCTGGTCGAGCTGGCGGATCACCCTTGCCCATGACGAGGCGGCGATGTTCGACGCGGCGCTGCAGTCCCATCTGGACGCGCTGATCACCGAGTGGAAAAGCGAGCACGGCGATCGGGAGATGCCCGACACCGCCGAGGCGTTCCTGCGCCTGGTCGAGGCCGGCTGGGACGCCGAGGCCACCCGGCGCCCGCACGGGCAGCGCACCACGGTGGTGGTGCACGTCGACGTCGACAAGCGCAGCGGGGCGCTGCACCTGGGTCCGCTGCTCTCCGACGCTGAGCGCCAGTACCTCACCTGCGATGCGACCTGCGAGGTCTGGTTCGCGCGCGACGGGCGGGTGATCGGCGCCGGGCGGACCACCCGCACCGTCAACCGGCGGCTTCGCCGCGCGCTGGAGCACCGCCACCGCAGCTGCGCGGTCCCGGGTTGCGGCGCGACCCGCGGACTGCACGCCCACCACATCCGGCACTGGGAAGACGGCGGGCCCACCGAGCTGACCAACCTGGTGCTGCTGTGCCCCTATCACCACCGCATGCACCACCGCGGCGCCATCACCATCACCGGACCCGCCGACACGCTGTCCGTCACCGACAACACCGGCCGGCCACTGCACCCG
>NZ_JBJTCF010000096.1:0-9253 GCF_046091765.1 Mycobacterium sp.
ACCTACGACGCCCTGCCGGAGGGTGACATCGCGGCGTGGCGGGTCGAGGATCCCGAGATCACCGGGCCGCTGCCGAGGCTCGCGGGCGTCGCCCCCGACTGGGACTGGGAGTGGGACTGGGATCCCCCCGGGGCCGGCCCCGGCGGGACAGGGCAGGCGACAGGGCTGGCGTCGTCACCACCTGCGACCGCCTGGTACGCGAGGACCGGCGTGCTGCTGGCCCTGATCGGCGCTGCGGGAGTCGCGCTGGTGGTGGCCACAGTGCTGCTGTTGGCACCGGATGACTCCCGGGACGCTCCGGAGAAGCTGCGCCCGGTCCAGAGGACCACGCCCGCGAGCACCACCGTGATCGTCCCGCCCGCGCCGGCCCCGTCGGCGGCGCCGGCCGAGGCGGCCGAGGCGTCCGAAACGCCGGGGGTACCGGGTGCGCTGGGGGCGGCGGGGGCCGAGACCGAAACCCCGGTATCCGCCGAGCAACTGGAGCCGCGCTCGGCGGTCGGCTCCGCCGACTCCGGTCAGGAGGCGGCCGACCCGGTTGAGCCGCGCATCAAAGCCACTCGGGCCCCCACCGTCGTCACTCCGGGGTCCTAAGGGTCAGAGGAGTCAGAACCTGACGCTGGCCACTACCGAGCGGTGGTCGCTGGGGTAGGGCGTGACGACGATGTCGGCCTCGGGGGCTTTCTCCCCGACGATCGACGCCGCCTCGACCACGGCCTTTTTATCTCGATCGCCACCCGGACCTGCGCGTACCAGGACGTAGTCGATCCGGTCGTGGTGGTCGGCCGGGTCGGTGCGCTCCGTGGAGGGAGTCCAGGTGAACGCCGGCTTGGCCACCTCGTCGGGGTGGGCGGCGCGCAGCGCGTCGGTGAACCCCAGCCGCTCCAGCGCCAAGCTGGTCGGCCACGCCACGACCATCGGCTGATTGCCGGCGGCGACGGCACGCTGGGTCCAGTCCCGGTGCGAAGGTTCGTTGAAGTCGCCGAAGACAAATGCCGCCGCGGCGCCGTCGGAGGCGGTGAGATCCTCGGCGAGCAGTTTCAGGGCAGGGTCGCGGGCATCCTTGGCGGCGGCGACGGCCTGCTCCCCACTGGTCAGAAACGGCGCCTCGCCGTAGGGAATCTTGAGTAGCTGGTAGGGCTGGTAGGGGTAGTCGGTGAAGTGGACGTTGTAGGCGTAGACGGTGCGGCCCTCGACATCGATCGGCACACCCAGGTCGTGCTTGGTCGCAGCGCCGATCGGATAGCGGCTGATCACGGCGTTGGCCCACAGGGCGGGGTTGTCCTGGGTTTGGTCGTAGTAGTAGAAGCCCAGCGCGTCGGCGATGGCTTTGGCGACACTCGCACCGGTCGGCGGGCAGCTCTGGGCCGTGCAGGGGTCGGTCTCCGGCCGGGTCTCCTGCAGCCCGACGATGTCGGCCCCCGCCGCGCGGATCACCGCGACCGTCTCGTCGACGGGCTTGCCGTCGTTGACGCCGCCGCCGTAGATGTTGAACGACATCACTTTCAGCACCTTCGGCGCACCCGGCTCCCCCGGCGTGCCCGAGGACCCGCAGCCTCCCAGCGCCCACATCAGGGCCAGCATCGCGATCGCCAGCATCCGGGGGGTGGGCCGATCCAGCGCGCGCATGCCCTCAAACTAGCCCCGCCGGGCGGCTTTCGGGGATCGCCGGCGAGACGATTTGCCTGCCGTTCACCTACCGCTTCCCCCGCGCTCGTCCGGAGGGCCTATTTTCGACACATGGTTCTGGTGCCTCTCAACATATTTGTCAGCCATAACGGACGCTCCTCCCGGCAACGGGTCACCTGCCGCTACCGCTGCGGTGACGCCTGTGCGCACCCCGCGCCCAACACCAGCGACAACGAATACTTCGGCGACATCGTCAGCGAGATCGGGCGAGCACTGTCGCGGCGTTCGCTCCTTAAGGCCGCGGGAGTCACCGTCCTGGCAGTCACCGCCGGACCCGCGCTGGCCGCGTGTTCAAGGCCGACCGAGGCGGCTCGGCCCGCCCCGGCGGCGCCCGATTCCGCCCCGCCCGGGATGAACTTCACCGCCGTGGCGCCCAACAGCGAGGACGCGGTCGTCATCCCCGACGGCTATCGGCAGGCCGTGGTGATCCGCTGGGGCGACCCGGTGCTTCCGGGCGCACCGCGCTTCGACGTCGGTAACCAGACCGCCGCGGCGCAGCGCCAGCAGTTCGGCTTCAACAACGACTTCGCCGGGCTGCTGCCGATCCCCGGCACACCGAACCGGTACCTGATGGTGGTCAACCACGAGTACACCACCGAGCAGTTCATGTCCCCCGGCTACGACGAGGACAACCCGACCCGCGAGCAATTTGAGGTCGCCGTCGCCGCTCACGGCCTTTCGGTCGTCGAGGTCGAACGCGGCCCCGACGGCCTCACGCCGGTGCTGGGCCGCTACAACCGGCGGATCACCGCGGACAGCCCGTTCGTGCTGACCGGGCCAGCCGCGGGCAGCGAATTCGTCACCACCGCAATCGATCCGACGGGCCGGGCGGTGAGCGGTTCGGTGAACAACTGCTCCGGCGGGGTCACGCCCTGGGGCACCATTCTGAGCGGCGAGGAGAATTTCAACAGCTACTTCGGCGCGGCTGAGACCTCGCCGGAGCCCTCCCCCGAAACGGCCGCCCGGTGGAAGCGCTACGGCATCAAGGTCGAACCCAGCCAGCGCAGATGGGAGACCTTCGACAATCGCTTCGACCTGACCGCGACACCCAATGAAGCCAACCGGTTCGGCTGGGTCGTCGAACTCAACCCGTGGGACCCGAACTCCACTCCGGTCAAACACACCGCGCTGGGCAGGTTCAAACACGAGGGCGCGACGATCCACGTCACCGCCGACGGCACCGTCGTCGCTTACACCGGAGACGACGAACGATTCGACTATATGTACAAGTTCGTCTCCGCCAAGAAGATCCAGCCCGGCCGCGAACCCGCGGCGATAGCCGCCAACATGACGATTCTCGACGAGGGCACCCTGTATGTCGCCCGGCTCTCCAGTGACATCCCGGCCGCACAGATCGACGGCTCCGGCAACCTGCCCGCCGACGGCTCGTTCCGCGGGTCGGGAACCTGGATTCCGTTGCTGCGCTCAGGCCCCGACGGGCAGGCGGAGTCGCTCGTCGACGGGATGTCGGCGCAAGAGGTGGCGGTGTTCACCCGACTGGCCGGCGATCAGGTGGGCGCGACCAAGATGGATCGCCCCGAGGATTTCGAGGCCAATCCCAAGACCGGCAAGGTGTACGTCGCGCTGACCAACAACGACAAGCGCGGCGCACCCGACAAGCCCGCGGCGGATGCGGCCAATCCGCGCAACGACAACAAGAACGGCCAGATCCTGGAGATCACCGACGACCACGCCGGGACGTCGTTCACCTGGGATCTGCTGCTCGTCTGCGGCGATCCCGCCGCGGCGGACACCTACTACGGCGGTTTCGACAAGTCCAAGGTCAGCCCGATCTCCTGCCCGGACAACCTCACCTTCGACTCCTTCGGCAACCTGTGGATCGCCACCGACGGCAACGCCCTGGGCTCCAATGACGGCTTGTTCGCCGTCGCGCTGGAAGGCCCCGCCCGCGGCGAGACCCGCCAGTTCCTCACCGTCCCCCTCGGGGCGGAGACGTGCGGGCCGACGATCTCGCCGGATCTGGTGACGGTATGCGTCCAGCATCCGGGCGAACACGACGACAACAGCCTCGACAACCCGCTCTCCCGCTGGCCCGAGGGCGGCAACGGTACGGCGCGCCCGGCAGTGGTGGCCGTCTGGCGGCAAGGTGGGGAGATCGGGGTTTAAGGGACCGTCTCGCCCGGCCGGGACCGCTGCGCCCACACGGCATAGAGCGGGTCGCCCGGCCACGGCGTCGGACGCCGCTGCGCGCGGGGCTCGTCCCAACCGACCGAGCGGTAGAAGTACTCGGCCACCAGCTGTACATGGAACTCGTCGTCGGTGGCCAGCCATCCGCGGATCGCCTTGGTCGGGAAGCACCGGTTGGAGAACGTGCACACGAACGGCGCGCCGGGCCGCAGCACCCGAGCCACCTCGTCGAACACCTCGAGGGGCCGGACCAGGTAGTCCACCGACACCGTGCACACCGCCCCGTCGAAGCAGGCGTCGGCGAACGGCAGCGCGGGCTCGCGGTTGAGGTCGTGGACCACCCGTTCGTGCGCCTGCGGGTTGCGGTCGAGCTCGAGGGCGTTCATCCCGAGCGCGACCAGCCGTTGCGGGGTCTGGGCCAGATGCGACACCCACGAGCTGCACAGGTCGAGCACCTCGCCGTGCAGGCCGAGCTCGTCGTAGAGGTCACGCACGGCCGCGATCGCACCGTCGTCGATGTGCTGCACCAGCCGCGCCTCGCCGTAGAAGCGACGGTCGTCATCCTCGTCGAGCCGGGTGAAGAAGCCGTCCGGGAATCCGTGGTAGCGGTCCTCAGCCGAGCCGGACGTCGCATCGGCGGCGGTCACAGCCCGAGCCGGCCGCTCGGCGCAGGGCTACGGCCTCCGCAACACAGGAGATACACGAGCTGAACCCTAGTGCTTGCCAACAGACGCGGCAGCGCTCTCAGGCCGGATGGTGGGCCCGCCCGACGTTCGAGCCGACCACCTACCAGCCACCATCGGCGGGCATCCAGGCCAGCAGGGCACCCCGGGCTGTGCGCGGTCGCGGGTAGCGTGATGAGTGAGCGGCAGGGAAGCCCGGCTGGACACTCCAGATCGGCGCCTCGGCAGCCGATCGCGAAGCACGAGGAAAGACCACGAGGAAAGACCAGGTGGCCCATGCTGACGGCGGCACTTCTGGTCACGGCGCTGCTCTTCGGAGGAATGACTCTCTACTCTTTCGGGTTCGCCGCCTTCGTGTTTTCGGCCTTACCCATGGAGACGGCGGGTCCCACCATTCGCCGCGCCTTCCCGCATTTTTACCTCTTCGTCATCGCGACGGCGGCTGTGGCAGCACTGCTTGTCTGGCCTTCCGCGCGATCGCTGTCGGTTGCTCTCGCAGCGATCGCCTTGACCGCTGTGCCGGCCCGCCAAATCCTCATGCCGGCTATCAACCGCGCGACAGACACTGGTGCGACGGTCCGCTTCAAACGGCTTCATCGGCTGTCCGTGTCGATCACGCTTGCCCACATCGTCGTGTCCGGATGGGTGCTGTCACAGATTCCCGGTCTGGCGACTTAGGGAAAGGTCGCTTCGACTAAGGGAGAAGGAAAACGCCGAGCGGAACTCGACGCGAGTTCGGCCACCCGGGTGGCGAAACTACGCTGACGAACACTGGACTTCATCGGAAGGGCTTGCGATGGCGCGCTACGTGACAACGGTGAGGACCGCGAAGACTCCGCAGGAGGCGTTCGCCTACCTGGCCGACCTCCGCAACTTCGCCGAGTGGGATCCCGGCGTGAAGGCTGTCAGACAAGTGAAGGGCTCGGGCGGCGGCCCGGGCAACGTGTTCGACGTCACCGTCGTCGGCCCTGGCCGCGACCTGACCTTGCGCTACGTGACCGAGGAGCACGACGCCCCGCGAAACCTCCTCGTGGTGGCCCGCAACAGCGTGTTCACGTCGATCGACCGGATCACCGTCGAGCCCGTCGGCACCGGGTCGGTCGTCACCTACGACGCAGACCTCCGCCTCAACGGCGTACTGCGCGTCGGCGATCTGGGCCTGCGGCTGGTGTTCGGCCAGATCGGTGATCGGGCTGCCGCCGGTCTTCGCCGTGTTCTCGGTGCTGAGGTGGTGTGATATCCCCAGATATCCCGTGGTCAGGGGTCGCCTTTCCCGGCACGTCCCCCGAAGCGCACTCGCCGTGATCTTCCTGGCGGCCGGCGCTGCGCTCATGCCGGCTCAGGCCGCGGCCGCGGAACTGAGTGACTACCTGTGGCAACGCCGCCCCCTGCTGGTTTTCGCGCCCACGCAGAGCGATCCGCGGCTCGCTGAAACAGTGCGCGGCATCGAGGCCAGTCGATGTGACTTCGCGGATCGCGACATGGTGCTCGGCCTGATCCTCACCGAAGGAACCAGCACCCTCGACGGCGACGTTGTCGACACCAGCCAGGCGAAGCGGTTGGTCTCCGGGTTCGGAATCGGCGCGAACAGCTTCGCCGTGGTACTCATCGGCAAAGACGGCGGCGAGAAGCTGCGGGTCGACGCCGTCCCGGATCTTCAGGCGATCTATGCCGTGATCGACGGCATGCCGATGCGGACCCGCGAGAGGGACATCGACCCGACCCGGTGTTGAGGGCCGGTCGTCACCGAGAGACCCTCAGGATTTGTCCGCGCCGGCATCCCGGCGGATGCGTCGGTCGTAGGCCGCCCTGGCCTCGCCGTCGAGTTGGCGCAGCACCCGGTCGCGGGTGAGCCGGCCGCGAACAGCCCCGAGTAAACGGTCGGGCACCACCGCCGCGGCCGCCTCGTAGCTGCGCATCCATCCCGGCACCGCGACGATCGCCGGTCGGGTCCGGCAGGACGCGACAACGGCTTCAGCGATGTCCTCGGGGTCGACGGTCGGCAAAAACCCGCCGAGCTTGACCCCCGACACCAGATCGGTGCGCACCGCCGAGGGCAGCACCGCGGTGACGGTGACCCCGGTGCCGGCCAGCTCGTCGCGCAGCGCCTCGCTGAAGCCGACCACCGCGTGTTTGGTCGCGCAGTAGGTGGCCAGCCCGGCGGCGGGCACGACACCAAGGTAGGACGCGACATTGACGATGTGACCGGATCCGCGTTCAAGCATGCCGGGCAGAGCGAGTTTGGTGCCGTTCAGCACACCGCTGAGGTTGACACCGACGATCGCGTCAGTCACGGCGTCGGACTCCTCGACGAAACGGCCCGCCGGCATGCTGCCGGCGTTGATCACCAGCACCCGCAGCGGTGGCTCGATACCGGCCAGGAACGCGGCGAAGGACTCCCGTGACCGGACGTCGAGGCCCACACCGGCACAACCCAGCTCGGCGGCGGCGGCTTTGGCCAGATCGGCGTCGAGGTCGCCGATGAACACCGTTGCTCCGGCGGCGATGAACGCCTTGGCGGTGGCGTACCCGATCCCGCGGGCGGCACCGGTCACCGCGACGGAGGCCCCGAACAGAGGTAAAGCAGTCGACATAGCGGAATCCTTCCCGTGGCGAGGGTACTTGAGGGTGCCCGATGGCCCCTCGGGCAGGAACGGGTGCCCAAACGTGTCGGAGCGGGCCGATACCCTCCCGCCCAGGTGTGAGCTTGGGGACCTCAGGAGGTGTTCGGGATGAATTTCGCCTTCGCCGTCGCGGGGATCGGCGTCGTCTACGTTTTGGGAACCTGGATCGGGGTGTGCATCTCCGAATCCCGGCACCGGGTCGACTCCGACCGGCGGGCGGTTTTGCTGGCCGGCGCGGTCAGTGCCGAGTTGGAGGCTGAGGTCGGCCGCTGGGCGGGCAGTCGGTGAGGAGCGCCGATCAGGTGTGGCGGCGACTTCCGCGGCTTTGCGCGTTTCGGGTCTCTTAACGCCCCGGAAGTCGCCGCCACCACTAATAATCCCCGGCGAACGCGTGGCCTGCTGTCCCCCGATGAGCCCTCCGGGTGGATGAATCGCCGGTCCTCCGATTGGGGGACAGCTGCGCTACCGTGGGCCCGATGACGGACACGAGCGTGGACGGCGACGCGGCGCCGCGCAGGGCTTGCCCCGCCTGCCTGACCGAAGTTCCCGACGCGCAGTTCGGCGGTCACTGCGGCGCGGCTCTCGACGCGCCCATCGGTTACTGGCGACAGCTGCTGCGGCCCTCGGTCTTCGCCCCCGCACCCCGCGAGCGACTCCTGCTGCCGACACCCACCAGTGCGCTGTTCCCCGGACTGGGCGACCTGACCCGTAAGCCCTTCCGGCTGGCGATGATCGTGCTGGCCGCTGGGCTGGTGGCGTTG
Source organism: Mycobacterium sp. (assembly GCF_046091765.1). Lineage (GTDB taxonomy): Bacteria > Actinomycetota > Actinomycetes > Mycobacteriales > Mycobacteriaceae > Mycobacterium. The sequence goes on from NZ_JBJTCF010000096.1 coordinate 7,903, forward strand.
TCGCTGCTCCGGTATCTCGACGGGCTGGTCATACTCGCCCCTCTCGGACTGCCCCTGCTGTTCGGGCTCTACCTGTGGCAGTCCGGTGCCTTCCGCGACATTCCGGTGCACATCCTGGCCACCGCGATCATCCTCGGAGCGGTTCTGAGCGTGGCGTGGTGGATCTGGACCGGCGGACTTGTCGCCAGCTGGTACGGCGTTCCGACCGTCGCTGGCCTGGCGCTGGAGAAGACGCTCAGCATCGGACTGGCGATCACCGCCGGCGGTGCGGTGCTGATGCTGGCGCCCGCGGCGGTGGTGCGGCTGCTGCATCTGCCGGCCCGCGAATCGCTGGACGGGTTCGCCCTCGGCGCACTGGCCGCGCTGACGTACATGGTCGCGGGGACCCTGACGTGGCTGGCGCCGCAATTCACGTCGGGACTGCTCGACAACCTGAGCGCAACGCGGCTGCTGGAGGAATCGGTGCTCTACGGCGTTGTCGATCCGGTGATCACGGTCACGCTGGGTGGTCTGTTCGGCGTCTGCCTGTGGTTCCGGCCCGCCCGCCGGGCCGGTTTCGGCCCCCGCCGTCCGCGCGTCGCACTGGCAACCGCGACCGCGGCAGCGGCCATCGCCTACCTGGCGGTGTGGACGATCGACGCCGCCCAGTTTCCCCGGGTCACCGAGTTGGCAGCCACGCTGACCCTGGCCGTCGTTGCGGTGCTGTGCCTGCGGATCGGGCTGCAGATCGCGCTGTTGCACGAGTTGCCCGACGCAGCGACAGAGCAGCCGTCGCTGTGCGTGCATTGCCTGCGGGTAGTTCCGGAAATGCCGTTCTGCCCAGCCTGCGGCGGTGCGGCGCGGACCTCGTCGCGGCAGGCGCGGCGGCGGGCCCGGGAATCCCCGCCGGTGCGGGTCGAGACCGGGTGACGGACGGTCACGTATCATCGAAAAGTTGCGCCCGTCCGGGTCCAGAGCACAGAAAATGGAGTAACGACCATGGGGTCAGTTCGTTCAACGCGTCAGATCGCGCTCGCCGCCGGTGTCGCGGCACTCATCGGAATGGGTGGGCTCTCGGCCTGCAGCACCACCAAGGAAAAGCCCGCCGAGACCAAGGCGCCGACGCAGACCAGTGCACCCGGCACGCAGAACAGCCCGCAGCCCACCGAGAAGGCGCCCCGCATCGAGCCGGGCGGTAGCTCCTTCTCACCGTCGGTCAAGGCGCCCGCGGCTCCGACCGCGCTGCCGGGCAACGTCATCACCGGCGGTTAGCTGCCGGACCCCGAGGACAAGCTCCTCAGCGCGGAGGGTCCCCGCGCCAGGTGAAGCTGTCGACGTACTTGCCCATGTCCTGGGCGATCGACAGGTTGGC
>NZ_JBJTCF010000097.1:0-33701 GCF_046091765.1 Mycobacterium sp.
GGGCCCCACCGCGTGAGTCGCCTCCCACACCCCCCCGGGGGCCCCACGCTCGGCGGCTAGGAATGACCCATGGGATTCCTCAGGCAGGAAGTGCCCGTCGTCGACTTCGAGCAGTGGAGCCGGGGCACCCGCGCCGAGAAGATCCGGCCGATGGCCAAGCACTGGGCCGAGGTCGGGTTCGGCACGCCGGTGGCGCTGCACCTGTTCTACGTCGTCAAGATCCTGCTCTACATCCTTCTCGCGGCATTGTTCGCGCTCGCCACGAAAGGCATCGACGGGCTGGGCAATGTCGGGTCGTGGTGGACCGAGCCGATCGTGTTCCAGAAGGTCGTGCTGTACACGATCCTGTTCGAAGTGATCGGGCTGGGTTGCGGCTTCGGTCCGCTGAACAACCGGTTCTTCCCGCCGATGGGGTCGATCCTGTACTGGTTGCGTCCCGACACGATCCGGCTGCCGCCATGGCCTCAGCGGGTGCCACTGACCCGGGGTGACAACCGGACGCCGGTCGACGTCGTGCTCTACGGGGCGCTGCTGGTGGTGCTACTGGTCGCGCTGCTCTCCGACGGCACCGGGCCGGACCCGGCGCTGGGCACCGAGGTGGGCCTGCTGCCGGCGTGGCAGTCGGTGACGGCGCTCGTTCTGCTGGCCGTGCTGGGCCTGCGGGACAAGACCATCTTCCTGGCCGCCCGCGGCGAGGTGTACGCCCCCTTCGTGGCGGCCTTCCTGTTCGGCGGGCTCAACGTGATCATCGCCGCCAAGCTGGCCTGCGTGGTGATCTGGATGGGGGCGGCCACCTCCAAGCTCAACAAGCACTTCCCGTTCGTGATCTCCACGATGATGTCCAACAGCCCGGTGATCAGGCCCCGGGCCCTGAAGCGCAGGTTCTTCGAGCACTTCCCCGACGACCTGCGGCCCGGCCGGCTTTCCCGCTCCGTCGCCCACGTGAGCACCGCGATCGAGATGTGCGTGCCACTGGTGCTGCTGTTCTCCCACGGCGGCTGGCCGACCGCGGTGGCCGCCTTCGTGATGGTGTGCTTCCACCTCGGCATCCTGAGCGCGATCCCGATGGGCGTGCCGCTGGAATGGAACGTCTTCATGATCTTCGGCGTGCTCGCGCTCTTCGTCGGCCACGCCGACGTCGGGCTGTCCGATATCAGCAATCCACTGCCGGTCATCCTCGTCGCGGTGATGGCGGGGATCGTCGTCACCGGCAACCTGGCACCGCGCAAGATCTCGTTCCTGCCCGGCATGCGCTACTACGCCGGCAATTGGGACACTTCGATGTGGTGCATCAAGCCCTCAGCCGAGCAGAAGATCGCCGGCGGCGTTGTCGCGATCGCCAGCATGCCGGCCGCCCAACTGGAGCGCTTCTACGGCAGTGCCGAGGCCGCGCAGATCCCGATCTACATGGGCTATGCGTTCCGCGGCTTCAACACCCACGGCAGGGCGCTGTTCACCCTGGTGCACCGGGCGATGGCCGGGCACGACGAAAACGACTACGCGATCACCGACGGTGAGCGCATCTGCAGCACCGCCATGGGCTGGAATTTCGGTGACGGTCATCTGCACAACGAGCAGTTGATCGCCGCTCTGCAGCGGCGCTGCGGATTCGCACCCGGCGAGGTCCGGGTGGTGCTGCTCGACGCCCAGCCGATCCACCGGCGCACCCAGCGCTACCGGCTGGTCGATGCCGCCACCGGTGAGTTCGAAAGCGGCTACGTCGAGGTCGCCGACATGGTCGTTCGTCAGCCCTGGGACGACGACTTGCCGGTGCACCCGGACCCGCGTTGACCGAACGGTTGGTTGATCGTCAGAATCGACTCATCACCCCCACAACGAAGGAGAACGTCCGATGGCGGATGCGGTAATCGTCGAAGCAGTGCGCTCACCGGTCGGCAAGCGCAACGGCGGCCTGGCCGGCGTCCACCCGGCGGAGTTGTCCGCGCAGGTGCTCAACGCCCTCGCGGAGCGCGCCGGGATCGACCCGGAGGTGGTCGACGACGTCATCTGGGGCTGCGTCATGCAGGCCGGTGAGCAGGCGCTGGACATCGCCCGCACGGCGGTGCTGACCGCCGGCTGGCCGGAAACCGTGCCCGGGGTTACCGTCGACCGCCAGTGCGGGTCGAGCCAGCAGTCGGTGCACTTCGCCGCGGCCGGGGTGGTGGCCGGGCACTACGACGCGGTGGTCGCCGGGGGAGTGGAGTCGATGACGCGCACGCCGATGGGCGCGTCGCTGGCCAACGGCGGAAACCCGTACTCCGCCGGATTCAAGTCGCGCTACGACCGCACCCCCAACCAGGGCATCGGCGCCGAGATGATGGCCGAGAAGTGGAAGCTGTCGCGCACCGATCTCGACCAGTTCTCACTGGACTCCCACGAGAAGGCCGGAGCCGCGCAGGCCTCCGGCGCGTTCGACGACCAGATCGTCGGAATCAAGGATCCCGATGGCACGACGGTCCTCAAGGACGAGGGCATCCGCCTGGGCAGCACCCTGGAGAAGATGGCCGGACTCAAGCCGGCCTTCAAGGAGGACGGCGTGATCCACGCCGGGAACTCCTCGCAGATCTCCGACGGCTCGGCGGCGCTGCTGTTCATGTCGGCGGAGAAGGCGAAGGCGTTGGGGTGCAAGCCCATCGCGCGGGTGCACACCGCCACCCTGGCCGGTGCGGATCCGGTGATGATGCTCTCCGCGCCGATTCCGGCCACCCAGAAGGTTCTGGCGAAGTCAGGCCTGCGTCTGGAGGACATCGGCGTCTTCGAGGTCAACGAGGCGTTCGCCCCGGTGCCGCTGGCGTGGCTGAAGGAGATCGGCGCCGACGAGCGCAAGCTCAACCCCAACGGCGGCGCCATCGCGCTGGGCCACCCGCTCGGTGGCTCCGGTGCGCGGATCATGACGACGCTGCTTCACCACATGCGCGACAACAACATCCGGTACGGACTGCAGACGATGTGCGAAGGTGGCGGCCAGGCCAACGCGACGATCCTCGAACTGCTCTGAGGATGGCCGACGACGGCGCCGCCCCGGCAGTCACCACGGAGCGGCGGGGCAACATCTGGGTCATCACCCTCAACCGGCCCGAGGCGCGTAACGCGGTCAATCAGGCGGTCAGCACCGGCCTGGGCGACGCGCTGCAGCAGGCGCACGACGACGCCGAGATCTGGGCGGTCGTGGTCACCGGTGCGGGGGAGGCGTCGTTCTGCGCCGGCGCCGATCTGAAGGCACTGGCGCGGCGGGAGAACATCTTCCACCCCGAGCACCCCGAATGGGGCTTCGCGGGCTACGTGTCCCACTTCATCGACAAGCCGACGATCGCGGCGGTCAACGGGACCGCGCTGGGTGGCGGCACTGAACTGGCGCTGGCCAGCGACCTGGTGGTGGCGCGCCGCAGTGCGACGTTCGGTCTGCCGGAGGTCAAGCGGGGCCTGATCGCGGCAGCCGGCGGGGTGTTCCGCATCGTCGATCAACTGCCGCGCAAGGTGGCGATGCGACTGCTGCTGACCGGTGAACCGATCAGCGCCGAGGAGGCGCTGCGCTGGGGCCTGGTCAACGAGATCGTCGACGACGAGGTGTCCGTGCTGGAAGCCGCGATCGCCCTGGCCGGGCGGATCACCGTCAACGCGCCGCTGGCCGTGCAGGCCAGTAAGCGCGTCGCGGCCGGCGCCGACCACGGGGCGATCGCCGACGAGACGCCCCGGTGGGAGCGGTCCAACCGGGAGATCGCCGCCCTGATCCGCTCCGAGGACGCCCGCGAGGGGCCGCTGGCCTTCGCCGAGAAGCGTGCGCCGGTCTGGAAGGCGCGCTGAGGACGGCGCTTAGGCGGCCGGCTTGGCGCTGGTCGTGGCCTCGCTGGTCGCCGTCTCGGTCACCGTCTCCGTGGCCGTCTCGGTCGCCGTCGCCTCCGTTGTTGAGGTAGCCGCTGTGGAGGTAGCCGTCGTGGAGGTAGCCGTCGTGGAGGTGGCCGTCGTCGAGGTGGTTGCGGCGGTGGGGTCCTCGTCGCTCGGCGGGGTCAGCACCGTGTCGATCATGTAGATGTAGGCGCCCCGCGCGGTGTACGCACAGGTGAGCTTGGCGACGTCGTTGACCTTGACGTCCCCGCCCTCGCCGGTGACCAGGACCAGTCGGCCGTCCTGGGTGGGCATCTTGCCCGCGACGTCCTTGGGCCCCAGATAGCCCAGCACCATGTGGTAGTAGAGCAGCGGCAGCAGCACCGTCGGATCGGACTTGAGAGTCGCGATGGTCTCGGCGTCGAGCTTGGAGAAGGCGGCGTCGGTCGGGGCGAAGACCACGTAGGGGCCGCCGTCGAGCGCCTTGATCACGTTGACGTCCGGGTTCAGCCGGCCTGAGATCGCGGCGCTGAAGGTGCTCAGATCGGGGTTGTTGGCGATGGCCTGCGAGGCCTTCTGGCTGGCCATCGAGGCGAACGATCCGGCCCCGCCGGGAATCTCGTTGCGGTAGGCGTCGCAGCCCGGACCCTGCGGGTCGGGGACGTTCATCGGCGGCGGGACCGCCAGTTCGGTTTCGGCGGTCGCCGGCTCAGCCGGTGTGGTCGGTGTGGTCGGTTCGGCGTGGGCCGTCAGCGCCGTCGGGATCACCGCGGCGGCGGCGATCGCAGCGATCGCGGCGACAACGCCGAGGGTCTTGGTACTGCTCACGTCGGCTTCTCCTGGGTATCGGTAGGAACGCGGCAGCGTGCCGCGCCATCTGTGGGATCGTAGAGCGGGGGCATTTCGTTACCCAAAAATGGCGATTCAGGCCACATCGTCCCGGTCGGCATGACCCGCAACCCAGCGCAAGCCGACGTGCGTCCTGTGTCACCATGGGTTCGAGGCAGGTGACGCAAATGTCCAGTCGGATTCGCCGGAGGGCCGTCTGACCATGCTTGAAGAGATCCGCGAGGCAGCCGGTAAGGTCGCGCGGCCACACCAGGAATGGCCGTCGGTGATCCGCCGACGCCGCCTGGTCGTCTGCGTCGTGCTGGTGGCCGGCGCGATCCTGCTGAGCCTGTCGCTGCGAACCAGGCCTGGCGACCCGTCCTTCTACTGGTTGACATTGTCGCTGGCGGGGGTCTGGGTGCTGGGTGCGTTCGTGTCCGGACCGCTGCACCTGGGCCGGATCAAGTGGCGTGGCCGCAACCAGCGCCCGGTAATCACCGGGGTGACCGTCGGACTGCTGCTCGGCGCGGTGTTCCTGGCCGGCGGGCTGGTCGCCCGGGAGATCCCCCCGGTGGCCGAACTGATCGACCGGGTGCTGCGCTACACCAACTTCGGACCGCTGGCGCTGATCGTGCTCATCACCCTCGTCAACGGCGTCGCCGAGGAACTGTTCTTCCGCGGCGCGCTCTACACCGCCCTCGGCGACTTCTATCCGGTGGTGATCTCGACACTGCTCTACGTGGTCGCGATCTCCGCCAGCGGCAACCTCATGCTGGGTGTCGCGGCGGCGATCCTGGGCACCGTCTGCGCGCTGGAGCGCCGCGCCACCGGGGGCGTGCTGGCGCCGTATCTGACGCACCTGGTGTGGGGGTTGATCATGGTGCTGGCGTTGCCGCCGATCTTCGGGCTGTGACCTGAGCTCAGGAGTCGGTGAATTCGGCCGGCCGCCGCTGCTGGAACGCCCGGGTGCCCTCGACGAAGTCGCGCGAGCCGAGCAGCTGGTGCTGACCCTCGGTCTCGCGTGCGATCGCCGCATCCAGCTCGATCAGGGTGGCGGCGTTGATGGCCTGCTTGGTCTTGCGCAGCGCCACCGCGGGTCCGGACACCAGTTTCTCGATCACCCGTGCCGCGCCGGCGTCGAGCTCTCCGTCCGGATACACCCCGCTGACCAAGCCGTAGGCGAGCGCGTCGGCGGCCGGGATGCGTTCGGCCAGCAGCGCCATCCGCATCGCCCGGATCCGGCCGATCGCCGCGGCCACCAGTGCCGAGGCCCCGCCGTCGGGCATCAGCCCGATCCTGGTGAACGCCAACAGGAGATACGCCGACTCGGCCGCCAGAACGATGTCACAGGCCAGGGCGAGCGAGACCCCGACGCCGGCGGCCGGTCCGTGCACGACGGCAACGATCGGCTTGGGAAAGTCGGTGATCGCCCGCACCGCCCGGTTCGCCGCGGCGAGCACCGAGTCGGCCGTCGACGCCGGCTCGGCCGCGCGGGCGGCCTGGTCGTCGGCGCCGATCCCCGCTCCCGAGCAGAAGCCGCGCCCGGCGCCGCTCAACCGCACGACCCTCACCTGCGCGTCCCCGGCGGCATGTTCGAGGGTGTCGGCGACGGTCTCCAGCATGGCCGCGGTCAGCGAGTTCAGGCTGTCCGGCCGGTTGAGGGTCACCGACAGCACCCCGTCGTCGAGTGAGACTGTCAGATCCGGGATGCCGGCATAGGTCATGGCTGCACAGTAGACCCGGTGCAAAGATGATCGTGTTCGCAGGGCGGAAGGGTTGATGCAGTCATGGCTGGACCACTGAAGGGTTTACGGGTCGTCGAACTTGCCGGGATCGGTCCGGGACCGCACGCGGCGATGATCCTCGGCGACCTGGGTGCCGACGTGGTGCGCGTCGAGCGCCCCAGCAAGATCCCCAATCCGGGACCCAGCAGGGACTTTCTGCTGCGTAATCGCCGTTCGGTCACCGCCGACCTCAAGGATCCCGACGACCGCGAGCGGGTGCTGGCCCTGATCGCTAAGGCCGACGTGCTCATCGAGGGTTTCCGGCCCGGGGTCACCGAACGGCTCGGTCTGGGCCCGCAGGACTGCGCCGCGCGCAACACGCGGCTGATCTACGCGCGGATGACCGGCTGGGGGCAGACCGGTCCGCGCAGCCAGCAGTCCGGCCATGACATCAACTACATCTCGCTCAACGGCGTGCTGCACGCCATCGGCAGGGTGAATGAACGCCCCGTCCCGCCGCTGAACCTGGTCGGTGACTTCGGCGGCGGATCGATGTTCCTTCTGGTCGGGATCCTCTCGGCGCTCTACGAACGCGAGCACTCCGGGGTGGGCCAGGTGATCGACGCCGCGATGGTCGACGGGTCGGCGGTGCTGGCCCAGATGATGTTCGCCTTCCGGCACACCGGCCTGTGGAGCGACGTGCGCGGCACGAACATGCTCGACACCGGTGCGCCGTACTACGACACCTATGAGTGCGCCGACGGCCGTTATGTCGCGGTGGGATCCATCGAGCCGCAGTTCTACGCCGAGCTGCTCGAGAAGCTGGGCCTCGACCCCGCGGGGCTGCCCGCGCAGAACGACGTCACCCGCTGGCCGGAGTTGCGTGCGATCCTCACCGAGACCTTCGCCGCGCGGGATCGTGATCACTGGGCGAAGGTCTTCGCCGGCAGCGACGCCTGCGTCACCCCGGTGCTGAGCTTCGCCGAGATCGACACCGAGCCGCACAACGCCGAGCGGGACGGCTTCTACGCCGAGAACGGCGGCGTCTTCCCGATGCCGGCCCCGCGGTTCTCCCGCACCGCACCCGACAAGCCGACCCCGCCGCGGGCGCCGGGACAGGACAACGACGCGGTCTCAGGCGACTGGGTATAGTCCCCGACCAACCAGTAGGTCGAGTGGGTCGAGGGAAGGAAACAACCGCTGTGCAGATCAAGGACGCGGTCGCGGTCGTCACCGGCGGTGCCTCCGGACTGGGCTTGGCGACCGCCAGGGCTCTGCTCGACGAGGGCGCGAAGGTGCTCATCCTGGATCTGCCGACCTCCGACGGCGAGCAGGTGGCCCGGGATCTGGGCGAGCGGGCCCGATTCGTGGCGGCCGACGTGTGCGACGAGGACGCCGTGGCCGGAGCCTTCGACGTGGCCGAGTCGATGGGGCCGGTGCGCATCGTGATCAACTGCGCGGGCACCGGGGACGCGATCCGCGTGCTGGGCAAGGGCGGGGTCTACCCGCTCAGGAAGTTCGCCCGCATCGTCAACATCAACCTCGTCGGCACATTCAACGTGCTGCGCCTCGGCGCCGAGCGGATGGCCCGGACCGACCCAATCGGCCCCGACACCAGCGCGGAGCGCGGGGTGATCATCAACACCGCCTCGGTCGCCGCGTTCGACGGCCAGATCGGCCAGGCCGCCTACTCCGCATCCAAGGGCGGTGTGGTCGGCATGACACTGCCGATTGCCCGCGACCTCGCCGACAAGCTGATCCGGGTGGTCACCATCGCGCCGGGACTGTTCGACACCCCGCTGCTGGCGGGCCTGCCCGAGCCTGCGAAGGCCTCCCTCGGCGCGCAGGTTCCCCACCCCTCCCGGCTGGGCAAGCCCAGCGAGTACGGCGCCCTTGCGGTACACATCGTGGAGAACCCGATGCTCAACGGCGAGGTGATCCGCCTCGACGGCGCCATCCGGATGGCACCGCGATAGTCAAGGAGTTCTGATGGCTGTGAAAAAGGTACTGAAGACGAAGTTCACTGAGACGTTCGGTGTCGAGCATCCCATCGCACAAGGTGGCATGCAGTGGGTCGGGCGGGCCGAACTCGTTGCCGCCGTTGCCAACTCGGGCGCTCTGGGTTTCCTGACCGCTCTGACCCAGCCCACGCCGAAGGACCTGGCCAACGAGATCGCCAAGACCCGCGACCTCACCGACAAGCCCTTCGGAGTCAATCTCACCATCCTGCCGGCGATCAACCCCCCGCCCTATGACGAGTATCGGCAGGTCATCGTCGATGCGGGAATCACGATCGTGGAGACCGCCGGCTCCAACCCCGCCCCGCACCTGCCGATGTTCCACGACAACGGGATCAAGGTGCTGCACAAGTGCACCTCGGTGCGCCACGCCGTGAAAGCCCAGAGCCTCGGGGTGGACGGCATCAGCATCGACGGCTTCGAGTGCGCGGGTCACCCGGGTGAGGACGACATCCCCGGACTGGTGCTGATTCCCGCGGCGGCCGACAAGATCGAGATTCCGATGATCGCCTCCGGCGGTTTCGCCGACGCGCGCGGGCTGGTGGCCGCCCTCGCCCTCGGTGCCGACGGAATCAACATGGGGTCACGCTTCATGTGCACCGAGGAGTCCTGCATCCACCAGAACGTCAAAGAGGCGATCGTCGCCGGCGACGAGCGCGGCACCGAGTTGATCTTCCGCACCCTGCACAACACCGCACGGGTCGCCAGCAATGCGGTCTCCCGTGAAGTGGTCGAGATCCTCAACGGCGGCGGCCAGTTCGGCGACGTCCAGGACCTGGTGTCGGGTATCCGGGGCCGGCGGGTCTTCGACGAGGGCGACCTCGACGCCGGCATCTGGTCGGTGGGCACCGCGATGGGCCTGATCAACGACATCCCGACGGTCGGGGAGTTGGTCGGCCGGATCGTCGCCGAGGCCGAGGAGATCATCACCGGGCGGCTGGCTGGGATGGTCAGCGCTGCTCACACAAAAGTGCCCGCCTGACGGCGGGCACCGGAAAAACGGGTACACCTCAACCAGGTCGCGGGCCCCGTGGGGCGGCCGCCTGACCTGTCAGCTGGCGTTGGCCAGCGGGGTTTCCTCGAACTGCTCGGAGGTGTCACCCTCCACGAGGACGTCGCCGTGATAAAGGGCGTCGAAGTCGCCCTTGATCACGTCGCTGGAGTCGTCGATCCACATGCCCCTGACCCTATTAGTTTCCTTTAAGGAATCATTGAGTCACGATTCGGAAAATGGTGGCAATCCTTACCGGCGGGTGACCGCGCCCGGTACCGGTTGACCACCCCGGTGGGCCTGTCCAGACTGGACGTGACGAGAAGTTTGCTGGACGGCAGGAAGGATGGCACCTGTGCTGCGGCGGACCGCTGAACTGGCCATTCGCTGGCCGCGGCGCATCCTGGCGCTCGCCGTCCTGGTCATGGCGCTGGCCGCGGTGTTCGGGATCCCGGTGGCCAACCACCTCTCCGCCGGGGGATTCGCCGACCCGACCTCGGAGTCGTTCCAGGCTGCGCGGCTGCTCGCCGAGAAGTTCGGGCAGAGCAACCAGCAGCTTCTGATCACGGTGACCGACCCGGCCGGGGCGGCCGAGGGGCCGGCCCGGGCCACCGGCGCCGGGATCGTCGGGGTCCTCGACGCCTCGCCCCGGGTGATGAGCGTGGCCTCGCCCTGGACCTCCCCGCCGGCCGCCGCCGCCGAGCTGCTCAGCCGGGACGGCAGGACGGGCCTGATCGTGGCGACCCTCGCCGGCGGCGAGGACAAGGCGCAGGACTACGCCGCCGAGTTGGTCGAGCAGGTGGGCGGGGACCGCGGCGGGCTGACCATCCGGGCCGGCGGCACGGCGATGATCTACAAGCAGATCAACGAGCAGACCATGCGCGACCTGATCCGGATGGAGGCGATTGCGGTCCCGCTGAGCTTCGCCGTGCTGATCTGGGTCTTCGGCGGACTGATCGCCGCAGGGCTGCCGATGCTGGTCGGTCTGATGGCCATCCTCGGCGCGATGGCGGTCCTGCGGGTGATCACCCACTTCACCGACGTGTCGATCTTCGCGCTGAACATCACCACCGCGCTCGGGCTGGCCCTGGCGATCGACTACACGCTGCTGATCCTCAGCCGCTACCGCGACGAGATCGCCGGCGGTGCCGACCCGGCCGCCGCGCTGGTGCGCACCATGTGCACCGCCGGTCGCACCGTGCTGTTCTCCGCGGTAACGGTCGCGCTGTCGCTCTCGGCGCTGATGGTCTTTCCGATGTACTTCCTGAAGTCCTTCGCCTACTCCGGTATTGCGACGGTCGCCTTCGCGGCGGCGGCCGCGGTCATCGTCACACCCGCGGCCATCGTCGTGCTCGCCAACCGGCTGGACTCCTTCGACATCCGCCGGCTGCTGCGCCGGGTGCTGGGCCGGCCGGAGCCGGCAGTACGGCCGGTGCAGCAGCAGTTCTGGTACCGCTCGACGAAGTTCGTGATGCGCCGCGCCATCCCGATCGGCACCGCGATCATCGCGGCGCTGGTGGTTCTCGGACTGCCGTTCCTGCGCATCGAGTTCGGCAACCCCGACGACCGGGTGCTTCCCCGCAGCGCATCGTCACATCAGGTCGGCGACCAGTTGCGCAACGACTTCGCCAGCAACTTCAACACCGCGGTGAGCATGGTGATCCCCGACGCCGGCGACGCCACCCCGGCCGAATTCGACCGTTACGCCGCCGACCTGTCGCGGGTCCCGGATGTCTCGCTGGTGTCGTCTCCCGGCGGGACCTTCGTGGGCGGGGAGAGGGTCGGTCCGCCCTCGGCGCCGACCGGCATCGCCGACGGCAGCGCGCTGCTGTCGGTGCGCAGTACGGTTCCGCTGTTCTCCGAGGCGTCGCGGGTTCAGCTCGACCGATTGCACGCGGTGGCCGAGCCCGCCGGTCGGGAGGTCCTCATCGGGGGCGGCGCGCAGGTCAATCGCGACAACGTCGCGGCGGTGACATCGCGGATCCCGCTGGTGCTCTCGCTGATCGGCGGGGTCACCTTCGTGCTGCTGTTCCTGCTCACCGGCAGCCTCCTGCTGCCGCTCAAAGCGATCGTGCTCAACGTGCTCTCGCTGTCGGCCGCCTTCGGGGCACTGGTCTGGGTATTCCAGGACGGCCATCTCGGCGCGCTCGGCACGATTCCCACCGGAACCATGGAAGCGAACATGCCGATGCTGCTGTTCTGCGTCGCCTTCGGCCTGTCGATGGACTACGAGGTGTTCCTGCTGGCCCGCATCCGGGAGTTCTGGCTGGACTCGGCGCAGACTCGTGCCGACAGCGACGAAAGTGTGGCGCTGGGCTTGGCGCGCACCGGCCGCGTGGTCACCGCGGCCGCGCTGATCATGGCGATCGCTTTCGCGGCGCTGATCGCCGCACAGGTGTCGTTCATGCGGATCTTCGGGCTCGGAACGACGCTGGCGGTCGTCGTCGACGCGACGCTGGTGCGGATGGCGCTGCTGCCGGCTTTCATGCAGGTGATGGGGAAGTGGAACTGGTGGGCGCCCAAGCCGTTGGCGCGTCTGCACGAGCGCTTCGGGCTCAGCGAGGGCGGTCCCGCGCCGTCGACCGGATCCGGTGCACGCTCGGCGGTGGCAGTGCGCTCAACCGAGTGATCCGACGCGAGGAGCACCATGGCCCAAACGCTCGACCACCCCTTTTTCGCCCGCCTGTGGATGCTGCTGAGCGCTCACGAAACCCCGCTGCTGCAACGGCTACGCGCCGAGAACCTTGCCGGTCTCTCCGGTCGTGTGCTGGAGGTGGGGGCCGGAACCGGAGCCAACTTCGCCCACTACCCGACAGCGGTACGGCAGGTGATCGCACTCGAGCCGGAGATCCAGCTTGCACCCAGGGCCAGGGAGGCGGCCGCCACCGCGCCGGTCCCGGTCGCCGTCATCGAGTCGACCATCGAGACCCTGCCCGACACCGAACCCTTCGATGCGGTCGTCTGCTCACTGGTGCTGTGCTCGGTCGGTGACCTGAGCGCTGTTCTGCGCCAGCTGTACTCGATGCTCAAAACCGAGGGTCAGCTGCGTTTCTTCGAACATGTCGCCAGCCCCGGCTGGCGCGGCGGCCTGCAGAGACTGGCCGACGCGACGGTGTGGCCACGTCTTGCGGGCAACTGCCACACTCACCGCGATACCGAAGGAGCGATCCGTGCCGCGGGGTTCACCGTCGTCGCCGCGCGCCACCAACGGGCCTTCCCGGCCTGGGTACCGATACCGGTTTCGGAGGTCGCGGTCGGGCGGGCGCTCAAAGGTGCCTAGCCCAACGCGGTCAACCGGTCCAGCAGGCCGGGCAGCGCCGTGCCGGCGGGCTCGCGCACCGTCAGGGTGGCCGAGCCGGACAGCGGGGTCGCCTCGGGATTGACCTCGACCACCGGGGTGCCGCGCACCAGCGCCAACTCGGGTAGTCCGGCCGCCGGATAGACCAGCGCCGAGGTCCCGACCACCACGACAACGTCGGCTGAGGTGACGGCGTGTACCGCGGCCTGCCAGGGCTCGTCGGGCAGTTGCTCACCGAACCAGACGATGCCCGGCCGGATCAGCCCGCCGCACTCGCAGGAGGGTGGCGTCTTCTCCAGCTCCGGTTCGGGCATGTCGGGCAGCGGCGCGTGATACTGCGAACCGCAACTGGCACACCAGAACTCCGAGAGACTGCCGTGCAGGTGGTGCACCGAGCGGCTGCCGGCCCGCTCGTGCAGATCGTCGACGTTCTGGGTGACCACCGTCACCTCGGCATGCTCCTGCCAGGCCGCTAGAGCGTAGTGGCCGGCGTTGGGCTGCACCTGCTTGACCAGATGGTGGCGCCACAGATACCAGGCCCACACCCGCTCGGGGTGGCTGTTCCATCCGTCGGTGCTGGAGATCTCGTAGGGGTCGAACTTCGACCACAGCCCGTTCTCGTCGTCACGGAAGGTCGGCACGCCGCTCTCGGCAGAGATCCCCGCCCCACTGAGCACCGCGATGCGCATACCACCAACATAGCCGCTCTCGGTGATACTGAGAGGTGTGTGGCTGCAGATGGACCCCAGCTCCGGCACCCCGCTGTTCGAGCAGTTGCGCGGCGGCGTGATCGCGGCGATCCGCGACGGAACACTGCGGGCGGGCAGCCGGATGCCGACGGTTCGCGAGTTGGCCGCCCAGTTAGGCCTGGCAGTCAATACGGTGGCGCGGGCCTACCGCGAGCTGGAGAAGGTGGGAATCATCGAAACCCGCGGGCGCCAAGGCACTTTCGTCGCCCGCTCGGACCCGGTCGATGCGGCGATGGCGGCCGCGGCGCACGACTACGCCCACGCAGCGCGAGCGCTGGGCCTGGGCAGGGCCGAGGCGGTGCGCTACCTTGACGCCGCGTTCGATCAGCCGAACTCGAGCAGGGCGTAGACGCCGCGGAAGGGTTTCATCGGAGCGAACCGCCAGAGCGCGGGGAAGGCCGTCCGGAAGAAGAAACCGCGCCCCGCGGGCATCGGTACGTCTCGGACGCCCTTCAGACCCGCAACCCGGCCGACCAGGGCGCGCAGCTGGTTGATCGACAGGCTGAACGGCATCGGGGGTACCCGGTAGTGCTTGGAGGCGCGCAGGCCTTTCGGGGCGAACTTCTTGACGATCGTGGGCGGCAGGTCGAAGAACATCTGTCCGCCGGGGAAACGCCGGGCGCACTCGGCGATGAGGTCCATCGCCTCGTCGGGCTGCAGGTACATCAGCAGTCCCTCGGCGGTGATGAACACGCCCTCCTCGGCCTCGACCCGGTCGGCCCAGCTGTAGTCGAGGGCGGACTGGGCGATGTTGGTGATTCGCGGGGACGGGGGGAGGAAGCGCTCGCGCAAAGCGATCACCGGTGGCAGATCGACTGAAACCCAACGGAACCGGGGATCGGGCACCATCGCGTCCAGCCGCCAGAAGCTGGTCTGGAACCCTTCGGCGAGAGCGACGACGGTGGCCCGCGGATGGGTGCGCAGGTAGTCCAGAGTGCAGCGGTCGGCGGCGATCGCACGCAGCGCCATCTCCTGTCCCTGGCGCCCGAACTTGCCGAAGTCGACGGCAAAGGCGCCGCCCAGGGCGTCGCGAAGTTCGATGGCCACCGGGTCGGCGAGGATGGCGTCAGGCAGGCCGGCCTGATGGGCGCGCCCGTTGAGGGTCAGCAGCGCGGTCTCCGACACACCGGTCAGCAAGGGGCCGTCCATGGCGCCCAACCTACCCGGGCGGCCGACGTAGGCTCGGGGCATGACCCGTCAGGTGTTCGATGACAAACTGCTGGCGCTGATCGCCGACAACTCCCTCGGGGTGCTGGCGACGATCAAGCGCGACGGCCGCCCGCAGCTGTCCAACGTGACCTATCACTTCGACCCTCGGTCGGTCGCGATCGAGGTCTCGGTCACCGAACCGCGTGCCAAGACCCGCAACCTGCGTCGCGACCCCAGGGCGTCGATCCTGGTCAGCTCCGAGGACGGCTGGGCCTACGCCGTCGCCGAGGGAGACGCCGAACTGACTGCACCGGCCGCCGCCCCCGGCGACGACACCGTCGAGGCGCTGGTGAACCTCTATCGCGCGATCGCCGGGGAGCATCCGGACTGGGAGGACTACCGCGCGGCGATGGTGGCAGAGCGGCGGGTGCTGCTGCGACTGCGTGTCGGCCACCTCTACGGCATGCCGCCGGGCCTGCGCTGACGGCGCCGGCTGCGGCCCTGGATTAGTCTGCCAGCATGAGCGAACCCGACCCGCAGGACGAGACCAAGCGCAAGTTCCGCGAGGCGCTGGAGCGTAAGCAGGCCAAGGCCGGCGGCGGAGCGACGCACCAGGACGGCGGGCCCAAGCAGCCCCGCGCGCACGGCCCGGTGGCGAACCGGCGTGAATTCCGCCGTAAGAGCGGCTGAGGGGGCCGTCGCGGCATTCAGTGCTGGGTTGCCTTCTCGGCGCCCACTCCGGTCAGCGACCGGACTTCCATCTGGGCGTTGAGTTCGGGGTTGCCGGTGTCTTTCGACGTCAGGGTTCCGATGAAGCCGAGGATGAATCCCAGCGGGATGGACACGATGCCCGGATTGGACAGCGGGAACCAGGCGAAGTCCGCTGCGGGCAGCATTGACGTCTTCGCCCCTGACACTGCGGGGGAGAACACGATCAAGACGATGCAGCTGACCAACCCGCCGTAGATACTCCACAACGCCCCGCGGGTGTTGAACCGGCGCCAGTACAGCGAGTACAGAATGGTGGGCAGATTCGCCGAAGCGGCGACTGCGAACGCCAGCGCCACCAGAAAGGCGACATTTTGGCCCAGCGCCAGGATGCCCAGAGCGATCGCGGCCACGCCCATCACCGCTGCGGTGATCCGCGATACTCGCACCTGCTCGTCCTCGGTGACCGTATGGCTCTTCAGCACGCTGGCGTAGACGTCGTGGGCGAAGGAGGCCGACGCGGTGATGGTGAGTCCGGCAACCACCGCGAGGATGGTGGCGAAAGCTACCGCCGAGATGATTCCGAGTAGAGCCACTCCGCCGAGCTCGAAAGCCAGCAGCGGGGCGGCGGAGTTCTGCCCGCCCGGTGCCTCGAGGATGCGATCGGGACCGACGATTGCCGCCGCCCCGTAACCCAGCGCGAGGGTGAACAGATAGAAGGCGCCGATCAGACCGATCGCCCACACCACCGATCGGCGGGCCTCCTTGGCGGTGGGGACCGTGTAGAACCGCATCAGAACGTGCGGTAGCCCGGCGGTCCCCAGCACAAGTGCCAGGCCCAGCGAGATCAGGTTGATCTTCGAGATGGTCGACGCTCCGTACTGGGCGCCGGGGGCGAGTACGTCACGCTCGGCCACGCCTTTGGTGGTGGCCTGGCGGACCATGTCCTGCGCCGAGCCCAGCATCTCGGAGAAGTTCAGGCCGAACTTCGCCAGCACCAGCACAGTCATCACGGCCGCGCCGGTGATCAGCAGCACGGCCTTGATGATCTGCACCCAGGTGGTGCCGGCCATCCCGCCCACCAGGACGTACACCATCATCAGCACGCCGACGATCGCGATCACCAGAGCCTGCGCGGAGCGGCTTTGGACGTCGAGCAACAGGGCAACCAGGCCGCCCGCGCCGGCCATCTGTGCCAGCAGGTAGAACAGCGAGACCGTCAGGGTGGAGGTGGCTGCCGCCAGCCGGACTGGTTTCTGCCTGAGCCGGAAGCTCAGCACATCAGCCATGGTGAACTTGCCGGTGTTGCGGAGCAGTTCGGCCACCAGCAACAGCGCCACCAGCCATGCGACCAGGAATCCGATCGAGTACAGAAATCCGTCATAGCCGTACACGGCGATTGCGCCGGCGATACCCAGGAAGCTGGCAGCCGAAAGGTAGTCACCGGCGATCGCGATGCCGTTCTGGGATCCGGTGAAGGAGTGCCCCGCGGTGAAGAACTCCGTCGCGTTGGTGTTGCGGCGGCTGACGCGGATCACGATGATCAGCGTGATCACGACGAAGAGGGTGAAGATGCTGATGTTGACGGCCGGGCTGCCCAGCCTCTCCCCGCCGGCGGCGAGCAGGCTGGCGGTCATCGGGAACCGGCTTCCATCTCCGCGCGGATGGCCGCGGCACGGGGGTCCAACTCACGATCGGCGAAGCGGACGTAGAGGCCGGTGATCAGGAATGTCGTCAGGAACTGCCCGAGCCCGAGGAGCAATCCGACATTGATGTTGCCCCAGACCTTGGTGGCCATGAAGTCATGGGCGAACGCGCCCAGCAGCACGTAGGAGGCGTACCAGACTAGGAAGAAAGCCGTCATCGGGAAGACGAAGCGGCGGAGGGTGCGGCGCAGCTCGGCGAACTGCGGGCTGGCCGCAACCGCCAGATAATCGGCATCGGCCGCCACGGGGCTTTCGGGGGTCGACATGGTCATCCTCCTGCGGTTGGTCCGGGGCCGGCGGCAGCCGCCTAGACTGCCCCCATGGTGCGACTGCAGCTGACCCAGGATTCCGCATCCGACCGCCTTTTGTCTGAGAATCCGTTCGCCCTGCTGGTGGGAATGCTGCTCGACCAACAGGTTCCCATGGAGACCGCCTTCGCCGGGCCGCGCAAGATCGCCGAACGACTCGGCGGTTTCGACCCCCGCCGGATCGCTGACTGCGACCCGGATCGGTTCGCCGCACTGTGTGCGGAAACGCCAGCGGTACATCGCTTTCCGGGCTCGATGGCCAAGCGGATCCAGGGTCTCGCGCGCGAAGTGATCGACGGCTACGGCGGTGACGCCGCCGCCCTCTGGACGCGAGGCGAACCCGACGGCGCCGAGGTGGTGCGCAGACTTAAGGCGCTGCCGGGTTTCGGCGAGGAGAAGGCCAGGATCTTCCTGGCGCTGTTGGGAAAGCAGTACGGGGTGACACCGCGCGGATGGCGCGCCGCCGCCGGTGACTACGGACGGTCGGGCACCCATCTGTCGATCGCTGACGTGCGGGACAAGGGGTCGCTGGACGCGGTGCGGGCACACAAGAAGAAGATGAAAGCGGCAGCGAAAAAGGGCTGAGAAGGGCCGAACACACAGAATGGGAGTCGCGATGAAGACCCACATCAACTGTCCGTGCGGTGAGGCGATCAGCGCCAAGGACGAGGACGAACTGGTCGAGCTGACCCAGGCGCATCTGGCGGCCGCGCACCCGGGTCTGAGCTATGACCGGGACGCGATCCTGTTCATGGCCTACTAACCCGAACGCCGAGGGCCTCCTCCAGCTCGGCGAGTGCCCGCTCGGTCAGTCGGGTCAGCGTGCCGACGTCGGGCACGATGTCGGGGTCGGTGACGAAACCGAGGCTGACGTGGTCGGCATAGGAACACGACGTGATGTTGAGCGCCATCCCGTCGTAGACCACCGACACCGGGTAGATCTCATCGATACGGGCGCCGTCGAAGTACATCGTCTCCGGTGGGCCGGGCACGCCCGACAGCGGCAGGTTGTAGCCCGGCGGCAGCTTCGCGTCGAACGGCAGCAGCGGAAGCAACACCGTGGGACCGATCGCCGGGCCGAGGGTGACCAGCATCGCGCCGGGTCCGCGTTCGGCGACTTCCTGCTTGACGCGGTTCATCCCGGCGTGGATCGCCGCAAGGCGCTCAACGGGATCCGCCAGGTCGGTACCCAGCGGACACAGTCCCAGTCCGAACTGGTTGCCGTGTTCAGCGGAGATGTCGGCTCCCTGCGCGCGGACGCTCACCGGACAGATCGCCACCAGGCTCTGGGTCGGCAACTCGTCGCGCCCGGCCAGCCAGGCCCGTAGTGCACCGGAGATCGCGGCGGAGACGACGTCGTTGGTGGTGACCGCCGCGGCGTCACGGATCGCGCCGATCCGGCTGCGCTGCAGGCTGATCCCGGCGACTGCGCGCCGCGTGCCGAGCCTGGCATTGAAACGGGTGCGCGGCGCACCGAAGGGCGCGGCGACACCGTGCCCACCTACCCGGGCGGCCAGTGCGCGGCGGCCGAGTCCCACGGCGGAGGCCAGCGCGGTGGCGACGGCGCGCGGCAGCGATCCCGGGTCGCGGTGGGGGCGGTGCGCCTGCTCGGCAGCGCCCCGGCCGGCGTAGAACGGCGTCATCGAGCGCCGCTGCGGGTCGGTGCTCAGCGAGTCGGCGATCATGCGCAGGCCCGCCACCCCGTCGATGACGCAGTGGTGGACCTTGATGTAGAAGGCGAACCGTCCATCGGGAAGACCGTCGATCAGGTACGCCATCCACAGCGGATTGGCGCGATTGAGCCGCAGGCTGTGCAGGTCGGAAACCAAGGCCCACAACGCTTCCGGCCCGGCTCCCGCCGGCAGCGTCCGGCGCTGAACGTGGTGGCGGATATCCACATCGCAGTCGCGCCAGACCCAGAGCAGCCCGGTCTCCAGACCCCGGTGCGGCCGGCGGCGCAACCGCGGGTCGAGCACTGTGGTCGCCGTCGACTGCCCGTAGAGGCGCGCCACGTAATCGTTTCCTTCGCCCGGCGGCGGGGTCAACATCAGCAGCACCGCGACGTGCATGGGGCTTGAGACGACCTCGGCGGTCATCATCAGGGCGTCGATCGGGTCGAGCCGGTCCACGCCGGAGAAGCCTAGCCGGACGCGGGCGCCTTGCTCAGGGCACGACGGTGGAGCCGATCGTCGGCATGAAGGTGCACTGCTTGTCCAGTGTGGTCACCTGCCCGAAGATCGTCGACATGACACTGCCCGACCCGGTGTCCACGATCGCGGTGAGCGTGGTGGGGCCCTGCGGATTGATGTCCGGGTTGGGCCGCAGGGTGGCGGTCCCGGACCTACCGGTGGACAGATTGACCCAGGTGACGTTGAGCGGCAGCCTCTGTTCGGCCGCCGGCGCCGGGGTGCCGACCGCGGTGAACACGTAGGCGGTCTGACCGGGACCCGGCCCGGGGGCGGGGATCTTGGCCGGACCGGCGACCGACAGCGCCGTCGCGATCACGTTGCCGCCGTCCTTGAGGCAGCCGCTGCTGATCGACGGGTACATGAAGTCCTGGGTCGGCGGGGTGTTCGGATCGAACGACGGCGCCGCGGCGGGCGCCGGTGCCGGCCCGGTCAGCGTGACGGCGGCCGGAACGACGGGGGCAGCCCCGGGCGTGAGGGGCGCTGAGGGTGTTGAGGGCGCTGAGGGTGCTGAAGGCGCTGCCGCGGCCTGCTGTGCGGTGATCTGGGCGAGGACCTCCGGGGTGGGCCCGACCGCGTGCGTCGGGTTGACGCCGTTGGGCAGATGCACCTCGCCGGACGCCACGCCCGCGACGGGCAGGTGGGCCTCCAACGGCAGCGGTCCGTTGCCGGTGCCGGGAGTCAGCAGTGGCGTGGTCCCGTGAGCCGTGCCCGCCAGAGCCTGCGGGGATCCGGTGGCGGTCAGCGCGGCCGCCGGATCGGCCGCCCCGCCCTGCTGGACGAACTTCGTGACCGCGTCGGCCAGCGCGGCCGAACCCGCGGGTGTGGTGGCGTTGCCGGCCAGCTGCGACGCCGCGGCCAGCAACAGCTGCTGCGCCGACGCGGGGTTGACCGCGGCCTGCTGGACCACCGGGCTGAGGCTCTGCATGGCGGTCAGACCGGGCAGTTGGCCCGGATCCACGACGCTGGGATCGGCTCCCGCCGCCGGGCACAGCGCGACCCAGACGGCGGACGCCGTGACGAGGGCCGTCAGCAGGCGCGCCGACGGCGTGGCTGGCGGCGTGGCCGACGACGTGGCTGGCTGCGTCACGATCAGGGCAGTGCCGACAGCGGCAGCAGCGCGCCGACGCCACCCGGGGCGGGCGGGACGGCGGGCAGGACCGGCGCGGCGGCGGGCGGGACTGCCGCCGGGGCAGCGCCGACCGGCGCCGGGGAGATGCCCAGGGTGTCCCCGATCTGGATCGGGAAGGGCATCTGCGACGGCCCGAGGTTGGCCAGGCTGGCCGGCACACCGAAGCTGTTCAGCAGCGGGACGAGCGACGAGCCGGGGCCGGGTGCGGCGACCGGCGGCGTGGCGGGCGCGCCCTCGATCGGGGACACCGGCAGGGTCGAGGCGGGTCCGCCGATCAGGGTCGAGGCGCCGTTGAGGGCGGTCGCTGCGGTCTGCAGCACCGCGCCCATGCTGGCGGGGTTGGTGGCGAACTGCTGGATCATGTTCAGCGCCGGCAGCTGGGGCACGACCGGGGCCGGAGCCGGCTCGGCGGCGGCGGATGGGCTCAGTGCGAGTGCGGCCGAGCACAACCCGGCAGCTGCAATCGCGTTGGCGGCGAAGAGCTTTGCGAAACGTGACATGTGAAACCACTCCCTCGATTGCAGGTCCGTTGCCCCGAAGGTAGCCAGTTGCGAAAGTTACTCAAGGGACACGAGTGGCGGTTATCCAACCGTTACGGGAGCGATGGTGCCCGGTGACCAGAGGCCGAAGACGCCGGTGGCGTCGGTACAGTCGCACGGTGCGCACCGCCCCCTCCGCGCGGCTGGCCGCGCTGGCGCCGGCGCTGCTCGTTCTGAGCGCGGCGGTGCGCCTGGCATGGACCTATCTGTCCCCCAACGGGGCGAACTTCGTCGACCTGCACGTCTATCTCGGCGGTGCCGCCGCTCTCGATCAGCCGGGAACGCTCTACTCCTACGTCTACGCCGACCAGACCCCGGACTTCCCGCTGCCCTTCACCTACCCGCCGTTCGCGGCGCTGGTGTTCTACCCGCTGACCCGGTTGCCGTTCGGGCTGGTCGCGTTCTGCTGGCAGGTCGGGACCGTTGCCGCGCTGTACGGCGTGATCCGGCTCAGCCAGCGACTGCTGGGCCATCCCACCGGTGCCGGGCACCGGCAGGCGATGCTGTGGACCGCCGCGGGGATCTGGATCGAGCCGTTGCGCAGCACCTTCGACTACGGGCAGATCAACGTCGTCCTGGTGCTCGCAGCGCTCGGAGCGGCGTGCAGCACCCGATGGTGGGTGTCGGGGCTTCTGGTCGGCGTGGCCGCGGGGGTGAAGCTGACCCCGGCCATCACCGGTCTGTACCTTGCCGGGATACGCCGCTGGGGCGCAGCGGTTTTCGCCGTCGCTGTGTTCGCCGCGACGGTGGCGGTGTCTCTCGCCGTGGTCGGCGAGCAGGCCCGCTACTACTTCACCGACCTGCTCGGCGATGCCGGCCGCGTCGGCCCGATCGGGACGTCGTTCAACCAGTCCTGGCGCGGCGGGCTCTCACGGATCCTCGGTCACGACGCGGGCTTCGGCCCGCTGACGCTGGCCGCCATCGCCGCCACAGCCGTGCTGGCGCTGCTGGCCTGGCGCGCACTCGGCGAGGGGTGGACCGGTCCGGCCGGGCGCGACCTGCTGGGTTCGCTGCTGGTGGTGCAACTGTTCGGCCTGCTGCTCTCGCCGATCTCCTGGACCCACCACTGGGTCTGGGTGGTGCCGCTGATTCTTTGGTTGCTCACCGGGCCGTGGCGCAGTCGTCCCGGCGCGCGTGCGCTGGGCTGGGGCTGGCTGGTGCTGACCGCGATCGGGGTGCCCTGGCTGCTGAGCTTCGCCCAGCCCACGATCTGGCAGATCGGCCGCCCGTGGTATCTGGCGTGGGCAGGCCTGGTGTACATCGTCGCGACGCTGGTGACCCTCGCGTGGATCGCGGCTACCGGCCGGACAGCATCGCGTCGATCTGGGCTGCCAGTTCCACATCCTTGTCGGTGATGCCCCCCTCGGAGTGGGTCACCAGAGCCAAGTGCACGGTGCGCCAACGGATGTCGATGTCGGGGTGGTGATCGGCGCGCTCGGCGAGCTCGGCCACCTGCCGGACGGCCTCGATTCCTTCCAGGAAGGACCCGAAGGTCACCGCGCGCCGCAGCGCGCCGTCGGTCCGCTGCCAACCGTCGAGCTTCGCCGCAGCGGCGTCCACCTGGTCATCGGTCAATACGGGCATGCCCCGACGGTATACCGTCCACGGCATGTCCCTCCAGGTCGTCGTCGCCGGCGCCCTGATCTCGGGTTCGTCGCTGCTGGTGGCGCAACGCCGGCGCCCGCCCGAGCTGGCCGGGCTGTGGGAGCTGCCGGGCGGCAAGGTCGCGCCGGGGGAGAGCGAGGCGCAGGCCCTGGTGCGCGAGCTGCGCGAGGAACTCGGACTGGACGTGGTGGTCGGCGAGCGGATCGGTGAGGACGTGCTGGCCGGGGCGTCGGTGCTGCTGCGGGCCTACCGGGTGACCCGCACCGGCGGGGCGTTGCGCGCCCACGACCACGGCGAACTGCGCTGGGTCGACGTCGTCGACCTCGGTGACCTGCCCTGGGTCCCCGCCGACCGGGCCTGGCTGCCTGCGCTGCGTGCGGTTCTGCAGGGGTGACGCCGACGCGCCACCGACCGCCCTGTCACAATCGGCGCGGTGACCGGCCCCCCGCGCGATTTCCGCAACGTCGCCATCGTCGCCCATGTCGACCACGGCAAGACCACCCTCGTCGACGCGATGCTGCGGCAGTCCGGCGCGCTGCGCGAGCACGGTGACGCCGGTGAACGCATCATGGACTCGGGCGACCTGGAGCGGGAAAAGGGCATCACGATCCTGGCCAAGAACACCGCCGTGCATCGTCACCACGACGGCGACGTCACCGTCATCAACGTCATCGACACCCCCGGTCACGCCGACTTCGGCGGCGAGGTCGAACGCGGGCTGTCCATGGTCGACGGGGTGCTGCTGCTCGTCGACGCCTCGGAGGGTCCGCTGCCGCAGACCCGCTTCGTGCTGCGCAAGGCGCTGTCCGCGCATCTGCCGGTGATCCTGGTGGTCAACAAGACCGACCGGCCCGACGCCCGCATCGACGAGGTCGTCCACGAGAGCCACGACCTGTTGCTCGATGTCGCCTCCGACCTCGACGACGCCGCCCAGCAGGCCGCCGAGCACGCTCTCGGACTGCCGACGCTGTTCGCCTCCGGCCGTGCCGGGGTCGCCAGCACCGTGCAGCCCGACAACGGCGAGTTACCGGCCGGCGACAACCTCGACCCTCTGTTCGACGTTCTGCTCCACCACATTCCGGCACCCACCGGCGATCCGCAAGCGCCGTTGCAGGCGCTGGTGACCAACCTCGATGCCTCGGCGTTCCTGGGTCGGCTGGCACTGGTGCGCATCTACAACGGCCGGTTGCGCAAGGGGCAGCAGGTGGCCTGGATGCGCCAGGTCGACGGCCAGCCCGTGGTGACCAACGCGAAGATCAGCGAGTTGCTGGCCACCGTCGGAGTCGAGCGCAATCCCTGCGAGGAGGCCGTTGCCGGGGACATCGTGGCCGTCGCGGGATTGCCCGACATCATGATCGGCGACACGCTCGCCGATCCCGAGCACGCGCACGCGCTGCCGCGCATCACCGTCGACGAGCCGGCGATCTCGGTGACGATCGGGACCAACACCTCGCCGCTGGCCGGGAAGGTGTCGGGCCACAAGCTGACCGCGCGCATGGTGCGCTCGCGACTGGATTCCGAACTGGTCGGCAACGTCTCGATCAGGGTGCTCGACATCGGCCGGCCGGACGCGTGGGAGGTTCAGGGCCGCGGCGAACTGGCGTTGGCCGTGCTCGTCGAGCAGATGCGCCGGGAGGGGTTCGAGCTGACCGTCGGCAAGCCGCAGGTGGTCACCCGGACCATCGACGGAAAGCTGCACGAACCCTTCGAGGCCCTCACCATCGACGCGCCCGAGGAATTCGTCGGCGCCATCACCCAGCTATTGGCCGCCCGCAAGGGCCGGATGGAGCAGATGACCAACCACGCCGCGGGCTGGGTGCGGATGGACTTCGTGGTGCCCAGCCGCGGACTGATCGGTTTCCGTACCGACTTCCTCACCGAGACCCGCGGCACCGGTATCGCCAACGCGGTCTTCGACGGTTACCGGCCCTGGGCCGGGGAGATCCGCGCCCGCCACTCCGGGTCGCTGGTGAGCGACCGGTCGGGGTCGGTGACCGGTTACGCGTTGATCCAGCTGGCCGACCGGGGCTCCTTCTTCGTCGAGCCGGGGGAGGAGACCTACGAGGGGATGGTCGTCGGGATCAACCCGCGCGCGGAGGACCTCGACGTCAACGTCACCCGGGAGAAGAAACTCACCAACATGCGGTCCTCCACCTCCGACGTGCTGGAGACCCTGGCCCGACCGCTGGAGCTGGACTTGGAGAAGGCGATGGAGTTCTGCGCGCCCGACGAGTGCGTGGAGGTCACCCCGGAGGCGATCCGGGTTCGCAAAGTCGAACTGGACGCCACCGCCCGGGCGCGGGGCCGGGCGCGGGCCAAGACGCAGCAGTCGTAGGTCCGGGTGATGGGACATCCGGTCGATACCCTGAGGGGCGTGCTCACCGGCCCACGCAAGCGACAGCGCGCAGGGGTGCCGTTGGCGGTGCTGATCGTCGCGGCGGTCGGGGCGTGCACGGTGGACCCGCCGCCGGCCCCGCAGAGCACCCGGACCACCCAGGCCGCCGCCCCGCCGACGAGCGCGGGGCAGATCATCATGGCGATCGACTCGATCGGCGCCGGATTCAACCCGCACCTGCTCTCCGACCAGTCACCGGTCAACGCCGCCGTCAGTGCGCTGGTGTTGCCCAGCGCGTTTCGGCCGGTGCCCGATCCGTCCACGCCCACCGGCTCGCGGTGGGAGATGGACCCGACCCTGTTGGTCTCCGCCGAACAGACCGCCGCCGCCCCGTTCACCGTCACCTACACAATCCGGCCGGAGGCCGCCTGGACCGACAATGCGCCCATCGGTGCCGACGACTTCTGGTATTTGTGGCGGCAGATGGTCAGCCAGCCCGGCGTGGTCGACCCGGCGGGCTACGACCTGATCACCGGTGTGGCGTCGGTCGACGGCGGCAAGACGGCGGTGGTGACTTTCGCCCAGCCCTACCCGGCGTGGCGCGAACTGTTCAGCGACCTGCTGCCGGCCCACATCGTCAAGGACGTGCCGGGCGGATTCCCGGCCGGTCTGGCACGGGCTCTGCCGGTGACCGGCGGGCAGTTCCGGGTCGAGACCATCGACCCGCAGCGCGACGAGATCCTGCTCGCCCGCAATGACCGCTACTGGGGTCCGCCGGCCAAGCCGGATCAGATCCTGTTCCGCCGTGCCGGGGCGCCCTCGGCGCTGGCGGACTCGATCCGCAACGGCGACACCCAGATCGCCCAGGTGCACGGCGGACCGACCGCGTTCGCCCAGCTGTCGGCGATCCCCGACGTGCGCACCTCCCGGATGGTCACGTCGCGCACGATGCAGCTGACGTTGCGCGCCCGCGGCAACATGTCGGATCCCGTTGTCCGCAAGGCGATTCTGGGAATCCTCGATGTCGATCTGCTGGCGGCGGTCGGCGCCGGCAGCGACAACTCGGTGACCCCGGATCGGTCGCTGCTGCGGGCTCCGAGTGATCCCGGCTACGAGGCCACCGCGCCACCGCCGCTGGGCACCGACCGCGCGTTGGCGCTGTTGGGGGAGGCGGGATATGAGGTCGAGCGGGGTCCGTTGCCTGCGCCACCGAGGGGGTCCACGGCGACCTCGCAGCGCCCGGCCGAAACCACCCGGGGACGGGTCAGCAAGGACGGCCAGACGCTGACGCTGGTGATCGGCGCCGCCGCCAACGATCCTGCGTCGGTAGCGGTCGCCAACACCGCCGCCGACCAACTGCGCAGCGTCGGTATCGCCGCGTCGGTTCTGGCCCTGGACCCGCCGGTGCTCTACGGCACGGCGTTGGCCGACGACCGGGTCGACGCGATCGTCGGCTGGTATGCGGCCGGCGGTGACCTGGCCACCGTGCTGGCGTCGCGCTACGGCTGCCCGGCGCTGGAGGCCACGCCGGTGTCGACGGTCCCGCCCGCACCCCCCCGGCCCGGAACCCCGCCCGGAACACCGCCCGTGGCTCCCCCCGGGACCCGGAGTCCCGCTCCGGGGCCCGCACCACTGGTGCGCGCGCCGTCGAACCTCAGCGGAATCTGCGACCGCAGCATCGAGTCGACCGTCGCGGCCGCGCTCGACGGATCGCTGCCGATCGACAATGTCATCTCCGCTGTCGAGCCCAGGCTGTGGGCGCTGTCCACGGTGCTGCCGATCCTGCAGGACAGCATGATCGTCGCGGTCGGCCCCAGCGTGGCGAACGTCTCCCTCGGCGGTGCGGTGCCGGTCGGGATCGTCGGCGACGCGGGCCGCTGGGTGAAGGTGACCCGGTGACCGCGCCCGCAGCGCCGGCGCCGCGGCTGCTGTTCGTGCACGCCCACCCCGACGACGAGGCGATCAACAACGGTGCGACGCTCGCGCACTACGCCGCGCGGGGGGCCCAGGTCACCGTCGTCACCTGCACGCTCGGTGAGGAGGGCGAGATCATCGGCGACCAGTGGGCGCTGCTGGCCGCCGACCGGGCCGACCAACTGGGCGGTTACCGGGTGGCCGAACTGACCACGGCGCTGGACCATCTCGGCGTTTCCGGTCCGTGGTTCCTCGGCGGCGCGGGACGCTGGCGGGACTCCGGGATGGCGGGCAGTCCGCCGAGGCGCGGCACGCGGTTCATCGACGCCGACTTCGATGAGGTCGTCGCCGAACTCACGGCCGTGATCACCCGGCTGCGGCCCCATGTCGTGGTCACCTACGACCCCGAGGGCGGTTACGGTCACCCCGACCACATCCGGGCCCACCAGGCGACGACCGCCGCCGTGCAGGCCGCCGCGACGCACTGGCGGGTGCCCAAGTTCTACTGGACCGTGTTGTCCGCCAACGCTTTCAATCGTGCCGTTGAGGCGCTGGGCGCGCAGGACGTCGAGCCGGACTGGATCGTGCCGCCGGAGGTCCCGTTCGGCTACGCCGACGACCGGATCACCGCGGTGATCCACGCCCCCGAGCACCGGGAGGCGAAGGCCTCGGCGATCGCCGCGCACGCCACCCAAGTGACGATCGGCCCGACCCGTCGCGCGTTCGCGCTGTCCAACAACCTGGCGCTGCCGCTGTCGGCCGAGGAGCACTACGTGTTGGTGGCCGGCGAGTCCGGCGACACCGACGACGACACCGGCTGGGAAACCGATCTCCTGGCGGGCATAGACCTCTCGGCGGCCGATGAAGCCGGCCGGTGAGCCGGTCGTCGCCGCCGCGGTGCTGACGGTACTGGCCCTCGACGGAGCGCTGTGCGCGCTGGCGGCGGCGCTGCTGCTGCCGCTCTACCTCGGCGCGGTGCCGCTGCCGCTGAGCGCGCTGGTCGCCGGGGTGGTCAACGCTGCGCTGGTCGGCGCGGCCCGAAGATGGACCGATTCGCGGGGGCTGGCCGCGCTGCCGCTGTGGGCGTGGCTGGCGGTGGTGGCGGCGCTGAGCCTGGGCGGTCCGGGCGGCGACATCGTCTTCGGCGGCTACTGGATCTTCGCGCTGCTGATTCTCGGCGTACTCCCGCCGGTGTGGGTGCTGCGCCGCATGCCGTAGCGGTGCTCAGCCGCGCCGCGCGGCCCGCGCCGCGCCGGCCTTGGCCGGGGCAGCGGTCGCGGCGTCGCCGGCGGTGGGCTGACCTGGCTTGTCGGGGGCCGACGCAGGGGCCGACCGGGAAGCCGAGGCCGTACTCTCCGCGGCCGGGGCGGCCTCGGCGGCGGCCGGCGTGGGGGTCGGCGCGGGGGTCGGCGTGGTCTCGGCGGTGTCGGTGGCGACGGCGCGGGCACCCGCCGCGCGCTGCGCCCGCACCGCGCTTCGGCGCAGATCGCTCCGCGGTGCGGCGTCGCCCGTCGCGGCCTCCACCGGTTCGTCGGTGCGCCCGGCGGTCGGCGCCGTCTCGTCGGCGGCCCCGCCCGCGGCGGGGGCCTGGCTCGCCGCGGGTGCGGCCGCGATGATCGGGAAGACGGGCAGTGACGGCAGCGGCGGCAGCGGCGGGAAGAAGCTCAGTACCCAGGCGATCTCACCCTGGACGAAGTAGGTCACCGCTGCGTTGACCCCGTTGGTCAGCACGGGCACGATCAGGTCGTACTGGCCGTCGAGCAGGAAGGCCGCGGCGTAGACGAGGGCTTGGGCGATCGGCTCGAAGGTGTCGTAGAGGATGTCGATCTGCGCGCCCAGATAACCGATCGGCCAGGGCAGGTAGCTCACCGCCCAGGCCGCCAGTTCGAAGCCCCACTGAACGTAGGGCTGGATCAGGTTGTAGGCGTTGATGAGGAAGTCCCCGGCCCCGCCGCTCTGGGCGGCCTCGACGCCCGCCGCCCCGGTGTCCGGGGCTCCGGTGTTCGACCCCTCGGTCGTGGTCGGCACGCCGGGGTCGGGTTCCAGTGGCAGCGCGGCGGCGGTAAGCGCCACCGAGGCCGCCGAGGCGGACCAAGCTGGCTGCGGGGCCGCGGCGGTAGCCGGGCCACTGCCGGTCACGACCAACGCTGCGGCCAGACCCGCGCTCAGCAGGCAGCGGGCGCACCCGGTCGACGTCAGCGCGGTCATCGGAGGGCTCCTCGGGTTTGCTGCGGTGCGGCTCGCACCCACCTTGTGTTGCTGTCCCTACTGTACGTTTCGGCCCGGCCGGCGTTACACATCGCCGGTGGCGACCGCGGCCGGACACCGGTACTAGTGTTGAAGCCATGTCGATCGCGGGCGTTCCGCTGCCCACGCCGACAGTGCCGCCTCGCGCTGACTGGGGGGCCGACGCCGAACCCGTGACGGCCGCCCTGCGCCGGGCGCTGCGGCGGGCTCGCGACGGGGTGGCCCTCAACCCCGAGGAGGCCGCGGCGGCGATGACCGCCCGGGGTGGAGAGCTGGCCGACCTGTGCGCCAGCGCCGCCCGGGTGCGCGATGCGGGCCTGCAGTCCGCCGGGCGGCGCGGTCCGCAGGGACGGCTCGCGATCACCTACTCGCCGAAGGTGTTCATCCCGCTCACCCACCTGTGCCGGGACAGCTGCCACTACTGCACGTTCGCTGTGGCCCCGGGCCGGTTGCGCGCCGAGGGCCGCGGTGCCTACCTCGAGCCGGATCAGATCATCGAGCTGGCCCGCCGTGGCGCGGCGCTGGGCTGCAAGGAGGCCCTGTTCACCCTCGGTGATCGCCCCGAGGCGCGCTGGCCCGAGGCGAGCCGGTGGCTCGAGGAGCGCGGCTACGACTCGACGCTGAGCTACCTGCGGGCGATGGCGATCCGGGTGCTGGAGGAGACCGGCCTGCTGCCCCACCTCAACCCGGGTGTGATGACCTGGGCTGAGCTGGCGCGGCTCAAGCCGGTGGCACCGTCGATGGGCATGATGCTCGAGACCACCTCGCGGCGGCTGTTCGAGACCCGCGGGCTGGCGCACCACGGCAGCCCGGACAAGGACCCCGCCGTGCGGATGCGCACGCTGACCGATGCGGGACGGCTGGCCATCCCGTTCACCACAGGTCTGCTCGTCGGCATCGGCGAGACGCTCGACGAGCGGGCCGACACCCTGCACGCGATCCGGCGGGTGCACCGGGAATTCGGTCACGTCCAGGAAGTGATCGTGCAGAACTTCCGGGCCAAGGATCGCACCGCGATGGCGGACACCCCCGACGCCGGATTCGAGGACTTCGTGGCGACCGTCGCGGTCGCCCGGCTGGTGCTCGGGCCCGACATGCGGATCCAGGCCCCGCCCAACCTGGTCTCGGCCGACGAGTGCCTCGCGCTGCTGGCCGCCGGCGTTGACGACTGGGGCGGTGTGTCGCCGCTGACACCCGACCACGTCAACCCGGAGCGGCCCTGGCCGGCGCTGGAGGATCTGGCGGCGGTCACCGCCGAGGCCGGATTCGAACTGGTGCAGCGGCTGACCGTGCAACCCGACTACGTGCGCGCCGGCGCGGGATGGATCGACCCCCGGGTGGCCGGGCATGTGGCGGCGCTCGCCGACCCCGCCACCGGGTTGGCGCGAAAGGTGACCCCGGCCGGCATTCCGTGGCAGGAACCCGACGAGGCCGAGTCACGCGGTCGGGCCGATCTGCACACCGCGATCGACACCGAGGGGCGTCGCTCGGAAAGCCGCAGCGACATCGGCAGCGCCTTCGGCGACTGGGACGCGGTCCGCGAGAAGGCCAGCGCGCTGACCGCACGCGCTCCGCAGCGGATCGACGGGGATGTCGCCGCCGCGCTGCGCGCCGCCGAGCGCGACCCGGCCGCCTGTAGCGACGCGCAGTATCTCGCCCTGGCCACCGCGGAGGGTCCGGCGCTGGATGCCGTTGCCGCCCTTGCGGATCGGCTGCGGCAGGACGCGGTCGGCGACGACGTGACCTACGTGGTGAACCGCAACATCAACTTCACCAACATCTGTTACACCGGCTGCCGGTTCTGCGCCTTCGCCCAGCGCAAGGGTGATGCGGACGCGTTCTCGCTGTCCGCCCGAGAGGTCGCCGAGCGGGCCTGGGAGGCCCACGCGGCCGGCGCGACCGAGGTCTGCATGCAGGGCGGCATCGATCCGGAGCTGCCGGTGACCGGGTACGCCGACCTGATCCGCGCCGTCAAGGCGAGGGTGCCCACGATGCACGTGCACGCCTTCTCGCCGATGGAGATCGCCAACGGCGCCTCCCGCAGCGGGCAGGGCATCCGGGACTGGCTGCTCGGGCTGCGCGAGGCCGGACTGGACACCATCCCCGGGACCGCAGCCGAGATCCTCGACGACGAGGTGCGCTGGGTGCTGACCAAGGGCAAACTGCCGACCGCGCTGTGGGTGCAGATCGTCACCACCGCCCACGAGGTGGGTCTGCGGTCGAGCTCGACGATGATGTACGGCCACGTCGACTCCCCGGCGCACTGGGTGGCCCACATCAACGTGCTGCGCGGCGTCCAGGACCGCACCGGCGGATTCACTGAGTTCGTGCCGCTGCCGTTCGTGCACCACTCCTCGCCGCTCTATCTGGCCGGTGCGGCCCGGCCGGGACCGAGCCACCGCGACAACCGGGCGGTGCACGCGCTGGGGCGGATCATGCTGCACGGGCGCATTCCGCACATCCAGACCAGCTGGGTCAAGCTCGGCGCGCAGGGCAGCCAGGTGATGCTGGCCGGCGGCGCCAACGATCTGGGCGGCACCCTGATGGAGGAGACCATCTCCCGGATGGCCGGTTCGCGGCACGGCTCGGCGAAAAGCGCGGCCGAACTGGTCGCCATCGCCGAGGGCATCGGCCGGCCCGCCCGCCAGCGCACCACCACCTACGCCAGCCCCGCCGCCCATGCGACCCCGGCAGCGGGCGGTTGTCGCAACGCCTAGTATCTGCAACGAGAACGCGCCGACCAACGAGGAGATCCTTCGTGACGTACGTGATTGTCGAAGCCTGCGTCGACATCAAAGACAAGGCATGCATCGAGGAATGCCCCGTCGACTGCATCTACGAGGGCGCGCGCATGCTGTTCATCCACCCCGACGAATGCGTGGACTGCGGCGCGTGCGAACCGGTCTGCCCGGTCGAGGCGATCTACTACGAGGACGACGTTCCCGATCAGTGGGCCCAGTACACCCAGATCAACGCCGATTTCTTCGAGGAACTGGGCTCGCCGGGCGGCGCGTCCAAGGTGGGGATGACGGAGAACGATCCGCAGGTGGTCAAGGACCTCCCGCCCAAGGCCGGGGACGACTGACGGCGCGCAGCCCGCTGCGGGTGCAGCGCACGCCGGTGTCGGCGTCGCTGCCGGTCTTCCCATGGGACACCCTGGCCGATGCCGCGGCCACCGCGCGCGCCCACCCGGACGGCGTCGTGGACCTGTCGGTGGGCACCCCGGTGGACCCCGTCGCCCCGGTCATCCAGCAGGCGCTGGCGCAGGCCGCGGCCGCCCCCGGGTACCCGTTGACCGCGGGCACCCCGCGGCTGCGGGCGGCCGCAGCCGCCGCGCTGGGCCGCCGCCACGGCGTGACGGGCCTGGCCGAGGAGGCGGTGCTGCCGGTGATCGGCAGCAAGGAACTGATCGCCTGGCTTCCCACCCTGCTGGGGCTGGGCGCCGAGGACCTGGTGGTGATTCCCGAGCTCGCCTACCCGACCTACGGGGTAGGCGCGCGGTTGGCCGGCTGCCAGATCGCGGCGGCCGACGCCCTGATCGGCCTGGGCCCGCGGTCGCCGGCCCTGATCTACCTGAACTCGCCGGCCAACCCGAGCGGGCGGGTGCTCGGGGTCGAGCACCTGCGCAAGGTGGTCGACTGGGCGCGCGAGCGCGGCGCGCTGGTCGTGTCCGACGAGTGCTACCTGGGCCTGGGCTGGGACGAGGAGCCGGTGTCGGTGCTGGACCCGGCGGTCTGCGGGGGCGAGCATTCCGGTCTGCTGGCGGTGCACTCGCTGTCGAAGACCTCGTCGCTGGCGGGCTACCGGGCGGCTTTCGTCGCCGGAGACCCCGGTCTGGTGGGTGAGCTGCTGGCGGTGCGCAAGCACGCCGGGATGATGGTGCCGGGTCCGGTTCAGGCGGCGATGGTGGCCGCGCTGGAGGACGACGAGCACCGGGCCGCGCAGCGGGCGCGCTATGCGCGACGCCGCGAGACGCTGCTGGCGGCGGTGCGGTCGGCCGGCTTCAGCGTGCACGACTCGGCGGCCGGGCTGTACCTGTGGGTGACGCGGGACGAGCCGTGCCGGGACACCGTGGCGTGGCTGGCCGAGCGGGGGATCCTGGTGGCGCCGGGCGACTTCTACGGCACCGCCGGGGCGCGGCACGTCCGGGTGGCCCTCACCGCAACCGACGAGCGGGTCGCCGCGGCGGCCGCCCGCCTGACGGGATAGCTCAGGCGCGCTCCCGCTACTGCATGTTCCAGGGTGCGCCGTAGGTGGTGACGCTGTCGCCGGCTTTGGAGATCAGCCGGGCGAAGGGCCGCAGCAGCACCCCGCCGGCCGCGCCGGTGACGGTGCCGTGGGCGTTGGCCACCGCGACCGAGCCGCTGGGGCCCTCGACGTCCACCGAGAAGGTGGCCACCTCCTGGATGCCCGGCCCGTTGCCCAGATCCGAGCTGATC
>NZ_JBJTCF010000098.1:0-41439 GCF_046091765.1 Mycobacterium sp.
ATCTGGGAACGAAGGGAGATCTGCATGGGAATTCCTTCTGCTGGGTGCTCGACCGGGTGGTCGGCTGGGGCTGGTTGCGTCGTCGGACCGTCAGGCATTCATCGTCGGGTCGTTGCCTCACGTTACCTGAGAAAAGCCTTAACGCAAACTTTTCGGGCGGCAGTGTCCGAAAGTCATAGCAAACTGCAGGTTGGGCACTCTGGACGGCAGCCATGTCTTTCCATCAGCGAGTTCACCGTCCGCCCTGATCTCGGCCAGTGGACTGGTTAGCGCAGCGCCGCCAGGACGGCATCGGCCCACTCGGCGCGGCACACCACCAGGTCGGGCAGCAGCGGGTCGGGCTGGTTGTACCGCAGCGGCGAGCCGTCGATGCGCGAGGTGTGCAGTCCCGCGGCCCGGGCGATCGCCACCGGCGCGGCGGAGTCCCACTCGTACTGCCCGCCGGCGTGCACGTAGATCTCGGCCCGGCCGGTGATCACCGCCGCCACCTTCGCCCCTGCCGAACCCATCTCGACCAGTGTGCCGCCGACGCTCTCGCGCACCCGTGCGGCCACCGCCGGCGGACGGGAGCGTGACACCAGGATCCGCGGGGCCGCCGGGCCGGGCGCCGGGCGCGCCACCGCGGGGGTGGCCAGGGTGATTCCCTGGGCGGGCAGCGCGACCGCCCTGGCGGCCAGCCGGCCGTCCTGCCAGAGCGCGACGTGCACCGCCCAGTCGTCGCGACCTGTTTCGGCGAACTCGCGGGTCCCGTCGAGCGGGTCGACGATCCAGACGCGTTCGGCGACCAGTCGGGCTGAATCGTCGGCGCCCTCCTCCGAGAGCACCGCGTCCGAGGGTCGCGCGCCGGCCAGCCGCTCCATCAGGAACCGGTGAGACACGCTGTCGCCCTGTGCTTTTCGCTCGGACTCGGGCGCATCCGCCAGCTCTCGCCGCACTCGCAGCAGCAGGGCTCCCGCTTCGGTGGCCAGGCCGGCGGCGAGATCGTGATCGTTCACGCCCGCGACTCCAGCAGGTCGATCACCTGCTGGGCGAGCTCGGCGGCGGTGTGCTCGGGAGTCAGCCGCAGATCCGGGTTCTTCGGCCGCTGATACGGGCTGTCGATGCCGGTGAAGTGGGTGATCTCCCCCGCCCGGGCCTTGGCGTAGAGACCCTTGGGGTCGCGCCGCTCGCAGTCCTCCAGCGGGGTGTCGACGAACACCTCGAAGAACTCGATGCCGGCCGCGCCGTGGACCGTCCGGGCGAGGTCGCGATGTTCGGCCAGCGGGCTGATCACCGGAACCAACACCGTCAGCCCGGCATCGGCCATCAGGGTGGCGACGTGGGCGAGCCGGCGCAGGTTCTCGGCCCGGTCGGCCATCGCGAAGCCGAGGTCGGCGTTGAGCCCGTGACGCAGGTTGTCCCCGTCCAGGATGTAGGCGGGCGAGCCGTGTTCGAGCAGCATCTGCTCGACGAGGACCGCGATCGAGGACTTGCCCGATCCGGACAACCCGGTGAACCACACCGTGCGGCCCTTCGTCAGCCGGTCGGCGGCACTCACCAGCGATCGGTGGCGCACCGTGTTCGGCGACGCCGACCGGCCGGAGACCGGCACGGTGTCGCGCACCATGCCGGCCGCCACGGTCACGTTGGTATCCGGGTCGATGAGGATGAACGAACCGGTCGCGGCGTTACGGGTGTACTCGTCGAGCAGCAACGGCACGCGGGTGCGCAAGCTGACCCGGCCGAGTTCGTTGAGCTTGAGCGCCGTCGCGCTCTTGTCCCGGTGCAGGGTGTTCACGTCGAGGCGATAGTCCAGCGCGGTCACCCGCGCGCGGGTGGTGCGGGTGGTCTGTTTGATCACGTAGTCGCGGCCGGGCTCGCAGGATGCGTCGTCGGCCATCCAGCACAGGGTGGCGTCGAACTCGGTCGTGGCGACGGGCTGGTTCTGCGGGCGGGCGAGCATGTCGCCGCGGGAGACGTCGATGTCGTCGACGAGGCTCACCGACACCGCCATCGGCGGGAAGGCCTCCGTCAGCGGCCCGGAGGGGCCCTCGAGGGCGGCGATCCGGCTGGTCTTTCCGCTCGGCAGCACGACCACCTCGTCGCCGGGCCGCATGATGCCGCTGGCGACGGTGCCGGCGTAGCTGCGGTGGTCGGCGTGCTCGTGGGTCTGCGGGCGGATCACATACTGCACCGGGAAACGCACGTCGATCAGGTTGCGGTCACCGGCGATGTAGACGTCCTCCAGGTGGCTGAGCAGCGGCGGTCCGTCGTACCACGGCGCGTGGCCGGACTTCGTGACCACGTTGTCGCCGTGCAACGCTGAAACGGGGATGGTGGTGACGTCGTGAACGTCCAGACGGGCCGCGAAGGCGTGGAACTCTTCGCGAATCCAGGTGAAGCGCTCCTCATCCCAGTCGATCAGGTCCATCTTGTTGACTGCGAG
Source organism: Mycobacterium sp. (assembly GCF_046091765.1). Classification (GTDB taxonomy): domain Bacteria; phylum Actinomycetota; class Actinomycetes; order Mycobacteriales; family Mycobacteriaceae; genus Mycobacterium. The sequence goes on from NZ_JBJTCF010000098.1 coordinate 2,426, forward strand.
CACGACGTGGCGCACCCCGAGCAGCGCGGCGAGAAACGCGTGCCGGCGCGACTGCTCCAGTAGGCCGTGGCGGGCGTCGACGAGCACGATCACCAGCTGCGCGGTGGAGGTTCCGGTGACCATTTTGCGCGTGTACTGGATATGGCCCGGCGTGTCGGCGATGATGAATTTCCGCTTGGCGGTGGCGAAGTAGCGGTAGGCGACGTCGATGGTGATGCCCTGCTCGCGCTCGGACCGCAGACCGTCGGTGATCAGCGCGAGGTCGGTGTAGTCGTTGCCGCGTTCGGCCGAGGTGCGCTCGACGGCGGCAAGCTGGTCTTCCATCACCGCCTTGGAGTCATACAGCAGCCGGCCGATGAGGGTGGACTTGCCGTCGTCGACGCTTCCCGCGGTGGCGATCCTCAGCAGCGTCGCCATCAGAAGTAGCCCTCCCGCTTGCGGTCCTCCATGCCGGCTTCGGAGATGCGGTCGTCGGCGCGCGTAGCGCCGCGCTCGGTGAGCCGCGACAGCGCGGTCTCGGCGATCACCTCCTCGACGGTCGCCGCGGTGGACTCCACGCAACCGGTACAGGTGACGTCGCCGACGGTGCGGAACCGCACGGTGGTCTCGAAAACCTCCTCGTCGGCGCCCGGCCGCATGAATTCGTGGACCGCCAGCAGCATGCCGTCGCGCCGGAACACCGGGCGGCGGTGGGCGTAGTAGATGGCGGGCAGCCCAATGCCCTCCGCGCCGATGTAGGCCCAGATGTCGTACTCGGTCCAGTTCGACAGCGGGAATACCCGGATGTGCTCGCCTTTGCGGTGCCGGCCGTTGTAGAGGTTCCACAGCTCCGGGCGCTGAGCCTTGGGGTCCCACTGGCCGAATTCGTCGCGGAAGCTGAACACCCGTTCCTTGGCTCGGGCCTTCTCCTCGTCGCGCCGTGCTCCGCCGAAGGCCGCGTCGAAACGGTGCTCCCGCAGCACCCGCAGCAGGGTCACGGTTTGCAGCGGGTTGCGCGACGGGCCGTTGTCGACAACCCGGCCGGCGGCGATGTCGTCCTCGACGCTGGCGATCACCAGACGCAGTCCGTGCGCCGCGACAAGCTCGTCGCGGGTGGCGATGACCTCGTCGAAGTTGTGGCCGGTGTCGACGTGCATCACCGGAAACGGCAGCCGGCCGGGGGCGAAGGCCTTGATGGCCAGGTGCAGCATCACGATGGAGTCCTTGCCGCCGGAGAACAGCAGCACCGGCCGCTCGAACTCGGCCGCCACCTCACGGATGACGTGGATCGCCTCGGCTTCCAGCGCGCGCAGCTGGGTCAGCTCGTACTGCCCCGCCGCAGGGGTGAGGCTCTGAGGGGCCATTATTTCCTCGCAAAGTTGGTAAGTTCAACCCAATTTACCCCGCTCTGCAAAGGGCGGTCAAGCGATGCGGCTTAGAGCGTGATCTCGTGCAGTTTCCCGGTCGCGACGTCGAAGACGAATCCCCGCAGCGAGGTGTGCAGGGTGACGAACGGGCTGTTCTGGATGCGGCGCAGCGACTGCCGGACGTCCTCCTCCACATCCCCGAAGGCCTCGGCGGCCCACTGCGGCTTGACCCCGGTCTCGGCCTGGATGTCGCGCTTGAAGTCGTCGTCGGTGAAGGTCAGCATGCCGCAGTCGGTGTGGTGGATGAGGATGATCTCGCGGGTTCCGAGCAGCCGCTGGCTGATCGCCAGCGAGCGGATCTCGTCGTCGGTCACCACGCCGCCGGCGTTGCGGATCACGTGCGCCTCACCCTCGGCCAGTCCGAGGATGCCGTAGACGTTCATCCGGGCATCCATGCAGGCGACCACGGCGACATGTTTGCTCGGCGGCAGCGGCAGCGGGCCGGAGAAGGTCTTGGCGTAGGCGGCGTTGTTCTTCAGGTACTCGTCGGTGACAGTCACGGCCGCTGATGCTACCCACCACCGCTCGCCCGCGCACGAGGGTGAATCAGCCTGAGCGGAAATGCCCTAACGTGTGCTGCATGCGACGCTCGCGCAGGCTCCGATGACCCGGTTCCTGGCGCGCCGGTTCGGAAACTACCTGGTGCTGTTGGCGCTGGCGTCCTTCCTCACCTTCACCCTGACCTCCTACACCTTCACTCCACTCAACAGCCTGCTGCAGCGCAATCCCCGACCACCGCAGGCGGTGATCGACGCCAAAGCCGCTGAATTGGACCTCGACAAGCCGGTGCCGCTGCGCTACGCGCACTGGGTCTCCGGTGCGGTGCGCGGCGACTTCGGCACCACGGTCGGCGGGCAGCCGGTCAGCGAGGAACTGTGGCGGCGCATCGGCGTGAGCCTTCGGCTGTTGGTGATCGGCTCGGTGCTGGGCACCGTGATCGGCGTGGTGGTCGGGGCCTGGGGCGCGATCCGCCAGTACCGACTGTCCGACCGGGTGATCACGCTGCTGTCGCTGCTCATCATCAGCACGCCGTCGTTCGTGATCGCCAACCTGCTGATTCTTTCGGCCCTGCGGGTCAACTCGGTACTGGGAGTGCAGCTGTTCGAGTACACCGGCGAGACGTCGCCGAACGTCGCCGGCGGGGTGTGGAACCAGTTCCTCGACCGGCTGCAGCACCTGGTGCTGCCCACCCTCACCCTGGCGCTGATGGCGATCGCCGGATACAGCCGCTACCAGCGCAACGCCATGCTCGACGTGCTCGGCCAGGACTTCATCCGCACCGCCAGGGCCAAGGGACTGACCCGACGGCAGGCCCTGTTCAAACACGGGCTGCGCACCGCGCTGATCCCGATGGCGACACTGTTCGCCTACAGCGTCGCCGGCCTGGTGACCGGCGCGGTGTTCGTCGAGAAGATCTTCGGCTGGCACGGCATGGGTGAGTGGGTCGTCCAGGGCATCGCCACCCAGGACACCAACATCGTCGCGGCGATCACGGTCTTCTCCGGGGCGGTCGTATTACTGGCCGGTCTGCTCTCCGACGTCATCTACGCCCTCCTCGACCCGCGGGTGCGGGTGACATGAGCTCGCCCACCGCACCCTCCGACGGGACGGCCGAGCCGGCCGAGTTCGTCTCCCGACGCACACTGGTCGCGCGGCGTTTCGTCCGCAACGGGCTGGCGGTCGGCGCTCTGGTGGTGCTGGCGGTGCTGTTCATCGGCTGCTACGCGTTGCCGCCGCTGCTGCCCTACTCCTACACCGATCTGGACTTCTCCGCCCTGCAGTCCCCGCCCACCACCGAGCACTGGTTCGGTACCAACGCCATCGGGCAGGACCTGTTCGCGCAGGTCCTGCGCGGGATGCAGAAGTCGATGCTGATCGGCGTGAGCGTGGCGGTGATCTCGACGCTGATCGCGGCCACGGTGGGCTCCATCGCCGGCTACTTCGGCGGCTGGCGGGACCGGGTGCTGATGTGGGTGGTCGATCTGTTGCTGGTGGTGCCCAGCTTCATCCTCATCGCGATCACCAGCCCGCGGACCAAGAACTCGGCGAACATCGCGCTGCTGATCGTGCTGCTGGCGGCATTCAGCTGGATGATCTCCTCCCGCATCGTGCGCGGACTGACGATGAGCCTGCGCGAGCGCGAATTCGTCCAGGCCGCGCGGTACATGGGCGTGCCGAACCGGAGGATCATCGTCCGCCACATCCTGCCCAACGTCGCCTCGATCCTGATCATCGATACCGCGCTGAACGTCGGGGTCGCGATCCTGGCCGAAACCGGTCTGAGCTTTTTGGGTTTCGGCGTTCAACCGCCGGACGTCTCGCTGGGCACGCTGATCGCCGACGGCACCAAGTCGGCGACCACCTTCCCGTGGATCTTCCTGTTCCCGGCCGGCGTGCTGGTGACGATCATCCTGTGCGCCAACCTGATCGGCGACGGACTGCGCGACGCACTGGACCCGGGCAGCGCGCACCTGCAGCGGCGGAAGACCCAGCGATGACGCTGCTCTCGGTGACCGACCTGTCGGTGACCTTCCCGACCGATGACGGCGACCTGCACGCCGTGCGCGGCCTGAGCTACCAGATCGCACCGCGCGAGGTGGTGGCAATGGTCGGTGAATCCGGCTCAGGTAAGTCGGCGGCGGCGATGGCGGCGATCGGCCTGCTCCCCGAATACGCCCGCGTGAGCGGTTCGGTGGGATTGGACGGCGAAGAGCTGCTCGGCATGCCCGACGAGGAGATGTCGAGGATCCGCGGCCGGCGCATCGGCACGGTGTTCCAGGACCCGATGTCCGCGCTCACCCCGGTCTACACCGTCGGCGACCAGATCGCCGAGGCGATCCGGGTGCACCACCCCGAGGTCGGCAGGCCCCAGGCCCGACAGCGGGCCGTCGAGCTGCTCGAACTGGTCGGCATCGCCCAGCCGCAGCAGCGGGCGCGGGCCTTCCCGCACGAACTGTCCGGCGGCGAGCGCCAGCGGGTGGTGATCGCCATCGCGATCGCCAATGATCCCGACCTGATCATCTGCGACGAGCCGACCACCGCGCTCGACGTCACCGTGCAGGCCCAGATCCTTGAGGTACTCAAGACCGCCCGCGACGTCACCGGCGCCGGGGTGCTGATCATCACCCACGACCTGGGCGTGGTCGCCGAGTTCGCCGATCGGGCGCTGGTGATGTACGCCGGGCGGGCGGTCGAGGTGGCCGGTGTCGAGAGCCTCTACACCGACCGCCGGATGCCCTACACCGCGGGTCTGCTGGGGTCGGTGCCCCGGCTGAGCGCTCCGCGCGGCGAACGCCTGGTGCCGATCCCCGGGGTGCCGCCGTCGATGGTGGCGCTGCCGCCCGGGTGCCCGTTCGCGCCGCGCTGCCCGCTGGTGATCGACGACTGCCGCGCCGACGAGCCCGCACTGGCGAGCGTCGGGCCGGGGCATCGGGCGGCCTGCATCCGCACCGATCGGGTCACCGGGCGCAGCGCCGCCGAGATCTACGAGGTGGCCACCACGGCGCCGACGACGGCACACGACGGGGACGCGGATGTCGTCGTGCGGGTGCGGGAGCTGTCCCGGACCTACCGGCTCACCAAGGGGGTGGTGTTCCGCCGACAGATCGGCGAGGTGCGCGCGGTCGACCGGATCTCTTTCGAGGTGCAGCAGGGCCACACCCTGGGCATCGTCGGCGAGTCGGGATCGGGCAAGTCGACCACCCTGCACGAGATCCTGGAACTGCGCGCCCCGCAGTCCGGCTCGATCGAGATCCTCGGCAACGACGTCGCCACCCTCACCGCGGCGCGGCGCCGGGAGTTGCGTCGCGACCTCCAGGTGGTGTTCCAGGACCCGGTGGCCTCGCTGGATCCCCGGCTGCCGGTGTTCGACCTCCTCGCCGAACCGCTCGGCGCCAACGGTTTCGACAAGGCGGCCACCGATGACCGGGTGGCCGAACTCTTGGAGATCGTCGGTCTGCGCCGCGCCGACGCCAGCCGCTACCCCGGCGAGTTCTCCGGCGGCCAGAAACAGCGCATCGGCATCGCCCGCGCGCTGGCCCTGCAGCCCAAGATCCTCGCGCTCGACGAACCGGTATCAGCGCTGGACGTCTCGATTCAGGCCGGCATCATCAACCTGCTGCTGGATCTGCAGCGCGAGTTCGACCTCACCTATCTGTTCGTCTCCCACGACCTGTCCGTGGTCAAACATCTGGCCCACCGGGTGGCGGTGATGCACCGGGGGGCGATCGTCGAGTACGGCGACAGCGAGGACGTCTTCGCCAACCCGCAGCATGAGTACACCCGCCAACTGCTGGCCGCGATCCCCCAGCCGGACCCGTCCCGCCGCTAGTCACTTCGCAGTGGACGGACCCGCCGGCAGCGGTGCGGGGCAGGACGTGTGATCCTGCAGATCCTCTGCACCGACCGCGGTCTCCGGGCGCTCGGCGGTCGCGGCGAGAATCAGAAACCCCGGAGCGCCGTCAGCGCGGTCGACTCCGACCACGGCGAGGGTGTGCCGACCCATCTCGTCGAAAGCTCCCGGCAGTCCCTCGGCCAGCAAGAGGAACGGGTTGTGGCCGTCAAGATCCTCACCGGCGACGGTCATCGCACTGAAGGTCTGCCCGGCCAGGGGAACCGGGAAGAACACCCAGGTCGGGCCCACCTGGTCGGCGTAGCGAACCACAGCGTCATGCACATCGGCCCGCAGGCAGTCGATGTGGATGTGCAACTGATCCTGGGAGCGTGAGACCGCGGAATTGACGGCAAGGCTTAGCCAGTGCCGCGGCAGCGTCCCGCCTGCGACGGCCTCGGTGAAGGAACGCGCACGCCAGGCGATGCCGAAATAGTTCGGGGTGGCCGGATCGAGTAGCGCCGGGCTTTCGATGCCGGCGATGCGGGCGGTGGGAATCAGCAGAAACTGCCGGGCTCCCTGGAGGTCCTTGACGATCGCATAGCCGCGATCCTCCCCCGCCGTCAGATCGAGCGCCGCACAGGGAGCCGGATCGGAGGTGCGCACGAACGCCGGGACGCACTGATCGTGCACGAGTCTCCACAGGACATCCGGGTCGGCTGCGGCCGGGCTCGCAGGGCAGCAACCGAGCATCACCACCACGGCGAGGGCTACCGCCGAGCAGCGCCGAGATCGCACCGACCGACGATACGTCGGGGCCGGAGGTGACTAGCATTTGACCGACCGATCGGCCGACACCAGGAGACGACCCGTGATTGAGACTCTTCGCCGCCGGGCCAGCCGGATGGTAGCCCTGACAGCGGTCACGACCGCCGTGCTGGCGGGCTGCTCCGCGCCCGACCGCGACGCCGGGTCGACCGGCGGCAACGCCGAACTCGGCTCGGCCAGCGACACCAACCCGCAGGATCCGGCGACCCTGCAGCAGGGCGGTGATCTGCGGCTGTCGGTCGGCGCGCTGCCGTCGAACTTCAACACCCTCAATATCGACGGCAATGAGGCCGATACCGCCTCGATGGTGCGGCCAACCATGCCGCGTGCATTCGCCATCGCACCCGACGGATCGATGAAGGTCGACACCGACTACTTCACAGCCGTCGAACTCACCAGCACCGAACCACAGGTGGTCACCTACACGATCAACCCGAAGGCAACCTGGTCCGACGGAACACCGATCACCTGGGAGGACATCGCCGCCCAGATCAACGCGACCAGCGGCAAGGACGACGCGTTCGCCATCGCCTCCCCCAACGGCTCCGATCGGGTCGGGTCGGTGACCCGCGGCGTGGATGACCGTCAGGCGGTCGTCACCTTCGCCCAGCACTATCCGGAGTGGCGCGGGATGTTCGCCGGCAACACCATGCTGCTGCCCAAGAGCATGACCGCCAACCCGGATGTCTTCAACAAAGGACAACTCGACAAGCCGGGCCCGTCGGCCGGGCCGTTCGTCGTCTCCGCGGTGGACCGCACCGCGAAGCGGGTGACGCTGACCCGAGACCCGAAGTGGTGGGGCACCCCGCCACTGCTGGACACCATCACCTACCTGGTCCTCGACGACGCCGCCCGTATCCCCGCGCTGCAGAACAACACCATCGACGCGACCGGCATCGCCAGCCTTGACGAGCTCACGATCGCCCAGCGCACCGAGGGCGTTTCGATCCGTCGCGCGCCCGGCCCGTCCTGGTATCACCTGACGTTCAACGGAGCGCCGGGTTCGATCCTCGCCGACAAGGCCCTGCGCCAAGCCGTCGCCAAAGGCATCGACCGCCAGGCGATCGTCAACGTCAGCCAGCGCGGACTGGTCGACAACCCGACGCCGCTGGGCAACCACGTCTTCGTCGCCGGCCAGGAGGGCTATCAGGACAACAGCGCGGTGGTGGCCTTCGACCCGGAGAAGGCCAAGGCCGAACTGGACGCCCTGGGCTGGAAACTCAACGGCGAGTTCCGCGAGAAGGACGGCAGGCAGCTGGTGATCCGCAACGTGCTCTATGACTCGCAGAGCGGTCGACAGGTGGCGCAGGTCGCGCAGAACAGCCTGGCCCAGATCGGGGTCAAGATGGAACTGGACGTCAAGGCCGCGGACGGCTTTTTCAGCCGCTACGTCACCGTCGGCGACTTCGATGTCACTCAGTTCTCCTGGGTCGGTGACGCGTTCTCGCTGTGCTGCCTCAACCAAATCTTCACCACCGGCGCCGAGAGTAACTTCGGCAAGATCTCCAGCCCCGAAATCGACGCCAAGGTCGAGGAAGTCCTCGACGAGCTGGAACCGGTCAAAGCCCGCGCGCTGGCCAACGAGGTCGACGCCATGCTGTGGGATGAGGTCTTCAGCCTGGCGTTATTCCAGTCCCCGGGCAACGTCGCGGTGCGCAGCAAGCTGGCCAATTTCGGACCTGCGGGACTGGGCGACCTGGACTACAGCACGATCGGGTTCATGAAGTAGGAAGGCGCAGCCCCGGCAGCGCGGCTTCCAGCCTGACGGCGGCCCCGATCGCGGTTCGGGTCAGGCGCATCGCAGGCCGGCCGGGCAGCGCGTCGAGCGCGGCGCCCTGCGACGGCAGGTCGGCCGCGTGTCCGGCGTGCACCGCGGCAGCGACCCGCAGCGCGGCGCGCTCGCGGGTGTCGAGCACGCTGTGGCCCGCGGTCGGCAGTCGCACCAGGGCCGCCCCCGGCACCAGCGCGGCGACGCGTTCGGCCACCGCGGGCGGGGTGGTCAAGTCCCGCCCGCCGGAGAGCACCACCGTCGGCCAGCTGAACCCGGGCAGCGCGGCGATCAGGTCGAAGGGCTCGCCCTGGAACGGAATGTCCCCGGCCGGGTGTTCCCGCATGGCGATCGCCGGATCCAGCGGCTGCCCGTCGGGGACGCCGCCGAAGTTGAGTTCACGGAAACCGATCGGCCCGACCAGGTCGGCCTCGAAACGGTAGGGCGCGGTGTGGTTGGCCATCCGCCGGCCAATGCGCTCCAGCGCCGTCCACAGCAACCGTCGGCCGCCCAGCAGCAGGTCGAAGTGGGCGCTGAGCAGCCGCGGCCCGCCGATGCCGTAGACGGTGGCGGCCAGCTGGGCATCCGCCGGCGTGAGCTGGCCGTGATCGACCAGCCGGCGGACCTTGGCGGCCAGCTCTGCGGTCCCCGGGTCCTCGCCGTGCCAGAGCAGCGCACGCAGGGCGCGGCGGACGATCTCGATGTCGACACGCCCCAGCACGGGCGAGTCCAGAATCATCGCGCGCACCCGGGCCGGATGGCGCACCCCCAGTCCCGCTGCCAGATAGCTGCCGTAGGACGTGCCGTAGACCACGGCCTGAGCGACCCGGGCGTCGTCGAGGACGGCGGCGATGTCGTCGATGACCTGCTCGATGGTCAGCGCCTCAGGAGGCAGGTCGGCCCCCGAGGCGTCGCGGCGCGACAGGCCGACGCCGCGGTGCTCGACCATGATGACGTCCAGGCCGGCCGCCGCCGCGCGCCGTCGCAGTCCCTGATAGGGACCGATCGAGGCCATGCCGGGTCCGCCGGGGACGATCACGATCGGGTGGGTGCTCTTACGCCCGACGCGCACGTAATAGAGGTCGAAGCCGGGGCCGTCAGCGCCGGGGGCCGCGGGGCGGCGGACCGCCCGCACCCCCGGCAGGGCGGCGAGACGGCCGTGCGCGCGGCGGCGCGCGGCGCTACTCATCGGCTCATCAGCGACCCTGCCATCTCCCGATTGTGACCGGCGCGCCGAGTGCCGCGCGGGGCGGGGCGGTGGATTGGGGAATGCGTGAGGGGATGGATTAGGGGAGAAAGTCACCACTTGCCGCCAACCCGTGACGCGGCGCTTCGACGGCTTTACGTTGGAGGGGAGATGACCGAGTTCATGCGTCAAGGTGACGCCTTCACCTGGTCGATGGAGACCGATCCGCGGCTGCGCTCCACCGTGGTCAGCGTGATCCGGCTGGAGGCGGCGCCGGACTGGGACGTGGTGCGCTCCCGCTTCAGGGTGGTCAGCCGCACGCTGCCGATGTTCCGCCGTCGGGTGGTGGACTCCCCGCCCCCGGCACCCCCGCGCTGGGAAGTCGCACCCAACTTCGACCCCGACTTCCACCTGCGCCGGGTTTCGGCGCCCGCGCCGCGCACCTTCGACGCTGTTCTGGAGATGGCCAGAGTGGCGGCGATGGACGACTTCGACCGGGCGCGGCCGCTGTGGGAGGTGACGCTGATCGACGATCTGGTCGATGGCGGTGCCGCCGTGCTGTGCAAGTTCCACCACGCCCTGACCGACGGTGTGGGCGGGGTCCAGATCGCGATGACCCTCTTCGACCTGACCGCCGAACCTCGCGACGTCCAGGAGGTACAGACCTCCGCGGATTCGCCGGCGGTCGAGCAGCGCGGACTTCTCGGCGACTACGTCGAGACGGTGCGCTACGACCTCGGACTGCTGCGCCGGGCCGTCACCGAGACGGTGACCGGTGGCCCGAAACTGCTCTACAACTCCGTCCGCCACCCGTTGCAGACGGCCGCGTCGGCAACCGAACTCGCGGCGTCGGTGTACCGCACGGTGCGTCCGGTCAGCCATCCCGGTTCGCCTCTGATGACCCAGCGTTCGCTGCTGCGCCAACTCGGTGTGCACGAGGTCCCACTGGCGGGGTTGCGCGATGCCGCGCATCGCAGCGGCGGGTCGCTCAACGACGCCTTCGTCGCCGGTATCGCCGGCGGGCTGCGGCGCTACCACGAGAAGCACGGCGTGACCGTGGGCGAACTGCATCTGACGATGCCCGTCAGCCTTCGCCAGGACGGCGACGACATGGGCGGCAACCGGATCACCCTGATGCGCTTCGACGTCCCGGTCGGCGTCGCCGACCCCGCTGAGCGGATCAGTGAGATCCACGAGCGCACCGACCGGGTGCGCCACGAGAGGTCGATTCCCTACACCCAGATCATCGCCGGCGCGCTGAACCTGATGCCCCGCTGGTACATCGGATCCATCCTGCGCAACGTCGACTTTCTGGCCAGCGATGTGCCCGGGATTCCGGTGCCGGTGTATCTCGGCGGCGCGAAGGTGTTGGTGCAGTACGCCTTCGGCCCGACCATCGGCTCGGCGGTCAACGTCACCCTGCTGACCTATGTCGACACCTGCGCGCTGGGCATCGACGTCGACACCGGCGCGATCCCGGACTTCGACGAGTTCCGCGACTGCCTAATCGCCGGTTTCGACGAGGTACTCGCGCTCGCCACCTAGCCCGACTACCCGCACCCCTGTTCAGGCGCTGAGTTCGATGACCTCGGCCTGGGCGATTCCCCGGTAGCGGCTGGGCTGGCAGGTCAGCACGATCACCTGACCGCGGTCGCCGACGGTGGAGAACACGGTGCCCATCCGGGTCAACCGGTCGGGGTCGCTGAAGCCGAGCGCGTCGTCGATGACCACCGGGACGGTGTCGTCGGCGGAGACCAGGGCGGCGCCGGCCAGCCGCGCCAGGATGCCCAGCTGCTCTTTGGCCCCGCCGGAAAGCGATTCGTAGGGAACCGTCTTCCCGTCGAGGGTGCGGCTTCGGATGACCAGGTCGGTGTCGATCTCGACTTCGAAGCTGGAACCGAAAACGACCCGGCCCAACCGCTCCAGCTCCGCGCGGTAGGGCCGCACGTAGCGCTGCCGGGTGTCGTCGCGATGGCGGGCCATGGTCTCGCGGAGCAGTTTGGCGGCGTGGGCCCGCGCGGCGACACGGTCGTGCTCGGCGCGGACTCGCTCCAACTCGCTTTCGGCCTCATCGAGCTGACCTTGGCGGCCCTCGGTGCCGATGACCTCGAGCTGCGCCGACAGCGCATCGAGGTCTTTCTCGACCGCGGCCAGTTCGCCGGTGATCAGGTCCCGGGCATTGGTGGCGGCGGCGAGTTCGGCCTCGACCTGGGACGGGTTGGCTGCCTCGACGCGCTCCGCCAGCGCCGCAGCGGTCTCGGCGGTGCGGCGCTGGGCCTCGGCGGCCGCCTGCGCGGCGGCGGCGACAGCCTCGTCGGAGGCCGCGGCCCGCGACGCGTGCAGAAGCTCGCGCACCCCCGTCAGCTCCGCTTCCGCGCAGCGGTGCCGCTCGGTCGCCAGGGTCACCGCGGTGCACTTCTCGGTCAGCGCACCCGTGGCGGCGGTGAGCGAGAGCTGACGGGCCTCGGCGTCGGCCCTGGCCTGATCGAGAGCCTCCTGCGCGCTGCGCGACGCGGCGGCGGCAGCGGCGGCGTCGATCTCGGGGCCGCTCGACGCCGCGCGCAGCTGGGCGAGCCGGGTTCGGAGGTCCTCGGCATCCTCACCGAGGCACAGGGCGGCCAGGGTCGCGCTGAGCTCCGCGCACGAGCCCACCAGGGAACGACGCTGCTCGGCGACCCGTCGCGCGGAGGCGAGTCCGGCCACCCCGCCCCTGGCCAGCGCGTGCGTCCTGGCCTGCGTCGCGTCCTGGAGCTGGACGCGCAGCGCGGCGGTGCCCGCACCGGGATCGACGCGCACGCTCAGCACATCCGGCAACGCCACGGTCAGTGGCACCGAGGGCGGCACCGTCCATGACTGGCCCGCCGCCAGGACCAGCGGCTCGCCGTCGACGGTGAGCTCAAGGTCCGCGGCGGCGGTCAGCTCGACGGTGCCGGCATCGGAGTTCAGCTGCGCCTCCAGCTGGGTCACCAGTGCGCAACTCTGCTCGATCTCGGTCAGCACCTCGTCGGTGAGCGTGAGACCGGCGAGGTGGTCCTGCATCTCCTGCAGACGACGCTGCGTGTCATCGATGCGCTCCACCCGGGTGGCCAGCCGGACGGCCTGCTCGCGCGCCTCGCACGCCGCGGCGGCGGCCTGGGCCGCATCGAGCAGCTCCCGGGCGGCAGACACCCGGGCCTCCGCCTGATCGCGGGCCAGCACCGCAGCCTCCGCGCTCTGCTGCGCGGCGGCCTGCTCGGCGACGGCGGAAGCCAGGCTCGGGGCGAGGTCGGCGACGGCGGCGGCGCGCCGGTCGAAGTCGGCTTTGAGTTTCGCGCGCAGCGCCAAAGCCGAGGCGGCCGCCGCACCGGTGGCCGCGGCGGCCTCGGCTACCAGCCGTGCCTGGGACCACTGCTCGGCCAGAGCCTGCACGGCCGCCTGGGCCTGCTGCGCGGCGGTGAACCTCGTCGCGGCCGGACCCAGCTGCGCAGCCAACTCTCGGCGGACACTGCTGAGCCGTTCGTGCTCAGCGACCCGCTCCTCCACATCGGCGACGGCGTCCCGGCACCGTTGGGCCTCGCGCTCGGCGTCCTGCCGGGCGGCGATCGCTTCCTTGTATTCCCGCGCCGGACGGCCGGCCGCCGGGGTGTAGTACCGCTCGAACTCGGCGTCGATCCGGTCGATGAGCAGCGACTCCGCGCCGGACGGTGCGGCGACGGCACCGGCGGCGGCGTCCAATGCGCGCGACAGTGCATCGCAGCCGGAGAGGTCGACCGCACCGGTGGCCGCCGACTGCAGCACCCGCTGGGCTTCCCACAGCTTGGTATCGACCGTCTCGGCGAGCATGGCGTGCACTTTCTCGTGCGCCTCGTCGCCACTGAGTTGCGCGCGCGCCGGTGCGATGAGCGTCAACTCGGTGCGGTGCTTCTTGTGGAACCGCTTGCGGTAGACGAACCGATAGGGGCCGGTACTGATCTCAGCCTCCACCTCGGCGCCGACGTCGGCGTGCGTCGGCTTGACGCTCATGACCTTGTGGCGGGTGGAGCGGTCCTTGTGCTCCAGCAGCAGATCGAGTGCCTCGAGGACGGATGACTTGCCGACCTCATTCGGACCGCACACCACCACCACACCGGTCTGCGGGAAAACGATCTCGCGGTCGGCCACGCCGCGGAAGTTGGTCAGCCGCACCCTGTGCAGAATCATGCGACACCGTGCTGGTGTGCGGCACTGTCCACGTCGGCGCGCAACCGCAGCAGCAGAGCCAGCGCTGCGCGGGCGGCGTCAGCCTCGTCTGCCTGCGAACCGCGGGCGACCTCGATCAGTTCGGCGACCGCGTCCGCGGCGAATCCGCCGATGTCGAGGTCGTCGAACTCGTCGTCGGCCGGCATCACCACCAGATTGGTGTGCCGGTCCCAGGTGTGCAGCGCGGCGAAAAGCCGGTCGTATTTGTCCAGGCAGGCGTCCAGCGCCGCCCGATCGGTGACGGTGAGCGTGCCGGCGAGCGCGAGTTGGACCACGGTGCGGTCCTTGTCCGGCAACTCGTCGAGATTGAGCCCGAGGTCGGTGATGTCGCGGCCGGTGTTGAGTTCGCGGCTGAGCGTGACGAATCGCCAACTGCCGACCCGATGGGATTCGACGGTCACCGGGTGTTCCGGGTCGGCCAGATCGATGTCGACGAGCAGGACGTGACCGGAGTCGGCTTCGCGGTGGTCGTAGTTGGTGACCTCAGGCGCACCGGAGTACCAGACCCGGCCGCTGTCGCCGACGGCCGTTCGCGAGTGCTTGTCGCCGAGTGCCACGTAGTGCACCGCTGAGCGGCGCAGCGCCTCGGAAAGCCCAGCCATCCCGATCAGGGCGGGGTTGGTGGGGTCGGGGTCGAGCACATCGACCGCGCCGTGCGCGACCAGGATCCGGGCGGTGCCGTCGGCGGGCAACTCGGAGAGCACGCCCGCCGTCAGGTCGGTCGTCGGCCGCTTGGAGCGCCACGGCGCGGCGACGATCTGCAGACCGGCCCGCACATCCCAGCTGCCGGCGCGGTCGAGCACCGTCACATTGGCGGGGCATTCCTGCAGGAAAATCGCGCTGGAGTACACCGACGCGGCATCGAGCGGATCATGATTGCCCGGCAGCAGATACACCGGCACCTCGATGGCGCGGACGGCTTCCAGCGCCTGGCTGACGACCCTGGGCGCGAGCTGGTTGGCGTCGAAGACGTCGCCGGCCACCACCACGAACTCGGCACCGGTCTGCGCGGCGAGCGGCCCGAGCGCGGCGACGGCGTCACGCCGGGCAGCCGCGAAGCGGGCCTGGGCCTCGGGGTCCAGGAAGCTGCGGGTCATGCCCAATTGCCAGTCCGCGGTGTGCAGGAATCTCATCGTCCGGCGAGTGTAGGGCGGTGCTCCGACAACTCCGGGGACCCGTCGCGGCGAGTGCCTTAACCTGGTACGGGTGAGGACCCTGGTGCTGATGCGACACGCCAAGTCGGGCTATCCCGAGGGCGTGGCCGACCACGACCGCCCGCTGGCGAAGCGGGGGATCCGGGAGGCCGGCCTGGCCGGCGACTGGCTGCGCAGCAACATCGGGCCGATCGACGCCGTGCTGTGCTCCTCGGCGGCGCGGACCCGCGAGACGCTGACCCGGTCCGGTATCGCCGCACCGGCGAGGTATCTCGACCAGCTCTACGGGGCCACCCCGGCGACGATGATCGGCGAGATCAGCGGCGTGGGCGACGAGGTGACGACGCTGCTCGTCGTTGGCCACGAGCCCACCATCAGCCGGGTCGCACTCGCGTTGGCCGCCCGTCCCGGCAGCGACGACGAGGCGCTCGAACGGATCGCCATGAAGTTCCCGACCTCGGGGCTGGCGGTGTTGCGGATGTCCGGCGGGTGGGCCGACGTGACCCTCAGCAGAGCCGAGTTGGTGTCGTTTCACATTCCACGCTGAGCGCCCGAGCCCGACCGGCACCGGACCGGCTCCGGGCCGGTGGCGGTCAGGAGTTGGTGGCCAGCGTCAGTTCCATCAGCTTGATGGCCTGACCGCACGCATCGATACCGGGCGCCTGCGGATTGATCCACCAGCCGACCACACCGGCCGCGTCGCTGGCCACCCCGCAGCCGCCGTTGGGATCACCGGTCCGCATCACGATCGAGGTGACGCCGGCGATCGTGCGGTTCTCGATCTGATACTTCAGCGACTCGGCGGTCCGACGTTCGTTGTCCAAACTGCCCTGCTCGAACCACAACCGGGTGATGTCGATCAGGCCAGCCGGGTTGGCCGCCTGCCAGCGGCAGACCGCTCCGACGAAGGTGCTCTGAATGTCGAGCGGATCGGCACCCACGGTCTTGGCGAGCACGTCGGTGGTGAGGACGTCGCATTCCTTGAGCAGATTCGGGTACTGCTGAGCCGAGTTGTCGTTGCGCGGCGTGCTGCCCGAACCGGATTTCATCGCGGTTCCGTCCACGGTGCGCGCACAACCGGTCAACACCGCCAGCGCACACACGGCGGCCAGCCCCGCCCGCGTCCCCCGGCTCACTTCGCGTTCACAATCGACTGCCGGGTCAGCTCCTTGGCCACGTCGCAGGGCGGCGGGAAGGGCTTTTCGGCGTAACTGACCGACCACTCGATGAAGTCGTCGTCGAACTGGATCCCGATCTCGCACAGGTTGTCCCCGATGATCGGATCGGTACCGATCGCGATGAACCCGCTGTGACCCTCGATGGTGACGTCCTCGACGCTGGTCCGGGACAGTTCCTCGGTTTTGCGTTCACGCCCGATCGGACTGCCGCGGAACCAGGTGAACGAGAAGTGCGGCCCCAGGATCCCGCCGCCGACCAGCCACTGGCATCCCACCGAATTCACCGCCGTGTTGACCAGGCCGCCCACCTCGGTCAGCTGACCGATCGCCTCGTCGCTGACTCCCCCGCACTGGGTGAACATCGGGCCGTGTTTGACGCCCATCGACACCGGCGCGTCCTGGCCACCGCCGCTGCCCGATTGCGCCGCACCCCCCTCGGAGCACCCGCCCGCGGCGAGCGCCGCGACGACCGCGATCACCACAGCCGTCGGAATTCGCCCCGCGTGCCTCACAGGATGCACTGTAGCGGCAGCCGGGGAGTGACCCCCTCGCAGGCCAGTTGACCTGCCCTTTTACCCCGGCCGCAGGTATGGGACAGTAGCGGGATGCTCCTGGCGGTGCTACGGCAATTCGTGCACCCGTACCGGTGGCCGGTCGCGGCGGTGATGGCGTTGCAGACCGTCAGCGCGCTGGCATCGCTGTATCTGCCCACCGTCAACGCGGCGATCATCGACGACGGAGTCGCCCGGGGTGACACCGCGCTGATCGCCCGACTCGGGCTGGTGATGCTGGCCGTGACCGCCCTGCAGGGCCTGTGCGCGATCGGGGCGGTGTTTTTCGGATCGCGGACCGGGATGGGCTTCGGCCGTGATCTGCGGACCGCGATGTTCCACCACGCCACGGGATTCTCCGAACCCGAGATCGACCGATTCTCCGCCGCGTCGCTGCTGACCCGCACCACCAATGATGTCCAGCAGATCCAGCTGCTGGTGCAGACCACCGCCACCGTCCTGGTGACCGCACCGATCATGTGCGTGGGCGGCGTGGTGATGGCCCTGCGGGAGAACGCCGGCCTGGCCTGGCTGCTGGCGATCAGCGTGCCCGTCCTGGCGATCGGCAACTATCTGATCGCCGCACGGATGCTGCCGATCTTCCGCAGCATGCAGCGCCTCATCGACGGCCTCAACCGGGTCGTGCGCGAACAGCTCTCCGGCATCCGGGTGATCCGCGCCTTCACCCGCGAGCCCCTCGAACGGGAACGCTTCGCGGTCGCCAATTTCGCCCTGGCAGACACCGGCCTGGCCGCCGGCCGGGTCCAGGCCCTGCTGGTTCCGGTCACCACGCTGACGATCAACATCTCGACGGTCGCACTCATCTGGTTCGGCGGCCTGCGTATCGACGCCGGCCAGATGCAGGTCGGTTCGCTGATCGCCTTCCTGTCCTATTTCATGCAGATCCTGATGGCTGTACTGATGGCCACCCTGGTCCTGGTGATCCTCCCGCGGGCCTCGATCTGTGCCGAGCGAATCCTCGACGTGCTCAACACCGCTCCGGCGATCACCAGTCCGCCGTCCCCGCACCACCCCGCGACGGGTATCCGCGGCGTGGTCACACTCGACGGTGCCGGTTTCTCGTATCCGGGTGCTAAACGTGCTGTGCTGGAAAGGATTTCGTTCACTGCGGCTCCGGGGTCGGTGACCGCTGTGGTCGGCGGAACGGGGTCGGGCAAGACCACCCTGGTCTCGCTGATCTGCCGGCTCTACGACGTCAGTGCCGGATCGATACGCGTCGACGGAATCGACATCCGCGACTACGATCTCGACGACCTTTGGTCGGCGGTCGGCCTGGTGCCCCAACGCGGCTATGTGTTCAGCGGCACGGTCGCCGACAACCTGCGCTACGGAAAGCACGACGCGACCGAGGACGAGATGTGGGCCGCCCTGCGGGTTGCCGACGCCGACGGATTCATCGGTGCCCATCCCGATGGACTGGCGATGCGGGTGGCCCAGGGCGGGGTCAACTTCTCCGGCGGACAGCGCCAGCGGCTGACGATCGCCCGGGCGGTGATCCGCCGACCGGCCGTCTACATCTTCGACGACTCCTTCTCCGCCCTGGACGTCCACACCGACGCACGGGTCCGCGCCGCGCTGCGCGAGGCGACCGGCGACGCGACGGTCATCATCGCCACTCAGCGCATCTCCACCGTCGTCGACGCCGACCAGGTGATCGTCCTCGACGGCGGAACGATGGTCGGTGCCGGAACACACCAGACGCTGCTGGCCCGGTGCCCCGCCTACGCCGAGTTCGTCGACTCCCAGACCGTGGGCACCGGTGTCGGGGGCGCGCCGTGACCGCCCCCCGCCCGGCGCTGCTGAGTCCCGACCGCGCCCGGTCGCAAGATTTCAGGTCATCAGCGCTGCGCCTGCTCGGCTGGCTCGGTCCGCAGCGCCGATACGCCGCCGCGGTGACCGCACTGACGGTCGGCGGCATCGCGATCTCGGTGATCGGACCGCGCATCCTCGGTCACGCGACCGACCTGTTGTTCAACGGATTCATCGGCCGCCGGCTGCCCGCCGGGCTGACCAAGGAGCAGGCGGTCGCCGCCGCCGAGGCCCGCGGCGAGAGCAACTTCGCCAAGATGCTGTCCGGGATGGACGTCGTACCCGGGCGCGGGGTGGACTTCGCCGCGGTCGGTCGCACGCTGCTGCTCGCGCTTGCGCTGTATCTGCTTGCGACCCTGCTGATCTGGGCGCAGGCCCGACTGCTCAACATCATCGTGCAGCGCACGGTGGCGATGCTGCGGACGGAAGTCGAGAACAAGATCCACCGGCTGCCGCTGTCCTACTTCGACTCCCGCCAGCGCGGCGAGGTACTCAGCCGGCTCACCAACGATGTCGACAACGTCGCCACCTCGCTGTCGATGACGATCAGCCAGTTGCTGACCGCCATCCTCACCATCGTCGCGGTGCTGGCGATGATGCTGGTCATCTCACCGCTACTGGCGCTGGTCACCGTCGCGACGGTGCCGCTCTCGCTGTGGCTGACCAGCTCGATCGCCCGGCGATCACGCAGGCTCTTCGTCGCGCAGTGGGCCAACACCGGCCGGCTCAACGCGCACATCGAGGAGACCTACAGCGGTTTCGCCGTGGTCAAGACCTTCGGACACCGCGCCGCCGCGCAGCAGCGCTTCGACGAACTCAACACCGACGTCTATCACTCCAGTCTCGGGGCCCAGTTCCTGTCCGGTTTGGTGTCCCCGGCGACCATGCTGATCGGCAACCTCAGCTACGTCGCGGTGGCGGTCATCGGCGGCTACCAGGTGGCCACGGGCCAGGTGTCCCTCGGCGGCATCCAGGCCTTCGTCCAATACGTCCGCCAGTTCAACCAGCCGCTGACCCAGATCGCCGCCATGTACAACGCCCTGCAGTCCGGGGTGGCAAGCGCCGAGCGGGTCTTCGAGTTCCTCGACGAGCCGGAGGAGTCCCCCTCGCCCGCCGCGGAGTTGCCGCCCGGCGGCGGCCGGGTCGAGTTTGAGAACATCCGGTTCGGCTACCTGCCCGGCCAGACGGTGATCGACGACCTCTCACTGGTCGCCGAACCGGGCAGCACGGTCGCCATCGTCGGCCCGACCGGAGCCGGGAAGACGACTCTGGTCAATCTCTTGATGCGGTTCTACGACGTCGACGCGGGCCGGATCCTGCTTGACGGCGTCGATATCAGATCGGTGAGCCGACACAGCCTGCGCGGCCGGATCGGGATGGTGCTGCAGGACACCTGGCTGTTCGCCGGCACGATCGCCGAGAACATCGCCTACGGTCGGCCCGGTGCCAGCGACGCCGACGTGCTTGCGGCGGCGCGTGCGGCCTACGTCGACCGCTTCGCGAGCTCGCTGCCCTCGGGGCTGGAGACTCCGGTCGGGTACGACTCCGCGGCGCTCAGCGCCGGTGAACGCCAACTTATTGCGATCGCCCGCGCGTTCCTCGCCAGACCGCAATTGCTGATCCTCGATGAGGCGACCAGCTCGGTGGACAGTCGCACCGAGCTGCTGATTGCGCAGTCCATGGCCGAACTTCGCAGGGGCCGAACGAGTTTCGTCATCGCTCATCGGCTGTCGACGATCCGGGACGCGGATGTGATCGCAGTCCTCGAGGCGGGCAGGATCGTCGAGGTCGGCAGCCCCGCCGAGCTCCTGGAACGCAAGGGCGCCTACTGGCGGATGACCCGGGCCTGAGTCAGCTCTCGGGCCCCTGGGCGCGCAGGTCGTCGACGTGCGCCATCGCTTCGCGCAGTCTGGCCAGCCAGTCCTCGGCGTGCTGTCCGACCAGACGCACCGACCAGGCCAGCGCGTCCGAGCGCGAGCGGGCCACTCCGGCCTCGACCAGGGTGTCGAGCACCTGTCGCTCGGGCTGCTTGAGTCGGGTCATCACCGGAACCGCGAGGTGGGTGAACAGGACGCGCTGAGCTTGCTCGCCGGTCTCACCTCCCACCTCCAGGCCCCAGGAGACCTTGCGGCCGTATCGCTGCTGCGCCTCGTCGGCGATGCGCATCCGTTCGGCGCGGGTCTCCTCCCGGAACCGGGCCACCCGGCCCGCGGCGCGGGCCTGAGTCTCCTCGGCCTCGGGGAGTCGCCCCAGGACGGTGATCTCCTCGCGGTCCACCGTGACCACGGGGTCCCCGGCGAACCAGTCCTCCGGCAACCGGCCGGCGAACCATTCCGCGGCGTCGGAGGCGTCGGGGTGGGCGGATTGCTGCCAGTGCTTCATGAATTACATGATTACAATGAAATCGCGGGTTCGCGGGGAATTTCGCCCAGCGCGTAATGCCCATCGCGGCCGGACCACCGGATAATGGCGCTATGGCAGGAAAAGAGCTCGACCCCCAGCGCGCCCGCGCGGCCCGCGACGTCGTTCGTCAGCACCCGGCGATGACGGTCTTCGCCCTCTCCCCGGTGCTGATCGCGGCCGGTGTGCTGTGGTGGCTGGCCGGCGCCGGCTGGGCAATCGTGCTGCTGATCGGCACCGCCGTCGTCGCCGGCGCCGCCGTGCTGCGCGGGCGCTGAACAACCGGCTCAGCCTTCGCCGGCCCGGCGGGCCCGATACACCCTGACCTCGGCGCTGATGTTCTTGAGGCGCTTGGCGCCCGCGAATGACCATTGGAATCGCTGGTCGTCACCGATCTGCTCACGGGCTCGCTCCGAGACCAGCACCGCACCCGGCCGGGCCGCCGCGGTCAGCCGGCTGGCCAGGTTCACCGGACGGCCGAACCAGTCACCGGCGCGGCTTACCGCCCACCCGAAGGCGAGGCCGGCCCGCAGCCGCGGCAGGGTCGCATCCGACGCCGCGGCGTCGACGAGATCCACGAGCGCCTCCAGGAGCGCCCCGGTGTCCGCGGACACGAACATCACCGCGTCGCCGATCGTCTTGATGAACCGCACCGGCGGCGCAGCGACCTCGTGGGCCAGCTCCGCAAGCCGATTCGCCAGCTGTTCGAGTTGCTCCGCAGGCAACTCCTCCCCGAGTGCGGTGAAGCCCACCAGATCGGCGAATGCCGCGCCGATCGGCTTGGCCTCCGGCCGGGGTTCGCCCGTCGCGCGCTGGCCCGCATTCACCGCCTCGGTCTCCAGCGTGCGCCGCAGTTGGAGCAGCAGCAGATCGTTGATCATCGGACCGAGCAGCGGGACCGCGGCACTCACCAGGTCGTGGGTGGCCTTGGCGAGGTCGAGCTCGCTGGCACCCGGCCGCAGTACGGCAGCCAGAGCGGCGACGTTCATCACCTCGCACGCATTAGCCAGACCGTGTGCCAGCACCCGCACGATGTTGAGCATCAGATCGGGGTCGATACCGATGCCCAGGAATTGCTTGATGTGCTCGGCGGTGTCGGCGTCGTTGCGCATGAATATCCGCGCGTCCGGGTCGTTGACCGCGGGAAGCCCGGCGGCGCGCTGAAAGCGGATTAACTGGTCGAGGTCGAGCCCGGTCCGCTCACTGATCTCCCGGACCGAGGTGACGTGACCGTCATCGCCGAGCACCCGCCGTGCCGGCAGCAGCATCGGGGAGAACGACGAGCGGATCTCCTCCGGTGCGAAGCCCTGCTCGAGCAGCCAGGCCACCAGTTCAGCGCGTTCGGCGCGGGATTCCCCGGTCAGGCCCTCGAGCAGGCCGGCGGATTCGATCTCCGAGGTCACGACACTGCCGGGCGTCGATCAGACCACGGTCGTGCGGTCTCGATCTGGGTGCTCAGCGACAGCAGGGTCGCCTCGTCGGAGGGTCGCCCGACGAGCTGGATCGACAACGGCAGGTGCTCGCCCTCCAGGAACCACGGCACCACGGCCGCCGGCTGGCCCGTCGCATTGAGGATCGCGTTGAACGGCACCCGCGCCGCGACGAGGGCCAGGGTGCTCAGTCCGCCGCGGTTCTGGTACTGCCCGACCCGCGAGGGCCCGGTGGCGGTGGCCGGGGTGATCAGCACGTCGACGTCGTCGAAGACCGCCTGAACACGGGCGGCCAGAGCCGATTCGGCGGCCCGGACCCGGGCGATCTGGCGTTCGGAGATCAGACTGCCCAGCCGGGCGATCGCCCGGGTGCGCGGCTCCAGGCGCTCGGGATGCGGCAACTGTCGCGTCGCGGAATGGACCCCGTGCCACATCCGGGGCAGCACGTGTCCGTACACCGCCCACCCCGGATAGTCCGGATCGCGCCAGGACACCTCGTGGCCGAGTTCTCGCAGCAGACTCTCCACTCCGTCCAGGGCCCGCTGCTGAGCGTGACCGACCCGTGCCACCATCGCCCGCGGCAGCTTGGCGCTCAGCGCGATGCGCAACCGGCCCGGCGCGCGCGCGGCGGCCTTGACGAATCCACCGCGGGGCGCCTTCTGGGTGTTCGTCACGTCCAGGAAGAGCGCGGCGTCCTCGACGGTGCGGCTCAACGGTCCGTAGACGCTCAGCCCGCACCAGGTGTCTGACTCCGGACCGAGGGAAACCCGGTCGCGCTGGGGTTTGAGCCCGAACACCCCGCACCAGGCGGCCGGGATGCGGATCGATCCCGCGCCGTCGGAGCCCAGCGCCAGCGGCGCCAGCCCCGCCGCCACCGCCGCGCCGCTGCCCCCGCTGCTGCCGCCGGGGGTGTAGGCCAGGTCCCAGGGGTTGCGGGTGGCGCCGAAGGCGACCGTCTCGGTGAACGGCCACAGCATCATCTCCGGGACGCTGGTCTTGCCGAGGATGACCGCGCCCGCCTCGCGCAGCCTGCGCACCACGTCACTGTCGGCGGTGGCGGCCTGGTCGTAGGCGCTGCTGCCGAAGCAGGTGAACTCCCCGGCGACGTCGGCGTCGTCCTTGATGGCGACCGGAACGCCGAGCAGGGGCAGGCGTTCGCCGGCGTCCAGGCGCGCCTGGGCGGCCAGCGCGTCCCGCCGCGCGGTTTCGGCCATCACCACCCGGTAGCTGCGGACCTCCCGGTCGATGCGCCCGATGCGATCCAGGTAGAGCTCCACCAGGGCCGGTGCGGTGACGGTGCCCGCGGCGAGCAGGCGGGCCTGCTCGGCGGCGCCGGCGAAGGCGAGGTCGGTGGCGTCCACCCTGCGCAGCGTAGCGGCTATAGGGTGGCCCGGTGGCCTGTGTGTTCTGCGCGATCGTCGCCGGGACCGCACCGGCGGTGCGGGTTTTCGAAGACGCCGACTTCCTGGCCATCCTCGACATCCGCCCGTTCACCCGCGGGCACACGCTGGTGATCCCCAAGCAGCACACCGTCGACCTGACCGACACCCCGGCCCCGACGCTGGCCGGCATGCTCGCGATCGGCCAGCGGATCGCCCGGGCCACCCGCTCCTCGGGGCTGTCGGCGACCGGCAACAACGTCGCGATCAACGACGGCAAGTCGGCGATGCAGTCGGTGTTCCACATCCACCTGCACGTCATTCCGCGCCGTGACGGCGACCGGGTGTCCTTCGTCACGGGCATGCTGCTGCGCCGCGACCCGGACCGCGAGGCGACCGGTCGGATTCTGCGCGACGCGCTCGCGGCGCTGCCGTGAGCGCGCTGGGCGACTGGGCGCTGGGTGCATTCGTGCGCGCGCACGACACGGTGTACCGGGGCACGAACGGCTGGATAGGACACCGCATCCCGGGCGCGCCCAACAGCCTGCTGCTGCACACCGTCGGGGCGAAAACGGCTCTGCCCCGCGTCAACTCGCTGTCCTACGCGCGCGACGGGGACGACTACCTGGTGGTCGCCTCCAACGGCGGCGACCGGCGCGCACCCGGCTGGTATCACAACCTCAGGGCCCAGCCGTCCCTGCAGGTGCAGGTGGGCCGGCGCCGTTTTGCCGCCGAGGCGACCACGGTGCTGCCCACCGACTCCGACTACCTCCGGCTGTGGCAGATCGTCAACGCCAACAACGCCGGCCGCTACGACGGCTACCAGGCGAGGACCACACGGCCGATCCCGGTGGTCAGACTGCGGCCAACCGCTTCGCCTCGCTGAACACCCCATCGAGCATCGCCGGCGTGAGCCGGCCGGTGAACATGTTCTGCTGGCTGGGGTGATAGCACCCCAGCAGCACCAGTCCCGACGGCAGCTCGGCGATCTGGCCGTGGCCGAACTTCCGCTGCCCGCCGGGTTTCTCGTCGAGCATTCGCAGCGCCGCCTGCCACGCGAAGCCGCCCAGAGCGACGATCACCCGCACCGACGGGGCGATCAGTCGCCATTCGGCAGCAAGCCACGGCTCGCAGGCGGCGCGTTCGGCGGGTGTGGGAGCGTTACCCGGCGGCGCGCAGCGCACGGCCGCGGCGACCCGGATTCCGTTGGCCCGCAACCCATCCCCTGCATCCACGCTCAACGGTTGATTCACCAGACCGGCGCGGTGCAGCGCGGCGAACAGCTGATCGCCGGAGCGGTCCCCGGTGAACACCCGGCCGGTGCGGTTACCGCCGTGGGCCGCCGGGGCAAGGCCCAGCAACAGAATCCGCGGATTCACCGAACCCCAGCCCGTCACCGGCCGACCCCAGTAGGGCTCCTCGGCGAAGGCGCGCCGCTTGACGCGGGCCACCTCCTCGCGCCAGCCGACCAGCCGGGGGCAGGCCCGGCACACACTCACCCGGGCACTCAGCTGTTCGAGGTCGGTCACGCCGGCCGCGAGAGCGGCCACCTGTGGTGCGTCCGCGGCGACCGGGGTTGCCGCGGTGGCGGGGTCATCAGGCCAGCCGGCTCCCGGCGGCACCGGCGAGTCGAACGGGGCGTCGGTGCGCGGATGGGGCAGGGCCACAGCGCGAATCTATGCTGCCTGAAGTGAGTACCTCCCGCGGGCCCGCGCTGCTGATCCTGGTGTCGGCGTTCCTGGCCGCGGGGGCCAACGGCATCTCGATGGTGGCGTTTCCGTGGCTGGTGCTGCAGCGCACCGGCAGCGCGGTGGACGCCTCGATCGTCGCCGCGGCGGCCACCGCACCGTTGCTGTTCGCCACCCTGGTGGCCGGCACCGCCGTGGACTTCCTGGGCCGCCGCCAGATCGCGATGCTTTCCGACATCATGTCGGCCCTGTCGGTCGCGGCGATCCCGGTGCTGGCACTGACACGAGGCACCGACGCGGTCAACGTGGTGGTGCTGGCCGGTCTGGCTGCGCTCGGCGCGTTCTTCGACCCGGCCGGGATGACCGCGCGACTGTCCATGCTGCCCGAGGCGGCGGGCCGGGCCCGTTGGACGCTGGATCACACCAACAGCCTCTACGAGGCGGTGTTCCACCTGGCCTACATCATCGGTCCCGGCATCGGCGGGGTGCTGATCGCCACCGTCGGCGCCTACAACACGCTGTGGGTCACCGCGGTCGCGTTCGGCGTCTCGATCCTCGCGGTGGCGGCGGTGCGCCTGCCCGGCGCCGACCGCCCCGAACTCGGCCAGCGGCCCGCGGGGGTGTTCTCCGGCGTCGTCGAGGGTCTGCGGTTCGTCTGGCGCAACCGCGTCCTGCGCACCCTCGGCCTCATCGATCTCGCGATCACCGGGCTGTATCTGCCGATGGAGAGCGTGCTGTTCCCGAAGTACTTCTCCGACCGAAACGAGCCCGCGCACCTTGGCTGGGTGCTCATGGCGCTGTCCATCGGCGGACTGATCGGGGCGCTGAGCTGGACGGTGGTCTCCCGGTTGGCCACCAAGCGCGCGACCGTGGTGACCGCCACGCTGACGTTCGGCCTGGCGTCGCTGGCGATCGGATTCCTGCCGCCGCTGCCGGTGATCCTGGTGCTCGCCGCCGTCGTCGGCCTGGTCTACGGGCCGATCGGACCGATCTACAACTCGGTGATGCAAAGCCGCACCCCCGAGGAGTTGCGCGGGCGGGTGGTCGGGGTGATGACCTCCATGGCATACGCGGCCGGGCCGGTGGGCTTCGTCCTGGCCGGCCCCCTGGTGGAGGCGTTCGGACTCACCCCGGCTTTCCTGGTGCTGGCGGTGCCGATCCTGCTGATCGGGCTGGCCTGCCCGTGGATCCCGGCGCTGCGCGAGCTGGACCGGGTTCCGGCCCAAAGGCCCTGACGGTGCCTGACCGCGACAGTGCGCGCCGCCTCGGGGTTGCGACGCGGCCCTAGTATTGACCGATGACCCCCGCGCTCGACGGACTGCTCGCCGAACTGCCCGACGGCGTCGTCGTCACCGACCCCGACATCCTCGCCTCCTACCGGCACGACCGGGCTGCCGATCCGGCCGCCGGCACCCCGCTCGCGGTGGTGCGGCCCACCAAAACCGAAGAGGTTCAAGCGGTTCTGCGCTGGTGTACCGCCCACCGGGTGCCGGTGGTGCCGCGCGGCATGGGCACCGGATTGTCCGGTGGAGCGACCGCTGTCGACGGCGGCATCGTGCTCTCCACCGAGAAGATGCGTGCCATCACCGTCGATCCGGTCACCCGCACCGCGGTGGTGCAACCGGGGCTGCTCAACGCGGAGGTGAAGAAGGCGGTCGGCGAGTACGGGCTGTGGTACCCGCCGGACCCGTCGTCGTATGAGATCTGCAGCATCGGCGGCAACATCGCCACCAATGCCGGCGGGCTGTGCTGTGTGAAATACGGCGTCACCACCGACTACGTGCTGGGCCTGCAGGTGGTACTCGCCGACGGCACCGCGGTGCGCCTCGGCGGCCCGCGGCTCAAAGACGTCGCCGGTCTGAGCCTGACCAAGCTGTTCGTCGGCAGCGAGGGCACCCTCGGGGTGATCACCGAGGTCACCCTGCGGCTGCTTCCCCCGCAGCACGTCGGGTCCACGGTGGTCGCGACATTCGATTCCGTCGAGCGGGCCGCGGGCTCGGTGGTCGCCATCACCAACCGGATCCGGCCCTCGATGCTGGAGTTCATGGACGCCGCGACGATCAACGCCGTCGAGGACAAATTGCGGATGGGGCTCGACCGCGACGCCGCGGCGATGATGATCGCCGCCTCCGACGACCGCGGCGCGGCCGCCCGCGACGACGCGGAGTTCATGGCAGGGGTGTTCCGGGACGCCGGCGCAACGGAATGCTTCTCGACCTCCGACCCCGTCGAGGGCGAGGCGTTCGTGGCGGCACGGCGCTACGCGATCATCGCCGTCGAGGACAAGGGTTCGCTGCTGCTCGAGGACGTCGGGGTGCCGCTGCCCAGGCTGGCCGATCTGGTCGGCGGGGTGGCCAAGATCGCCGCCGAGGCGGGCCTCACCATCGCCGTGGTGGCCCACGCCGGCGACGGCAACACCCACCCGCTGATCGTCTACGACCCCGCCGATGCGGCGATGACCGCCCGCGCAGAGAAGGCGTTCGGCGACATCATGGACCTGGCGATCTCCCTCGGCGGAACCATCACCGGCGAGCACGGCGTGGGCCGGCTGAAGAAGCCCTGGCTGGCCGGCCAGATCGGGCCGGAGGCGATGGAACTCAACCGCAGGATCAAGAACGCATTGGACCCGGACGGGATCTTGAACCCCGGTGCGGTGGTGTAGACCGGCGCCCAACACCGCGAACGCGGTAGCCGGGTAGACGAGCGGCGGGCACTCCTTAGTTGCTCATGACCGCGGTGATTGCTGGCAACAGTAATTGCTGGCAACCGCGTGTACTACTAAATTGCTACTGTGGTAGCATCACACTGTGAAGCTCAGCGTGAGCCTTTCCGAGGATGAGGTGGCGGTGCTGGACGCCTACGTGCGGAGCGCCGGACTGCCATCACGATCAGCCGGCATCCAGCGAGCCATTCGCTTGCTCCGCTTCCCCGACCTCGAGCAGGACTACCGGGATGCCTGGACGGAATGGTTGGAATCCGGCGACGAGGAGATCTGGGACGCGGCGAGCGGTGACGGATTGACCGATGCTGCGCGGTGATATCTGGCTTGTCGATCTCGACCCGGTGCGGGGCAACGAGGCCAACAAGAAGCGCCCCGCCGTCGTCGTCAGCAATGATCGGGCCAATGCGACGGCCGCCGCGTTGGGCCGTGGAGTCGTGACAGTGGTACCGCTGACGAGCAAGGTCACGAAGATCTACCCATTCCAGGTCTCGCTAACAGCCGTAAGTACCGGCCTGCCGGTCGATTCCAAGGCGCAAGTCGAGCAGGTGAGATCCGTTACCGTCGAGCGCTTTTCGCGCCAGATAGGCCGGGTATCCCCGGCGGATCTGAGCCAACTCGACGACGCGTTGCGCCTACATCTCGATCTCTGACAGGTCCATTCCCAGACCGGCTGCGTACGCGGCGCAATCATCGAAACCCTCCGGATCACCCGTCAGCTGTGAGAGCGGGGCGATGTCGTGGGCCGCGGGGATCCGCTGTCGCTGCGATTTTTCAGCTTCCCCCGTGGGCACGACGGTAGCGCTTTGCATGAAAACCGCCGCCGCTACTGGCCGAGGCGTGGGGATTGCCGTACACATGACCTATGGCGACCGACGTCTCCCACGCCGCCCACTTCGAACTTCGGGCCGGCGACACCTGGGCCGATCCGTGGCCGATGTACAGCGCACTGCGCGATCACGACCCGGTGCACCACGTCGTTCCCGGCAATCCGGCCCACGATTACTGGGTGCTCTCCCGGCACGCCGACATCTGGGCGGCGGCCCGCGATCACGAGACCTTCTCCTCCGCCGCAGGCCTGACCGTCAACTACGGCGAACTCGAACTCATCGGCCTTGCCGACAACCCACCGATGGTCATGCAGGACCCGCCCGCGCACACCGCCTTCCGCAAGCTGGTCGCCCGCGGGTTCACCCCCCGCCAGGTCGAGGCCGTCGAACCCGAGGTGCGCGAGTTCGTCGTCGAACGCATCGAGCGGCTGCGCGCCGCCGGCGGGGGGGACATCGTCGCAGAGTTGTTCAAGCCGCTGCCGTCGATGGTCGTCGCGCACTATCTCGGCGTGCCGGAGGAGGACCGCGCCCAGTTCGACGGCTGGACCGAGGCGATCGTGGCCGCCAGCGCCGAGCCCAGCGGGCTGGCCGGCGCCGGTGCAGCCCTGATGTCGATGACCGGCTACTTCACCGAACTCATCGAGCGCCGCCGCCGCGACCCCGGCGACGACACGGTCTCGCACCTGGTGTCCGCGGGCGTCGGTGCCGACGGCGACACCGCCGGACTGCTGTCGATCCTGGCGTTCACCTTCACCATGGTCACCGGCGGCAATGACACCACCACCGG
Source organism: Mycobacterium sp. (assembly GCF_046091765.1). Taxonomy (GTDB): domain Bacteria; phylum Actinomycetota; class Actinomycetes; order Mycobacteriales; family Mycobacteriaceae; genus Mycobacterium. The sequence goes on from NZ_JBJTCF010000098.1 coordinate 32,108, forward strand.
ACTGCTCGGCGGCGCGGTGCAGCTGCTGCACCGCAACCCCGATCAACGCAGGCTGCTGGCCCGCGATCCGGAGTTGATTCCCGACGCCGTCGAGGAGTTCCTGCGGCTGACCTCACCGGTGCAGGGCCTGACCCGCACCGTCACCCGCGACGTGACCCTGCACGGCGTCACGATCCCCAAAGGCCGCAAGGTGCTGCTGCTCTACGCCTCGGCCAATCGCGACGAACGCCAGTACGGACCTGATGCCGCCGAGCTGGATGTGCGTCGCCGCCCGCGCAACATCGTGACGTTCAGCCACGGCGCACACCACTGCCTGGGCGCGGCGGCCGCCCGGATGCAGGCCCGGGTGACGCTGAGCGAACTGCTGGCCCGTATCCCCGCGTTCGAGGTCGACGAAGCCGGAGTCGTCTGGGCGGGCGGCAATTACGTACGACGGCCGCTGAGCGTGCCGGTCCGGGTGACGCTGCACGACGAGACCTGGTCGTGGCGATTGAATCAGACCCCGGCTGGACTCGTGCTCGACGTGCTGTGCGGCACGGTCGGTGTCTACAACAGGACGATCGTCCTCGAACCCCACGAAGTCCAGATGTGGGAGGACGGCGGCGCGGCCGGCCTGGAACCCCTCGTCGAGGCCGTCCGCAATGACGTCACCGGTGAGCAGTTCGGCGCCCGGCACCGCCCCGACCTGAGCCCGTGAGCCGTCCCTGCGCGCGACTCTCGCCGAAAGTGGAGCCTAGGGACAGATCGGGGTGACGGTCAGGAACGCACCCGGGTGAACCGGTGCAACACCCACGCCACCGGGATGCTCAGCGCCATGGTGACGACGAACAGCGCCGGCATCGACCCGGTGTAGACCGGCCAGCGCAGCACCTCGACCATCGCGATCTCCAGCACGATGAGGTGCACCAGGAAGATCTCGTAGGAGATCTCCCCCAGCCACACCATCGGCCGGCTGGCGAGGAACCGGGTGTACCAGCCGGAGTCACCGAGAGCGGGCGGGGCGATGATCAGCGCGGCGATCGCCGCGTAGAAGCCGACCTTGACCAGCGCCTGGGCCAGCCCGCTCGGTGAGGTGGTCGGCTCACCGGCGATCGGCGTGGACACGATGAGGAAGCACAGCAGCGCCAACGGCACCGCGACGAACCCGTAGCAGCGCGCCCCCGTCGCGGCGAGCACGCTGAGCATCATCCCGCCGGTGAACCACGCCAGATAGCCGGGCAGCCAGAGCTTGGAACCATCAGGCAGGACGTCGGTGGTGTGCACCAGCACCATCCACGCCGGGCTGATCAGGGTCAGCCCGGCAAGCCACGCCAGGACCAGTCCGGGCCGCCACTGCCGCCGGCAGACCACCACCAGCAGCAGAGAGGCCAGCACCGGCAGCGCCGCGTAGAACGCCACCTCCACCGCCAGGCTCCACATCTGGGTCAGCCCCTGATGCAGCAGGGCGAACGCGTAGTTGTCGGTGTAGATCTGGGTCAGGGTGAGGTTGCGCAGCAGCCCGTACCAGCTGTGTCCGGGGTTGGGCCCCGCGGTGCGGAAGTGGTAGAGCAGGTAGGCGGCGAGCACGGTGACGGCGTAGGCGGGCATGATGCGCCGGAATCGCCGCCAGGCGTAGCGCCGCACCGACGGGTCGGGCGCACCCGCCTTGGCCGCGGCCACCCACGGTCCGAACAGCAGGAAACCCGACAGTGCGAAGAAGATCGGCACTCCGATCTCCATGCGCGAGTACACCAGTCCGGCGTAGCCGTGGGTGTACTTGCCGGTGGTGTAGGCGGCGTGGGTGGCCACCACCAGCGTGGCCGCCAGCGCGCGCACCCCGGTGAGCGCGGGAATCCGGTCGACGGCGGAGACGGCCTCCAGACCGCCCTGGTCGACCTGGCCGGCGGTCATCAGTCGGCGCGCCGGGACTTCCGGCCGTGATCGGGTTTGAGATCGATCAGCACACCCGAAATCCTGGTCTTGGCGAGCTTCTTCCAGGTTTCCTTCGGCAGCCGGGCGGGCAGTTCCACCAGCGAGAAATCGCCCTTGATGGTGATGTGCCCGAAGTCGCTGCGGTGCAGGCCGCCCTCGTTGGCCAGCGCGCCGACGATCGAGCCCGGACCCACCCGGTGGCGCTTGCCGACCGCGATGCGGTAGGTGGCGAGGTCGTCACGGCGGGGCCGCGGCGCGCCCTCACGCTCGCCGCGTTCCTTGCGCTCCCGCTTGGCCGGCGGCGGCTCGGTCATCAGGAACTCCGCGCCGTCGCGGTGCAGCACCGCCAGCGCGGCGGCGATGTCGGCCATCGGCACGTCGTTGTCGTGCTCGTAGGCTTCGACGAGCCGGCGGAAAGTGTCGAAGCCCGGCCCGCCGAGTGCGTCGGTGATGGAGTCGCGGAACTTCTCCACCCGCTGGGCGTTGACGTCTTCCACGCTCGGCAGCGCCACCTCGGTGACCGGCTGGCGGGTCACCTTCTCGATGGACTTCAACAGGTGGCGCTCGCGCGGCGAGACGAACAGCAGCGCGGTGCCCGCCCGTCCGGCCCGCCCGGTCCGGCCGATGCGGTGCACGTAGGACTCCGGGTCGTGCGGGATGTCGTAGTTCAGCACGTGCGAGATACGTTCCACGTCAAGGCCTCTGGCGGCGACATCGGTGGCGACCAGGATGTCGATCGTCCCGTCCCGCAGCGCGGCGATGGTGCGCTCCCGCACCGCCTGCGGGATGTCGCCGTTGATGGCTGCCGCGGAAAACCCCCGGGCGCGCAGCTTCTCGGCGACCTCCTCGGTGGCCTGCTTGGTGCGCACGAACACGATCATCGCCTCGAAGTCCTCGACTTCGAGGATGCGGGTCAGTGCGTCCATCTTGCGCGGCCCGGCCACCTGCAGGTAGCGCTGCTCGATGTTCTCCGCCGTCGCGGTCTTCGTCTTGACCGCGACCTCGACCGGGTCGTGCAGGTATTTGCCGGTGATCTTGCGGATCGCCGGCGGCATGGTGGCGGAGAACAGCGCGACCTGCTTGTACTCGGGGGTCTCGGCGAGGATTCGCTCGACATCCTCGGCGAAACCCATCTGCAGCATCTCGTCGGCTTCGTCGAGGACCAGGTAGTCCAGGTGCGAGAGATCCAAAGTGCCGCGCTCAAGGTGGTCGATGACCCGCCCGGGCGTTCCCACCACCACCTGGGCCCCGCGGCGCAGCCCGGCCAGCTGCACGCTGTAGGACTGCCCGCCGTAGATCGGCAGCACCGCGAGGCGGGCCAGGTGCGCGGCGTATCTGCTGAAGGCCTCCGAGACCTGCAGGGCCAGTTCGCGGGTCGGTGCGAGCACCAGCGCCTGGGTGTGCTTGCTGGCGGTGTCGATGCGCGACAGGATCGGGATCGCGAAGGCTGCGGTCTTGCCGGTGCCGGTCTGGGCCAGTCCGACCACGTCGGAGCCGGCCAGCAGGGCGGGGATGGTGGCCGCCTGGATGGCCGAGGGCGTCTCGTATCCCACGTCGGTGACGGCCTGCAGCACCGCGGGGTGAATCTGCAACTCGGCGAAGGAGTGCGGGGAAACGACGGCGACGTCGGCTGCGCCGGCTTCCGGGGATGTCATTGCCGCTCAAGTCTAGTGCCCACGCGGGTCGCGGCCGGCCGGCCGGGGCACTGCCGGTAGCCTTCTGCGGTGTGCGAGGGCGGTCGGCGTCGGCGGTGGCGAGCGGCGCGCTGGCGGTAGCCGCAGCGCTGGCCGGCTGCAGTGCCGGAGACTCGACGGTGTCGAAAACCCCGATGCCCAGCACCGAGACCAGCACCGAGACCAGCACCGAGACCAGCACCGAGACCAGCACCGAAACCAGCACCGAAACCAGCACCGAAACCAGCACCGAAACCAGCACCCCGGCCGGCAGCCCGGCGCAGGCCGCTCCCCCGCCCCCGCAAGCCTGTGCGGTCAACCTCGCCGCACCTGAGATCGCGCGCGCGGTGGCCCAGCTGCCCCGCGATCCCCGCAGCCGTCAGGGGTGGAACCCCGAGCCGATCGCCGGCAACTACAACGAGTGCGCCGCGCTCTCCGCGGTGATCGTGAAAGCCAACACCAATGCGGAGAACCCGAACACCCGGGCGGTGCTGTTCCACCAGGGCAAGTACATCTCCTCGGGGGCGCCGGACACCTTCGGGTTCACCGGGATCGACGCGGCCCAGAGCGCCGGTGACACCCTGGCGTTGACCTTCGGCGGCGGGCCGGGGCAGGGCGGCCTGCAAAGCGTGGTCCGGTTCCGCTGGAACGGCAGCGGCGTCGAACTGATCGGCAACACTGAGTAGCGCCCTCCTACAGTGGGCCCATGGTCACGCTGGCCGATCAACTCCGCGCCGTCGTCGGCGCCGAGCACGTCAGCAGCGATCCCGACGTGCTGGCCGCCCGCAGCGTCGACTGGACCGGGCGCTATCGGGGCCAGGCCGCAGTGCTGGTTCGGCCCGCCGACGCCGATCAGGTGGGCGCGGTGCTGCGGGTCTGCCGCGCCGCAGGGGCGCCGGTCACCGTGCAGGGCGGACGCACCTCGCTGGTGGCCGGCACCGTACCCGAGCACGGCGACGTGCTGCTGTCCACTGAGCGGCTGCGCGGGCTGGGCGAGGTGGACCTCTCCGAACGCCAGGTGCGTGCCGGCGCCGGGGTGACGCTGACCGAGGTCCAGCACGCGGCAGAACGCGCCGGGTTGTGCTTCGGTGTCGATCTGGCGGCGCGCGATTCGGCCACCATCGGCGGCATGGCCGCCACCAATGCCGGCGGGCTGCGCACCGTGCGCTACGGCAGCATGGTCGACCAGATCGTCGGCCTGGAGGTCGTCCTGCCCGACGGATCGCTGCTGCGCCGGCGGTCGCGGGTGCGCTCGGACAACACCGGCTATGACCTGGTGGCCTTGTTCGTCGGCGCCGAAGGCACCCTCGGAGTCATCACCGAGGTGGAGCTGCGTCTGCACCCGGTGCCGGCGCATCGGGTGACCGCTGTGTGCGGTTTCGCCGATCTGGGCCCGCTGGTGTCGGCGAGCCGGATCTTCCGCGACATGTCCACGATCGCCGCGCTGGAACTCGTCGACGGACGCGGCGCTGCGCTGACCGGTACGCCACCGGCACCCGGTGACTGGCTGCTGCTGGTGGAGTTGGCCGGCGACACCGATCAGACCGGCCCACTGGCTGACGCGTTGGACGGTCTGTGCGCCGAACCGGCGGTGGGGGTCGACGCCGCCACCCGCGCGCGGCTCTGGCAGACCCGCGAGTCCATGGCCGAGGCGGCCGGCCTCTTCGGTCCGCCGCTGAAATTCGATGTGGCGCTTCCACTGTCGGAGATTGCCGGATTCGCCGATCGCGCCGATGCCCTGCTCGCCGAGTACGCCCCGGGCTCGGTCCGACTGCTGTTCGGACACATCGGTGAGGGCAATCTGCATCTCAACGTGCTGCGCTGCGACACCGACGCCGAGCGCCGCGTCTACCCCGCGATGATGGATCTCATCGCCGCCCACGGCGGCAACGTCAGCTCCGAGCACGGCGTCGGCAGCCGCAAGCGTGCCTATCTGCCGATGTCGCGGGAACCGGCCGACATCGCCGTGATGCGCGCCGTCAAGGCAGCGCTGGATCCGGCGGGCTTGCTGAACCCAGCGGTGCTGTTCGATTGACGCGCGCCGGACCGACCACGAAGGCCGCCACCAGCACCCCGGTGGCGGCGACGGTGGCGGGCAGCAGCGTCGACTGGGCCAGCGCGGTCGCCAGGGGCACGCCGGAATGGATGCGCTGACCCATCAGCGCGGCCATGCCGGCGCTGCCCAACACGGCGCCGACCTGACGGGTGGTGTTGTAGACGCCCGAGCCCGCACCGGCGAGGAGCAGCGGCAGGTTGCGGGTTGCGGTGGCCCCCAGCGGAGCCCAGATCATGGCCATGCTCATTCCGACTGCGATGAGCGGCAGCACCAGCCGCCAGATCGGCGTCGTGGGCGTCATGTCGCGGGACAGCCAGATCAGCGCGACCGCCAGCAGTGCGAAGCCGCACACCAGTATCGGCCGCGGATGCGCCTTGTCGACGATCCGGCCCACCACCGGGGCGAGAATTCCTGACGCGAACGCCATCGGGGCGATCAGCAGCGCAGCCCGGGTCGAAGTGAGTCCGCAAACCGTCTGTGCATAGAAGAACAGCGGCAGCAGAAAGGCGGTCACCGTGAAACTGACGATCGCGACGCCCAGATTGCACAGGCTGAAATCCCGGTCGGTGAACATCGCCAGCGGAATCAGCGGCTCGCGCGGGTTCCGCGCCTGCCATCCGAGGAAGGCCACCATCAACCCGATGCCGCCGGCGATCACCGCCCAGATCATCGGCTGCCAGTGCAGCGTCTGACCCTCCTGAAGACCGAAGACGATCAGGAACAGTCCCGCACCGGAGAGCACCACGCCGAGGACGTCGAAGCGGTGCGGGTGGGTGGGTAGCGCCGGGATCAGACGCACGGCCAGCACCAGTCCGATCAGGCCGATCGGCACGTTGATGAAGAAGATCCACGCCCAGCCGAGGCGGTCGACGAGCACACCGCCGGCCAGCGGGCCGACCAGCGTCGCCACCCCGGCGGTCGCGCTCCAGATGCTCAGCGCCACCCCCCGCCGCTCGGGCGGGAACACGCGGGTGATCGTCGTCAGCGTCTGCGGCGTCAACAGTGCCGCCCCCACACCCTGCACGACCCGCGCCGCGATCAGCGTGCCGATCGTGCCGGACAACCCACAGCACAGCGACGCGGCGGTGAACAGCGCCAGTCCGGCGATGTAGAGGTTCTTGGGGCCGTACCGGTCACCCAGTCGTCCCGCCAGCAGCAGTGGCACCGCGAAACCCAGCAGGTAGGCGCTGGTCACCCAGATGACAAGGTCGTAGTCGGCGATGCGCAGTGCGGTCATGATGGCGGGATTGGCCACCGCGACGATCGTCGAATCGACCAGGATCATGAAGAAACCGACCAGCATGACCCACAGCGCGCGCCAGGGATTGGCGATCTGGGTGGGCGTGCCGGTCACGGTCTCTGATGCTGCCAGCCGGGGAGGTCGGACCGGACGAGACCCGTAAGGTTGGTCGTATGCAATCTCAGCGGTTCCGCCCGCTGGTGGACACCACCGGGCCTTTCGTATCGGTCTATTTCGACGACACCCACGACACCCAGGATGCCGCCGCCCAACTCGACGCCCGGCTGCGCGATGTGCGCAAGCACCTCGAGGAGCAGTCGGTCAGCGCCGCGGTGATCGAGGCGATCGACACGGCCGTGCGTGCGGCCCACCCGCCGGTCGGGCGCAGCGGCCGGGGGGTGATCGCCGCCGGTGAGCGCATCGTCTTCGATGAGCACCTCATCCGCCCGCCGGTGAGCACCGTCGTGCGTGTCTCCGAACTCCCCTACCTCGTGCCGGTCATCGAGCACGGCGTCTCGCACGCCTCGTATCTGACGGTGGCCGTCGATCACACCGGGGCCGACATCGCTCTGCATCGCGACGGTCGGGCCGGCGCGGAGACCGTGACCGGCTCGGGGCACCCGGTCCACGCCGCGCACCGTGCCGAGACCTCCGGGTACGGCGGTCCGCAGGGGCGCGTCGAGGAGGCCGTACGCAAGAACATCCGCGAGGTGGCCCACCGCGTCACCGAGCTGGTCGACGAGACAGCACCGGACATCGTGTTCGTCACCGGCGAAGCCGGCGCGCGCGCCGAACTGGTGTCGGAGCTACCCGAACGCGTCACCGCGATGACCGTCCAGCTGCACGGCGGCGGGCGCACCGGTGGAATCGACGAGGACGAGGTTCGCCACGAGATGAGCGCGGAGTTCGCCCGGCGCCGACAGGCCGCGACCGACGACGCCGCGGCGCACTTCGCCGCCGGGCGCGGCACCGGGTTGGCGGTCGAAGGCCTGGCCGACGTGGCGGCCGCGCTGCGCGACGGAGCGGTCGCCACCCTGATCATCGGGGACCTCGGCGAGGCGATCCTGGTCGCCGACCATGACCGGCTAATGGTCGGCACGGATGCCGCGACCGTCTCGGATCTGGGCGGCTCCCCGGACCGGGTCGTGCGCGCGGACGAGGCGCTGCCGCTGCTGGCGGTGGCCACCGGAGCGGCTCTGGTCAGCGCCGGCGGGCAGCTCGCGCCGGCCGACGGGATCGGGGCGGTGCTGCGTTATCCGGACGTCGGCGCCCGGTGAGCGGCCCGGGACTGAGGCCGAGTTTGAGAGCGTGATCACGCTGCGGCACTCGGCGGGCGCGCCGTTCGTTAGCCTGGCGTCACGCCATCCACAGGAGGCTCGGCCATGAGGCTTCACCGCAAACAGACCCCGGCCCAACCGGGCGCCGGCCCCGAGGAGGCCGGGATTCCCGCGCGGGTGCTCTCCCACATCCTCGAGGTCAGCAGCCGAGCGCAGGCTCCCGCCGTCAAGGCCTACGTCGCGCGGCTGCGTCGGGCCAATCCCGGCGCGACCCCGGCCGAGATCATCGCCAAGCTGGAGAACCGGTACCTGGCCGCGGTCATGGCCAGCGGTGCGGCCGTCGGCTCGGCGGCGGCCTTCCCCGGTATCGGCACCCTGGCCGCGCTGTCGGCGGTCGGCGGGGAGACCCTGGTGTTCCTGGAAGCGACGACGGTGTTCGTCCTGGCGGTCGCCGAGGTGCACGGCATCCCGCTGGAGCAGCGCGAACGCCGCCGCGCCCTGGTGCTGGGGGTGCTGGTCGGCGAAGACGGCCGGGGTGCGGTCGCGGAGCTCGTCGGCGCCGGGCGGACCAGCGGGGCGTGGCTGGTGGAGGCCGAGCTGCTGCCCCTGCCGGCGCTGTCCCAGCTCAATTCCAAGCTGATGAAGTTCTTCGTCAAGAAATACGCGCTCAAGCGCGGTGCCATGGCGTTCGGCAAGATGCTGCCGGTGGGCATCGGAGCGGCCATCGGCGGCGGGGGCAACCGGTGGATGGGCAAGAAGATCATCGCCAATGCCGACAAGGCGTTCGGCCCCCCGCCCAACCGGTGGCCGGTGACGCTGCATCTGCTGCCCTCGGCCCAGGGGGCCCTCGAAAGCGGCCCGCGGGGCGGCCTGCAAGACGCCCCGAAAGACGCGGCCAAAGACGCGTGAGTCTCGGCCTCGACTCGCGCTAGCCTCATACGTGTCGCCCCGAAGACGGCGCGACCGGGCCCAGAATCGAGGCGAGCGAGTTTCGTGAGCAGCACGAATTCACCATTCGGCCAGAACGAGTGGCTGGTCGAGGAGATGTACCGCAAGTTCCGCAACGACCCCTCGTCGGTCGACGAGAGCTGGCACGAGTTCCTCCGTGGCTACCTGCCCGAATCCGCCGAGTCCCCGGCCCCGAGCGCAGACCCCGGCAACGGCCGGCCCGCCCC
>NZ_JBJTCF010000099.1:0-10190 GCF_046091765.1 Mycobacterium sp.
CCGACCAGGTCCTCCGGTTGACCCATCCGGCTCAGCGGGATCCGCTTGACGATGTCGTCCACCATCGCCTTGGGAGTGGTGGTCCGGTTGGCCTCGGTGTCGATCGGGCCGGGGGCGATGGCGTTGATGCGGATGTTCTGCCAGCCGAGTTCCCGCGAAAGCTGCTGGGTGAGGCTGTTGAGTCCGGCCTTGGCCAGTCCGTAGTAGTTGGAGTAGAGCCACGCCGCGGTCGAGGACTGGTTGACGATCGCCCCGCCGCCGCGACCGGCCATCGTCTTGTACACCGCACGGGTGCACACCAGCGCGCCGTCGAGGTTGACGCTCATGAATCTGCGGTAGTAGTCCCAGTCGACGGTGAGCAGCATGTCCAGCTTCATCCCGCCGAAGATCGCGGCGTTGTTGACCAGGTAGTCGATCCCGCCGAACTCCGCGACGGCCCGCGCGGCCATCGACGCCGCCGACTCCGGGTCGGACACGTCGACGGGCACCGCGATCGCGGTGCCGCCGCCGTCGCGGATGCCGCCGGCGACCCGCTCGGCGCCCTCGAGGTTGATGTCGGCGACGACCACCGCCGCCCCCGCGCCGGCCAGCGCCTCGGCGTAGGCCTGCCCGATGCCCCCGCCCGCGCCGGTGACGACGGCAACCCGGTCGGCGAAACCCTCGACAGCCATGCTCCTCCTTCAGACCGCGGTTGCGATGACCTTGACTTCGAGGTACTCCTCGAACCCGGCGACACCCATCTCCCGGCCGACACCGGACTGCTTGTAGCCGCCGAACGGCACGTCGGCGGAGTACCACACCCCGCCGTTGACATTGACCGTCCCGACCCGCAGCCGGTCGGCGACGGCCCGGGCGCGCTGCGGATCGCCGCTGAAGACCGTGCCGGACAGCCCGTACGGGGAGTCGTTGGCGATGCGGATCGCATCGGGGTCACCGTCGTGTGCGAGCACCGTGAGCACCGGTCCGAAGATCTCCTCGCGGGCGACCCGGGCACTGTTGTCCAGCCCCGCGACGACGGTGGGCTCGATGAAGAAGCCGCGGTCCCGCCCGGCCGGGGGGCCGCCGCCGCAGGCGAACCGGCCGCCCTCGGCGATCGCGAGGTCGAGGTAGGACTGCACACGGTCGCGCTGGCGGGCCGAGATCACCGGCCCGCACACGGTGCCCGGATCGTTGGGGTCGCCCGGCCTGATCCCCGACATGGTCGCCGCCGCGGCGGCGACCGCGTCGTCGTAGCGGTCGCGCGGCACCACCAGCCGGGTGGTGATCGCGCAGCCCTGGCCGGCGTGCACCGACGCGGTGAAGGCGGCCACCGAACAGGCAGCGGCCAGATCGGCGTCGTCGAGCACGATGAAGGCGGACTTGCCGCCCAGTTCCAGGAAGACCCGTTTGATCGTCTCGGCACCGGCCGCCATCACCGCGCGCCCGGTCGCGGTCGATCCGGTGAACGAGACCATGTCGACGGCCGGGTCGGCGGCCAGCATCGCGCCGAGGGCGTGGTCGTCACCGGTGACGATATTGAGCACCCCGGGCGGCAGATCGGTGTGCGCGGCGGCGATTTCACCAAGAACCGCCGCACACCAGGGGGTGTCGGGGGCAGCCTTGAGCACGACGGTGTTGCCGGCGGCCAGTGCCGGACCGATCTTGGCCAGATTGATCTGGTGCGGGAAGTTCCACGGCGTGATCGCACCCACGACCCCGACCGGCTCCCGGACCAGGGTCCGCGCGGTCGCGATCCCCATCGGGCTGGCCACCCCCAGATCGGATCGCCACCGATAGCGCTCGGCGGTGTCGGCCGCGAACGTCAGGTCCGCGACCGGCCCCTCCAGCTGGGCTGCCGCGGTGAGCAACCGCGGCGCCCCGGCTTCGGCGATGGTGATCTCGCGCAGTTCCTCGATGTGCTCGCCCAGCGCGCGCTGCAGCTGCCGGAGGCAACGCACCCGCAGTTCGGTGTCGGAGGCCCAGCCGGTGGTGTCGAAGGCCCGGCGCGCGGCGTCGACGGCCCGGCGCAGGTCGGCGGCGTCGGCGGCCGCGGCGGTGCCCAGGACCTCCTCGGTGGCGGGGTTGATCGTCGGGTAGCGCCCACCCCCGCCGGCCACGAACGTGCCGTCGATGAACAGCTCGCTGGTGCGATCGGCCGCGATCGTCATCGGCTCCCGCCTGAAACGTCAGTGGACAGGTGTCTGGCAATGCTGACCCGACCCTAGCCGCCGCCAGCCCTGCGGTGCAAGACCCCGCAGTTCATCAGGACCACCGTGATCTGCTCTTTCGACCGACGACCTTGCGCCGGCGCGAGGTGCGGGATTACGGTGGACATGTGTCCAGCGATGTCGCTGTCGCCGCTGCGCGCCGGCCCCGCCAGGAGGAGACGTTCCGCAAACTCGTCCGCGCCGGGATGGAGGTGCTGCGCGGCTCCTGCTACGCCGATCTCACGGTGCGGACCGTCGCCGCGCGCGCAAAGGTGGCGCCCGCGACCGCCTACACGTACTTCTCGTCGAAGAACCATCTCGTCGCCGAGGTTTATCTCGATCTGGTCCGGCAGGTGCCGTTCTTCACCGACGTCAACGAGACCCGGCTGACCCGGGTCGAGCAGACCCTCAACGGGCTGGCGATGGTGGTCGCCGACGAACCGGAGGTCGCCGCGGCCTGCACGACGGCTCTGCTGAGCACCGACCCCGCGGTCGGCGGCATCCGGGACCGCATCGGTGCGGAGATCCACAAGCGGATCCGGTCGGCACTGGGACCCGACGCCGACGCGCGCACGGTGGCGGCCCTGGAGATGAGCTACTTCGGCGCCCTCGTGCACGCCGGCAGCGGCGTGTTCAGCTACCGCCAGATCGCCGAGCGGCTGGGCTACCTGGTCGGGCTGATCCTGGGTGACGACACGTGACCGCCGAGACCGTCGAGTTGGTTCTCGACCCGTACGACTACGAATTCCACGAGAACCCCTATCCCTACTACAAGAGGCTGCGCGACGAGGCCCCGCTGTACCGCAACGAGACGCTCAATTTCTGGGCGCTGACCCGTCATGCCGACGTGCACAGCGGATTTCGCAACAGCACCGCCTTCTCCAACAAGCTCGGTGTGTCGCTGGATCCGATCTCGCGCAACACCGAAGCGCACCGGACGATGTCCTTCCTGGCCATGGACGACCCCGCGCATCTGCGACTGCGCACGCTGGTGTCCAAGGGCTTCACCCCGAGGCGGATTCGCGAACTCGAACCGCGGGTGCAGTCCCTGACCCGGATGCGCCTGGAGGATGCGCTGCACAACTCCGACTCGGGACACTTCGACTTCATCGCCGACTTCGCCGGCAAGTTGCCGATGGACGTCATCTCCGAATTGGTCGGTGTGCCCGAGCCCGACCGCGAGCAGCTGCGGGCGTTGGCCGACGGTGTGATGCATCGCCAGGACGGGGTGCCCGACGTGCCGGAGTCAGCCCTGCGTGCGGCGATGGATCTGCTGGTCTACTACGCCGACATGGTCGCCCAGCGCCGAAAGCACCCCACCGACGACCTGACCGGTGCGCTGCTCGAGGCCGACATCGACGGCGACCGGTTGGCCGACGAGGAGATCATGGCGTTCCTGTTCCTGATGGTGGTGGCCGGCAACGAGACCACCACCAAACTGCTGGGCAACGCGATGTACTGGGGTGCTCGCAATCCCGATCAGCTGGCCGGCGTCTACGACGACCCGTCCACGGTGCCGCTGTGGGTGGAGGAGACCCTGCGTTACGACAACTCGACGCAGATCCTGGCCCGCACCGTGACCGGGGACGTCGAGTTTCACGGCGTCACCCTGCGCGACGGCGACACGCTGCTGCTGGTGCCCGGCTCCGCGAACCGCGACGAGCGGGTGTTCGACGCGCCCGACGAGTTCCGGATCGGGCGCGACATCGGGTCGAAGCTGCTGAGCTTCGGCAGCGGGGTGCACTTCTGTCTGGGGGCGCACCTGGCGCGCATGGAGGCCCGCCTCGCGTTGACCGAACTCGTCGGGCGGATTTCCGGCTATGAGGTCGACGAAGCCCACGCGGTGCGGGTGCACTCCAGCAACGTGCGCGGGTTCGCCGCGCTGCCGATCACGGTGCGACCCCGCGCCGGCGAGGGATCCCCGAGAGACTGATGGCGCGCTTCGACCCCCACCCGGCACGCCGGCCCGCGATCGTCGCCGGCGCGTCCTCGGGTATCGGCGCCGCCACCGCCGTCGAACTGGCGGCCCGCGGCTTCCCGGTGGCGCTGGGCGCGCGGCGGGTGGACAGGTGTGCGGAACTGGCCGAGCGGATCCGCGCCGACGGCGGTGAGGCGGTGGCCGTCTGCCTCGACGTCACCGATCCCGACTCGGTCACCGGATTCGTCCGGCGCGTCACCGAGGAACTCGGTGAGGTCGAGGTCCTCGTCGCCGGTGCCGGGGACACCTTCTTCGGCCGGCTGCACGAGGGCGCGACCGAGGACTTCGAGTCCCAGATCCGGATCCATCTCGTCGGGGCGAATCGGCTGGCGACCGCGGTGCTGCCGGGCATGGTCGAGCGCCGCCGCGGCGACGTCATCTTCGTCGGTTCCGACGTGGCGCTGCGCCAGCGTCCGCACATGGGCGGCTACGGCGCGGCCAAGGCCGGGCTGACGGCGATGGTCACCAACCTGCAGATGGAACTGGAGGGCACCGGGGTGCGGGCGTCGATCGTGCATCCCGGGCCGACGCTGACCGGGATGGGCTGGAACCTGCCGCCGGAGTCGATCGCCCCGGCCCTGCAGGAGTGGGCGAAATGGGGCCAGGCGCGGCACAACTACTTCCTGCGCGCCGAGGACCTGGCCCGGGCGATCGCCTTCGTCGCCGAGACCCCCCGCGGGGGGTATGTGGTGTCGATGGAGATCCAGCCCGAGGCGCCGCTGACCGACGCACCCGAGCAACGCCAGCAGCTCCGATACCCGGAGCAATCGTGACCGCCGCGCGCGAGGTGCCCCGCGTGTCCGGCGGGCACGACGAGCACGGCCACCTCGAGGAGTTCCGCACCGACCCGATCGGACTGATGGCCCGGGTGCGCGCCGAATGCGGCGACGTCGGCAGCTTCCAACTCGCCGACAAGCAGGTGATCCTGCTCACCGGTGCGCAGCCCGGGGAGTTCTTCTTCCGCTCCGCCGACGAGGATCTCGACCAAGCCGAGGCCTACCCCTTCATGACCCCGATCTTCGGCAAGGGCGTGGTGTTCGATGCCAGCCCCGAACGCCGCAGGGAGATGCTGCACAACTCCGCGCTGCGCGGGGACCACATGAAAAGTCACGCCGCCACCATCGAGCACGAAGTCCGCCGGATGATCGCCGACTGGGGCGACAGCGGGGAAGTCGACCTGCTGGACTTCTTCGCCGAGTTGACCATCTACACCTCGTCGGCCTGCCTGATCGGGCGCAAGTTCCGCGACCAGCTCGACTCCCGGTTCGCCACCTACTATCACCTGCTCGAACGCGGCACCGACCCGCTGTGCTACGTCGACCCCTACCTGCCGATCGAGAGCTTCCGCGTCCGCGACGAAGCCAGGCAGGCCCTGGTCGCCCTGGTGGCGGAGATCATGGAGCAGCGCATCGCCAACCCGCCCCGCGACAAACGTGACCGCGACATGCTCGACGTGCTGGTGTCGATCACCGACGACCAGGGGGCGCCGCGCTTCTCCGCCGATGAGATCACCGGCATGTTCATCTCACTGATGTTCGCCGGTCACCACACCAGCTCGGGCACCTCGTCGTGGACGCTGATCGAGTTGCTGCGCCACCCCGAGGTCTATGCCGAGGTGATCGCCGAACTCGACGGGCTCTACGCCGACGGCCAGGAGGTCAGCTTCCACGCGCTGCGGCAGATCCCGACACTGGAGAACGTCCTCAAGGAGACGCTGCGGCTGCATCCGCCGCTGATCATCCTGATGCGCGTCGCGCAGGGCGAATTCGACGTCGCGGGCTACCCGATCCACCGCGGTGACTTCGTCGCCGCCTCCCCGGCGATCTCGAACCGGATCGCGGAGGACTTCCCCGACCCGGACGCTTTCGACCCGGACCGCTACGTCAAGCCCCGCGAGGAGGACGTGGTCCACCGGTGGACCTGGATTCCGTTCGGCGCGGGCCGGCACCGCTGCGTCGGGGCGGCTTTCGCCACGATGCAGATCAAGGCGATCTTCTCGATTCTGCTGCGCGAGTACTCCTTCGAGATGGCCCAGCCCGCCGACTCCTACCGCAACGACCACTCCAAGATGGTGGTCCAACTCTCCCGGCCGGCGCGGGTGCGTTACCGCCGGCGCAACCGTTAGGAGCACACCCGTGGGCAGCTACCGCGTCGACGTCGAGGCCGACCTCTGTCAGGGTCACGCCATGTGCGAGCTGGAGGCGCCGGAGTTCTTCCGGGTGCCCAAGCGCGGCATCGTGGAGATCCTCGACACCGAACCACCCGACTCCGCCCGCGCCGACATCGAACGGGCCGTCGAGGCGTGCCCGACCCGCGCGCTGTTCATCACCGAGATATCCGAGGAGGGCTAGATGGCCGCAGTACCCCGCGACAAGCTGGAGGAGTTCGTCGAGCGCTGGCTGGCGACCAACCGCGACGCCGAACGCGCCGGCGACTGGACGCCGCTGGCCGACTTCTACACCGCAGATGCCACCTACGGCTGGAACATCGGCCCGAAGGAGGACGTGATGTGCGTGGGCCGCGACGAGATCCGCGAGATAGCCCTGGGCCTGGAGATGGCCGGCCTCGAGGGCTGGACCTACCCGTATCAGAAGGTGCTCATCGACGAGAAGATCGGCGAGGTGGTCGGGTTCTGGAAACAGGTGGCCACCGACGCCGAGGGCAACACCTCGGAGATCTACGGCATCGGCGGAAGCTGGTTTCGCCTGGGCGTCGGCCCCGACGGTTCGGCGCTGATCGAGTGGCAGCGCGACTTCTTCGACTTCGGTCACGTCCAGAAGCTCTACCTGCGGCTGATGAAGGCCGGGAAACTGTCCGAGGGCATGGCCCGGCGCATCGAGCGCGGCATGGCCGGGGAGAAGCTGCCCGGCTACTACCCGATCGGCCAGGCACCGGTCCCGATCTGGTGACGCTGCCCCGGCTTGGTCCTAGGATCGGCTGGGTCGGCCACAACGAGCGGAGGGTTCGCGATGAAGACGAAGGGTGCGTTGATCTGGGAGTTCAACCAGCCGTGGTCGATCGAGGAAATCGAGATCGGCGATCCGGCCGCCAACGAGGTCAAGGTCCAGATGGAGGCCTCGGGCATGTGCCACTCCGACCACCACCTGGTGACCGGCGGCATCCCGATGCTGGGCTTCCCGGTGCTCGGCGGACACGAGGGCGCCGGCGTCGTGACGGAGGTCGGCGAGGGCGTCGAGAGCGTGGCGCCGGGTGACCACGTGGTGATGTCGTTCATCCCGTCCTGCGGCAAGTGTCCGTCGTGTCAGGCCGGTCTGCGCAACCTCTGCGATCTGGGGGCCGGACTGCTCGGCGGACTGGCGATCTCCGACAACACCCACCGCATTCACGCCGAGGGCCAGCCGGTGTTCCCGATGACCCTGCTGGGCACGTTCTCGCCCTACATGGTCGTCCACGAGTCCTCGGTGGTGAAGATCGACCCGTCGGTCCCCTTCGAGGTGGCCTGCCTGGTCGGCTGCGGAGTCACCACCGGGTGGGGGTCGGCCACCCACACCGCGCAGATCAAACCCGGCGAGGACGTCGCGATCGTCGGCGTCGGCGGCGTCGGCATGGCCGCCCTGCAGGGCGCGGTGCTCTCCGGGGCCCGCAACATCTTCGTCGTCGATCCCGTCGAGTGGAAACGCGACCAGGCGCTGAAGTTCGGCGCCACCCACGTCTACGAGGACATCAACGCCGCCCTCATGGGTATCGCCGAGACCACCGCGGGCTTCATGGCCAAGAAGGTGATCGTGACCGTCGGGGAACTCAACGGGGCCGACGTCGAGAACTACATGATGATCACCTCCAAGTCGGGCACCTGTGTGGTCACCGCGATCGGCAGCATGGTGGACACCAACGTCACCCTCAACCTGGCGATGCTCACCCTGATGCAGAAGAACCTGCAGGGCACGATCTTCGGCGGCGGCAATCCCTACCACGACATCCCACAGCTGCTGAGCATGTACAAGGCGGGCAAGCTCAACCTCGACGACATGATCACCCGCCAGTACCGCCTCGACCAGATCAACGAGGGCTATCAGGACATGCTGGAGGGCCGCAACATCCGCGGCGTCATCCGGTACACCGACGAGGATCGATGACGCAGACTGAACTCACCCGCGCGATGGCCGCCTCGCAGGAGTCGTGGCGCTGCGTGCAGAGCCACGACAAGGCCGGCTGGCTCGCGCTGATGGCGCCCGACGTCGTCATCGAGGATCCGATCGGCGAGTCGATCACCAACCCCGACGGTCGGGGCATCCGGGGCAGGGACGCGGTGTCCGCGTTCTACGACACCAACATCGCCGCCAACAACCTCACGGTCACCTGCGAGGAGACCTTCCCCTCCAGCTCGCCCGACGAGGTGGCCCACATCCTGGTGCTGCGCAGCGAGTTCGAGGGAGGCTTCACCAGCAGCGTGCGCGGAGTGTTCTGCTATCGCGTCGACGACGCCGGCCTGATCACCAACATCCGCGGCTACTGGCACCTCAAGGCGATGACCTTCGGGCAGGTCTCGGCCGACGCGGGAGCCGAGTGAGCCCGGTGCCGTCGGTCTTCACCAGGATCATCAACCGCGAGCTGCCGGGCCGCTTCGTCTACGAGGACGATCGCGGACACGACGGCGTGGTGGCCTTTCTGACGATCGAGCCGATGACCCCCGGGCACACCCTGGTGGTGCCCCGCGCCGAGGTGGACAACTGGCAGCAGATCGACCCGGCGGTGTTCGCCTCGGTGATGGCGGTCGCCCAGCGCATCGGCCGGGCGGTGTGCGCGGCGTTCGGCGCCGAGCGTGCCGGGCTGATCATCGCCGGCCTGGAGGTCCCGCACCTGCACGTCCACGTGTTCCCGGCGTACAACCTGACCGACTTCGGCTTCGCCAACGTCGACCGCAACCCCACCCCGGAGTCGCTGGACGAGGCGCAGTCCAAGATCGTGGCGGCGCTCGCCGCGCTGGACTGACCCGAAAGCCCGAACCCCGGTCCTACACTTGGCGGATGGATCTGGCCCGGATGCTGGTGGACGCGGCGGTGGCGCCGGTGCGCATCGGGCTGGCGGCCGCCAACGCGGGTCTGGACGTCGCCGAGACCGCCATCGACTTGGCCAAGCGGACCCTGCGCGACGGGGAAGTCCCCTCGGCCCGCGACTCGGTGGCCCTGCTGCTCGGGCTGGAGGACACCCTGGAGCGCGCCACCAAGCTGGCGCAGCTGCTCGACGACGACGCACCGCTGGGCCGCGCCCTCGCCCAGGACGGCCCGCTGGACCGCCTGCTGCAGCCCGGCGGGCTGGTCGAACGACTGACCGCGACCGACGGTGTACTCGATCGGCTCACCGCCGAGGGTGGCGGGGTGGACCGGGCGCTGGCCCCCGGCGGACTGGTCGATCAGCTCCTGGCCGAGGACGGTCTGCTCGAACGCGTCCTCGCCGAGGACGGACTGGCCGACCGGATCCTGGCCGAGGACGGCCTGATCGACAAACTCACCGCGCGCAACGGTCCGCTGGAGCAGTTGGCCGACGTCGCCTACACGCTCAACCGGCTGACCCCGGGCCTGGAAGCGTTGGCCCCGACCATCGAGACGCTGCGCGAGGCCGTCGTCACGCTCAGCGCGGTGGTCAACCCGCTGAGCACCATCGCCGAGCGGATCCCGCTGCCGGGCCGCCGGCTGTGGCCGTTCCGCGACGACGAACAGTGAGCCGGAACTGACCCGATAGGCTTGCCCGCAGGCCTCCTTAGCTCAGTGGTAGAGCACTCGCCTTGTAAGCGAAAGGTCGTCAGTTCAATCCTGACAGGGGGCTCGTCATCGCTCGCCGCAGATCGGCTGGTCGTGGCGTCCCGACGGGAATGCAACGTCAATTATTTCGCGGATGGCGGCCCCGGCTGCTAACTTACCCCCGACACTCGACCGGGAGAGGAGCCGCTGTGACCGTCGCCGTAACGCGCCCGCAGCAGCCCGGTGAGCCGCTGGGCCGGGCGCGGGCTCAGCGCGAACAGCTGACTCGTCTCCTGCGGGGCCTGGCAGCCAGACTCGACGAAC
>NZ_JBJTCF010000100.1:0-10500 GCF_046091765.1 Mycobacterium sp.
ACCGCGCGATCGTCATCGACCACAAGTATCCGCACGAGGAACAGTCTAGGGGTCGCGCGGACTGATCAGGCTATTTGCTGCGGGCGGGCCTCAGCGCCGGTCGAGGTCGACCAGGCCCAGCCGGGCGGCCTTGAGCAGCCGTCGGGGCACCTTGTGCCGGCGGCCGCCGACGGTCACCCCGACCAGGCCGGGGGCCTCAGCCTTCCATTGCGAACGCCGACTGCGGGTGTTCGAGCGCGACATGCGGCGCTTGGGCACAGCCATGACGTCCCTCTCCTTGATCAGGGGTTTTGCCACGCGCAACCGGCGGGCATATCGCAAGGATAGCCCGTGACCTCGGCGGGCTCCAAAACGGCGAGGGCGTTGCGCGCCGGTGCGGACCCCTTGACGGGCCGCCCGCCCGGGCCAGTAACCTGCCGGTGGGTTGGCTCCGGTGCTCGACCGTCGAGGGGAGGCATCGCGCGTGGCGGATGCGGTGCGGATCGGCAACTGCTCGGGGTTCTACGGCGACCGGCTGGCCGCGATGCGCGAGATGCTCACCGGCGGCGACCTGGACTACCTCACCGGCGACTATCTGGCCGAGCTGACCATGCTGATCCTGGGCCGCGACCGGGCCAAGAGCCCCGAGCGCGGCTACGCCAAGACCTTCCTCGGCCAACTGGAGCACTGCCTGGGCCTGGCCCACGACCGCGGCGTGCGCCTCGTGGCCAACGCCGGCGGCCTCAACCCGGCCGGGCTGGCGGATGCGGTGCGCGCACTGGCCGGGCGGCTCGGCGTCCCGGTCACGGTGGCCCACGTCGAGGGCGACGACCTGCTGGGGCGGGCCGGCGAACTCGGGCTGGGCAGCCCGCTGACCGCCAACGCCTACCTGGGCGCCTGGGGCATCGTGGAGTGCCTGCGCTCCGGAGCCGACGTGGTGGTCACCGGCCGGGTCACCGACGCCTCGGTGGTCGTCGGTCCGGCGGCCTTTCACTTCGGCTGGGGCCGCGAGGACTACGACCGGCTGGCCGCGGCGGTGGTGGCCGGGCACGTCATCGAGTGCGGCACCCAGGCCACCGGCGGCAACTACGCGTTCTTCACCGAGATCGCCGACCCGCCCGGACTTGGCCACGCCGGCTTCCCGATCGCCGAGGTGCACGCCGACGGTGCGGCGGTGATCACCAAGCACCCGGGCACCGGCGGTCAGGTCAGCGTCGGCACCGTCACCGCGCAACTGCTCTACGAGATCGGCGGTGCGCGCTACGCCAACCCCGACGCGACCGCGCGATTCGACACCATCACCCTGCACCCCGACGGCGCCGACCGGGTGCGGATCAGCGGGGTGCGCGGCGAGCCGCCGCCGCCGACGCTGAAGGTCTCGCTCAACGCCCTCGGCGGCTACCGCAACTCCGCGACGTTCGTGTTGACCGGTCTGGACATCGAGGCCAAGGCCGAGCTGGTGCGCGCCCAGCTGACCGCCGGGCTGTCCGAGCCGCCCGCCGAGATGGTCTGGACACTGGCGCGCACCGACCGGCCCGACGCGGACACCGAGCAGACCGCCAGCGCGCTGCTGACCTGCACGGTGCGCGACCCCGACCCTGACAAGATCGGGCGCCGGTTCTCCTCGGCGGCAGTCGAACTGGCGCTGGCCAGCTATCCCGGATTCCACACCACCGCCCCGCCGTCGGAGGCCTCGGTCTACGGGGTGTTCACCGCGGGCTACGTTCCCGCCGACGCGGTCGACCAGGTGGCCGTCCACCCCGACGGCGCCCGGGTTCCGATCCCGCCGGCCGCACAGACCCTGGTGCTCGCCGATCTCGCCGATCCCGCGCTGCCCGAACCGCTGCCCGCCGGGCCGACGCGACGGGTGCCGCTGGGGACGATCGCCGGCGCGCGCAGCGGCGACAAGGGCGGCGCGGCCAACATCGGGGTGTGGGTGCGCACCGACGAGCAGTGGCGCTGGCTGGCCCACGTCCTGACCGTCGACGCGATCGCCGCACTGCTGCCCGAGGCGGCGGATCTGAAGATCACCCGCCATCTGCTGCCCAACCTGCGCGCGGTCAACGTCGTCATCGACGGCATCCTCGGTCGTGGTGTGGCCTACCAGGCGCGCTTCGACCCGCAGGCCAAGGGCCTGGGCGAGTGGCTGCGCAGCCGCCATGTCGACATCCCCGAAGCGATCCTGCCGTGACCCGGCTGCACAGCACCCTGGACCCGGCGTCGCCGGCCTACCGCGAGGCCGCCGGGGCGATGTCGGCCAAGCTCGCCGAACTCGACGTCGAACTGGCCGGGGCGCTCGCCGGTGGCGGGCCGAAATACGTTCAGCGCCATCATGATCGGGGCAAGCTGACCGCGCGCGAGCGCATCGAGATGCTGGTCGACCCCGACTCGCCGTTTCTGGAGCTGTGCCCGCTGGCCGCCTACGGCACCGACTTCGCGGTCGGGGCCAGCGTGGTGATCGGGATCGGCGTGGTGGAGAGGGTGGAGTGCGTCCTGGTCGCCAACGACCCGACGGTCAAGGGTGGCACGTCCAACCCGTGGACGCTGAAGAAGATCCTGCGCGCGCATCAGATCGCACTGGAGAACCGGCTTCCGCTGATCTCGCTGGTGGAGTCCGGCGGTGCGGACCTGCCGACCCAGAAGGAGATCTTCATCCCGGGCGGGCGGATGTTCCGCGACCTGACCCGGCTCTCGGCGGCGGGCATCCCCACCGTCGCGCTGGTGTTCGGCAACTCCACCGCCGGGGGCGCCTACGTGCCGGGGATGTCCGATCACGTCGTGATGATCCAGGGGCGCTCGAAGGTGTTTCTGGCCGGGCCGCCGCTGGTGAAGATGGCCACCGGCGAGGAGTCCGACGACGAGTCCCTCGGCGGAGCCGAGATGCACTCCCGCACATCGGGTCTGGCCGACTACTTCGCCGCCGACGAACTCGACGCCATCCGCATCGGGCGGCGCATCGTGGCCCGGCTGAACTGGGTCAAGCGCGGTCCGGCACCGCGCCCGTTCACCGAGCCGCTGGCCGATCCCGGCGAACTGCTCGGCATCGTCCCGGCCGATCTGCGCGTCCCGTTCGATCCGCGCGAGGTCATCGCCCGCGTGGTGGACGGCTCGGACTTCGACGAGTTCAAGCCGCTCTACGGCGGGTCGCTGGTGACCGGCTGGGCCGACGTCCACGGCTACCCGGTGGGCATCCTGGCCAACGCCCGCGGGGTGCTGTTCAGTGCCGAGTCGCAGAAGGCCACCCAGTTCATCCAGCTGGCCAACCAGTCCCACACCCCGCTGCTGTTCCTGCACAACACCACCGGCTACATGGTGGGCCGGGCCTACGAGGAGGGCGGGATGATCAAGCACGGCGCGATGATGATCAACGCCGTCTCCAACTCGACGGTCCCGCACATCTCGCTGCTGATCGGGGCGTCCTACGGGGCGGGCCACTACGGCATGTGCGGGCGCGCCTACGACCCGCGGTTCCTGTTCGCCTGGCCCAGCGCGAAGTCGGCGGTGATGGGGGGGACGCAACTGGCCGGGGTGCTCTCGATCGTCGGGCGCGCCGCCGCCGAGGCGCGCGGGCAGCAGGTCGACGAAGCCGCCGACGCCGCGATGCGCGCGGCGGTCGAAGCGCAGATCGAGGCGGAGTCGCTGCCGATGTTCCTCTCCGGGCGGCTCTACGACGACGGGGTCATCGACCCCCGCGACACCCGCACCGTGCTGGGGATGTGCCTGTCGGCCATCGCCAGCGCGCCGATCGAGGGGACGTCGAGGTTCGGCGTCTTCCGGATGTGAGGGCCCGGCGATGATCACCCGCGTCCTGGTGGCCAACCGCGGCGAGATCGCCCGGCGGGTGTTCGCCACCTGCCGGCGGCTGGGCATCGGCACCGTCGCGGTCTACACCGACCCCGACGCGCACGCCCCGCACGTCGCCGACGCCGACGCCCGGGTGGGTGTCGCGAGCTATCTGGACGCCGCCGCACTGGTCGCGGCCGCGCGGGCGGCCGGCGCCGACGCCGTGCACCCCGGCTACGGATTCCTCTCGGAGAACGCCGATTTCGCCGCCGCGGTGATCGACGCCGGGCTGACCTGGGTGGGCCCGCCGCCGGCGGCGATCGCCGCGATGGGATCGAAGATCGCGGCCAAGAAGATCATGGCCGCCGCGGGCGTGCCCGTGCTGGCCGACCTGGACCCCGACGCCGTCACCGCCGCGGATCTGCCGGTGCTGATCAAAGCGTCGGCCGGCGGCGGCGGCCGCGGCATGCGGATCGTGACCGACCGCGCCGAGTTGCCCGCGCAGGTGCAGGCCGCCGCGCGGGAGGCGCAGTCGGCGTTCGGCGACGCCGGCGTGTTCTGCGAGCGCTACCTGCCGCGCGGCCATCACGTCGAGGTCCAGCTGATGGCCGACCGGCACGGAACGGTGTGGGCGGTCGGCGAGCGGGAGTGCTCGATTCAGCGCCGCCACCAGAAGATCCTCGTGGAGGCGCCCTCGCCGCTGAGCGAGCGGATCCCCGGGATGCGCGAGCGGCTGCTGATCGCCGCGCGGCTCGCCGCCAACGCGATCGGCTACACCGGCGCAGGCACCGTGGAGTTCCTCGCCGAGGACGACGGCGAGTTCGCCTTCCTGGAGATGAACACCCGGCTGCAGGTCGAGCACCCGGTGACCGAGCTGACCGCCGGGCTCGACCTGGTCGAGTGGCAGCTGGCCGTCGCCGAGGGCGCCGCGCTGCCGCCCGAGCCGCCGGCGTCGCGCGGGCACGCGATCGAGGCGCGGCTCTACGCCGAGGACCCGGCCCACGGCTGGCAGCCGCAGGCCGGCACCGTGCACCGCTTCGAGGTGCCCACGGCGGCAACCCACTTCGGGCTCATCGACCGGATCGGGGTGCGGCTGGACTCCGGCATCGCCGACGGATCGACGGTCTCGATCCACTACGACCCGATGCTGGCCAAGGTGATCGCGCTGGCGCCGAGCCGCGCGCGCGCCGCGCAACTGCTCGCCGACGCGCTGGCCCGCACCCGGCTGCACGGTCTGATCACCAACCGCGACCTGTTGGTCAACGTCCTGCGTCACCCGGCGTTTCTGGCCGGGCGCACCGACACCGCGTTCTTCGACACCCACGGCCTGCAGTCCTTGGCCGCGCCGCTGGCCGGCGCGCGTGCGCTCCGGCTGTCCGCGGTGGCCGCCGCGCTGGCCGACGCCGCCGCCAACCGTGCCGCGGCGCTGACCCCGGCGGTCCCCATCGGCTGGCGCAACGTGGCCTCGGGCTTCGGGCGCAAGGTGTTCCGCGACACCGGCGGCACCGAGTTCGCGGTGTCCTACCGCTTCGCCCGCTCCCCCGCCGACGGGGTGACCCTGCCCGACGATCCGGGGGTCAGCCTGGTGTCGGCCGCCCCCGGGCGCGTGGTGCTGGCCGTGGCCGGTCGCGACGGGGCCGACGGCACCCCGGTGGCAACCGCGTTCGCGGTCACCCGCCACGGCAGCCAGGTCTGGGTGGACTCCCCGCTGGGATCGGTGGCGCTGAGCGCCGTGGCGCGCTTCGGCGAACCGGACTCGGCGGCGGCGGAGGGCTCCCTGCTGGCGCCGATGCCCGGCGCGGTGGTGCGCCTCGGCGCGGCGCCCGGGGACCGCGTCACCGCGGGGCAGCCGCTGGTCTGGCTGGAGGCGATGAAAATGGAGCACACCGTCACCGCACCCGCCGACGGGGTGCTGGCCCAACTCGACGTCACCGTCGGCCAGCAGGTCGAGGTGGGCGCGGTGCTGGCCCGCGTCGACACCGAACAGGGAGGCAACCCATGACCGACACCAGCTTCATCGAGAGTCCCGAGCGGCTGGCCCTGCGCGCGGCGGTCACCGCCCTGGCCGCCAACTACGGGCCGGACTACTACCTGGCCAAGGCCCGCTCCGGCGAGCACACCCACGAACTGTGGAAGGAGGCCGGCGAACTCGGCTTCATCGGGGTGAACCTGCCCGAGCAGTACGGCGGCGGCGGCGCGGGCATGTACGAGCTGGCGATCGTGATGGAGGAACTCTCCGCCGCCGGCTGCCCGCTGCTGCTGCTGGTGGTCTCCCCCGCCATCAACGGCACGATCATCGCCCGCTTCGGCACCGAGGAACAGAAACGGCGCTGGGTGCCCGGCATCGCCGACGGCTCGATCACGATGGCGTTCGCCATCACCGAACCCGACGCCGGGTCCAACTCCCACCGCATCACCACCACCGCCCGACGCGACGGCTCGGACTGGATCCTCTCGGGGCAGAAGGTGTGGATCTCCGGGCTCGACCAGTCCGAGGCGGTGCTGGTGGTGGGCCGGGTGCGCAGCGACGACCCGGCCAAACCCGAGTCGCTGCGCCCGGCGCTGTTCATCGTGCCCACCGACGCCCCCGGGCTGTCGTTCACCAAGATCCCGATGGATCTGGTGATGCCGGAGAGCCAGTTCCAGGTGTTCATCGACGACGTGCGGCTGCCCGCCGAGGCGTTGGTCGGCGACGAGGACGCCGCGATCGCCCAGCTGTTCGCCGGCCTGAACCCCGAACGCATCATGGGCGCGGCCAGCGCGGTCGGGATGGGCCGGCTGGCGCTGACCAAGGCCACCGACTACGCCCGCACCCGGCAGGTGTGGAAAACCCCGATCGGCGCGCACCAGGGTGTGGCGCATCCGCTGGCGCAGTGTCACATCGAGCTGGAGCTGGCCCGGTTGATGACGCAGAAGGCCGCCACGCTCTACGACGCCGGCGACGACGCCGGGGCGGCCGAGGCGGCCAACATGGCCAAGTACGCCGCCGGGGAGGCCTCGGCGCGTGCGGTCGACCAGGCGGTGCAGACCCACGGCGGCAGCGGGCTCAGCCAGGAGTACGGCCTGGCCGCGATGCTCGCCGCGGCGCGGCTGTCGCGGATCGCCCCGGTCAGTCGCGAGATGGTGCTCAACTTCGTCGCCCAGACGTCGCTGGGCCTGCCGCGGTCCTACTGAGCCGATGTCCGACACCCTGGTGGCCTACCGCGCCGACGGCGCGGTCGCCCGGCTGACGCTGGACTCCCCGCGCAACCGCAATGCGCTGTCGGCCGCACTGGTCGCCGGGCTGCACGACGGGCTGCGCCGGGCGGATGCGGACCCGGCCGTGCGGGCGGTGGTGCTCGGCCACGCCGGCGGCACCTTCTGCGCCGGGGCCGACCTGTCCGAGTCCAGCGGCGGCGACGCGTTCGAGGCCGCCCTGGCGCGCGCCCGCGAGCTGACCGCGCTGCTGCGCGCGATCGTGGCGTGCCGGGTGCCGGTGATCGCCGCCGTCGACGGCCATGTGCGCGCCGGCGGGCTCGGTCTGGTCGGGGCGTGCGACATCGCCGTCGCCGGACCGCGCAGCACGTTCGCGCTCACCGAGGCCCGCATCGGGGTGGCCCCGGCGATCATCTCGCTGACCCTGCTGCCCAAGCTCGCGGCGCGCGCCGCCGCCCGCTACTTCCTCACCGGGGAGAGCTTCGGTGCCGAGCGGGCCGCCGAGATCGGTCTGGTCAGTGCCGCGGCCGACGATGTCGGCGCCGCCGTCGACGCTCTCACCGCCGAGTTGGCCAAGGCCTCCCCGCAGGGCCTGGCCGCCTCCAAGGCGCTGACCACCGCGGCGGTGCTGGCCGGTTTCGACCGCGACGCCGAACGACTGGCCGAGGAGTCGGCGCGGTTGTTCGTCTCGGCCGAGGCCCGCGAGGGCATGCTGGCGTTCCTGGAGAAGCGCCCGCCGCGGTGGGCGGCGCCGTGAACGGGCTTTCGCCGCGGCACAGAGCGGTCGTACTCTCGGAGGCGCGATGAGCCACCCGATCCCCCACGACGCCGGACAGGTCAGCGACGACGACCGCATCTCGGTCGCCCAGTTGCTGGCCGAGGCCGCCGCCAACGGGCGGCTGTCGGTGCCGGAGTACGAGCGCCGCCTGGTCCGGGCGTACGCCGCGACGTCCTACGGCGAGTTGGAGCGCCTCGGCTACGACCTGCCCGAGGCGCTGGAGTTCCGGCGCGGCCCGTGCCGGCCGGCACCCTCGACGCTGCTGCTGGCGCTGCTGAGCGGGTTCGAGCGGCGCGGCCGATGGTGCGTCCCCGGACGGTTGACGACCGTCACCGTGTTCGGCGGCGGCCTGGTCGACCTGCGCTACGGCGACTTCACCTCACCGCGGGTGCAGATCCACGCCTACGCGATCCTCGGGCGGGTGACCATCGTGCTGCCGCCGGAGGTCAACGTGGAGGTGCGCGGCGTCGCCGTGCTGGGCGGCTTGGACCGCAGGGTCGGCCCCGGGGCGCCCGGCGCGCCGACGGTGACCGTGCGCGGTTTCTCGCTGGGCGGCGGGGTGAGCGTCAAGCGCCGCCCGCGGGTCCCCGCCGAGCCGTCCCGGTCGGGCGGGGCCTGACGGGCTACTCGGCGGCCGCCGCCTTGCGGCTGGACGCGGCGCCCTTCGTGGCCCGCTCGACACCGGAGGCGACCTTCGCGGTGGCCTTCTCGAGTGCCCCGCGCAGTCCGCGCCGCGGCGCCTTCTCGGCCTCACCCCGGGGGTCGGTCGCCGGGGCCGCGGTCACCTCGGTGCCGTCCGCGGCGTCCGCGGCGTTGTCCGCCGGGCCGGTCTCGGTGCCGTTCTCGGCGCCGTCCGCCGCGTCACCGGCCGGCTGGGCCGGCGCGCTGTCCGCCGCTGCGGTCGCCCGCACGGACTCCGCGGTGGGTTCGGCGGGCGCGTCCGCCGCGACCTCAGTGACGTCTGTGCCCGGGGTTTCAGCGGCCGGCGCTACTGCATCCGCGGAGGCCTCCGGACCGGAAACCGCGACCGCGTCGCCGGGTGCGGCCTCCGCGGCCTGCGCCGACGCCGCGGAGGGCTCACCGGCCTCAGTGACGGTGGCCACGGTCGGCGGCGACGGCGGTCCTTGAACACCGGCCAGCACGTTGATCCAGAATTGTAGGATGCCGGACAGGCCCGGCTCGTAGTAGAGCCCCAGGGTCGGCGCCTCGACCGACGGTGTTTGAAGCTCGCCGAGGTAGGCCTGGATGGTGCCGTAGATGTAGGGACCCGCCAGCGGAATGCCGTAGGCCGCGCGCGAGATCGCCGACAGACCCCGGGTCCAGCCGAGGGTCACCAGGTACGGGCCGTAGTACGCCGCCCAGATCGCCTGGCCGATCGGGTTGGGGTAGAGCAATTCGTCGGGATTCGGGAAGGGCTCTTCAAGGCCCGCCGCAAGATACTGGCCGTTGATGTAGGCGACTTCCGACGGCGGCGTGCACGGACCGCCGCCGTCCTCCACCGGTGTGCATCCGCCGATCGTTGCCATGAGCAGGTACTGCGACGCTGCGCTGAGGCCTGCATTGACTTGCTGGACGGTTACTTGGGAGGTTCCGTTCCCGAATGTCTGGATGTAGAAGGGTTCCCAGAAGTAGTTGACCACGCTGACCGTCGGGCCCGGCGTGAGGCCAAAGGGTTGGCCCGTCTCCGGGTTGATGTCATAGTTGTAATAGGTGCCGTTGAACAGGGCATCGGAGGCCAGGTACAGCGCTCCGGTGAGGCCGGTTTGGCGGCAACCGTCGACTTCGATTTTGCAGACCGTGGCCCAGGGGTCGAGGATCAGACCGCTCTCCTGGGTGTTGCTGACCCGGGCCCCCCATTCTGCGCTGCCGAAGAGGATGTTGGTCCAAACATCGGCGGGGATGGACAGCAGGTCGGCGAAGGTGGTCAACTCGTAGGCCGCGCTCGACAGCGCGGTCGGGGCGGGCAGCGAGGCCTGCGGGACCACCACCGGCGCGCCCGCGGCGATCACGGCGGCACTGGACAGTGCCGCGCCGAGTTTCAGGTGCGGCCGGGTCTGAGTCGCCATGTGCTGGATCCCCTCTTTGCGTGCGGTTCGCGCTGGTCGCGACGGACTCCCCAGTTTGCTGAGCCCCAGTGTAGACCGTCACGCCGATGATAGGGGCGAGTTTGCCGTTGAGCAAACGGAAGCGGCGTTTTTCTCGCACGGCGCGGCGGTGGGGCACTCGCCGGGACGCCGTAAAAAGGTCCCCTAACCTGCCCCGGCACGGTTGCTGGCGGTCCGGCATCAGGCCGAAAAAAGATTTCTCTCAGTTTGCTCTCAGGCTTAGCGGGGGCCGGAAAATTTGCCGAGAGCCCCCGTTGGAGCCCCGGCGGCCGTCCGGGCTCACCCCGCGACGGTTAGCCGACAGCAAACCCATCGGGCATCCAAGCCCGGGTCTGACCACGCGGTAAGCGGCGCAGCTCCGGTGTCGAGCAATGACGCTATCGCCAGGCCAGGGATCCCCGGGCCGGTTTTCGGACTCCCCCGCCGCCGGGCGTCAGCGGGTCGCCCCGCGTTCGCGGCGCGGCAACCGTCCGCCGATGCTGACCGGTTGCTCGCGGCGGGTCAGCGCCGCCGCCGCGACCGCAGGTAGTCGCCCACCACCGCGGCGCCCAGCCCGTCGAGGTCGGGTTCGACCACCCGGCCCTCGACCCGGCGGGCGACCTGGTCGATGAACCGGGCCAGGCCCGGGTCGTCGCCGAGGCGGAAGATGGTGACCTGGGC
>NZ_JBJTCF010000101.1:0-14246 GCF_046091765.1 Mycobacterium sp.
GGCGGGCGCCCTTCCGGGAACCGGGTTCGCGGCCGAACTGGGCCTGGCGGCCCTGCTGGCCGGCGACGTGGTGAGCGCGGGCCGCACGCTGCGGCCGGTGGACGGGCACCTGCCGGTGGCGCCGATGCCGGCCGCCCCCGATCCCGAGCAGATCCGTCGCTTCGCCGCCTCCGCTGAGGCGACCGCACGCTGGCGGGCACGCCTCGACCGGGTCCGGAAGGCTCTCTGACGCTCAGGTGCCCGCCGGTGAGATGCCCCGCCTGCGGATCCGCATCCCGGCCCTCACGCCAAGGAACATCGCCGTCATCGCCACGACCGCCGCGGTGAACAGGAATGTCCACGCCATGTCCATTCGCTCATGGAGCAGACCCAGCAGCACCGCCCCGCCGGCCGTGGTCGCGGTGACCAGCAGGAAGAACATGCCCATCAACCGGCCGCGGTATTCGGGGGGAACCTCGATCGCGACGGTGGACTGCCCGCTGACGAACTCCGACTCCCAGGCCAGTCCGATCAGCAGCGCTCCCAGCAGGTCGATCAGGATGCCGTGATGCGGAGTGACCGCCAGACCCACCAGCCCTACCGCCGCGAGCATCAGTCCGGTTGCCATCAGCTGCTGGCGCCGGGCGTCCTCGGGCTTGAACCGGGTAATGAGCGAGTTCGCCAGCAGGGCTCCTACGCCGATGGCCCCGACGAGCAGACCCACCGAACGTGGGGTCATGCCATGCTCTTTGGCGACGACCGGCATCAGCTGCTCGACCGGTGCCACCAGGGTGAAGAAGACCGCGACAGCCACCGCGCCCGTCCGGACCAACGGCATGGCCCACACCTGTTTGAGTCCGTCGGCCAACCGGATGGTGTGCCGGGCCGCGGGTTGGGACGTTTCGGGAGCCAACGGTAGGGCGGCAACCGCCACAGCGACGACGATGAAGGAGGCCGCGTTGAAGGCGAACGCGGCCGCCACGCCTGCCCACTCCACGACAAACCCACCCAGGGCGGCCCCGAACAGCCGGGTGACGTTGTAGATCATCGACGAGAGCGTGACGGCGGATTGCCGGTGTTCCACCGGAACGGTCTGCGGCTCGATCATCGCCATCGCGGGCTGATTGAGGCTGGAGGGGATCGCGCCGGCGAAAACCAGGACGTACATCCAGCCGATCGAGAGGTCACCGGTGGCCTCGATGACGGCGATGACGGCCGGGGGGACCGCTTGGCAGAGGCTCAGTGCCACCGCGAGCCGACGCAGGTCGAAGAAGCTGAGCAGGAAGCCCCCGACCGGAGCCCCGATCATGCCGGGACCCAGCGCCAGCGCCGCCAGGATTCCCACCGCCGCGGGGCTGTCGGTGATCTTGAAGGCGTACCAGGTCGCCGCGACAATCTGCATGAACGAGCCGGCGGATGAGATCGCCCGCGCCGCGAACACCCGCCGGTAGGCGGGGAACGACAGCGGGCCGCGATAGCCGCTCACGCCATCAGGCTAGATGCGGCCGCACCCTCCGCGGTCGGTTCGGCCAAGTCCGATCCGCGCGGCACCGCTGTTGGCGCCCGGGGACGCCAGTGCCATGATGGAGCGGCAACTCAGCGGCAGGACTCAGCAGCGGGAAAGGCACCGGGCAAGACCGATGTATGACCAAGTCAACGGATGGGACACCGACGCCCAGGACGTGGGGACCCGCGTCGACCCGGTGCTGGCTCGCAGCTGGCTGCTGGTCAATGGCGCCCAGGCCGACAAGTTCGCCCCGGCCAGCCGGTCACGCGCCGATGTGGTGGTGCTCGACATCGAGGACGCGGTGGCGCCCAAGGACAAGGCGGCCGCGCGCGAGAACGTCGTGCGGTGGCTGGCCGCCGGCAACAGCGACTGGGTTCGGGTCAACGGCTTCGGCACCCAGTGGTGGGCCGACGATCTGAGCACGCTGGCCCAGACCTCGGTCGGGGGAGTGATGCTGGCGATGGTCGAATCCGTCGACCACGTGACGGAGACCGCGAAACGCCTGCCCGACGTTCCGATCGTCGCGCTCGTCGAGACCGCACGCGGCCTCGAGCGGATCACCGAGATCGCCGCAACCAAGGGCGCCTTTCGCCTGGCCTTCGGCATCGGCGACTTCCGCCGCGACACCGGATTCGGCGAGAACCCGCTGACCCTGGCCTACGCCCGATCGCGGTTCACCATCGCCGCCAAAGCCGCCAGCCTGCCGGGAGCGATCGACGGACCGACCGTCGGTTCGAGCGCGTTGAAACTGAGCGAGGCGACCGCGGTGTCCGCCGAATTCGGGATGACCGGAAAAATCTGCCTCACTCCCGATCAGTGCCCGACCGTCAACGAGGGGCTGTCACCCTCGCAGGAGGAGATCACCTGGGCGCAGGAATTCTTCGCGGAGTTCGAACGTGACGGCGGCGAAATCCGCAACGGCTCCGATCTGCCGCGCATCGCCCGGGCGAACAAGATTCTCGACCTGGCCCGGTCCTACGGAATCAGGGTGTCCGAATTCGACGACCAAGCGGCGCACGTGCCCGCCCCCTCGGACACCTACCACTACTGACTCTGACTGCTCTGAGTCTGACTGCTCCTGCTCAAACGAGTCAGCGGCTCAGCGACAGCTGATCCTCGGTGTGGAACTGCTCCTCGAGGACTTCCGGGGAGGCGTCCCGGTCGATCAGACGCAGATCCGCACCGCGGGCCGATTCGATCGCGCCGAGCCGGCGGGTGAGCTTGTCGGCCGCGTAGGCGCCCATTTCGGCGGGGTCGATGCCGAAGGGCGGTCCGTCGTCGAACACCGCGAAGCTGACCGCGACGGTTTCCATCGCCGGTCCCATCAGTTCGCCCATCCGGTCGTGGACCACCTGCCACAGCCCGTCGTCGGCCGCGACGTGGCGTCGGCAGGTGAAGGTGCCCCACGCCATGTGCCGGCGTTCGTCGTCGCCGATGTGCTTGATGATCTTCTGCATGCCCGGCAGGATTCCGCGGCTGCTGCACACCTTGTTCCAGCCGTGGTAGCCGGTCAGCGCCAGGCAACCCTCGACGACGTGGTTGTAGGTGACTGACGCCCGGATCTGGTTGGCCGGGCTGGTGTCCTTCGCCAGGGCGTGGAGACTGGCCGGCAGCTCGCGCGTGAAGATCTGCATGTAGGGCTCGTTGAACTCGATGAACTCGTGCAGGTCGGTGGACAGACCGATTGCGTCGAACCACAGCCGGAACGCCAGGGTGTGTTTGGCCTCTTCGTAGACGAACTGGGTCAGGTACATCTCGTCGGCGAAACGACCCTCGGCGGCCATCGCCGCGACGAACGGCTGCAGATCCTGGGTGACCGACTCCTCGCCGGCCAGGAACTGCGCGGCCAGCATGGTGGTCATCCTGCGCTCATCGTCGGTCATCGCCGCGAAGTCCCGGGCGTCCTGAGTGAAGTCGATGTCGGCCGGGTTCCACTGTCTGGCGTTGCCCTTGAGGAAGAGCCGCATGGGGAACGAGTCTTGGTTGAGCCCCCCGGCGCTGAGGGTGGCGTAGCCGGTCCGGTTCCCGTGGGCGATCGTGCGAATCATCGTCAACTCCTTGGTCGCTGGAGGTCTGGCTCCAGCTTAGGCGCTGATTTCCGGCACCGGGCCAGGCTGTGTCGCACTACAGTTATGCAGCTATGACGGCCTGGTCCGATCGGCGGCTCAGCCGCCAGTTCAGCGGTGTGGGGGTGGATCTGCCCCCCGCCCGGTTGCGGGAGATCGCCAACGGAGGCGAGGCCACCGCCCAGGAGCTGGTCGACGTGAACTTCGCGCTGGCGGCCACCGCGATCCGGCGCGAACAGCGCCACGCCGAGCGCGAGCGGGCGCGACGGCGCTGGCTGCGCGGGGCCATCGTCTCCGGGGCGATCCTGGTGGCGCTGAACCTGCTGCTGTGCCTCGGGTTGCTGCTTTTCGTGCTGACCCAGCACGCTCTGCCGTACTGACCGCTCAGGTGGTGACGTGCTGGTCGGCGACGGCGAGAGCCTGGTCGAGAATCGCCAGACCCTCGGTGACCTCCGCCTCGCTGACATTGCACGGCGGGCAGACATGGATGCGATTGAAGTTCGCGAACGGCAACACCCCGCCGGACTTGCACGCCGCCAGGACGGCGTTCATCGCCGGGCTGGATCCGCCGTAGGGGGCCAGCGGCTCGCGGGTGGCCGGATCAGCGACCAATTCGACCGCCCAGAACACCCCGAGCCCGCGCACTTCGCCGACTGAGGGGTGCCGCTGGGCGAGTTCGGTCAAGCCCGGGCCGAGCACCTGCTCGCCGATTCGGGCGGCGTTGGCGACCATGCCCTCGTCTTCCATCGCATTGATGGTCGCCACCGCACATGCGGCCGCCAGCGGATGCCCGGAGTAGGTCAGCCCGCCCGGGTAGGGCCGTTCGGCGAAGGTGGCATAGATCTTGTCGCTGATCGCCACACCGCCGAGGGGCACATAGCCGGACGTGACCCCCTTGGCGAAGGTGATGAGGTCGGGCACCACCGAGAAATGGTCGATCGCGAACCACTTTCCGGTCCGGCCGAAGCCAGCCATCACCTCGTCAGCGATGAAGACGATCCCGTAGCGGTCGCAGATCTCGCGAACGCCGGCGAGGTAGCCCGGCGGCGGGACCATGATGCCCGCGGTGCCCGGCACCGACTCCAGGATGACCGCGGCGATCGTCGCCGGACCCTCCAGTTGGATCTTCTGCTCCAGATGCTCCAGTGCGCGCTGGGTCTCCTGCTCCTCGGTGTCGGAGTGGAACGCCGAGCGGTACAGGAACGGCCCGAAGAAATGCACGACGCCACTACTGCCGTAGTCGTTCGCCCAGCGGCGCGGATCTCCGGTGAGGTTGATCGCGGTGTCGGTGCCGCCGTGGTAGGACCGGTAGCGGGCGAGCACCTTGTAGCGGCCGGTGTGAAGTCGCGCCATGCGCACCGCGTGCTCGACGGCGTCGGCACCGGCGTTGGTGAAGAACACCCGGTTCAAGTCGCCCGGCGTGCGCTCGGCGATCAGTCGTGCAGCCTCGGAGCGCGCGGCGTTGACGTGGGCCGGCGCGATCGTGCACAACTTGGCCGCCTGCTCGGCGATCGCCGCCACCACCTTGGGGTGCTGGTGGCCGATGTTGGTGTTGACCATCTGCGAGGAGAAGTCCAGTAACCGGTTGCCCTCGCCATCCCAGACGTAGGAACCCTGGGAGGCGACGATGGTCATCGGCTTCAGCTGGGCCTGTGCGGACCAGGAGTGGAAAACGTGCCGGCGATCGAGCTCGTAAGCACGTTGCCCCTCCGCGATGGCGGCGTCGATGGCCTGCCCGCTGGGCAGGGCAGTTTGGATCGCTGTCATGGACGCGGAGTCTACCGGGAGTTTGCCAGCGCACCGGGCACGGGTCGGAATCGCAACCTTTCGGACACCAACCGGACCGGTTCGGACACCGTTGCGTCACGGTTCGGACAAAGACCCTGCGGAGACGCCCCCACCGGGATGACCGGGGTCGCTGATGTTGTCACAGTGGTGGAAGTGAAAACCGCTTACGGGATTTCGAGAAGAGAATTGGGTGATAACGATGAAGCGCATTCTTGTCCTTGCGCTTAGCCTGCTGTTCCTGACGGCCGCCACCGGTTCGGTGTCGGCCGCCCCGGTAACCCGCGAGCAGGCGGTCAGCTTTGTGATCGCCCGCGGCATGGCCCAGCAGGGCGTGCCCTACTCCTGGGGCGGCGGGGGAGTCGACGGACCGAGTCTGGGCAGCGGCACCGGCGCGACGATCGTCGGCTTCGACTCGTCAGGCCTGATCCAGTACGTCTATGCCGGCGTCGGCGCGAAGTTGCCCCGCTCGTCGGGGGCGATGTACAACGTCGGCCAGAAGGTCACGCCGGCCCAGGCGCTGCCCGCCGACCTGATCTTCTACGGCCCCGAGGGCTCCCAGAGCGTCACGATGTTCCTCGGTGACAACCAGATGCTGGAGGTCACCGAGACCGGCGTCAAGGTTTCGCCGGTGCGCACCAACGACATGGCGCCGTACCTGGTGCGCATCATCGCCTGAGCGGGGCGCGCTCAGCAGGGTATCGGCGCGGAGTTGCCCCACACGTTGGGAACGGTCGTGTTGTCGTAACCCGAGACGAAGTCGACGAGGCGGCCGGCTTCCTCGTCCAGCCGATGGCGGGAGAGTGTGCCGACGTTGCCGCCGTAGACGTGGATGCTGATCGACACGTCATCGGACTCGTTGGTGACCCGATGCCAGTCTCCGATCGTCGGCGACACCGCGTCGATCTGACCGGCGGTCATCACCTGGCTCTCACCGGTGGCCCGGGGCAGGCCGTCATGCAGGGTGAAGGTGTCGCTTCGCTCGGCGCCGCGGAGAACCCCGACCAGGCCCCACACCGTGTGGTCGTGGACCGGGGTGCGCTGGCCGGGCCCCCAGACGAAGCTGACCATGCTGAAACGCTCCAGCGGGTCGCAGTGCAGAAGGTACTGGGCGTAGCGGTCGGTTCGGGCGGTTGCGAACGCCTCCGGCAACCAGTCCCCATCGGCGATCAGCTCCGCCAGCAGGCCGCGGCCCTTGTCCAGGATGAGGTCCTCGGTGGGCCCGGCCGACACGAGCTCGGTCATGCCGCGGACGAAGCGGCGCAGCGGCCCGGTGTCGGTCTGGAGTCCGGCTGTCTGCGTGCTCACCCGTCGCTGTGCCACGCGCTCAGTGTGAGCCCGGCCGCATCCTGTTGTGGCGATTTAGGGATAGATTGACCTCAATGCTCGAAAAAGTCGTCAGCCTCTACCGCCGCACCGGTGCGGACGTGCCGTTCGGCAACCCGCTGCCCTCGCACGGCACCGAGATGGAGGGCTGGTTCTGGCGGGTCTCCGACGAGGCCAGCGGCCGGGCGCTGATCGCGCTGTGCAGCGTCAACCGGCATCCGACCGGCGACTGGTCGACCACTGCGGTGGCCGTACATCCGGGCCTGGTGGTGCGTTCGGCCGCGCTGCTCGACGCGCGCGCCCGGTACCACCCTTTCGGCGTGACCGCGGGAGACCCGGCGCAGAGCTTTGACGTCAGTGCGGACGAGGTGCGATTCGCCCTCGGTGACCTGAGGCTGCACATGCACTTCACCGATCGGGTGCTCTGGCCTAAGGCGTTCGGCGGTGGCGGGGTGTTTTCGGCGATCCCGTTCCTCAACCAGTACTGGCATCCCTACTACCTCGGTGGCCGGGCCACCGGGACGGTTCAGTACGCGGGGGAGAGCTGGAGCTTCACCGACGCCAAGCTGTACGCCGAACGTAACTGGGGCGCGGGCTTCCCACTGCGCTGGTGGTGGGGGCAGGCTCACGACTTCGGCGACGCGGATGTGTGCGTCGCCTTCTCCGGTGGTCTGCTGTCGCTGGGGCCGATCGCCCGCGACGTCAACGGAATCGTGGTCCGCCTGGGCACCAAGGTCATCCGGATGACACCGCCGGTTCTGGTCCGCTCCCAGATCGGCGACAACCTGTGGTCGCTGCGCGGGCGCTCGCCGCGCTACGAGATCGAACTCGAGGGCGACGGCAGACACCTGCCGCCGCACGTGCTGCCGGTGCCGCTCCCCGCCGAGCGCCGCAACATCGACACCGATTTCGAGCATCTCGGCGGACGGCTGCGCTGCACGGTGCGCGAGTCCGGTCGGCTGCTCTTCGACGGAACCTCCGAGCTTGCCGGCCTGGAAGTGGGAACCCGGCCACGCTGATCCGGCCAGGCTCAGCGGCCGCTCCACCGGGGCGGTCTCTTCTCCCGCCACGCCCGCAAGCCTTCGGCGGCGTCTGCGGTGGAGTTGACCACCTTGCGCATGACCTCACCGAAGCGGACCGACTCGATCCAACCCATGTCGGCGGTCCGCCACGCCACCTCCTTGGTCGCCCGCTGCGCCAGCGGGGCCGCCTCGACGAGCACCTGTGCCCATGACTGCGCCTCGGTCTGCAGGTCGTCGGGGGCGGTGAGTTTCCAGACCAATCCGAGGTCCTTGGCCCGCTGGGCGTTCATCGGCTTACCGGACAGCAGCAGCTCCATGGCGTTGGCCCAGCCGATGCGGTGGGGGAGCCGGATGGCGCCGACGATGGTGGGTGTCCCGATGCGGACTTCGGGGTAGCAGAACATCGCGTCGGTGCTGGCAATAACGAAGTCGCAGAACAGCACTCCGGTCAGTCCGTAGCCGAGGCAGGGCCCCCGCACCGCGGCGATGGTCGGCTTGAACAGCTCCATGCCGCTCTCGAAGGAGTTGATCGTCGGCTTCTCCCAGAAGGTTCCGCCGAACCTGCCGACCGCACCCTCGCTGTCCTTGAGATCAGCCCCGGCACAGAAGGTTCTGCCGTTGGCCGTCAGGATGCCCACCCATGCGTCCTCGTCGTCACGGAAGCGCTCCCACGCCGCGTTGAGGTCTTCGCGCAGCGCGCCGTTGATGGCGTTGCGGGCTTCGGGCCGGTTGAGCGTGAGTGTCGCGACGTGGTCGCACACGTCGTAGGTGACCAGCGGCACCGGAACCTCAGGCTTCGAGTCGGGCCCGGACCCCGGCCAGCCGGGCTCGCAGGTCCTGCTCGTTGATGAGTCCGCGGGCCAGCAGTGAGTGCGCCAGCGCGACCAGCTGACTCTCGGGGTAGGGCAGGTCGGCGTAGCGGGTCGCCGAGAGTTCGTCCTCCTCGTCTCGGCGCTGCTTGAAGGACAGATCGAGTCCGCTCTCGGTGCAGGCGTGGTCCAACACGTCGCACAGGCCGTCGAGACTGGTCTTCCACGGCGGCAACGGGTTTGCCACGCCGTACTTGGCCGCCATCACCGGCCACACCTGGTTGCGTTCGACGATCTCGTCGAGGGTCTCGATGCGCTGCTCGGTCATCGCCGTCACTCGGCGATCGGCCGGACGGCCGGGCGGGTCTTGGTGATCACGTTGGTGGTGACACCGGGCTTGGGCAGCGCCACACCGATCAGACAGTCGCGGGTGATGATCTCCGCCAACTGATCCTCGGTCCACCCCTCGGTGCCCTCGGGCCGCAGCGGCATCACCATGAATCGGTGTTTCTGGTTGGAGTCCTCGACCCGCACTTCGACGCCGTCGGGGAGTTCGAGGCCGAACTCGGAGAGCACCTGGCGCGGCCAGCGCACGATGCGCCGGCGGTAGTTGGGCGTGCGATACCACTCCGGGGAGTTACCGAGGATGGGTCTGGGGTAGCAGGAGCACAGCGCGCACACGATCACGTGATGCACCGTCGGGGTGTCCTCGAGGACTTTGAACGCCACGAAGTCACTCGGGGTGCCAAAGCCGGTGGGGTCCAGCCAGTCCACTCCGACGTCCTTGCTGGCGGACAGCGGATCGGCCAGGACGCGCTGCTTGAACTCGGGATTCAGCCACGCCCTGGCGACCAGTCGGGCGGCCGGGGTGGGCCCGATCTGCTCGGCGAATTCGGTCATCCGCCGGTGCTCCTCAGCGGTGAACAGTCCTTTCTCGATGCACAGTTCGCGCAGCGCGATCTCGAGCACCTCGAAGTCGGTGATCTCGTCGACCATCGGCTTGACCGTACGGTCATGGTCGTGATCGTGGCCATGCTCATGGTCGTGGTCATGGTCGTGTCCGTGCTCAGGCATTGATCGCCTCCAACCAACGCTCGGGGATCTCGGTCTGCAACGTGTCCGTCTCGGGGCCGGTGTAGTTGTCCCAGAGCGTCGACTGCCTGAAGCGCACGATGTAGAACCACTCCGGTCGGGCTTCCGGGCGATCCCAGGTCTCGTCCTCAGGCGCCGGGCTCTCGTAGGACACTTCGGCGATGACGCCCTCGGCGCCCCGGACGTATTCCGGCGTGCGGGTGTAGAACAGCGCCGGAAGGTCGCGCACCCGGACCCGATCGCCGGCCTTGAACTTGGCGGGCCCGGCTTTCCCGGCGAAGATCTGCGGATCGCCGATACCGACCGCCTCGAGATGGTGGGCGTTGCGCCTGACGTTCGCGCCGTCGCCCGCCGACGTGGGTGCGGCATCCGGCAGGCGTCCGTTGAGGGGCCCCGCGTAGCGGCGCTGTACCTCAGCCAGGCGATCGGTCAGCTCGCCCCAGCTGATGTGCCCCTTCTCGATCAGCACCCGGCCAACCGACCACAGCCAGCGGCAGTAGTACGGCAGACCCCAGTACACCGACCGGC
This sequence comes from Mycobacterium sp., assembly GCF_046091765.1. GTDB lineage: Bacteria > Actinomycetota > Actinomycetes > Mycobacteriales > Mycobacteriaceae > Mycobacterium. The sequence continues at coordinate 10,115 of NZ_JBJTCF010000101.1, forward strand.
CGACGTCGACGTTGCCGATCCGGCGCCGCTCCTCGGACAGCCAGATGCCCCGCCACCCGAGCACCTCGCAGAGCACATAGGTCATCAGCTCCCACTGCTCTTCCTGCTTGTTCTCGTAGACCTCGGGGACGTCCAGTTCACCGCCGACGTCGTGGGCGTTCTTCATGTAGGCCAGGAAGAGTTCGTGGGTGATCAGGTCCGGGGCAGGGAAGCCGGGAATCTCCGGATAGGAGGTCTTGAGCCTGGACACCAGCGCCAGTTGGGCGGCTCGTTCTTCGGCAGAGGTCACGGACTCTCCTTCTGGCTTTCCCGCGGCATGCCGTGCCGCTCCCGATCTACTCTCGCCCCACAGTAGCGGCGGCGCGGGATAATCGGAGCGACATGAACTAACCGTCGGACCAGACCGTGTTGCGGGTCGAAACGCGCAGCCTTCGGGTTCACCTGTGGGCAACCCTGATGCTGGGAGTCCTCGGTTTCGTCGCCTACGCGGTCACCTCGGTGGCGGCCACTCAGTTGGACGGGGCCATTTCGCTGATCGACGCGGGCACGGCTTTTCTGGCGATCGGACTCGCCCGCGTCGCCGCCGCACCGCCGGGACCCCAGGCGCCCCGCGGACGGCTCGCCCTGGAGAACCTCTATGTGTTGTTCCGGTCGCTGATGATCCTCGGTGTGGTCGTCGCGGGGGTCGCCGTCAACGGCACCAAGGTCGTCGAGTAACTGGTCACCCGCCAGGCAGATCTGCCCGAATTCGGGCTGGCGGCCGTCTACACCGCCTTCGCCGCGGTGGTCGGGTTCGCGGTGGTCGCCAACCACAACCGCAACAACCGTTCACTCGGGGGCATCTCGTCTTTGCTGAAGGTGGAGGCCGGGGCCGCCAAACTGGACGCGTGGGTCAGCGCGGGCATCTGTGCGGCGCTGCTGATCGTGGCGGTGGTTCCCGGTGGGACCTGGCTGACCTCGGCGCGCTTCGACATCCGCCAGATCGCCGACAGCCTCATCGTGCTGGTGATCTGCGCTCTGCTGGTCGGGGAGCCGCTGCGGCAGCTTCGGCTGGAATTCGGCCGGCTCTCCGGGCGGCGGACGGACGTCAGCACCGACGACGCGGTACGCAGCGCTCTCGACGAGGTCGCCCGCGAGCACGGGCCGCAGGTCGAGGGGGCCTTCGGGCTGGTGGATGTCTTCTCGGTCCGGCGGGGCAAGGTGGCCGAGGTCGACGTACACATCTCTTACACGGGGGTTCTGACGGTGGACGAACAGGACGAGATCCGCGCTGAACTCCTGGCCGAACTGCGCCGGCGGGTGGGGCCGGTGCGGATGACCCTGGTGTTCACCCGGCGGCCCATCCACGATCCGCCGCAGCCCCGACCGCCTTTGCTGGACTGATAGCGTCTGCGGACATGGGGCCCGCACGGCACATCGGGCGCGCCGGGGGACTGGCCGTCGCCTTGGGTATCGGCGTGGCGATTGTCGCGGGCGGTTCCGACGCGGTGGCAGATACCGGATCTCCGGCTGGCGCCGCGCCCGCGGGCGCCCCTGAGGCGGGCCCGGCGGCCGCCTCGCCACGTGCCTCGAAGGCGGCGGCGCAGCGCGGCCAGGCCAGGCGGGCGGCCGCATCCCCGCCGGCCGATCACGACGCCCGGGCCACCCGATCCCCGCGGGCGCGGGCGGTCTCCACCGCCCGTGCGGCCCTCGCGCCGCAGACCACAGAGGTGTCGGTGACCATCCCGCCGATGCCGGCCCGCAACGGGTTGTCGTTCACGGTGTCCGACGCCGAGATCACCGACCTCGCCACCGCCTACGTCGCCGGCGGAGGCGACCCTGCGGACAGCCCCACCTTCTTCTTCGGCGATCTCGCGGTGGCGAGCCTGACCGAACTGGCCGAGCCTGCGCCTGCCCGCGAAGATGTCCGGGTTCAGCTGGGTAACCTCGCGGTGTCGGGGTACTTCGGCGGGATCTGGTTGCGCGACAACCTGACTGAGGCGCCCGCCGCGACACCGGAGGCGTCGGCTGCCGAGGCCGGTGGGCTGAACCTGATCTCGCGGCTCGGGTTCCGGCTCTTCGGGGGACTGGCGGGTCTGTTCACCACCTGGGCGCAGGAGTCCAGCCCGTGGGTCGTCACCAGCCTGACCAATACCTTCACACCCGTACTGCTGAGCCTCTACGGGTACAACCGCGGTTATCTGGAGTACCTGCTCGACAATCCACCGCCGGGGGTGCCCTCGATGAAGGACACCCTGACCTGCACCAGCTTTTTGGCCTGCGACTCGACGGCCTTCCCGATCGAGTTGGCCAACCGGTACGACAGCGCATTGGTGAGTCTGGCCGACCCGCCCGACACCCGCTGGCGCACGATGGCCGCGTGGACGTCGCTGCTGGAGAACACAACCAACATCGGCGAGGCGGTGTGGCGCCGGATCGCTCCGGGCGGCTTCTCGCCGACGTCCTATGTGGCACTGGTCGAGCTCAGCTCGGCCTACCTGATGATCAGCAAGGCCACCGTGCTGTCCGGCATGCTGGGCTACGCCGACAACGACGCCCCGACCGCCCGTAACTCGCTGCGCCTGCAGGCTGGGCTGTGGATGTGGTCGGGCACCTACTTCGCCGGCCTGGCCTCAGATGCGCCCGCGGGCACTCTTCCCACGATCGTGGTGTCCGATCGTGGTGTCGCAGGAACTTAGGCCGCCTCGAGGATCTTGATCGCGAAGATCAGCGAGTCGCCGGGATCGATCCCGGCGCTGGGCTGCCCCTCGGGATACCCGTCGGCGGAGGTCATCGCGACCGCGACGGTGGAGCCGACCTTCTGTCCGGCGATCGCCTTCTGGAAGCCCGGTACGACACCCTCGAGGGGGAAATCGACCGGTTCCCCGCGCTGGTAGCTGCTGTCGAAGACCGAGCCGTCGCGCCCGTTGACACCCATGTAGCAGACCAACACCGTCGCCGTCGGGGCCACCACCGGCCCATCGCCCGCCTGCAGCGTGCGTACCTGGGTCTCGGTGACGCTGAACGGGGCCTGGACGTCGATCACCGGCGCGGCGGTATCCGTCGATCCGGTGACCGCCACGCTGCCGGTGGCGCCGGCCAGGGTCCACTCGGCCGCGCCGGTGTTCGCCGGGGCATCGGTGGGGCACCCGCCGGCCGGGGCGGCCGTGGCGGTGGCGGCCTTGGACACCGCCGATTCCGGCGAGGTGGCGGACTTGGAGCCAGACCCGCAGCCGGTCAGCGTCACCGCGAGGGTCGCGCCGACGGCCAGGGCCAGGAAGGCGAAGCAGGGGCGGGTTCGGGGGGATCTGTTCACCGCGGACACGCTACAGGCCGGAGGGCCATCCGCTGCGACCGCCGACAGCAGGTTTCGCGCGGAACATAGAGTGTACCACCTGATGCGATAGTGGTACACTTTGTGCATGCCCACCACTCGACCCCGTTATCAGGTCACCGAAACCCCCGCCGTGGCGCGGGCTTTGGACCGCGCCGCCATGCAGTGGCCGGGCGAGCCCCGGTCGAAGCTACTCATCCGCCTGGTCGAGGCGGGCGCCCGTCTTCTCGAGCATGACGAGCGCGTCGAATTGGACGCGCACCGGGCCGCAGTATCGGCCTGCGCCGGTCGTTACGACACGGCCTTCAGCCCGGACTACCTGACCGACTTGCGAGGGGATTGGCCCGCGTGATCGCGCTTGACGCGAGCGTCATCATTGCCCATTTGAACCGGGCCGATCCACATCACGAGGCGGCAACGCAAACACTGCTCGACGCCACACCCGGGCGAATGCTTGTTCACACCGTGACATTGGCCGAGGTACTCGTCGGTGGCGTGCGGATAGGGCAGGGCGCGTCGATGCAAAATGACCTCCATGCCGCCGGAATCGTGCTCGCGCCGTATCACGACGACGAGCCCCTACGGCTCGCCGAACTTCGGGTGAGTACCGGACTCAGGCTGCCGGACTGTTGCGTTCTCGGTGTGGCGATTCATCATCGGGCGAGCCTTGCAACATTCGACAGCACCCTCGCAGACGTGGCGCATCGCAATGGCGTTGCTCTCGCTCGTCATTGTCAGAGCGCAGGGGACTAGAGCTGGCCCGGCGGCCGGCACACAGTGGATAACGCGTTCCGGTGCTGGCCGGGCCGACAGGGCGGA
>NZ_JBJTCF010000102.1:0-4429 GCF_046091765.1 Mycobacterium sp.
GGGGTACCGGGCAGGGGTGCGGCGGGCGGCGGGCCGATCGGGCTCACCATCGCCGGGGGGGCCATCCACGGCGGCAGCGCCGTCGGTGACATCCACGGCGGCAGGTTCGGGTTGGCCGCCTCGGTCGGTGCCAGCTGGGAGGCCATGCAGATCACCTGGCAACCGTGCTCGACGGTCCCCATGTGTGCGGACTCCTGTGGTCCGGGGACGGCCATCTGCTCGGCAACCATCGTGTCGCCCAAGCTGAACGCCATCTGCTGGGACAGCAGGTCGGTGGCGGGCAGACTGTGCTGGCCGGGATCGCGGATGACCGCGCCCTCCCCGAACGAGGTGTTGCCCAGCACCGGGACCGCCCCGGTGATCGGCGGCAGGTCGACCGGCGCGACGCCGGTGGCGTACGCCGCGGCCCACCCGAGCACGTTCTGCGCGTAGGCCAGGGAGTTGTTGTAGCGCAGGATCGCCGTCATCACCTGCGCCTGGTTGCGCAGGTTGAGCCCTCCGCTGCACAGGTAGCGGGCTGCCGCCAGGGTGGCGTCGAACAGGTTCTGCGGGTCGGCCTTGCCGTCGCCGTCGCCGTCGGAGGCGTACCGCGACCAGGTGCCGGGCAGGAACTGCATCGGCCCGATCGCGCGGGCATAGACGGCCCGGCCGCTCTGGTTGCCCTGCACGATGATCTCGTTGCCCGGCAGCGATCCGTCCAGGACCGGGCCGTAGATCGGCCGGACTGCGGTGCCACTCGCGTCGGTCGCGCCGCCGTTGGCGTGCGAGGACTCGATGCGGCCGATCCCGGCGAGCAGGTTCCAGCTCACCCCGCAGCCGGGGGAGGCGATCGCCATCGACTGCTCGGCCTTGCGATAGGCGGCCAGCGCCATCCCCGGAATCCGCATCCCGCCTGGAGCGTTGACCACGGCGGCCGGCGGCGGGGCGAACGTGGTGGCGCCCGTCGCGCCGAACCGGAAGTTGGTGGGCGCCTTGGCCGCAGCCACCACCGACATTCCCCGGGGCTCGGCGGCGGGCTCGGCGGCGGCTGTCGCGGTCGGATCGGCCGCGCCCGCGCTGACCCGACCGGGGCTGGCCGCCACGGCGCTGGCCAGCACGACCGGCGTGATCACCGCGATCCCCAGCGCGGGGGCGCGCAAGCGGCCCGACCGGCGTGTCATCCGCACCCCACCGCCCTCGACAGAAGATCGCCACTCGATCCCGAACCCCGCCACCATACCCAGTCCGACCCGGCCGGCGGGGCGCATTCGCTGGTTGTCACCCCGAGACCTTTTTGGTGCGGCGCGGGGGGCTGTCCGGTTTGCCGTCCGGTTTGCCGTCCGGGCGGCCCTCGGACCCCGGGTCGGCCAGGGCCTCGATCAGCTCCCGGATCTCGTCGATCTCGCGCCGCAGGTAGTCGCGGGTGGCGACCTCGCCGACCGCCAGGCGCAGCGCGGCCAGCTCGCGGGCCAGGAACTCGGTGTCGGCCTTGGTCTGCTCGGCGCGCCGCCGGTCCTCCTCGAGCGCGACCTTGTCGCGGTTCTCCTGACGGTTCTGGGCCAGCAGGATCAGCGGGGCGGCGTAGGCGGCCTGGGTGGAGAACACCAGGTTGAGCAGGATGAAGGGGTAGGGATCCCACCTCAGGGTGACCGCGAAGAGGTTCAGGCAGATCCACACCACCACCAGGACCGTCTGCCACAGCAGATAGCGCCCGGTTCCCAGGAAACGCGCAATGGATTCGCTGAACCGCCCGACCGCCTCCGCGTCGAGGTTCAGTGACGGTCGCCGCGAGGTCAGCGGGGTGTCGAGGCGCTGGCGCCCGGGTTCGGTCACGGCGCACCCCCCACGCCGGTCTGATCGAAGGTCTCCCGCCAGTCGTCGGGCAGCAGGTGGTCGAGCACGTCGTCGACGGACACCGCGCCCAGCAGGTGGTTCTCATCGTCGACCACCGGTCCGCAGACCAGGTTGTAGGCCGCGAAGTAGCGGGTCACCTCGCCGAGGGGGGTGTCGGGATTCAGGCTGGGCAGGTCGGTGTCGACGATTCCGCTGACCAGGTTGGCCGGCGGCTCGCGCAGCATCGCCTGCAGATGCACGCAGCCCAGGTAGCGGCCGGTCGGGGTGGCCGTCGGCGGACGCACCACGAACGCCAGCGAGGCCAGCGCCGGCGTCAGGTCGGGGTTGCGGACCCGCGCCAGTCCCTCGGCGACGGTCGTGTCCGGGGCCAGCACCACCGGCTCGGAGGTCATCAGCCCGCCGGCGGTGTTCGGGGAGTGGCTGAGCAGCCGGCGCACCGGTTCGGATTCCTCCGGATCCATCCTGCGCAGCAGGAACTCGGCCTGGGTCGGGTTCAAAGCGCCCAGCAGGTCGGCGGCGTCGTCGGGGTCCATCGCCTCCAGCACGTCGGCGGCCCGCTCGGTGTCCAGCTGCATCAGCAGCTCGCTCTGGTCGTCTTCGGGCAGCTCCTGCAGGATGTCGGCCAGGCGCTCGTCGTCGAGGGCGTTGACCAGTTCGGTGCGGCGCTTGGCCGGCAGGTCGCGCAGGGCGTCAGCCACCGCGATCGGCCGCTGGCCCTCGAACTGGTGCAGCAGCTGCGCCACGCCCTGGTCGGGCATCGCCAGGCCCGAAGGGGTCAGGCCGGTGACGTTCTGCCAGTCCACCACCGCGACCGCCGAGCGCCGGCCCAGCCGCCGCAGGCTGCGCACGGCCACCCGGGTGACCACCCAGTCGCGGGTCCGGGTCGGTTCGATGGCGAGGTCGAAGACCACCACGTCCACCCCGGCGAGCTGGTCCTGCTCGGGGTCGTCGACCCGCACCCGGGTGTCGAGCACCTGCCCGAGCACCAGGACCTCGCCGGGCCGCTGGGTGAATCTGCTCAGCGACACGTTTCCGGTGTTGAGCGTCACCGCATTGGGCTCGATCGCGGTCACCCGCAGGATCGGGACGAAAATCCGCCGGCGGGTGGGCAGTTCGACGACGAGCCCCAGCACGCGCGGTTGCTGGCGGACGATGCTGATGCTGATCACCACATCGCGCACCCGGCCCAAGGACTCCCCGTCCGGGCCGAGCACCACCATCCCGGCAAGCCGCGCCGCATATACCCTGTTCGTCGACGCCATGACCAAAAGGGTAGGAGTCTGCGCGTGGACGGCACCTATCGGCCCCGACGAACCTGCCTGTCGGTTCCGGGCAGCAGCCCGAAGATGATCGAGAAGGCCAAAAGCCTGCCCGCCGATCAGGTGTTCCTCGACCTGGAGGACTCCGTCGCCCCGGATGCCAAGGCGGCGGCGCGGACCCGGGTCGGGGCCGCGCTGGCCGGGCCGGGGTGGGCCGGGCAGCTGCGCGGTGTGCGGGTCAACGACTGGACGACGCCCTGGACCTACCTCGACGTGATCGAGGTGGTGTCGGCGGCGGGTGGGCACCTCGATGTGATCGTGCTGCCCAAGGTCGTCGAAGCGGGCCACGTCCACGCGCTGGATCTGGTGCTGACCCAGCTCGAACGCGGCCTGGGCCTGCCGGTCGGCAGGATCGGCGTCGACGTACAGATCGAGGACGCCCGCGGGCTGAGCAACGTCGCCGCCATCGCCCGCGCGCCGCGGGTGCAGGCCCTGGTGCTGGGCCCCGCCGACCTGATCGCCAGCTTGAACATGCGCACCCTGGAGGTCGGCGAGCAGCCCCAGGGCTACGACGTGGGCGACGCCTATCACCATGCGCTGATGACCATCCTGGTGGCGGCCCGGGCCAACGGGCTGGCCGCCGTCGACGGCCCCTATCTCAAGGTGCGCGACGAGGCCGCCTTCCGCCGGGTGGCGGGACGCTCGGCGGCGCTGGGCTACGACGGCAAGTGGGTGCTGCACCCCGATCAGATCGCGGCCGGCAACGAGATCTTCACTCCGCGCCAGCAGGACTACGACCGCGCCGAGCTGATCCTGGAGGCCTACGACTGGCACACCTCGCGGGCCGGTGGCGCGCGCGGAGCGGTGATGTTGGGTGACGAGATGATCGACGAGGCCAGCCGCAAGATGGCGCGGGTGGTGGCGGGCAAGGGGCGGGCGGCCGGACTGCGGCGGGGGCCGGAGCGGTTCGTCCCGCCGGCCTAGTGCCCGGCTGTCAGAGCCGGGGTCTCAGATCCCGGGTCTCAGATCGGGGTGTTGATCGCGAAGATCAGCCAGACCAGGTTGAAGGCCAGGGTGATGACCCCGATGCTGATACCGGCCACGGCCTGCCCGTAGCCGCGCTCGCCGGTCCGCTTGATCTGGTTGATCGCGACCGCGCCGAAGACGATGCCGACCAACGCGAAGACGATTCCGACCCCGCAGATCAGGCCCAGCAGGGAAATCACCAGCGAGGTGATCGCCAGCTTGCTGGTCTGCGGCGTCAGCGGCGCCGGATAGCCGAACGCGCCCGGGTAGGGCACGCCGTACTCGGGCGGGTAGCCGGTGTAGCCGGGCGG
>NZ_JBJTCF010000103.1:0-12104 GCF_046091765.1 Mycobacterium sp.
CCGCTGCTCGCGGCTCCCGGTGTCCCCCCCGTCCCTGCGTTGACGACAGCCCCGGGGCCTATCGCCCCGGCCGTGCCGCCCGCCGCCGCGCCCCTGGTTCCCGCCGGACCGGGAGTCGTCCAGTGAGCAGGCCGGGAGCCAAGAGGCGGCCGCGCGTGCGTGCCACCACGACCGTGCCTGTCACCCAGGGCCGGGCCGCTAACTCCCGCCGGGTCAGAACGGTCGCCGAACCCTCCTCGGGCACATCGTCATTCGTCTACCGCTACCGGGTGGGCAATGCAGTCATCTTCCTGGCGTTGATCGTCGCGGCCGCCCAGTTGTTCAACCTGCAGGTCCCTCGTGCGGCGGGACTGCGGGCTGAGGCCGCCGGTCAGCTGAAGGTCACCGATGTCGAGAAGGCCGTTCGCGGCGCCATTGTCGATCGCAACTTCGACAAGCTGGCGTTCACCACCGAGGCCCGGGCGCTGACGTTCCAGCCCGCCAGGATTCGCAAGCAGCTGACCGAAGCTCGGCAGAAGTCCCCGACGGCGCCCGACCCCGACCAGCGACTGAGTGAGATCGCACGGGACGTCGCCGCCGCACTGAACAACAAGCCGGATGCCCCGACGCTGCTGAGGAAACTACGCAGCAACGAGACCTTCGTGTATCTGGCCCGTGCCGTCGACCCCGGCATCGCGGCCGGAATCACCAAGAAATTCCCCGAAGTCGGCGCCGAGCGTCAGGACCTGCGCCAGTATCCCGGCGGGTCGCTGGCGGCCAATGTCGTCGGCGGCATCGACTGGGACGGCCACGGACTGCTCGGCCTGGAGGACGCCATGGACTCGATGCTGGCCGGCGCCGACGGGTCGGTGACCTACGACCGCGGCTCTGACGGGGTTGTCATCCCGGGCAGTTACCGCAACCGGCACGAGGCCGTCAACGGCGCCACGGTGCAGCTCACTCTCGACGACGACATCCAGTTCTACGTCCAGCAGCAGGTGCAACTGGCCAAGAATGCTTCGGGCGCGCGCAACGTGTCGGCGGTGGTACTGGACGCCAAGACCGCCGAGGTGCTGGCGATGTCCAACGACAACACCTTCGACCCCTCCCAGGACGTCGGCCGCCAGTCCGACAGACAGCTCGGCAACCCCTCGGTGTCGTCGCCGTTCGAGCCCGGTTCGGTCAACAAGATCGTCACCGCCGCGACGGTCATCGAAGACGGACTCTCCAATCCCGACGAGGTGCACTCAGTCCCGGGCTCCATCGGCATGGGCGGAGTCTCGGTCAAGGACGCGTGGGACCACGGCGTCATGCCGTACACCACTACCGGCATCTTCGGAAAGTCCTCCAACGTCGGGACCCTGATGCTGGCGCAGCGGATCGGTCCGCAGCGCTACTACGAGATGCTCGGCAAGTTCGGCCTCGGCCAGCGAACCAACGTCGGCCTGCCGGGAGAGAGCGCGGGCGTGGTGCCGCCGATCGATCAGTGGTCGGGCAGCACATTCTCCAACCTGCCGATCGGGCAGGGGCTTTCGATGACGCTGCTGCAGATGGCTGCGATGTATCAGACCATCGCCAACGACGGCGTACGTATTCCGCCGCGCATCGTCAAGGCCACCATCGCCCCTGACGGGACCCGTACCGAGGAGGCCCAACCCAACGGGATTCAGGTGATCTCGCCGGAGACCGCGCGAACCGTGCGCAACATGTTCCGCGCGGTGGTCCAGCACGATCCGATGGGTTACCAGCAGGGAACCGGCCCGGCGGCCGCCGTCGACGGCTACCAGATCGCCGGTAAGACCGGCACGGCTCAGCAGATCAATCCGGGCTGCGGCTGCTACTACTCTGACGTCTACTGGATCACCTTCGCCGGGATGGCCCCGGCCGACGATCCGCGCTACGTGATCGGCATCATGATGGACAACCCGCAGCGCAATGCCGACGGCACGCCGGGACACTCGGCGGCTCCGCTGTTCCACAACATCGCCGCATGGCTGCTGCAACGGGAGAACGTCCCGCTCTCGCCCGACCCCGGGCCGCCCCTCACGCTGCAGGCCACCTGAGCCGGAAGATCGCTGTCGCTGGGTAGGGTGAGGTGCCGGGCTCCCGCCCGGGCGGGCGGCGGACGGACAGAACCCCACCAGGCCGGAATCGACTGGAGGTGAACGGCATTGACCACCGCCCTGCGCCCCCGAAGTATTCCGGGAGTGTCGCTGGCCGCCCTGGCCGCCAAGGTGGGGGCGCTGCCGGTCGGCGGTGGACCGGTTCCTGACGTCCGGATCGGCGGGGTCACGCTGCGCGGGCAGGACGTCCATGAGGGAGACCTGTTCGCCGCGCTGCCCGGTGCCTCGGTGCACGGCGCCCAGTTCGCGGCCGCGGCGGTCGAGCACGGGGCGGTGGCGGTGCTCACCGACAGCGAGGGCGCGGGTGCGATCAGCCGGCTTCCCGGAACGCCGGTGACGGTTCCCGTGCTGGAGCATCCCTCCCCGCGCTCGGTGCTGGGGATGCTCGCCGCCGAGGTCTACGGTCACCCGTCGGATCGGGTCGTCGTGCTCGGTGTCACCGGGACCTCCGGCAAGACGACGACGGCGTACCTGATCGAGGCCGGGCTGCGTGCGGCCGGGCGCACGGCCGGGCTCATCGGCACGGTCGGGGTCCGCATCGACGGGACCGACGTGCCCAGCAGTCTGACGACCCCCGAAGCCCCGGCGCTCCAGGCGCTGCTGGCACTGATGGCTGAGCGCGGCGTCGACACGGCGGTGATGGAGGTGTCCTCGCACGCACTGGAGCTCGGCCGGGTGGACGGAATACGCTTTGCGGCAGGCGGATTCACCAATCTTTCCCGGGACCATCTCGACTTTCACCCGAGTATGGAGGCGTATTTCGAGGCCAAGTCGAAATTGTTCGATCCGTCCTCACCGGCCCATGCCCGGGTGTGCGTGGTGTGCGTCGACGACGACGCCGGTCAGGCGATGGCGAGGCGAGCCGGCGATGCGGTCACGGTGAGTGCGCGGGGTGTGGCGGCAGACTGGCGCGCCGAGGACATCGCGCAGACCGGCGGGGATCAGGAGTTCACCGCCGTCGATCCGGCCGGCGTGCACCATCGGGTGCGACTCGGTTTGCCGGGTCGCTACAACGTCGCCAACGCGCTACTGGCGCTGGCCATGCTCGACGCGGTCGGCGTCTCGCCCGAACAGGCCGCACCGGGACTGCGCTCGGCGACGGTCCCCGGCCGCCTCGAGGTGGTGCACCGCGGCCAGGACTTCCTCGCGGTGGTCGACTACGCGCACAAGCCCGGAGCGCTGCGCGCGGTGCTGGAGACCGTGCGCGGGCATCCCGGGCATCCTGGACGCCTGGCCGTCGTGCTCGGTGCCGGCGGCGACCGTGACCCCGGCAAGCGGGTACCGATGGGACGGGTCGCGGCTGAACTTGCCGATCTGGTGGTCGTCACCGACGACAATCCGCGCGACGAGGATCCGGCGGCGATCCGGGCGGCTCTGCTCAGTGGCGCGGCCGAAGCGCACCGCGACGGCCCCGTCGAGATCGTCGAGATCGGCGACCGCCGTGCGGCGATCAGCTACGCCGTGCGCTGGGCGCGGCGCGGTGACGTCGTGGTGATCGCCGGCAAGGGGCACGAGACCGGGCAGACCGGGCGCGGACAGACGCTCCCGTTCGACGACCGCGCCGAACTGGCCCTGGCCCTCGACGAGCTGGGAACGCATCCGTGATCGATCTGACGGTGGCGCAGATCGCCGACATCGTCGGCGGCCGGCTTGCCGACATCGATCCGGCGCAGGCGGCGGTCCGTCACGTGCGCGGGAGTGTCGAATTCGACTCCCGTGCCGTGGGTCCCGGCGGGCTGTTCGTCGCGTTGCCCGGAGCGCGAGCCGACGGCCACGAATTCGCCGGCGCGGCCATCCGAGCCGGGGCGGTGGCCGTGCTTTCCGCACGCCCGACCGGTGTTCCGGCGATCGTGGTTCCGCCCGCGACGGCACCCGACGGGCGGGCCGGATTGCTCGCGCACGACAGCGACGGCTCGGCAGCCGCCGTGCTGGCGGCCCTGGCCAGACTCGCCGCGGCAGTCGCCGCCCGGCTGGTGGCCGACGGACTGCGGATCATCGGGATCACCGGGTCTTCGGGCAAGACGTCCACCAAGGACCTGATCGCGGCGGTGCTTCGCCCCCTCGGCGAGGTGGTGGCCCCGCCCGGGTCGTTCAACAACGAACTCGGCCTGCCCTGGACGGTGCTTCAGGCGACTACCGACACCGACTTCCTGGTATTGGAGATGTCAGCGCGCCATCCCGGCAACATCGCGGCGCTGGCCGAGATCGCGCCGCCGTCGATCGCTGTCGTGCTCAACGTCGGCACTGCTCACCTCGGCGAATTCGGTTCGCGCGAGATGATCGCCAAGACGAAAGCCGAACTGGTCCAGGCGGTTCCGCAGTCAGGCGTGGTGGTGCTCAACGCCGACGATCCGGTCGTGGCCGCGATGGCGGGTCAGACCCGGGCACGGGTGGTCACCGCCGGGTGTGCGCTGAGCGCCGACGTACGCGCGGAGAATATCGAACTCGATGCACTGGCCCGCCCGAGCTTCACAGTGCACACCCCGATCGGCTCAGGCCGGGTGTCGCTGGCCGTCCACGGCGCACACCAGGTCGCCAACGCGCTGTGTGCGGCGGCGGTCGGACTCGAATGCGGGGCGTCCGTCGATCAGGTGGCAACCGCACTCGCGGGCGCGGAGCCGGCGTCGCGGCATCGGATGGAGGTCCGGACTCGGGCCGACGGGGTGACCGTCATCAACGACGCCTACAACGCCAACCCCGACTCGATGCGTGCGGGTCTGCAAGCTCTGGCGGTGATGGCCGCGGGCCGGCACCGACGCAGTTGGGCGGTGCTGGGAGAGATGGGCGAACTCGGCGAGGACTCCGTCGCCGAGCACGATCGCATCGGCAGGCTTGCGGTGCGCTTAGATATCAGTCGACTCGTCGTCGTCGGAACCGGGAGGTCCGCCAGCGCCATGCACCATGGGGCGGTGATGGAGGGGTCCTGGGGATCGGAGTCGACGATGGTGCCTGACGCCGACGCCGCGCTCGCGCTGCTGTGCGCCGAACTCGAGCCCGGCGACGTGGTCCTGGTGAAGGCGTCCCACGCGGCCGCGTTGGGGGCACTCGCCGAATCTTTGGCCGATGACCCGGACCGACCGGCCGGGGATGCCGTCCGGTGAAGCTGATCCTCGTCGCGGTCGGCATCGCGCTGTTGGTCTCGATTCTGCTGACGCCGTCGCTGATCCGGCTTTTCACCCGGCAGGGCTTCGGTCAGGAGATCCGGGAGGACGGCCCGCCCAGCCACAGGAACAAGCGCGGCACCCCCTCGATGGGCGGGGTGGCGATCCTCGCCGGGATCTGGGCCGGCTACTTCGGGGCCCACCTGGTCGGCGCGGCTCTCGACGGCGGCGGGCCGTCGGCCTCGGGTCTGTTGGTTCTCGGGCTGGCCACCGCGCTGGGCGCGGTGGGGTTCGTCGACGATCTGATCAAGATCCGCCGGTCGCGCAACCTGGGACTGAACAAGACCGCGAAGACCCTCGGGCAGGTGATCGCGGCGGTGATTTTCGCGGTCCTGGCGCTGCGATTCGGCAATGCCGACGGCCTGACCCCGGCGAGCCCGCAGCTGTCCTACGTGCGCGAGATCGCCACCGTCACCCTGCCCCCGGTGCTGTTCGTCGTGTTCGTCGTCCTGGTGGTCAGCGCCTGGTCGAATGCGGTGAACTTCACCGACGGGCTCGACGGTCTGGCGGCCGGCAGCATGGCCATGGTCAGCGCCGCGTATGTGCTGATCACCTTCTGGCAGTTCCGCAACGCCTGCGCCACCGCGCCCGGGTTGGGCTGCTACAACGTGCGCGACCCGCTGGACCTCGCGCTGATCGCGGCGGCGACCGCCGGGGCGTGCATCGGGTTTCTCTGGTGGAACGCCGCCCCGGCCCGAATCTTCATGGGCGACACCGGGTCCCTGGCGCTGGGCGGCGTGATCGCGGGATTGTCGGTCACCAGCCGAACCGAGGTGCTGGCCATCGTGCTGGGCGCCCTGTTCGTCGCCGAGGTCAGCTCGGTGGTGGTGCAGATCCTGGCGTTTCGGACCACCGGCCGCCGGGTGTTCCGGATGGCGCCCTTCCACCACCACTTCGAACTCCAGGGCTGGGCCGAGACCACGGTGATCGTCCGCTTCTGGTTGCTGACCGCGATCGCCTGCGGTCTGGGGGTCTCGCTGTTCTACAGCGAGTGGCTGTCGGCCGTCGGTGACTGAGGTGACCGCCGAGCTGGCATTGCTGGCGCCGGGGTCGCGCATCCTGGTGGCCGGTGCGGGCATCACCGGGCGGGCGGTTGTCGCCGCGTTGGCGGCCTTCGACGTGGCGGTGGACGTCTGCGACGACGATGCCGCCGCGCGACAGGCGATCGCCGCCTCCGGCGTGGCCACCCTCGAGCCGGCGGCGGCCGCGGCGGGTGCGGACGGCTACGACCTCGTGGTGACCAGCCCGGGCTTCGCCCCGACGGCTCCGGTGATGGTCGCCGCAGCGGCGGCCGGCGTCCCGATCTGGGGCGACGTGGAACTGGCCTGGCGCCTGGATGCCGCGGGCCGTTACGGTCCGCCGCGGCGGTGGCTGGTCGTGACCGGCACCAACGGCAAGACGACGACGACGTCCATGCTGCACGCGATGCTCGTCGCCGACGGCCGCTCGGCGCTGCTGTGCGGCAACATCGGCGAACCGGTCATCGACGTGCTGGCGCGGCCCGCCGACGTGCTGGCCGTGGAGGTGTCGAGTTTCCAGCTGTTCTGGTCGCCGTCGCTGCGGCCGGAAGCCGGAGCCGTGCTCAACGTGGCCGAGGATCACCTCGACTGGCACGGCAGCTTCGCGGCCTATGCCGCGGCGAAGGCCCGGGCCCTGACCGGCCGGGTGGCGGTAGCCGGGCTCGACGATCCGCCGGCCGCCGCGCTGCTGGCTGCGGCTCCGGCGGCGGTCAAGGTCGGATTCCGGCTCGGCGAGCCGGCACCCGGGGAACTCGGCCTCGGCGACGGCACGCTGGTCGACCGGGCGTTCGCGGACGGGCTCGCGTTGGCTCCGGCCGCGGTGATCCCCGTTCCGGGGCCCATCGGAGTGCTCGACGCCCTCGGCGCGGCCGCAATGGCGCGCGCCGTCGGCGTCTCGCCCGCTGCGATCGCCGCGGCGCTGGCGGGGTTCCGGGTCGGACGCCACCGGGCCGAAGAGGTCGCGGTGATCGACGGGGTGCGCTTCGTGGACGACTCGAAGGCGACCAACCCGCATGCCGCCGAGGCCTCGATCCGGGCCTATCCGCGGGTGGTGTGGGTGGCCGGCGGGCTGCTCAAAGGCGCTGCGGTCGCCGACACGGTGGCCAGAGTCGCCGACCGGCTCGCCGGGGTCGTGCTGATCGGGCGGGACCGGGCGGCCTTCGCCGAGGCGTTATCGCGACACGCCCCCGATGTCCCGGTCATCCAGGTTGTGACGCGGGAGGATGCTGGGGTGTATGAGACAGATGTGTCGCGCGAGGTTTCTGGTGGGGATGGTGTACCCGGCTTGACCTGGGCAGACGGGTCCGGACGCCAGGTGATGGCCGCCGCCGTCGCCGCCGCAACCCGACTGGCCGGCCGCGGCGACACGGTCCTGCTGGCGCCGGCCGGCGCGTCCTTCGACCAGTTCAGCGGTTACTCCGACCGCGGTGACGCCTTCGCCGCGGCGGTTCGCGCCACGGCGGGGTAGCGGCTGTGTCCTGGTTGGCGCGGCTGAGGCGCCGCGGCGAAGCGCAGAACGACGACCCGGCAGCCTCACCGTCGCCGAGCGTCGCGGAGAGGTTCGCGCCCTATCGCAGGTTCGGGGCGTGGCTGGCCCGGCCGATGACCTCGTTCCACCTGATGATCGCGATCGCAACCCTGCTGACCACGCTGGGTCTGATCATGGTGCTGTCGGCCTCGGGCGTGCACTCCTACGACCGGGACGGCTCGCCGTGGACGATCTTCGCCCGCCAGGTGCTCTGGGTGGTGATCGGCTTGTTCGGCTGCTGGTTCGCGCTGCGGCTGCCGGTCTGGTTCATGCGCCGCACCGCTTTTTTCGCCTTCGCGGTCACGATCGTGATGCTGGTGTTGGTGCTCATCCCCGGAATCGGCCGGGAGTCCAACGGCACCCGCGGCTGGTTCGTGTTCGGCGGGTTCTCCATGCAGCCCTCGGAGCTGACCAAGATCGCGTTCATCGTCTGGGGTTCGCACCTGCTGGCCGCCCGGCGGATGGAGCGGGCGACCCTGCGCGAGATGCTGATCCCGCTGATTCCCGCCGCGGTGATCGCCCTGGCATTGATCGTGGCCCAGCCCGACCTCGGCCAGACCGTGTCGCTGAGCATCATCCTGCTGGCCCTGCTGTGGTTCGCGGGCCTGCCGCTGAAGGTGTTCGTCAGCTCGGTGCTCGCGGCGGTCGCGGCCGCCGCGGTGCTCACCGTCGCCGAGGGCTACCGGTCTGACCGGGTGCGCTCGTGGCTGGACCCCAACGCCGACGTCCAGGGCTCGGGATATCAGGCCCGGCAGGCCAAGTTCGCGCTGGCCAACGGGGGCGTCTTCGGCGACGGACTGGGCCAGGGCACCGCCAAGTGGAACTACCTGCCCAACGCCCACAACGATTTCATCTTCGCGATCATCGGCGAGGAACTCGGATTCCTCGGGGCGTTCGGGCTACTCGCCCTGTTCGGACTGCTCGGCTACACCGGTATGCGGATCGCCAAACGTTCGGCCGACCCGTTTCTGCGCCTGCTCACCGCCACCGCGACGGCATGGCTGATCGGTCAGGTATCCATCAACGTCGGCTATGTGGTCGGGCTGCTCCCGGTCACCGGCATCCAGTTGCCGCTGATCTCGGCGGGTGGAACCTCAACGGCGACAACGCTGTTCATCGTCGGACTGATGGCCAACGCGGCCCGGCACGAGCCCGACGCGGTGTCGTCGCTGCGGGCCGGCCGGGGGGACCGGGTCAACCGGCTCCTTCGGCTGCCGCTGCCGCAGGCCTACGTGCCGACGCGGGTGGAGGCGCTGCGCGACCGGCTGCGCTCACGGCCGCAGGTCCCCGCCGAGCAGGTCACGAAGGTCAAGCGGACCCGCAAGGCCGCCGAGCCGGCGGACGGTCGCCGGCGGGCGGTCAAAGCCGGGACGGTTCAACAGCCACGTGGCCACTCAGGGCATCATGGAGGCGCCTCCACACAGAGGCGTGCCGACGCGGCGCAGGGTCGCGGCGGTCACGGGACCGGCCGGGCGCGGCGGTCCCGAACACTGGAAGGTCAGCGTTACGGGTGAGCGTCTCGGGCGAGACCCTGTCGGTCGTCCTGGCCGGCGGTGGCACCGCCGGCCATGTCGAACCCGCGATGGCGGTCGCCGACGCGCTGACGGCCCTTCACCCGGCTGTGCGCATCACCGCGCTCGGCACCGCGCGGGGTCTGGAAACCCGGCTGGTCCCTGATCGCGGCTATCGCCTGGAGCTGGTCACCGCCGCGCCCCTTCCCCGTCGGGTGAACGCCGACCTGGTGCGCCTGCCGTGGCGGGTCGGCCGGGCCGTGCGCCAGACCCGCGCGATCCTCGACCGCGTCGACGCCGACGTCGTCGTCGGCTTCGGCGGGTACGTGGCCCTGCCGGCCTACCTGGCCGCTCGTCCGGGACTGGTGCATCGGGTCGGCGTGCCGGTCGTCGTGCACGAGGCCAATGCCCGGGCCGGGCTGGCGAACCGGGTCGGCGCCCGCATCGCCCGGCGGGTGCTTGCCGCCGTTCCCGATTGCGGACTGCGCGACGCCGAGGTGGTGGGCATGCCACTGCGGGCGTCGATCACCGGCCTGGACCGGGCGGCGCTGCGCGCGCAGGCGCGCAGCCACTTCGGTTTCGACCAGGACGCCCGGGTGTTGCTGGTCTTCGGCGGCTCGCAGGGAGCCGTCTCGATCAACCGGGCGGTGTCGGCGGCCGCCGCCGATCTGGCCGCCGCGGGTGTGTCCGTGCTGCACGCGCACGGACCGAAGAACACCCTGCAGCTGCCCGTCCCGAGGCCGGGCGACCCGCCCTACGTCGCCCTGCCCTACCTGGACCGGATGGACCTCGCCTACGCCGCGGCGGACCTGGCGATCTGCCGGTCGGGGGCGATGACCGTCGCCGAGGTGTCGGCGGTCGGCCTGCCGGCGGTCTACGTGCCGCTGCCGATCGGCAACGGCGAACAGCGGCTCAACGCCCTGCCGGTGGTCGACGCCGGCGGGGGTGTGCTCGTCGCCGACGCGGATCTGACGCCCGGCTTCGTCGCCGCGCAGGTGGCGCGACTGCTCGCCGACGCCCCCGGATTGGCCGCCATGACCGCCGCGGCGGCGCGGGCGGGACACCGCGACGCGGCCCGCCGGGTGGCCGAGGTCGTCCTCGACGTCGCGGGGGCGGCCCGGGCCGAGCGGGTCCGGCGGTGAGCGCCGCCCGGGCGTTGCCGCCCGAACTGCAGCGGGTGCACATGGTGGGCATCGGCGGGGCGGGCATGTCGGGCATCGCGCGCATCCTGCTCGACCGGGGCGGTCAGGTGTCGGGCTCGGATGCCAAGGAGTCGCGCGGGGTGGTGGCGCTGCGCGCCCGGGGTGCGCTGGTCAGCATCGGCCACGACGCGGGGAACCTCGACCTGCTGCCCGGCGGCCCGACCGTCGTGGTCACCACCCACGCGGCGATTCCCAAGACGAACCCCGAGTTGGTCGAGGCGCACCGGCGCGCCGTCCCGGTGCTGCTGCGCCCGGCGGTGCTGGCCAAGCTGATGGCCGGCCAGCGCACCCTGATGGTCACCGGCACGCACGGCAAGACCACGACGACCTCGATGCTCACCGTCGCCCTGCAGCACTGCGGGTTCGACCCCTCCTTTGCGGTGGGCGGTGAGTTGGGCGAGGCCGGAACCAACGCCCATCACGGCAGCGGGCAGGTGTTCGTCGCCGAAGCCGACGAGAGTGACGGCTCGCTGCTCGAGTACACCCCGGACGTCGCTGTCGTCACCAACATCGAGGCCGATCACCTTGACTACTACGGAAGCGCGCAGTCCTACCGCGCGGTCTTCGACGCGTTCGTCGAGCGACTCTCACCCGGTGGAGCGCTGGTGGTCTGCACCGACGACCCGGGCGCGGCGGCCCTGGCCGAACGCAGCGCCGCGAGGGGGGTTCGGGTGCAGCGCTACGGCAGCGGCCCGGCCGATGATCTGGCCGGGGCGTTGATCAGCTGGGAACAGCACGGAACCGGTGCGGTGGCCCACATCCAGCTGGCCGGGGAAAGCCAACCCCGCGCCATGCGGCTGTCGGTGCCCGGCCGCCACATGGCGCTCAATGCGCTCGGTGCGGTGCTGGCCGCCGTCGAGGCGGGTGCCCCGGTGGACACGGTGCTCGACGGTCTGGCCGGATTCGAAGGCGTGCGGCGGCGTTTCGAACTCGTCGGCGTGGCCGGGGGAGTGCGGGTCTTCGACGACTACGCCCATCACCCGACCGAGGTCCGGGCGGCGTTGACCGCGCTGCACGCCCTCGCGGGGCAGGACCGCACCGGGCACTCGACCGTCACCGGCGGCCGCAGCATCGTGGTGTTCCAGCCGCACCTGTATTCGCGCACGAAGACCTTCGCGCACGAGTTCGGCGAGGCGCTGGATCTGGCGGACGAGGTGTTCGTGCTCGACGTCTACGCCGCCCGCGAGCAACCGCTGCCCGGGGTCAGCGGGGCGACGGTGGCCGAACACGTCTCGGTGCCGGTGCACTATGTGCGGGACTTCTCGGCGGTCGCCGCCCGGGTCGCGGCGGCGGCGCGGCCCGGCGACGTCGTCGTCACGATGGGGGCCGGCGATGTGACACTGCTCGGCCCGGAGATCGTCTCCGCGCTGCGGGCCAGAGCCGATCAGGCCGGGGACACACCGGGACTCGCGCCGTGAGCGAGACCCCCGAGACCCCCGAGACGGGGGCGCACCCCGAGGCGGCAGATACCGAAAATCCCGATATCGGCGAGTCCGCTGAGTCCGCTGAGCCGACTGAGCCCACTGAGCCGACTGAGCCCCCCGAGCCCCCCGAGCCCGCCCCGGAGGAACCCGCCGACAC
>NZ_JBJTCF010000104.1:0-9455 GCF_046091765.1 Mycobacterium sp.
GGCCCCCTTAGCTCAGTCGGCAGAGCGTTTCCATGGTAAGGAAAAGGTCAACGGTTCGATTCCGTTAGGGGGCTCGGTGGACGCCGGGCGCACTGGCGGCGCCGAGCACATGGCGGTGTAGCTCAGTCGGTTAGAGCGAACGACTCATAATCGTTAGGTCGCCGGTTCGAGTCCGGCCATCGCTACCGGAAGACGACGGAAGAGAGAGGGCAACTGACGTGGCCTCCAGTACTGATGTACGGCCGAAGATCACTTTGGCCTGCGAGGTGTGTAAGCACCGCAACTACATCACCAAGAAGAATCGCCGCAATGATCCCGACCGGCTCGAGCTGAAGAAGTTCTGCCCGAACTGCGGGAAGCATCAGGCCCACAAAGAGTCCCGCTAGGCGGCTCTTCACTCGTGGCTCTCTCCGGAAAACTCGTCGGGACCCACTACCGCTACCCCGACTGCTATTCAGTCGAACGCGAGAAGGTCCGCGAGTACGCGACTGCGGTCAAGAACACCGACGCTGCCTTCTTCAGCGAGGAGGCCGCGGCCGAACTCGGCTACAAGGGAGTGGTCTCGCCCTTGACGTTCACCTCGGTCCTGGGCTACACCGCGCAACGGGCGTTCTTCGACCACGCCAACATCGGCATCACCGATCGCCAGATCGTCCAGGTCGACCAGGCGCTGAAGTTCCTGCGCCCGGTGACCGCCGGTGACGAGCTCTACTGCGATGTGTATGTGCATGAGGTGCGGCAGGCGCACGGCACCGACATCATCGTCAACAAGGTCGTCATCAGCAATCAGGACGGCGACATTGTTCAAGAGACCTACACGACGCTCGCCGGGCGGAGTGAGGACAACGGAGAAAGTGGCTTCAGCGATGGCACTGCGTGAGTTCAACTCGGTGAAGGTCGGCGACGAATTGCCGGAGAGGGTCATCACGCTCACCCGTGCCGACCTGGTCAACTACGCGGGCGTGTCCGGCGACCTCAACCCGATTCACTGGGATGACGAGATCGCCAAGCAGGTCGGTCTGGACACCGCCATCGCCCACGGCATGCTGACCATGGGTCTCGGCGGCGGTTACGTCACGGCCTGGGTGGGCGACCCGGGCGCGGTCTCCGAGTACAACGTCCGATTCACGGCCGTGGTGCCGGTGCCGAACGACGGCGTCGGTGCGGAGATCGTCTTCAACGGCAGGGTGAAGTCCACCGACCCCGAGACCAAGGCGGTCACGATCGCGTTGACCGCCACCCACGGGGGGAAGAAAATCTTCGGCCGTGCCGTGGCGATCGCGACGCTGGCGTAACCGATGGCGCTGAAGACAGATATCCGGGGAATGGTCTGGCGCTACCCGGAGCCCTTCGTGGTCGGCCGCGAGCAGATCCGCCAGTACGCCAAGGCGGTCAAGGCCGACGACCCGGCGAGCTTCGATGAGGCCGCGGCCCACGAACTCGGCTATGACGGCCTGTTGGCCCCGCTGACCTTCGTCTCGATTCTCGCGGTGATGACCCAGCGGCATTTCTTCCAGCATGTCGACATCGGCTTCGAGACGATGCAGATCGTGCAGGTGGACCAGAAGTTCACCTTTCTGCGGCCGATCCAGGAGGGCGACTCGCTGATCGCCACCATGTACATCGACTCGGTGGTCGAGCGGTTCGGCGCCGACATCGTCACCTCCCGCAACGTGCTGACCGACGAGGAGACCGGCGAGGAGCTCATGGTGTCCTACACCACCCTGATGGGCCACGAGGGCGACAACTCGATCTCGGCCGGCTGGGATCCTGAGACCGGGCAGGTCCTGCGCAAGCCGGTCGCCCATGATTAGTACCTTCGACCCCTGGCGCGCTACACTCGGCGGGCGGGGTTTTCCCACGTGAAGCGCGCTGTCCGTCGGATGGGCTTGACCGAACGGGGAGCGCGCGAAGCATGTGGGGGCTAGAAGGGGCCTGAAGGGGCGTAGCTCAACTGGCAGAGCAGCGGTCTCCAAAACCGCAGGTTGCAGGTTCAAGTCCTGTCGCCCCTGCTCAACTGAATAGACTGAGGGTTCGCCCCAAGACGCAGAGGAGCATGCGGTGAGCGACGATCGCGACGATGGAGACGCCACCGACGGCGGCGCCGGGGACGTCACGGCCAAAACCCCCCTGGTCAACCGGCCGCAGCGGCCGACAGGCAAGCGGTCGCGGCCGGGGTCCGGTGCGGTGGCTCTCGCCGAGCCCGAGGAGGTCGAGGAGGCACTCACCGAGCAGTTCGAGGCCGTCGAAAGCCCGGGCAAGAAGAAGACCGGTCCCGGGAAGGGCAAGAAGACCCAGACCGGCTCGACGCGCAACCCGCTGGTGTTCGTGTGGAACTACATCAGGCAGGTCATCACCGAGATGCGGAAGGTGATCTGGCCGAACCGCAAGCAGATGGCCAACTACACCGTGGTGGTGCTGATTTTCCTGGCCTTCATGACCGCGCTGATCGGTCTGGTCGACCTGGGGCTGGCCAAGCTGGTCCTGATGGTTCTGGGCTAGCCGGACAGTGCTGGAGAGTGAGAGAGGACAGACGGCAGTGACAACTCCCGAAGGCGACGTGTTCGCGGGGGAAGCGCCGGTCGAGGCTGCAGAGACCCTGGAGGCGCTCGAGGTACCCGAGCAGGCTCAGCTGGACGCCGCCGAGCCGGACGAAGAGGTCGACCCCGCCACCGCGCTGAAGAACGAGCTGCGCAGCAAGCCGGGCAAGTGGTTCGTCATCCACTCCTACGCGGGCTACGAGAACAAGGTGAAGGCCAACCTCGAGACCCGCGTTCAGAACCTTGACGTCGGTGACTACATCTTCCAGGTCGAGGTGCCCACCGAGGAGGTCACCGAGATCAAGAACGGTCAGCGCAAGCAGGTCAACCGCAAGGTGCTGCCCGGCTACATCCTGGTCCGCATGGATCTGACCGACGACTCCTGGTCGGCCGTGCGCAACACCCCGGGTGTGACCGGATTCGTCGGTGCGACCTCGCGGCCGACCGCGCTCACACTCGACGAGGTCGTGAAATTCCTGCTGCCGCAGGGCGCCGGCAAGAAGACCGGGCGGGCCGCGGCCTCGACCGCTGCCGCGGCCGGCGAGGGCGGCGGCCTCGAGCGGATCCCGGTCGAGGTCGACTTTGAGGTCGGCGAGTCGGTGACGGTGATGGACGGCCCGTTCGCCACGCTGCCGGCATCGATCAGCGAGGTCAACGCCGAGCAGCAGAAGCTCAAGGTGCTGGTCAGCATCTTCGGTCGTGAGACCCCGGTTGAATTGACCTTTAGCCAGGTCGCCAAGATCTGATCTGACGGAAGTTTAGGAAAGGAACACCGAATCATGGCCCCGAAGAAGAAAGTCGTCGGGATGATCAAGCTGCAGATCCAGGCCGGGCAGGCCAACCCCGCCCCGCCCGTTGGTCCCGCGCTCGGTCAGCACGGCGTCAACATCATGGAGTTCTGCAAGGCCTACAACGCCGCCACGGAGAACCAGCGCGGCAATGTCATCCCGGTCGAGATCACCGTCTACGAGGACCGCAGCTTCACCTTCGCGCTCAAGACCCCGCCGGCGGCAAAGCTGTTGCTCAAGGCGGCCGGGGTGGCCAAGGGTTCGGCGGAGCCGCACAAGACCAAGGTCGCCAAGGTGACCTGGGATCAGGTGCGCGAGATCGCCGAGACGAAGAAGGCCGATCTCAACGCCAATGACATCGACCAGGCGGCTAAAATCATTGCTGGCACTGCCCGGTCGATGGGCATCACGGTCGAGTAGTTTTCAACCCGTGGGAGAGCCCGCTTCGGCTCGTCTGACCACAACCCAACAACCGATTGGATTCACAATGAGCAAGAAGAGCAAGGCCTACCGCGAGGCCGCCGAGAAGGTGGACCGCGACCGGCTGTACACGCCCCTTGAAGCCGCCAAATTGGCCAAGGAGACCTCCTCCAAGAAGCAGGACGCCACCGTCGAGGTCGCGATCCGCCTCGGAGTGGACCCGCGTAAGGCCGACCAGATGGTCCGCGGCACGGTGAGCCTGCCGCACGGGACCGGCAAGACGGCCCGGGTGGCGGTGTTCGCGGTGGGGGAGAAGGCCGAGCAGGCCACCGCCGCCGGCGCCGATGTGGTGGGCAGCGACGACCTGATTGAGAAGATCCAGGGCGGGTTCCTGGACTTCGACGCGGCGATCGCGACTCCCGATCAGATGGCCAAGGTCGGGCGGATCGCCCGGGTGCTCGGCCCGCGCGGACTGATGCCCAACCCCAAGACGGGCACCGTGACCGCCGACGTGGCCAAGGCGGTCACCGACATCAAGGGCGGCAAGATCAACTTCCGCATCGACAAGCAGGCAAACCTGCACTTCATCATCGGCAAGGCGTCTTTCGACGAGGAGAAACTCGCCGAGAATTACGGCGCAGCCCTCGACGAGATACTGCGCGCCAAGCCGTCCTCGTCCAAGGGCCGGTACCTCAAGAAGGTCGTCGTCTCGACGACGACCGGTCCGGGTATTCCGGTCGACCCGGCCATCACCCGCAATTTCGTCGAGGAGTAGACCGGCCTACGCGGCGGCAGCGCCCGGTTTGAGGTAGGTCACCAGGCTCACGTCGATGGTCTCGTCGATGAAGTAGTACTGGCAGCCCTTGAGATAGCGCATGTAGCGGAGGTAGTTCTCCTCGTCGGTAATGGCGACGGCGGCGTCCCTGTTGCGTTCCAGCGCGTCCGCCCACATGCCGAGGGTCTTGATGTAGTGGTTGCGCAGCGACACCGGCTGCGGCACGACGAAACCGGCCCTCTCCCCGTGCTCGACCATCATCTGGGTGCTCGGGATACGGCCGCCGGGGAAGATCTCGGTCATCATGAATTTGATGAACCTGGCCAGTTCGAAGGTCAGCTTCTTGCCCCGTGCCGCCAGATCCAACGGGTGATAGCCGACCGAACTCTGGACGGTCATCCGGCCGTCCTCGGGCAGGATCTCGAAACAGTTCTTGAAGAAGTCGTTGTAGCGCTCGAAGCCGAAGTGCTCGAAGGCCTCGATCGAGACGATGCGATCCACCGGTGAGTGGAACTGCTCCCAGCCCTCAAGCCGAATGTCGAACCTGCGGTTGCTGTCGGTATCGGCGAGCAGCTTCTCGCAGTAGGCCTTCTGGTTCTTCGACAGCGTCAGCCCGATGACATTGACGTCGTAGCGCTCCATCGCCCGCTGCATCGTCAGGCCCCACCCGCATCCGATCTCCAGGAGAGTCATGCCCGGCCGCAGGTCCAGCTTGTCCAGGTTGAGGTCGACGTTGGCGATCTGCGCTTCGGAGAGCGTGGCGTTCGGACTGGTGAAATACGCGCAGCTGTACTTGCGAGTCGGATCCTGGAACAGACCGAAGAAGTCGTCTGAGAGGTCGTAATGGGCCTGAATGTCCTCGAAATGGGGCCGCAGGTCCCGCTGGGTGGCGTAAGTCCTGGACATTTGTCTGCTCATCCCTCCTGAAAGCGAGTATGCCCGACTCGACGTGCATTGCCCGCAACCCGCGCAGGTGTCTGCCTGGATCGAGACCTAGCGGAGACCTCTGGCGTCGGAAAATGTCTTGGTCAGCTCGGTGACCAGGTCATCCCAGAGTTCCTCGGGCAGGTCGTGGCCCATTCCGTCGAACAGCACCAGGCGTGCGCCGGGGATCGCCGCGGCAACGGCGCGGCCGCCGGAGGGCCGCATCAGCTTGTCGTCGCGACCATGCAGAACGACCGTGGGCGCGGTGGTCCGCCTGTTGTATCGGCGCAGGCTTCCGCTGCCGAGAACCGCGCCGAAATGACGGGCGATGCCCGCCGGGTAGTGGCAGCGGTCGTATCCCTCGGTCGCTTCCGCGCGCAGCCGCTCGTCGGACACGGGATAGCGCGGGCTTTGAATGATCTTGCTGACCTTGACCGAGTGCTCGATGACGGCTTCGCGCTCCGAGTCCGGGCCCGGTCCCTTGATCAGCGGCAGCAGGGCTTTCGGTGCGGGGGGTGGCAGCAGTGCGCCGTTGTTCGACGACATGACCACGCCGAGTCCGGCGGTGCGGCTGGGGTGCCGGGCGGCAAAGACCTGGGCGATCATTCCGCCCATGGATGCTCCCGCCACGTGCGTGCGTCCGATGCCGAGGTGGTCGAGCAGCGCGACCGCGTCATCGGCCATGTCCTCCAGGGAATACACCGACGGACTGGGCCGGCCCAGGAAGGACCGCACCAGCGCGGGGACCAGGGCGCCGTCCGCTCGCCGGCCGTGCAGCTTCCCCGACAGTCCCACGTCGCGGTTGTCGTAGCGGATCACCCGGTAGCCCCGGTCGATCAGCCGCCGGCAGAAGCCGTCCCGCCACAGCAGCAGTTGCGCACCGAGACCCATGACGAGCAAGACCGGGGGATCGGACGGGTCGCCCATGTCCTCGTAGTAGATGTCAAGATCGCCGGAACGCGCCGTTCCGCTGCGGATTTCCACTGTCACCGGGTCCTCAGGTCTCGGCTTCGTCGTTCTCGTCGACGTCGCTCTGGTGTTCGCGGCTGACCTCGACCATGAAGTTGGCGAAGTAGCCGGAGAATTGCGGATCGCTCATCATCTGCCACTTCGGCGCCAGCAGCTTCATATACCGCTCGACGTAGAGGAACTGTTTTCCGATGAGCACCAGTTCGCGCGGCAGCTTCACATCGTAGGCGTCCGCCAGGGTCGAAAGCTGCTTGCCGATCTCCGCGTAGGACATGTCACCGAGGGTCTTGAGGGTCAATGGCTGGGCGAACGCCGCCAGATCCTTGGCGGCCTGCGCCTCTGGTTTGACCTTACCGACCGCGCCCAGCAGCACCACGATCTTGCCTGCCGCGGCGTGGTCCTTCTTGACCAGCAGGGCGTACACGAGTTCGCGGAGCAGCCAGCGGGTGCGCGGATCGATGCGGCCCATGATCCCGAAGTCCAGGAACACGATCCGGCCGTCGTCATCGACCAGCAGGTTGCCCGCGTGCAGATCACCGTGGAACAGGCCGTGGCGCAGTCCGCCCTCGAAGGTGGCGAACAGCAGGGCTTTGACGAGTTCGGTGCCGTCGAAGCCCTTCGTGCGGATCGCCTTCGCGTCGTCGATGCGGACCCCGGCCACCCGCTCCATGGTCAGCACCCGCTCGCTGGTGAACTCCCAGTGCACGTGCGGCACGCGGATGTTGCGGCCCAGCGGCGAGCCGTGCAGCCCCGACACCCAGGCCTCCATCGACTGTGCCTCGATGCGAAAGTCCAACTCCTCGGCGAGGTTGTCGGCGAAGTCGGCGACGACATCCTGGGCCGAGAGCCGCCGGCCGAGTTTGGCCAACTCGACCACCTGGGCGAATCGCTTCAGGATCTGCAGGTCGGCCGCAACGCGGCGGCGGATGCCCGGCCGCTGGATCTTGACCACGACGTCCTCGCCGGTGTGCAGCGTCGCGTAGTGCACCTGGGCGATCGAGGCCGAAGCGAACGGCTCCTCCTCGAAGTGTGCGAACAACTCCGCCGGATCCGCACCGAGCTCATCGGTGAACAGACGGTGCACCGCGGCGGTGTCGGCGGGCGGTACCGCGTCGAGCAGGCTGCGGAACTCGCGGCTGAGTTGCTCGCCGAAGGCGCCCGGGCTGGAAGCGATGATCTGGCCGAACTTCACGTAGGTGGGCCCTAGATCGGTGAAAGCCTGCGGGATCTCCTTGATGACCTTCTCCTGCAGCGCTCCTCTGCCGGGGAGCCTGAACAGGACGCGCAGACCGGCGCGGGTGAGCTGCCAGCCGGTCGCGCCGACGCGGGCCGCCTCGACCGGCAGCGGAACCCGGTCGAGCTTGGCTATCTCGCGGTGCTTGGTCGAACTCACTGGGACCAGTCTGCCAAACCGTGACGGACCGGCCTTGCGCGGCACCGCGTCGATCCGTGATGACATTCGTGATGACATTCGTGATGACATCGTGACGCCGCGGGAATGTCTGGAGCTCCGGAGGGCGAGGAAGATTGCCAGCACTGGTCCGATGTTTGGATTTCCCGAATAGGGGACCCGGAGAAGGGAGAATTCGTGATTCACACCTGGCTTTGGATCGGCACAATCGGCATGGCCGCGGGGCTCGTGCTGATCGTCGCCCTGGGCAACAGCGTTCCCGACGAGCGGCGCCACCATGTGGTCGCCAGCGGGTTCGTCTGTGCGATTGCGGCCTGCGCGTACTTCGCGATGGCCAGCAATCAGGGCATCCACTCCTTCATCGATGCCGAGGGCACGGAGCGCACCGTCTACTACGCCCGCTACCTCGACTGGGTACTGACCACGCCGCTGCTACTGCTGGGTCTGGTCACCGTGGCTCTGCCGCGGTTGAGCAGCTCGCTGCAGTCTCGGGAGCGCAACGCCCTCGTCGGCGGTGTGATCGGTGCCGACGTGATGATGATTGTGACGGGTCTGATCGCGTCGCTGTCCAAGGACGCTCACACCCGGTGGGTCTGGTACGTCATCAGCTGCGTGGCGTTCCTGATCGTGCTGTACCT
Organism: Mycobacterium sp.; assembly: GCF_046091765.1. Taxonomy (GTDB): domain Bacteria; phylum Actinomycetota; class Actinomycetes; order Mycobacteriales; family Mycobacteriaceae; genus Mycobacterium. Next base: position 8,466 of record NZ_JBJTCF010000104.1, read on the forward strand.
CATCGCGGGCCCGATCCGGGCGGCGGCAGCCGACCGCAGCCCCGAGCACGCCGCGCTCTACGGCAAGCTCCTGGGCATCCTGGTGGTGCTGTGGTTCGTCTACCCCATCGTGTGGGCAGTCGGCACCGAAGGCGTCGGAGCGGTCGGCCTGGACTCCGAGGTGGCGATCTTCGCGGTCGTCGACCTGCTGGCCAAGGTCGGCTTCGGCCTGCTGCTGGTGTCCGGTTCGGCGAAACTCAGCGCCGCGGCTGGCGAGCGGGCGGCAGCCTGACGCGCCAGCGCTGATCACGACAACCGCCGGGCTCCTTCGGGTGCCCGGCGGTTTGTCATCGGCGTAGATTTGCCGACGTGCAGGTCAGCGCGGCGGTCTCGACCGAGCTCTTCGTCGGTGAGCCGCCGCTGCAGATCGTGCGGGTCGATTACACCCACGCCGCGGTCCCTACCCGGGTGGAGATCACCGGCGACGGGGTGAGCACACCGGAGCCGGCAACCGCGGCGGCCGGCGACGGCTCGGTCGACGTCGCCGTCCGCATCGTCGACCCCGTTGCCGGCCAAACCCGCAGTGCCCGCGTGCTCAGCGGGGAGTCCGGGCAGACCGAACACTTCGGCTTCGATGTCGTGGTCGCCGAGCCCGGCTGGACCATGTACATGATCAGCCACTTCCACTACGACCCGGTGTGGTGGAACACCCAGGGCGCCTACACCAGCGTGTGGACCGAGGATCCGCCCGGGCGCTGCAAACAGAACAACGCCTTCGCTCTGGTGGCGGCGCATCTGGAGATGGCCCGGCGGGAACCGGTCTACACGTTCGTGCTCGCCGAGGTCGACTACCTCAAGCCGTACTTCGATGCACACCCCGAGGACCGCGCCGATCTGCGGCGGATGATCGCCGAGGGCCGGGTGGAGGTGATGGGCGGCACGTACAACGAACCCAACACCAACCTCACCGGCGGGGAGACCGCGATCCGCAACTTCGTCCACGGCATCGGG
>NZ_JBJTCF010000105.1:0-47271 GCF_046091765.1 Mycobacterium sp.
GGTGGCGCCGAGGCCCCGGCAAGTGGAAAACGGCACCTCCCACATCAGCGTGGTGGACACCCGGGGCAACGCGGCCTCCTTCACCACCAGCACCGAGGCCGAGTTCGGCGCGTACCACATGGTCGACGGGTTCCTGCTCAACAACGAGCTCACCGACTTCGCCGCCGACCCCAGCCCCGACGGCGTCCCGGTCGCCAACCGGCTGCAGCCCGGCAAGCGCCCGCGCAGCTCGATGGCGCCCACCCTGATCTTCGACGAGAAGCCCGACGGCACCCGCGGCCCGCTGTACGCGGTGGTGGGCTCCCCGGGAGGGGGCACCATCATCCAGTACGTCGCCAAGACGATCGTCGGTCTTGTGGACTGGGGCCTGGATCCCCAGCAGGCGGTGTCGATGGTGGACTTCGGTGCCGCCAACACCGCCAAGACCAACGTCGGCGGCGAGCACCCGGTGATCGACACCACCGACGACGGCGCCAACGACCCACTGGTGCGGGGTCTGCGCGAACTGGGCCACGAGGTCAACCTGGCCGATCAGTCCAGCGGGCTCTCGGCACTGGTGCGCCAGTCCCCGCAGGGCTGGCTGGGCGGTGCCGACCCGCGCCGGGAGGGCGAGGTCATGGGGGACAGGCCCTGAGGTGAGCCCGGGTTATCAAGAGCCCGTTCATGATTCGGTGTCCCCGCAGCAGTGGCTGGCCACCGAGGCCGTGCTCGACGAGCTGCTGCTGGGGCAGGACCGCGCACTGGACGCCGCCCTGGCCGACTCGCAGGCCGCCGGGCTGCCGCCGATCGAGGTGTCGGCGCAGACCGGCCGGCTGCTGTATCTGCTGACCCGCATCGCCGGGGCGCGCCGGGTGCTTGAGATCGGCACGCTGGGCGGCTACAGCACCATCTGCCTGGCCCGCGGGGTGGGTCCCGACGGCGCGGTGGTCAGCCTGGAGCGCAACCCCCGCAACGCCGAGATCGCCGCCGCCAACCTGCGCCGCGCCGGCGTGCACGACCGGGTGCAGATCATGCTGGGCGCCGCACTGGACTGCCTGCCGCGGCTGACCGGTGACTTCGATCTGATCTTCATCGACGCCGACAAGGAGAACAACAGCGCCTACCTGGGCTGGGCGGTCGAGCTGAGCCGGCCCGGCAGCGTCATCGTCGTCGACAACGCGGTGCGCGCCGGGCGCATCGTCGACCCCGCACCCGGGGACGCCCAGGCCCGCGGGGTGCGCGACATGCTCGCGATGATGGGCGCCCACCCGCGCCTGGAGGCCGCCGCCCTGCAGACCCTCGGCGCCAAGGGCTGGGACGGGCTGGCGGTCGCGCGGGTGAAATAGGGTGACTCGACAACGCGCAGAAGTCCTCCCTACGATGCCGCGAGCCATTCACGAGCCATGTCCTGGGAGGGAGAACCCATGTTGTTCAACGTCAATGCCGCGTCGGTGGCCGCCTCGGCGGGTGCGGAATCGGGGATCAGTGCCGAACTCGCCGCCACGACTGCCGCCGCCGCTCCCGCGCTGACGTCGGTGATGCCGATGGGCATGGATCTCGACTCCGCTGCGTTCGCGGCAGCTCTCAACGCCGCGGGTGCGGCGTACCTGGGAACCGCCGCCGAGCACGCGGCCAACCGCGGGCTGTTCGCCGCCGCGCAGGGCGTCGCCTCGGCGACCTACACCGCCACCGACGTCATCAACAAAGCGACGCTGGCGCTCTAGCAGCATGCCCGACCCCGCCTGGCCGTCGTCGCCGCCGGAGGTCAACTATCTGCGGTTGGCCGGGCCGGGCGTCGCCGGCGTCGCCTCGACGGTCGCCAGCGGAACCGCGTGGCAGACGCTGGCGGTCAGCGGCGAGGTGGCCGCCTCGATCTCGCTGCTCAACACCGCGGCGACGGCCCCGGATTTCCAGGGGGTGGGTGGCCTCAGCTCGTCGGCTGCGGTCACCGGGCTGAACACGGCACTGCACCTGCTGGCCGGGTGGGCGCAGGAGAAACCACCCCTCGCAGCCAGTGCGGCCACCGCCTACCAGACCGCGGTCTCGGCGATGATCCCCGCGGAGATCTCGCTGGCCAACAGGGCCGAGCAAGCCGCTGACGTGGCTCTCAACCCCATGGTCCTGGGCGCGTTGACGCCGGTCATCGTCGCCCTGGACGCCGCGTACTTCGGCGAGCACTGGCCGCACAACGCCGGAATCGGCGCGGCCTACGGGACCACGCTGGCCGGTCTGGCCGCAGCGCTCGCCGTCCCGCCGCCGATCGCACCCCTCGGCGCCTCGCCCGCCGCCCCCGCGACGGCGGCGGGGGCCGTCGCCCAGGCGGCCGGCACCGCCGCCGCCGGAGAGGCGATGAAACAGGCCGGCCAACTCTCCGAGCAGGCCGCACGTCTTCCCGCCGCGGGAGCCGACGCCGTCGGTTCGGCCGGTCAGGCCGTGACGTCGGGCGCCCAGCCGTTGCAGGCGTTCGCCGCCGCCGGAGCGGGAAAGTCGTCGACCGGGATGTTCGGCAGTCACGCGCAGTCCCCCTACCCGGAACAGATCGCACCGGCGATCCTGCCCGGTCTCGGTGTACCGCCGAGCGCCGGTGGCGGCGGCGGCGCGGTGAGTCCGGGGGGTGCACCCACCGCATCGCTACCCGGAAGCGGACTGACCCGCTACACCAAACCGCTCTCCGGTTTCGAGCCCGAGAACTCCGGGCGGCCCGTCGGTGTCCGCGGCGGTCCCCTCAGCGCGGAGTTGCGCGGACCGGGCTGGTCCGGGGTGGGCGTCGGTCCGATGCCGACAGCGGGATCAGTCGCGGCCGGCAGAACCACCGACGAACGGCGGGAAACCGTCGAAACGCGCCTCGCCGTCGACATCGCCGACGCTCCCGGCCAGGTGTGCCACAGGGTGAAGTGACAGGTATCCGCGGGCTACCGATACTTGTCCGCGCGTCCCCCACCCGGGGCCGAGTCATCACCGATCACCAGCAAGGAGACCCATGCCTCTCGTCGTCACCCCGGAGGTGCTGCGCAGCACCCGGCAGGCCATCGAGTCTGCACTCGACCACGCAACCGCGATCGCCAACGGCTATTTGAGCAGTCATGAGGGACTGGGCTCGGCAGTGTGGGGCGGCCAGGCGCAACTCGCATCGGTGAACACCGCCGCTCACATCAACCAGGACCTGCAGCAGGCCATCATCGGCGGCACCCGGCTCGCGCACGGTCTGAGCCAGGCCGCCTCGATGATGGAGCAGCACGAAGCCGACTCCGCACACAGCCTCACGAGCTTCGCTCCGAACGCCTGAATCAACGATCTGACAAGGAGATTGAGCATGGACAGCATCACTTACAACCACGGTGGCGTCGCGGACTTCGCTTCCGACGTCGGGGCCCGCTCCGCGCAGCTGATGGAGATCCACGACGACATCGCCCAGCGCACCAACGCGATCGCGGACTTCTTCCAGGGCACCGCCGCCACGTCGTTCCATGACGCGCAGATGCAGATGCTCAGCGGTCTGCAGGGACTCATCGAGACGATGAACCAGCACGGACGGACGATCAGCAGCGTCAATGAGAGTGCGCATCAGACCGACGTGATGATGGGCAACCTCTTCTGAGGTCCGTCGGCCGGTGGGGTGCGGGGATGCGCGCCACCGGCCGGATGGGGGGAATTCATGCTGACGACGACTCTTGACGGTCTCTGGGTGCTCCAGGTGCTTTCCGGCATTGAGGTACTCGCTCCGGAACTCGGCCTGCGGCCGCACCTGCCCAGCACCGAGACCAGACGCGCCGCGCTGGAAAACCCGGTCGCAGCCGAGCTGCACGCGGCCGGCGCCATCACCGACGGCCTCGAGGTGGACGAACCGATCCTGGAGTGGCTGACCGTTCTCGCCCGGCGGGACGTGGCGCTGCTGCTGTATGCGCAGTCACCCGCCCACGCCGAGGCGGAGCGGATCCTGTTAGCCCGATTCGATCGGTGGTGGGTAGCGCTTGAGCGTTGCGGCGCCATGGTCAGATTCGGTGCAGCCGGGACCGCGACGAGCGAGAAATCAGCTGCACAGGTCATCGAGGATCAGATCGACCGGCTCTGCGGCACGCGTCGCCCGGCGGCGATCCGCCCCGTGATCCTGCAGGCGCAAAGTCTGCTGACGACAGCCCGCAGCGGCCGCAGCCTGCGGGCATTCCTGTTCGCCCATGACCTTGATGCCGACCAGGTGGACGCCGTGAGCGCGGCTGCGGATCCCCGGCTCTGCTCCCAAGTCTCCATCGTCGCAATGCAGTCCGGCACCAGCGCAACAGCTCGGCGTTCGTATGTCGATCCGGCGGCGGTGACGATTCACGACACCCCCCGGGGAAGGTTGCTCTCCGAACAGGTCAGCCGGGACGGAACCGCCTGGCTGATCATCGGCCCCGGTTCAACGGCCAGCATCGGCTCGGCCGTCAACAACATGATGCGCCGCCTACCGGCGCGCGAAGACTGGCACTCGCACAGGAAGGCTGTCTGAATGGATTACCGCAACGATCTTCAGGGTGCCACTCTCGATGAGATCGACAGACCACCACATTGGCCCGCCGAATCAGTGTCAAGCACTCTGCGGATCTCAGACATGGTCACCCAGCGCAGGATTCCCCCAGGGTCCGGCTGGCGTAGATTCGCGCACCGCGCAACATTCACGATGTGGAACCCCGGTGAGTCTCCGGCTGAACGACACTTCCGCGAACTGCAGGAGCGCATCCGCAGACACATTCGCCGGCAGTACGTCATCGCGGTCGTCTCCGGCAAGGGCGGCGTCGGCAAAACCACCATGACCGCATCGATCGGCGGCGTTTTCCGGGAGGTGCGTCCCGACAATGTCGTCGCGATCGACGCCGCTCCCGGATTCGGCACCCTGGCCGGCCGCATCGACGAGTCGCCACCGGGTGACTACTACGCGGTTCTCGCCGACACGGATGTGCAGGGTTACGCCGATATCCGCGAGCACCTGGGTCAGAACCGAATCGGTCTCGATGTCCTGGCCGGGAACCGGACCTCAGATCAGCCCCGTCCGCTGGAGCCGGACATGTTCAGCGGTGTGGTGTCACGCCTGAGACGCAGCCACACGATCATTCTCGTCGATACCTCTGATGATCTCGAACATCCGGTGATGGCTGCAGTCCTGGATGCATGCGACTCACTTGTCCTGGTCTCCGGCCTGACCGCGGACACCTCGCTGCCGGTCACCCGCTCCATCGACCTGCTTCGCTCGATGGGGCACCACGATCTGGTCGCACGCAGCACGGTCATCCTCAACGACAGCCGAGACCACTACGACGAGGAAGCGAAGGCCTACCTGACCGAACGTTTCGGAGGGTCCGGCGTCGGTGTCGAATTCATGCCCTACGATCCGCACCTGGCCGAAGGCGGAATCATCGACACCACCCATGAGCTGGGGAAGAAGACACGGCTCAGACTGTTTGAGATCGCCGCCGGTCTGGCAGACAGGTACGTCCCGGACGCCGATAGGCCACGCCGGTGACAAAGGTCGCTTTCCCCGCCCGGTGCGCCGTGGCGGTCGTCCACGATGAACACCTGGTCTCCCAGGTCTATCCCGCCTCGGTACCGATCGAAGTCTTTCTCGACAACGCCGTCGAACTGCTCGACGAGGATCTCAAGCGGCGCGGTGCCGACGGACTGGACCCCTCGGTCGCCTATCGCCTGCACCGCGTGAACGGTACGTGCCTCGACGTCACCAGAACGCTGGACGAGCTCGGAGTCGAGGACGGTGCCACGCTGGTGCTGCACCCCGCTGAGAGCGGTGAGTCCTTCGAACCGCAGTACGAATCGCTCTCTACCGGGCTGGCCCGCGCGGGCGAGGACCTCTTCACGCCCGTGACAGCGGCGACGGCCGTGCGCGCCGCGACAGCTGTCCTGGTGATGAACGTGCTGGCACTGCTGACGACGGCCTGTGTGGCGCGCTTCCGGCAGGACACCTGGACGCCCGCCGCTGCGACCGCCGTCGCCGGGTTCCTCCTGGCCGCGATCGCGCTGCGCTCTCAGCGCCGCTGTGACGAGGATCCCGATGGTTTGGTGGCCGGTCTGGCCTGGTCGGCCGCGGCGCTGCTGTCCTTTGCGGTGGCCGCGGCCGCGCCGGGAAGGCTCGGCGGCGCCCATGTCTTCGCCGGCGCAGTCGCGCTGACGGCGGCGGTGTGCGTCGCGGTCTGGCTCACCGGCAAGCTGGTGACGATGGCGGCGACGGTGGTGACCATCTGCGCGATCGGCGCCCTCGTCGCCGCGGCGCGGATGTGGCACCCGGTACCGGCGCAATGGCTGGGGATGTGTCTATTGACCGCGCTTCTGGTGGCACTCACACTTGCGCCCAACATCGCCCTGCGAGCAGCAGGTATCCGGCCACCGCACTTCGGGTCGATCACCGGCCGGGATCTCTTCCGGCGCGGGGAGGATATGGCCACCGATACGGTTGCGCCCCTCCGAGACGCGGGTGACGGCGTGGGCGAGGACGGGGGCGAGGGCGATTCGGGGTTGGACACCACCCCGCGCGGCGCACTGATCGCCGCTACCGCTCGGCGTGCCAATTGCGTCCTCACCGGTATGTGCGCCGCCGTGGCCGCGATTCTGCCGATCGCCGCCTGGATGACCCTGATGCCCGGACAGCCGCGCGGTAACTGGGCTGCTGTGCTGGTCCTCCTGTTCGTGGTGATCTTCATCAGTCGCGGTAGGGCGTTCGCGGACAGCAAGCAGGCGGTGGCCGTGGTACTCGGCGGCTGCGCCGCATTCTGTGTCGGCGTCGCGCGCTACGTCCTGGCCGGCGCGCAGGATGAATGGGCCCCGCTGTGGGGAGCGCTGACCCTGGCAGCGTTCGCGGCAGTGGGGATGGCCGCCGCGCTGGTCGTTCCGGGAAGCCGATTCACCCCGCTGGTGCGGATGGCGACCGAATGGGTCGAGCTGGTCGCCATTGTCGCCGCCCTGCCGCTCGCAGCCTGGATCGGCGGGCTTTTCACCTGGGTGCGGATGCGATGACACAGCACCTTTCGCAGCGCCTCGTGGCGGCAGTCCTGGTCGTCCTGACTGTCCTCTCCGCAGCCAATACCCCTGCTGCGCTGGCGATCGCGCCGCCTACGGTCGACCCGGCGCTGGTTCCGCCCGACACAACCCCCGGGCCTGAACAGGCGATGCGACAGAGCAACTCGTGCGCGCGGACCGTCGCGGTGCCGCAACCAGACGTTGTGAAACCTGCGGCCGGGCTCAGCATGCTCAACATCACCAGGGCATGGCAGTACTCCACCGGCAACGGCGTGCCGGTCGCCATCATCGACACCGGAGTAAGCCCCCACCCGAGACTTCCGGTCATCGCGGGCGGTGACTACGTCAACGGTGGTGACGGCCTGACCGATTGCGACGCCCACGGCACCCTGATCGCCTCGGTCATCGCGGCCGCGCCGCAGGGCGGCGCAATGCCCAGGCCCATGCCGCCGGACCCCGCCTTCCCCCAGCAGGCCGTGCGTCCGACGCAGCCCACGCCGCCGGCAGGTCCACCGGACGGCGTGGTCGGCGTGGCTCCCCACGCCACGGTGATCTCGATCCGCCAATCCTCGCGCGCCTACGAGCCCGTCGTCCCGTGGTCGGCCGACGGTGAGGCGCGGGCGAAGGCGGGCACGGTCGCGACCCTGGCCAAGGCGATCGTGCATGCGGCGAACCTGGGCGCCAAGGTCATCAATATCAGTGTCGCGTCGTGCGTGTCGGCGGCCGACCCCATCGATCAGCGGTCGGTCGGTGCAGCGGTCTGGTACGCGGCGACCGTGAAGGATGCCGTCATCGTCGCGGCCGCGGGAAATGAAGGGGAGTCCGGGTGCACACAGAACTCGGAATTCGATCCACTGGTTGTCGGTGATCCGCGGGACTGGCGCGACGTGAAGACCATCTCCTCGCCGTCGTGGTTCTCCGACTATGTGTTGTCCGTCGGAGCGGTCGACGCAACAGGTGCCCCGCTGAGTCGCAGCCTGGCCGGGCCGTGGGTGGGTGCGGCAGCACCGGGCACAGGAGTCATCGGGCTCTCCTCCCAGGACGGCCGGGCGGTCAACGCCTACCCGCCGCTACGGCCGGGAGAGCCGCACGTCCCGTTTGCCGGAACCAGTTTCGCCGCCGCCTACGTCAGCGGCCTGGCCGCACTGGTCCGCGCGAAGTTCCCCGGACTGACCGCACGACAGGTCATCAACCGTATTCTCGCGACCGCGCACAACCCGCCGCGCGGCGTCGACAATCAGGTCGGTCACGGGGTTGTCGACCCGGTGGCGGCGCTGACCTTCGACGTTGCCCCCGGCGGCAGCTCCGCTCCCGGCGCCCAGACCCGGGTTCTCGCGCCGCCCGGGCCGCCGCCGCGTCCGGATCGGCGCGCTCACGTCGTCGCGCTGATCTTCACCGGCCTGGTCGGCGTCGGCGTCGTCGCGGCCGCGCTGCGCGCCCGGTCCCGGAGAACACCGTGACCCAGCCGCGACACCTCGCGCAGATCGCCGGGGTAGGAACGACCGGGCTGATCGGGTGGGCCGTGGGTGGCTACGCCGGCGCCGGTGGCGGATTGGCGCTGGCGGTGCTGCTCCTCGTCCTTCCGTATCGGACTCTGACGGTGTGGTCGTGGGGCGTGCTGTGGTGTCGCCGGAAACGCAACGTGGCACTGACACCGCCCGAGACGGTCGTCAACGACCGATCCGGGGGTGGCGTTCGCTACCAGGACGGTGTTGTGATCGCCGCCGTGCAACTCCTGGGGAAAGCTCACCAGCCGACCCTTCTCGACGGTCCGGTCGTGACGCGAACCGCCAACGTGCTGCCCCTCGACGATCTGCTGCCGCTGATGCGCCAGAGCATGGGTCTGCGAGTCGAGTCCCTGAGCGTGGTCTGCGCCGGCGCGCGGCACCACGGTAGCGGCGACTACCCCAGGGTCTATGACGCCATGATCGGTACGCCCCACTACGCGGGGCAGCGAGAAACATGGCTGATCGCGCGGATCGCCTGCCTGCGAAACGGGAAGGCACTCGAACACCGCATCACCGCCGGCACCGCCGCGTTGGCTACCGCGCAGCGCATCGCCGCCGCCCTGCGGTCCAGCGGAATCCGAGCAAGGGTCGCAACCGCCACCGACATCATCGAGCTGGAAAAGCGACTGGGAGTCACTGGCCTCGAGCCGCGAAACCGCCGCTGGCACAGCGTTCGCACCGACTCAGGTTTCCTGACCACCTACGCTCATCGGCCCAGCGACATCAACTCCGAGACGTTGGCCGGGGTGTGGTCGCTCCGGGGCGAGGGGATCATCCAGAACGTCACCGTTTTCGCCGATGGCAGCGTCTGCGCGACGGTCAGTGTCCGAAGCACCCAGCCACCGGCCGCAAGTCCGAGCGTGCGACTGCAGACCCTGCCGGGACGTCAGGCTCAGGCGCTGGCCGCACACCTCTGCGGTCCCCGTCGGCCGGTCGCGGGTGTCCGGGTGTGTCCGCTGCCGCCAAACGTTCTCATCGGGATCGGTCCCTCCGGGGTGCTGCTGGGCAAGGTCCCTGACGGCGGACGATTGGCACTTCCCCTCGGTGATCCCGCCGCGAGCAGTCACGTCTGCGTGGCGGCCGATGACGCCATCGCCAAGCGGGTCGTCATCAGAGCAGCCGGTACAGGGGAGCGGATCACCATCCACACCACCGACCTGAATCGCTGGAGCAGTGTGCGGATGCCGAACATCTCGGTGGTCGACCGTTCCCGCCCGGATCCAGGTACCACCATCAGCGTCATCGACGGAACCGTCGTGCCCGCGCCGCGGCCGAACACCGTGATTTCGGTGGGCGAACCGACAGCGACGGGATCCGATGCAGCAGATGTCGTCATCACCCAGGCGGGGCACTCCGATCTGCAGGTGTCCGCCGGCGGCGCGGTCTACGACGTCGAAGTGGAGCTGTTCCGGGCCGAGAATCGCTACGCGCTCAGCGCTTCCCCCGCACGGTGACCAGTACTACGGCCACAGCACGCCGAAGCTTCGATCAGGCCATCAGGCTGGTCGTCACCGATCCAAACTCGGCCCGTGAGCTGTTCGCCGCGGCCACCGACGCCGATCCGGCGATGGCCGACGCCTGGCTGGGCCGTATCGCGTGCGGCGACGACGCGTTGCCCACCTTGGAGCGGCTGCACGGTTGCGCGACCCGTCTGCACCGCGAATCCAATCGACTGGGTATCACGTTCGCCGCACCGGTGAAGGCCGGACCGCATCTGTCGATCAGCGTGACCAACCCCTCGCACGTCGGGATCGCTTTCGCGAGTGCACTGATCGACAGCGAGCACTTCGAGCGCGCGGCTGCGGTGCTGGACGACACCGGCCTGATCGACGGCCCCGAAGATCACCAGTGGCGGCAGTACGTCCGGGCGTATCTGATGTTCGCCACGCAGCGATGGCCCGATGTCCTCACCGAAGCGACGCAACCGCTCCCCGCCGAAGCGATCACCATGTCCGCGGTCTGCGCGGGTATCGCCGCACTCGCCGGTCACGCGGCGACGCACCTGGGTCAGGGCCGGGTGGCTTTGGAGTGGGCCGATCGTCCGATGTCGGAATCCCAGGTCGTCGACCCGCTGGAATTCCCGCTGCTGGCAGCGGATCTCGCCTATCTGCGCGGGATGGCGTATCGGCAGCTCGGCGAGGATGAGAGATCACAGATCTGGCTGTCCAAGGCCACGGTGAACGGTGTCCTCATCACCCCGGCCAAGCAGGCCCTGGCCGATCCGGGAGTGCAACTCGTCGTCACCGACGAGGAATCGATCAGCAGCCGGACCGACAAGTGGGATGTCGGCACCGAGCAGTCGAGCGAGCAGCGAGCCGAGAGCCGGAACCGCGAGCGTCGGGCGGAACTTCTGGCCGAGGGCCACGCCCTGCTCGCCGACCAGGTCGGCCTCGCCGAGGTCAAGCATGCGGTGGCGGAGCTGGAGGACCAGATCGAGGTGCGGGCGCTGCGGAGGGCTCATGGTCTGCCGGTCACCAACCAGACCAACCACATGCTGCTGGTCGGGCCACCCGGTACCGGCAAGACAACCACCGCCGAGGCCCTCGGGAAGATCTACGCCGGACTGGGAGTCGTCCGCCATCCGGAGATCATCGAAGTCAGGCGTGCCGACTTCTGCGGTGAGCACATCGGTTCGTCGGGTCCCAAGACCAACGAGCTGATCAGGCGCTCACTGGGGCGGGTGCTGTTCATGGACGAGTTCTATTCGCTGGTCGAACGCCACCACGATGGACGCCCGGACATGATCGGGATGGAGGCGGTCAATCAGCTCCTGGTCGCGCTGGAGGTGCATCGCTTCGACTTCTGCTTCATCGGTGCGGGCTACGAGTGCGAGGTGGATGAATTCCTCACCGTCAATCCCGGACTGGCCAGCCGGTTCAACCGCAAACTGCGTTTCACCTCCTATCGACCTGAGGATCTGGTGGAGATCGCGGTCCGGTACGGCCAACCGCGCGCGACGGCCATCGACGACGAAGCGCGGGCGGTACTCGGTTCGGCGTGCCGTGCGTTGGCCGCGCACCGGGCGGCGGACGGCACCCACGGTATCGACCTGATGCACAACGGCCGCTTCGCCCGCAACGTCGTCGAACGTGCCGAGCGGCTTCGGGACTCGCGGGTGGCCGCCCAGCATCGCACCGACCCCGATTCGGTCACCGTCACCGACCTGTCGACGGTGCGCTCGGCTGACATGGCCGCGGCGGTGACGAACGCCTGCGCCGAGAAGCACGTGGCGATCGACTCAGGCGCCCTCACCCCGCAGCCGCAACCTCCACCGGCACCCCGTTGAGCACCGCGGTGCCCGACAGCGGGTCCAGCAGCGAGCTGTCCAGCAGGCTGTTGACGTTGACGCCGGGGTGCTCGGCGGCCACCGCCATCCGGGTGTCGGGGGCGCTGTGCCCCCAGCCGTGCGGCAGCGAGACCACCCCGGGGCGGATGGCGTCGGTGATCTCCACCGGAACCTCCAGCTTGCCGGCCGGGCCGGTCACCACGGCGGTGTCGCCGGTGTCGCCCAGGCCCAGCCGGGCGGCGTCGTCGGGGTGGATCTGCAGCGTGCAGCGGTTTGTCCCGCCGGCCAGCGCGGGCAGGTTGTGCATCCAGGAGTTGTTCGAGCGCAGGTGGCGCCGCCCGATCAGCAGGAACGGCGCGACGTCCGCACCACCGATCGCGCCCAGGGCGGCGTGCAGCCGGGGCAGGTCGTCGAGGATCGGAGTGGGCGCCAGCTCCACGCTGCCCGAGGGGGTGCGCAGCACCTCCGGGATGCGCGGGGTCAGCGGGCCCAGGTCGATCCCGTGCGGGTTGTCCTTGAGCTTCTGCAGCGTCAGGCCCTCGGGGTTTTTCCCGAAGCCGTCGCCGAACGGGCCCAGCCGCAGCATCATGTCCAGCCGCCGCTCATAACCCGGGCCGTCGGGCAGCAACGCGGTCAGCTCCGCGACGTCGCGCCCGGACACCGGGGAGTGCTCGTCGGCGACCTCCCGGCCCAGAACGAACGAGATCACCTGGTCGTCAACGACTTTCGGGTCGGCGTCGACGCCCACGCCCAGCAGACCGAGGGCCAGCCGGGACAGGATCTCCGCCTCGTCGGGCCGGCCCTCGGGAAGGTCGAACACCGGCGGGGAGTACCGCGCCGAGGAGCGCACCGCCACGTTGGACAGCGCCACGTCGAAGTGCGGGCTGTAGGTGGGCGGGGGCGGGGGCAGGATCACGTCGGCGTGCCGGGTGGTCTCGTTGAGATAGGGGTCGACCGACACCATGAAGTCCAGCGTGCCCAGGGCGGCGTCGAGCCGTTCGCCGTCGGGTGCCGAGAGCACCGGGTTGCCGGCGATGGTGACCAGCACCCGCAGCTGGCCCTCCCCGGGGGTCTCGATCTCCTCGGGCAGCAGCGCGGCGGGCAACTCCGAGCACACCTCGGGGTGCCCGGACACCCGGCTGCGCCAGCGGCCGACCGAGAAACCCCGGCCGGGTTTGGCCGGGCGCGCCGCCGCGCCGACCGGGGAGCTGGCGAACATCGCCCCGCCGGGGCGGTCGAGGTTTCCGGTGAGCACGTTGATGACGTCGACCAGCCAGCTGGTGACGGTGCCGAAGCGCACCGTGCAGGTGCCGATGCGCCCGTAGACCGCCGTGCTGGGGGCGGCGGCGATCTCGCGGGCGAGTGCCCGGATCTCCTCGGGTTCCAGCCCGCAGTGCGCGGCCACGGCCTCGGGCGGGAACTCCGCGGCCTCGGCGCGCACCCGCTGCACGCCGGTGACGTGGTCGGCCAGCCCACCCAGCTGCGGGTCCACCAGGTCCTCGTCGAAGAGGGTGTGGACCACCGCGAACAGCAGCGCGGCGTCGGTGCCCGGGCGCGGGGCGACGTGGCGGTCGGCCAGTTCGGCGGTGCGGGTGCGCGAGGGGTCGATCACGGTCAGCCGCCCGCCGCGGCGCTGGAGCGCCTTGAGCTTGCCGCCGAAGTCCGCGGCGGTGGCCACGCTGCCGTTGGACACCAGCGGGTTGGCGCCGATGATCACCAGGTGGTCGGTGCGGTCGATATCGGGCACGGTGAACGCGAACGGGTTTCCGTAGAGGTAGCCGCATGCCACCTGCTTGGGCATCTGGTCCAGCGTGCTCGCCGAGTACACCTGCCGGGTGCCCAGCGCGCGGATCAGCTGCGGGGCGTACAGCGCGCCGGCGACGGTGTGCGCGTTGGGATTTCCCAGATAGACCCCGATGCCCGCCTTCTCGTCGGCGGCCCGGCGCAGTCCGGCGACCGCGGCGCCCAGCGCCTCCTGCCAGCTGGTCTCGACAAGTTCGCCGTCGCGGCGCACCAGCGGCGCGCGCAGCCGGTCGGGGTCGTTGTCCAACTCGGCGAAGCTCGCGCCCTTCGGGCAGATGTAGCCGGCGCTGAACACGTCGTCGCGATCACCGCGCGCGGCGGTGATCCGTTTCTCGGGACCGTCCTCGACGGTCAGGACCAACCCGCAGGTGGCTTCGCAGAGGGGGCAGATGCGCAGTGCGGTGCGGCTCACCCGTTCACTCTGCGCCTCCCTGAGGCGGGTGGCAAGGGTGACCCCTAGTCGCAGACCGCCCCGTGCGCGGCCGAGCCGACCAGCCGGCAGTACTTGGCCAGCACGCCGCGGGTGTAGCGCGGCGGCGGCGGGGTGAAGCCGGCCTTGCGGGCCTCGAATTCGGCGGCGTCGACCACCACGTCGAGGGTCTGGTTGGACACGTCGAGGCGGATCCGGTCGCCGTCGCGCACGAAGGCGATCGGCCCGGCGTCGACGGCCTCGGGCGCGATGTGGCCCACGCACAGCCCGGTGGTGCCCCCGGAGAACCGGCCGTCGGTGAGCAGCAGCACGTCCTTGCCCAGGCCCGCGCCCTTGATCGCCCCGGTGATCGCCAGCATCTCGCGCATGCCCGGCCCGCCCTTGGGGCCCTCGTAGCGGATCACCACCGCGTCGCCCTTGGTGATGGTGCCGTCCTCGAGGGCGTCCATGGCCGCCCGCTCGCCGTCGAAAACCCTTGCGGTGCCTTCGATCACGGTCTCGTCGAAGCCCGCCGACTTGACCACCGCCCCGTCGGGCGCCAGCGACCCGCGCAGGATCGTGATGCCCCCGGTGGGGTGGATGGGGTCGGACAGCGCGCGCAGCACCTTGCCGTCCGGGTCGGGGGGATTGATGTGGGCGAGGTTCTCGGCCATGGTCTTGCCGGTCACGGTCAGTACGTCGCCGTGCAGCAGTCCGGCGTCCAGCAGTGCCTTCATCACCACCGGCACCCCGCCGATGCGGTCCACGTCGTTCATCACGTGGCTGCCGAAGGGCTTGACGTTGGCCAGGTGCGGCACTTTGGCGCCGACCCGGTCGAAGTCGGCCAGGGACAACTTCACCCCGGCCTCGTGCGCGATGGCCAGCAGGTGCAGCACCGCGTTGGTGGACCCGCCGAACGCCATCACCACCGCGATGGCGTTCTCGAAGGCCTCCTTGACCAGGATGTCGCGCGCGGTGATGCCCCGGCGCAGCAACTCCACCACCGCGATGCCGCTGCGGCGGGCGTACCCGTCGCGGCGGCGGTCGGTGGCCGGCGGCGCAGCGCTGCCGGGCAGCGAAAGTCCCAGTGCCTCACCGGCACTGGCCATCGTGTTGGCGGTGTACATGCCGCCGCAGGCGCCCTCGCCCGGACAGATCGCACGCTCGATGGCGTCGACGTCCTCGCGGGTGATCAGGCCGCGCGCGCACGCGCCGACCGCCTCGAAGGCGTCGATGATGGTGACCTCGCGCTCGGTGCCGTCGGGCATCTTGGCCCAGCCCGGCAGGATCGAGCCCGCGTAGAGGAACACCGCCGCCAGATCCAGCCGTGCGGCCGCCATCATCATCCCGGGCAGCGACTTGTCGCAGCCGGCCAGCATCACCATGGCGTCCATCCGCTCGGCCTGCATGACCGTCTCGACGCTGTCGGCGATCACCTCACGGGACACCAGCGAGAAGTGCATGCCCTCGTGGCCCATCGCGATGCCGTCGGAGACCGAGATGGTGCCGAACTTCATCGGGAAGCCGCCGGCCTCGAAGACCCCCTCCTTGACCGCGTTGGAGAGCCGGTCCAGGGAGAGGTTGCAGGGGGTGATCTCGTTCCACGACGAGGCCACCCCGATCTGCGGCTTGGCGAAGTCCTCGTCGCCCATGCCGACCGCCCGCAGCATCCCGCGGGCCGCGGCCTTCTCCAGGCCGTCGGTGACGTCGCGGCTGCGGGGCTTGATGTCAGGGGAGTCGCTCACCCGACCAGTATGACCGGCCACGCAGGGCCGACACGACGGCGCTATACCCCTATGGGGTATCTGGTAGCCTAGCGTCATGACCACGAAACCCGTCAGAGTGGCGGCCCTCGCCGTCGCCGCCGCGGCAACACTGCTCACCGTCACCTCGTGCAGCACGGCCACCCAGCAGAGCGCGCCGGCCTCCCCGGCGACCGGTTCCGCCGACGCCGCCGCGCACAACAACGCGGACGTGATGTTCGCGCACATGATGATTCCGCATCACCAGCAGGCGCTGGAACTGGCCGCACTGGTGCCCGACCGCTCCACGAACACCGAGCTGATCGCGCTGGCCTCGACCATCTCCGCCGAGCAGCAGCCGGAGATCGATCAGATGCGCGTGATGCTCGCGCAGTGGAACGCCATGCCCGGGATGCCGGGCAGCCCCGGGATGCCCGGGATGCCCGAGATGCCGGGCCACGGCGGACACGGCGGCATGGGCGGCATGGGCATGCCCGGCATGGTCGACGCCGCCACCATGACCAAGTTGGCGGGCCTGTCCGGCCAGCCGTTCGACGTGCTGTGGCTGCAGTCGATGATCGCCCACCATCAGGGTGCGATCGACATGGCCGAGACCGAGGTTGCCGACGGAACCAACCCCGAGATGGTTACCCTGGCCAAGGGCATCGTGACCGCGCAGCAGGCGGAGGTCGCCCAGATGCAGAAGATGCTCGCCGGACTCGGAGGGTAAATGACGGGCGCGCAAGGCTATTCAGACAACAAGGAGAACTACGCCAAGCGGCTGCGCCGCATCGAGGGTCAGGTCCGGGGCATCTCCAAGATGATCGACGAGGACAAGTACTGCATCGACGTGCTGACCCAGATCAGCGCCGTCACCAGTGCGCTGCAGTCGGTGGCGCTGGGCCTGCTGGAGGAACACCTCAGCCACTGCGTCAGCCACGCCGTCGCCGAGGGCGGCCAGCAGGCCGACCTCAAGCTGGCCGAGGCCTCCGCGGCGATCGCCCGGCTGGTGCGTTCCTGACTCACGGCGCCGGCCTCTCGGCCACGCCGCGATCGGGCCCGTGGACACCACGGGTCGTGCTCGCGCTGGTCGTGCTGGCCGCCGCGGCGTTCGTCTATGTCACCGCCGAGATCATGCCGGTGGGTGCGCTGCCGTCCATCGCCGCCGACCTCGGGGTCAGCGAGGCCGTGGTCGGCACCCTGCTGGGTGGCTACGCGCTGGTGGCCGCGGTGGCCACGGTGCCACTGGTGCGCTGGACCGCGACCTGGCCGCGGCGGCGGGTCTTCCTGATCACCCTGACCGTTCTGGTGCTCTCGCAGGTGCTCTCGGCGCTGGCGCCGTCGTTCGCGGTGCTGGCGCTGGGCCGGGTGCTGTGCGCGCTCACCCACGGGCTGATGTGGTCGGTGATCGCCCCGATCGGAGCCCGCCTGGTCCCGGCCAGCCACGTCACCCGGGCGACCACGTCGGTCTACGTCGGGACGGGGCTGGCGCTGGTGGTGGGCAGTCCGCTGACCGCGGCGATGAGCCAGGTCTGGGGCTGGCGGCTGGCGGTCGCGGCGATCGGCGCCGCCGCCGCAGCGGTCCTGGTGGCCGCCCGGTGTGTGCTGCCGCCGATGCCGATGTCCGACCCGGTGGCCGCCGGGTCGCGGCGCGCGCGACACCACCGCAACCGGCTGCTGGTGGGGATGACGGCGCTGACCCTGGTCGGGGTGACCGGGCACTTCATCTCCTACACCTTCATCGTCGTCATCATCCGCGACGTCGTCGGTGTCGGCGGGTCCACGCTGGCCTGGCTGCTCGCGGGCTACGGCGTCGCCGGGCTGGCCGCGATGGGCCTGCTGGCCCGGCCGGGGGACCGCCGTCCCCGCGCGACCGTGCTCGGCTGCCTGGCCGGCTTGTCCGCGGTGTTCGCGGTGCTGGCCGCCCTCGCGCTCAGCGGTGCTGCGGGCACCGCGACGGTGCTGACCGGAGTCGTCGCCATCCTCGCCTGGGGTGCGACGGCCACCGCGATGCCGCCGATGCTGCAGTCCGCGGCGATGCGCCACTCCCCGGATGACCCCGACGGCGCCTCGGGGCTCTATGTGGCGGCCTTCCAGGTCGGCATCATGGCCGGGTCGCTGACCGGCGGGCTGCTCGTCAACCTCGCCGGCGTGGCGGCACTGCTGGTGGCGTCGTCGCTGTTGGTCGCGATTGCCCTGGTGGGCGCAGCCTCCGGCCGGGAGCTGCTGACCAGCGCAAAGTAACGCCGCCCGGCCTCCCGTCCGACGGGCTGTGTCAGACTGGTCGCACTCGATGTTTCTGGAGGGGTTCGTGGTGAAGCGCGTGAAAAGCGCCCTCGCGGCTGTTCTGTGCGTGGCCGGAATGAGCGGTTCAGTCCTGGTCAGCGGCCCGGCTGCGGCCGACCCGGACGTTCCGCCGCCGCCGCCGCCGGTGCCCGTCGAGGCGCCGCCGGTCGAGTTGCCTCCGCCGCCCCCGCCGCTTCCGGGCGACCTGTTGCCTCCGCCTCCTCCGCCGCCGGCCACTCCGGCGACCAACACCGGTCCGGTCAAGGGCCAGAATCCGGAGCCGTACACCGGCGAGCCGATGTTCGCTCCGCCGAGTTTCAATCCGGTCAACGGGGCGCTGGTGGGTGTGGCCAAGCCGATCATCATCAATTTCCAGCGGCCCATCGCCAACCGGGCCATGGCCGAGCAGGCCATCCACATCTCGTCGAATCCGCCGGTTCCCGGCGCCTTCTACTGGACGACCGACACTCAGGTGCGCTGGCGGCCTTACAAGTTCTGGCCGGCCGGGACGGTCGTCACGATCGACGCCAGCGGTGCGCGGTCGGGCTTCCGGGTGGGCGACTCACTGGTCGCCACCGTCGATGACGCGACGCACCAGATGACGGTCACCCGAAACGGCAAGGTGGAGAAGACCTTCCCGGTGTCGATGGGTCTGGACGGCAAGTACGACACCAAGAACGGCACCTACTACGTCCTGGAGAAGTTCCCCGACATCGTCATGGACTCCTCGACCTACGGCGTTCCGGTGAACTCGCCGGACGGGTACAAGATCAAGGTGCAGTGGGCCGTGCGCATCGACAACAGCGGCGGGTTCGTGCACAGCGCGCCGTGGTCGGTGGCCGATCAGGGCAAGCGCAACGTCAGCCACGGCTGCATCAACCTCAGCCCGGCCAACGCCAAGTGGTTCTTCGACAACTTCGGCAGCGGCGACCCGATCGTGGTCAAGAACTCCGTGGGCCTCTACACCAAGCCCGACGGCGCCGACGATTGGCAGTGGCAGCTGTACTGACCCCCCAGCGTGCGGGAGGCGAGTGTCGTGAAGCGGCCGGTCACCGCCTTTGTGCTGGCGGTTGCGAGCCTGATCCTTTCCCCGGTCTTGGTCTTCATCGAGATCACTGCCCTGCTCTTCGCCGCGATGGTCATCTACGAGCCGACCAACCCGCCGGCGGCCAAGGTCCTCTCGGTGGCGTTTGTCGTCGTGGTCGGGCTTTTCGCGTCGGCCGTGCCAGTCATTGCCATCATCACCGCCACCAAGGCGCGCGCAGCATCGAGGCAGACGGCGCCGCAGGGTTCAGGCCTGGCTACGGCCGCGGTGGTGATCGCCGGGATCGCCGGTGCCGCCGCTGTGGTGTCCCAGGCTTATGTGGTCCTGCTGGCCACCGGCGCCTGCAGCCTTGACGGGTGCTAGCGGCTAGTTCCAGATCCGAACCCGCTGCGCGCGGTCGAGATAGAGGGTGTCCTCGGTGTCGACGCTGAACGCGTCGTAGAAGTCGTCGATGTTGCGCACCACTCCGTTGCAACGGAACTCCGGGGGTGAGTGCGGGTCGACCGACAGTCTCCGGATCGCCTCGGCGGCGCGGGTTTTCGCGCGCCAGACCTGTGCCCAGCCGAAGAACACCCGCTGCACACCGGTCAGCCCGTCGATCACCGGCGCCTCCCGCCCACCCAGCGAGAGTCGGTAGGCCAGCAGGGCGATGGACAGGCCGCCCAGATCCCCGATGTTCTCTCCGATGGTGAACGCACCGTGCACGTGCGGCGGTTCGGGCTGATCGGCGAGATCACGCGGGACGAAGGAGTCGTACTGATCGATGAGCTTGGCAGTGCGGGCGGAGAACTCGGTGCGGTCGGCCTCGGTCCACCAGTCGATCAGGTGACCGTCGCCGTCGTACTTGGAGCCCTGGTCATCGAAGCCGTGTCCGATCTCGTGACCGATGACCGCGCCGATCCCGCCGTAGTTGGCGGCGTCGTCGGCCTCGGCGTCGAAGAACGGGGGCTGCAGGATCCCTGCCGGGAACACGATCTCGTTCATGCCCGGGTTGTAGTAGGCGTTCACGGTCTGTGGCGTCATGAACCATTCGTCGCGATCAACCGGGCCGCCGAGTTTTGCCGTCTCCCGGTCGAACCTCGCCTCGGCCCCGCGAATCACGTTGCCGTACAGGTCGTCTCGGTGGATCACCATCCCGGAGTAGTCACGCCACTTCTTTGGATAGCCGATCTTGGCGGTGAACTTCTCCAGCTTCGCCAGCGCCCGCTTCCGGGTCTGCGGGGTCATCCATTCCAGCTCGGTGATGCTCTCCCGATAGGCCGCGAGCAGGTTCGCGACCAGGGTGTCCATCCGCGCCTTGGCGTCCGGCGGGAAGTGACGCTCCACGTAAAGGCGGCCCACCGCATCACCGACCAGGCTCTCGACCAGCGACACCCCGCGCTTCCAGCGCTCGCGGAGTTCCTCGGTGCCCGAGAGTGTGCGGCCGTAGAAGTCGAAGTCCTCCTCGACCACCTCGGCGGTCAGCGCGCCGGCGCGCGCATGCACCAGCCGCCACCGGGCCCAGTCCTTCCAGTCGGCGACTTCGGCGCCCGACCACAACTCGGCGAACGCGGTGAGGTAGTCGGGCTGGCGCACCACGACCTCGGCCATCACCTCGGGTGAGCCGCCCAGCGCCTCGATCCAGCGACCCCAGAGGAATCCCGGTGCCTCGGCGTCCAGATCGGCGAAGGCGCGCAGGTTGTAGGTCAGGTCGGCATCCCGTCGGCGCACCACGTCCCAGTGCGCGGCGGCCAGCGCCGACTCCAGCGCCACGATCCGTCCCGCGCGTTCGGTGTACTGCTCGGGAAATCCGCCGAACACCAGCGCGAACATCTTCGCGATGTGGCGGGGGTAGGCGCCCAGGATCGAGGCGTGCTTCTCGTCGCGGTAGTAGGACTCGTCGGGCAGGCCCAGCCCCGCCTGATGGAAATGCACCAGATACCGCGAGGAGTCCTTGGAGTCGGTGTCGATGTAGAACCCGACGCCGCCGCCGACGCCGGTGCGCGCAAGCCGCCCGAGCACCACCGCCAGCGCGGCCGGATCCGCCGCGTCGTCGATGAGCGCGATCTCCGCCAGCAGCGGGTGAACACCGCGTGCCTCGACCGCGCTCTCGTCGAGGAAGCTCGCGTAGAGGTCGCCGATGCGCTGCTCGTCGGTGCCGGGCGGAAAGCCGGCCCGCCCGGCCTCCTGGATCAGTTCGCGCACCTGCTCCTCGGCCCGGTCGTGCAGCGTGCGGAAGGCGCCGTCGACGGCCCGGTCGGCGGGAATCACGTGCTGGGCCAGCCAGCGCCCGTTGACGTGGCCGAAGAGGTCATCTTGGGGGCGGACCGCGGGATCGACGTGCGAGAGGTCGATTCCGGAGCGCGTCCCGCTGCGCTGAGCGTCTACCGTCACGCAACCATGCTTACCATGCGCGGTACCCTCGCGACCGTGGCCGAGGTAGAGGGGACCGACGTCGCACCGCGTCGTTCGGGCGTGTGGACCGGCTACGGCATCGGCTCCGCGGTCCTGGGCCTGGTCGCGGTGGCGGCGGTCGCGCTGATCGCGGTGATGGGGGTGGACCACCGCGCCGCCGCGGCTGAACGCAGCCACCAGAGCGAGGTGATCCAGGCCGCCGCCGCGTGGACCAGCGTGCTGATCAACATGAACGCCGACAACGTCGAAGCGGCGATGGTGACGCTGCGCGACCAGACGGTCGGCGACCTCAACTCCGGCTTCGAGGGGTCGATCGCCCCCTACCGCGACGTCGTCAAGACGTTGCGTTCCCGCACCGAGGGTCAGATCGAATCGGTCTCCCTCGAGGCGGTGCACAACAAACTGCCGCCACTGCCCGGCCAGCGCCCTGTCGCGCCGTCCGAGCTGCAGCCGGGACTGGTCGAGCGCACCGACACCGTGCTCGTCGTCGCGACCTCGGTCAGCGAGAACGCCGGCGCCCAACCGACCACGGTGCGCTGGAACCTGCGCCTGGGCGTCTCGCAGGTCGACGGCCGGCTGATGATCTCCCGGCTGGAGTCGCTGCGGTGAGGAACTTCGTCAGGCTGCTCGTCTTCGACCTGCTCGTTCCACTGGCCACCATCGCCGCACTGCTGATGATCGGCGTGATGCTGCACTGGCCGCTGTGGTGGGTGTCGATCTGCTCGATGCTCTGCCTACTGGTCGTGCAGGGTGTCATCGCCAATATCGTTCTCTTCCGGCGGGATTCGGTCACCATCGGGACCGATGACGACGCTCCGCTGCTGCGCATGCTGACCGTCGGCGTCGCGACGGTGGCGCTGGCCGTCGCGACGTTCGTGGGCTACAACCGCTGGACGCTGCCGGACCGCGCGTTCGCCCGCGACTCCGGGGAGGTCGTGCGCATCGCCACCGTGGTGTCCGAGGCCACCGCGACCTTCAACCCCGAGGAGCCGAACGCGGGGCTCGATCGCGCACTGGCGTTGATGTCGGCCCCTCGCGCCGAGGCGTTCAGTTCGCAGTTCGCCGGCGTCAGTGCGGACATGGCCAAGCGCAAGGTCACCGCCACCGCGCAGACGATCTCCGCCGGCCTGGAGGCTCTGGGGCCTTCGGCGGCCAGCGTGGCCGTCCTGATGCGCGGAACCCAGAGCGTGCCGGGCCAACAGCCCGCCACCGCGGTGCTCGCGGTGCGGGTGGCGCTGACCAACGAGGACGGCAGCTGGAAGGTGACCGATGTGACCCCGGTCAACTCGCGCTGAGGGACCGCTACTCGTCGCCGCTACTCGTCGATGTCGGCCGCGCTCTGCTGCGCGCGAATCTTGGCGAACCGGTCCGAGAGCCGACGCATCCGGATCATCAGCGACGCCGGGGGACTGACCGACGAGTCGAGGTAGCTCGCAAGATCGGCGGGGGCCACCCCGATCCGGGACGCGAACTCCGTCTCTCCCAGCCCGGACCGCTCGAGCAGCAGCCGCACGTGCCGGGCGGCCTCGGCACGCTCGTTGGCCTCCAGGTGGTTGCGGGCGCGCGCCAGAACCTCGTTGAGCGCCTTGGATATTCCGTAGGGGGTGGCGTCGGCCAGGACCTCCTCGACCTGACGTGCGGTGCGTCCGTACGGGTCGCGCTTGATGGCCAGCACGATCCGCTGCCAGACGGTGATGTCCCCGGTCTCCAGTGCGGAGCGGATCGAGGACGTGGGCCAGAACTCGACCGAACGGTCGTCGGTGGGCCGCTCGAAGTGGCGGGTCATCCGCCCTCCTCCAGGATCGCCACCGCGAGTGCCAGGCAGCCGGAGCGAACACCCTGCCAGCGGGCCTCGGCGTCCTCGCCCGACCATCGGTCGTCGTCCGGCGCGGCGCTCGGCGTCGGGTCGGACAGCAGGCGCACCAGCTGGGTGGCGATCATCCGCCGGTCGGGGCGCCCGGAGGTGTAGTAGCCGTCGATCTCGGCGAGCACCACCGCGGCGTTCTCGATGCCCATCACGTCGACGAGTTCGGCCAGTTCCGCGTAGTCGGTGCGGCTGTTGCGGCACAGCACCAGATAACTCTTCATCCGCAGGGTTTCCGCGCCGGTGGGAATCTGCAGACGGTCGCCGGTGGGCAGCTGGACATTGGTGGTCTCGACCGGGCTCAGCCGCTCCACCGCCGCGTCGGTCTCCAGCGCATCGATGGCCACCGCGAGCCGGCCTCGCCACATCGTCACCGGGTGCACGACCCGCGTCGCGGCGCGACGCCGGTCGACGGCGTGACTGAGCGAGGCGAGTAGGCGCGCGGGCGCCGGCCCGGGCTGATCCGACGCACCGTCGCTGCCCAGACTCTGTGCGGTCAGGGTGCCGCAGCCCCGAAGTGCCAGCGGGTCGGCGACACACACCGCATCCGGTGCGATCTCCTTGAGCCGGGCGGCGTCCTTGACCACCATCCGCAGATCGGCACTGGGCGGAACAAGCGCGGAGATGTCGTCGGGGATCACCACGACATCGCCGAGATCCATTTTGGGCAGCGGCTTTTCGAAGTCGACCGACGGCAGTATCCGCGCCAGCCAGCCCGGCAGCCACCAGTTCCACCGGTCGAACATCGCCATCAGGGCGGGCACCAGCACCAGACGCACGACCGTGGCGTCGACGGCGATCGCCACCGCACACGCCACGCCGAGCTGAGCGACCAGTGGCATACCGGCGAACGCGAAGCCGGTGAACACCGCGATCATGATCAGCGCCGCGCTGGTGATGGTGCGCGCGCTGGTGGCCACGCCATAGGCGACCGCATCCCGGGTGTCACCGGACTGCAGGTAACGCTCCCTGATCCTGGCCAGCAGGAAGATCTCGTAGTCCATCGACAATCCGAAGGTCATCGCGAGCACCAGCGGCGGGATGGTGCTGTCAATGGAGGCGATCGGTTCAAATCCTAAGTTGCGCAACCAACCCCACTGGAACACCACGACCAGGCTGCCGTAGGCCGCGGCGACGGACAGCACGGTCATCATCACACCCTTGAGCGCGAGGACCACCGAGCGGACCGAGATCAGCAGCATCACGAAGGCGATCAGCGAGACGAAACCGAACACCAGGAACTTGGTCTGCGAGACCCGGTCGTCGAAATCCTTGATCAGCGCGGTGGGGCCGCCGACGTCGATGCGGACCCCGGAAGTCTCCTGCAGACCGGGCAGGGTGGTGCGCAGCCAGCCGACGGTGTCCCGGGCGCGCATGTCCTCGGGGTCCACGGCCAGTACCGCCGAGAGCAGCGCGCCGCGGTTGTCCGCGGAGAAGGCGGGCGGGGAGACCGACACGATGTTCACCGCCTGCCCGGTGATCCGGCTGACCGCCTCGATCGCGGAGGCGTTGGCCGGGTCGTTCGCGCCGCCCTCGGGGAACGTCAGCAGGATCCGGACCGGCCCCAGTGCGCCCGGCCCGAGAGCCTCGCCGGCCGCGGCCACGCCGCCGCGGATCTCGTGCGAGGACGGGAACTGCCGCTGCATGCTGTTGCCCAGCATCATCGAGAAGGTGGGCGCGGCGAGCAGCAGCAGGAACGCCGCAGCCGCCAGCGCCGAGGCCCACGGGCGGCGCATCACGGTCCCGACCCAGCGGGTCCAGAACCGCGACAGCGTCGACTCCGACCGTCGCGACCACTGCAGTAGCGCCGATCGTCGGGCCACGGCCCGGCCGAAGGTCTTCAGCACCGCCGGGGTCAGGGTGATCGAGGTCAGCACCGAGAACGCGACCGCCACGATCGCGCCGGTCGCCATCGATCGCAGCACCGGAGTGTTGATGAGATAGATGCCGGTGAGCGAGGCGACCACGGTCAGGCCGGACAGCACCACCGCCAGCCCCGAGGTCGCCATCGCGGCGTCCGCGGCCTGATCGGGATCGCGACCGGAACGCAACTCCTCGCGGAAACGCATCAGGATGAACAGTGAGTAGTCGATCGCCAGGGCGATACCGAACATCGACACCGTCGAGGTGACGAACACCGACATGGTCGTCACGGTCGACAGCGCGTAGATGACGCCCATGGTCACCGCCACCGTGCAGATCGCCAGCGCCAACGGCACCGCGGCCGCGGCCAGCGAGCCGAAGACCGCGAGCAGAACCACCAGCACGATCGGCAGATTCCAGCGTTCGGCCGCGGCGATGTCGCTCCTGGTGCTGGCCTGGGCGGCTGCGCCGAGCGCTCCCTGACCGATGACGTAGAGCTTGACCCGGCCGTTGTCGATCGCGCCGGGCTGGTCGCCCTCGACGCCGATCTTCGCCCGCAGCTGCCGGGCCACATCGACCGCGCCGGTGTTGTCGAACCCCAGCCGAAGGGCCAGCACGTAGGGCCGGTCTGGTGCCGGCGCGGGCTGGGTGGGGTTGGGCACCACGGAGAGGTTGGGAACCTGCGCGGCGGCTTGCTCGAGGGTGATCACCGCCTCGGCCATGTCGGCGTAGGAGGCATCGGCGCGGGGCGCGGCGACCAGCGCGAGCGGGGAGGACCCCTGCTCGGGGAAGTGCGCCTCGATCTGGCGCTGGACGTACAGCGACTGTGAGCCCGCGACGTCGAATCCGCCGCCGGTCAGGTTCTTGGATCCGGCGAGGGACAGGTACACCGCCGGCAGCAGCGCGAGCAGCCAGAAGGTGAACACCAGCCAGCGGTGTCTTCGCAGGGTGCCGCTCAGGCGCATCATGAACTGCTGGATGGTGACTCCCCGAATCTGCCTGATTGCGTGGCTGCGAGCCTACCGCAGCGGGGATGCCCCGTAAGATGAGAGACCGCCCTGCGGCGCTGACCTGAAGGAGTGGATCAATGACGTTCAAGACCCCGGTTGGGCGCCGTGCCGCGCGCTTGGCGGTCGGCGCGGCCGCGCTCGCTGCCGCTCTGGCCGCCACCGCCCCGATGGCCTCCGCGCTGCCCCCGAACTGCACCGCCGCCGACATGGCCGGCATCGCCTCGGGCGTCTCGGCGGCCACGTCGGCCTACCTGTTCACCCATCCGGACGTGAACGATTTCTTCACCGGTCTTGAGGGTCAACCGCGCGACGTCGTCCGGACCGAGGTGCAGAAGTACCTCGACGCCAACCCGGTCGTGCGGGATCAGCTCACGGCCATTCGACAGCCGCTGGTGGACGTGGCGAACCGCTGCGGCGGGGATGACGACATCGCTGACGATATGCCTTAGCGGACCCGACCCCGCAGCGCGGTCAGGGTCAGCCGCCAGCCGATCAGCAGCAGGCCGGTGACCAGTGTGGCCACGATCACGAAACTGAGCGGGGTGCCCTCACCGCTCGCCCGGCGCATCAGCATGCCGACGCCGACCGTGCAGACCCAGATCGTCACACCCGTCGGTCTCACGGCGTTTGGCCGCCGCCAGCCGCGGCACAGCAGCCAGCCGACGACAACGCCGAGCAGAAACGGCCACGCCGTCTCGATGACGCCGCCGAGGGTCAGCGCCTCGTCGTGATTGCGCCGCCCGAGTGCGGCGAACCCGATCACGCAACCCAGATCGATCAACAGCGCGGCGAGCACCCGTGGCCGATCAACCGTCGTCGACACGGCGCTCGCTGTCCTCGGGGGTGCGGTCGAGGTCGGCCAACTCGCGGGCCGCGAGTTCGTCGATCCCGACCTGCGGGTGAAGCGCACCCTCGGTGCGGAACATGAAGAAGAACACCACCCAGCCGATCGCCGAGATGAAGATCCAGCTGACCAGCCGGTAGATCAGCATCGCCGAGATCGCGTCCGGCAGGGCCATCCCGCTGGACACCAGTCCGGGCACCAGGACCGCCTCCACAACCAGCAGCCCGCCCGGCATCAGCGGGATCGAACCCACCGCGCGGGCGGCGGCGTAGGCCACCGCCAGACCGGCCAGCGACGGGTGCCCGCCGGCGGCGTAGGCGGCGAACGCCAGGCAGGCCACGTCGGTGACCCAGTTGAACAGCGACCAGCCGAAGGCTTCCCCGAGTTGGCGCCGGCTCAGGTTCACCGACTCCAGCTGGGCGAGCGTCTCGCGCCACTTGCGCAGGCCGGTGTCGGTGGGCTTGCCGCGTGCGGAGTTGACCCACGACAGCACCTTCGCGCCGATGCCGTCGATCAGCTCCGGTCGGGTCGCCACCGCCTGCGCCAGCAGCAGCAGCGCCACGAAACCCCCGAGGGAGAACAGCAGCGAGAACGGATTGTTCTTGGCGCCCAACAGGAATGCACCGCCCAGACCGAGCAGCGCCAGCCCGGCCACCTGCAGGGCGCCGGCCATCACCAGCTGCCAGGACGCCACCAGCGGCGAGGCCCCCCAGGAGCGCTGCTGGCGGTAGAGGAAGGTCGCCGAGATCACCGGTCCGCCCGGCAGTGTCGTGCTCAGCGCGTTGCCCGCGTAGAACACCGCCTCCGAGCGCCATTGCTTGACCACGACTCCGGCCGAGCGCAACAGGGTGCGCTGCACCTGGGCGAAGCTGTGCATGGACAGCAGCGCGGCCGCGATCGCCGCCAGCACCCACCACAGGTTCGCCGACACCAGGCTCGCCCACGCCGTGGCCAGCTGGTCCCACACCAGCGTGATCTCCACCGCCAGGACGACCACCGCGACGCCGATCACCGCCCAGCGGACCCACCAGTACTTTCCCGGGGAGGCCGGCGGCTGAGCCACGTTGTTCAGGGTAGTCGTGGCCACCCCCGACGAGCGCGTTCGCCGCGGTAGACCGGTGGTGTCCGGTTAGGCTGAGCCGCATGTCGGCCGGTGGCGCCCGCGACGACGACGCGGTGGACCCCTTCGTCCGCAAGATGGCCGCGTGGGCGTGGCGACTGCTGGTCATCATGGCCGCCCTGGTGGGGTTGTTGCTGCTGCTATGGCACCTGCGGGTGATCGTGGTGCCGGTGGCGCTGGCGGTCA
Source organism: Mycobacterium sp. (assembly GCF_046091765.1). GTDB lineage: Bacteria > Actinomycetota > Actinomycetes > Mycobacteriales > Mycobacteriaceae > Mycobacterium. Next base: position 28,342 of record NZ_JBJTCF010000105.1, read on the forward strand.
TCCTGACCGCGCTGCTGCTGCCCGCCGTCGACTGGCTCGACCGGCATCGGCTGCCACGCGGCGGCGCGGTCGCCGTGATCCTGCTCGGCAGCCTGACCGTGTTCGGTGCGCTGATCACTTTCGTTGTCAGTCAATTCATTTCGGGGCTGCCCAGCCTGGTCGAACAGGTCACCCGAAGCATCGATAACGCGACCAACTGGCTGATCGAGGGTCCGGCTCATCTGAGCCGCGAACAGATCGACCGGGCGGGGGACACCGCCATCAAGGCGCTGCGCGACAACCAGGAGAGGCTGACCAGCGGGGCGCTGTCCACCGCGGCCACCCTGACCGAGATCGTCACCGGCGCGCTGCTGATGCTGTTCACGCTGATCTTCCTGCTCTACGGCGGCCGCACCATCTACGCCTACCTCACCCAGATCGTGCCCTCGCACACGCGCGAGCGGGTGCGTGACGCGGGACGGGCCGGCTTCCGCTCGCTGATCGGGTTCGTCCGGGCGACCTTCCTGGTGGCACTCGTCGACGCGATCGGCATCGGGGCGGGCCTGGCGATCATGGGCGTGCCACTGGCGCTGCCGCTGGCATCGCTGGTGTTCCTCGGCGCGTTCGTCCCGGTGATCGGTGCGGTGATCAGCGGGCTCTTGGCGGTCGTGGTGGCGCTGCTGGCCAAGGGCTTCGTCGCCGCGCTGATCGTGCTGGGGGTGGTCGTCGCGGTCCAGCAACTGGAGTCCCACGTGCTGCAGCCGCTGGTGATGGGCCGGGCGGTGTCGATCCACCCGCTGGCGATCGTGCTCGCCATCGCGACCGGTGCGGTACTGGCCGGCATCATCGGGGCGCTGCTGGCGGTGCCCGCGCTGGCGTTCCTCAACAGCGCGATCCGGGTGCTGGTCGCCGCCGACCCGGCCGCGGAGGCCGCCGAGCTGGCGACCGGAGAGCAGGCGGCGGTTAGAGCCGACCCTCGCGGCGCAGCAGATCCTGCGCACTGACCGCCTGGCCGGGCTTGCCGCGGGCGTTGAGTTGCTCGGTGGCCGTCTCGGTGTCCTCCGACGCGGCGGGGGTGTGCCGGCGCGCAGTTCGCCCAGCCAGGACTGGATGTTGCGGTCGTCGCTCTGCGCACCCCGGGCGGCGGCGAACTTGGTGGTTGGCTCGTCCCCCGGCGGCGGTCCCCCGGCGGGCACCGGAACCGGACGCCGGGCGCCGGCAGGCGGGACCGGGCCGGCGGGGGCCATCGCCGGTTCGGCCACGCCGGGAAGCTTGCGCTCGTCGGGAAGATGGGTCTCGCCCAGGCCGAGCCGGACCTGCAGTCGCTTCATCCAGCGCGGCGCCCACCAGCAGTCGTCGCCGAGCAACTTCATGATCGCCGGCACCAGGAACATCCGCACGATGGTCGCGTCCAGCAGCAGCGCGATCAGCAGCCCGAACGCCAGATACTTCATCATCACCAGATCCGAGAACACGAACGCCCCGGCGACGACGGCCAGCACCAGGGCGGCCGCGGTGATCAACCGTCCGGTGGCGGCGGTGCCGATCCGGATCGCCTCGGCGGTGGACATACCGCGCTCGCGGGCTTCCACCATCCGCGACACCAGGAACACCTCGTAGTCGGTGGAAAGCCCGTAGATGACCGCGATGATGAGCCCGATCATCGGCGCCATCAGCGGCTGCGGGGTGTAGTTCATCAACCCTGCACCGTGACCGTCGACGAACATCCAGGTGAGCACGCCCATGGTCGAACCCAGCGTGAGCGCGCTCATCAGCGCGGCCTTGATCGGCAGCACCAGTGAGCCGAATGCCAGGAACATCAGAACCGTCGTCGTGGTGATCAACAGCAGCACCATCAGCGGCAGCTTCGTGAACAGGCTGTGGATGCTGTCCTGCTCCAGCGCCGGGGTGCCGCCGACGTAGATCGACAGCCCCAGCGGCGGGGTGATCGAGCGCAGTTCGCCGATCTTCTTCGCGGCGTCGTTGCGGTTGACCAACCCGTTCTGGATCACCCGGACCGACGGGTCCTTGGAGGCACCGTCGAGGTAGGGCCGCTCCTTCCACAGGGCGTCGGGATTGTTGTCCGGGTCGGTGAACCCGTTGATGGCCATCGCCTTGCTGCGGATCTCGGCGACCTGCTGATCGGTCACCGGTTGACCGCTGTCGTTCGTGATCACCAGTGTCAGCGGTTCGGTCCGGAAGCCCGGGAAGATGCGGTCGAATTCCTCCTGCGCGACGCGCACCGAGTTGGTCGGCGGCAGGTACTTCTCGCTGATGCCGCCGAGTGAGAGCTTCCCGAGCGGAATGATCAGCAGGATCATGATCACCACGATGGGGGCGGCGAAGAGCACCGGCCGCTTCATCACGCGGTTGACGAGCTTGCCCCAGAAACCGCTCTCGACTTCCTCGCGGGTCTTGGTCTTCTGGGTCTTGTCGGCGACCCACTCGATGATCCTGCGCGAGAACGACCAGTTGCGCAGGAACGGCACCCGCAGCAGGGTGCGCACGCCGAGCGCGTCGACGTTGGGGCCGAGGATCCCCAGGATCGCCGCCAGCACGGTGATCGACAGCACCGCCGAGAGCATGACCGAGGCGATGATGGCGTAGGTGATCGACTTGAGGAAGCCCTGCGGGAAGAGCAGCAGCGGAAGCGACGAGGCCACGATGATGACCGCCGAGAAGACCACCGTTCGCCCGGCGGTCATCATGGTGCGGCGCACCGCAGTCTCGGTGTCGTACCCCTCGGCGATTTCCTCCCGGAACCTGCTGACGATGAACAACCCGTAGTCGACGGCGATGCCCAGGCCGATCAGGGTGACCACCGGCTGGGCGAAGAAGTGCACCGGGGCGACCTCGGCCACCAGTCGCATGATGCCCAGCGCGCCGAGGATGGACAACCCGCCGATGATGGCCGGCAGGCTCGCCGCCACCACGCCACCGAAGACGAAGAACAGCAGAACCGCGACCAGTGGGATGGCCGCCACCTCGGCGCGTCGCTGGTCCTCGCCGATCGTCCCGGTCAGCTCGCTGGCCAGCGGTTGCAGGCCGGCCAGTTTCACGTCGACGCCGTCGATGAAGAAGCTGTCGGCGACCTTCTTGTAGTTGTTGAGGATGGTGTCGTCGTTGTCGCCCTTGAGTTGGATCGACATGAACGCGTGCTTCTTCTCGGCGTCGGCCATGTTGCTGAGCAGTTCGGGACTCTTGAAGTAGCCGATCGAACGCAGGATCTCGTCGGGGTGGTCCTTTTCCACCTGAGCCAGGTTGTCGAGGATCTTCTTGTCGAACTCGGGGTCGTCGACGGTCTTGCCGTCGGGGGCGGTGTAGATCGCCACGATGTGCCCGGAGGTGTCGCGGCCGTAGGCGCCGTCGGCTAGCAGCGACGCCTTGACCGACTGGCTGCCCTCGTCGTAGAAGCCGCTCTGGGTGACGTGACTTCCCAGGCTCATGCCGAAGATGCCGCCCGCGATGCACAGCGCGACCATGATCGCGATCACGATGTACCGGTGCCGGTACACGGTTCGACCCCACCAGGCGAACAAGCGGACTCCTAACTAGACCGTCAGTGGCTCACAGTCGCGAGGTCAACAAGGATGACAGCGGCCGGAACGGCTGCAGCCACGCACCCTGCGCGGGCAGCGAATCCAGGCCGATTCGCGGCAGAGGCTCGCGGAAAACACCGGGAATATCCTCCAAATCGACGAATTCCAAGGTATCCGACGCTAACGCCCAGCTGGCGTGTTCGCGAAATCCCAGCACACACACCCTGGTGCCGGTGCCGGCGATGGCCTCCAGCGGCAGCCGGAACGCCTGGCCGTCCGCCGAGGCCACCAGCAGCAGGGCCAGGCCCTCGTCGTGGCGCCGGGCGATGTGGTCGAGCATGTCGGCATCGACGTCGCTGTCCTCGTGGATCTTGGGTTTGGCGAAGACCGCGAAGCCGACATTGCGCAGCGCCTCCACCCAGGGCCGCACGATGTCACCGTTGCCGGCGGCGATGTTGGTGAACACGGTGGCCTCGGGTTCCAGCGACACCTCCGCCAGCCCGGCGGCGAGTTCGGCGGTACGCCCGAGCAACCAGCGGCCCAGGGCGTCGAAGCGCGGCCGGTGCGCGGCCGTCGGGCGCCCGCCCAGAATCGCCCCCAGGCCCATGTCCAGGTTCGGTGCGTCCCACACCAGCAGGACCCGCTTGGGAGCCGGGGCCGGGGGAGCCTCCGGCGGCTGCGGGGTCGCGTCGATTTTCTCGTCGATAACAGTCATCGTTTTCTCACCCGTCGGATCGGATCCACAGAAGTTCGGTCACCGCGCTGCCGGCGTCGCGCGCCTTGGTTTCGTACTTGGTGGCCGGCCGGTCGACGGAGATCGGCAGCTCCTCGCCGGCCCGCACCCGGCGCAGCCGCGGTTCGCCGTCGCCGGCCTCGGCGATCTGCGCCGCGTAGTCGGGATGGTCGGTCGCCGCGTGCAGCACCCCGCCGGGGCGCAGCCGGTCGGCGATCAGCGCGACGGTGTCGGGTTGCAGCAGCCGGCGCTTGTGGTGGCGGGCCTTCGGCCACGGGTCGGGGAAGAAGATGCGCACCCCGGTCAGCGCCGCGCTGCCCAGCATGTGCTCCAGCACGTCCACCCCGTCGCCGCGGATCAGGCGCAGGTTGGAGACTCCGGCCCGGTCGGCCGCGCACAGCAGCTGCGCCAGCCCGCGCCGGTAGACCTCGACGGCGATCACGTCGATGTCCGGTTCGGCCTGCGCCATCGCCAGTGTCGAGATGCCGGTCCCGCAGCCGATCTCGCAGACCAGCGGGGCCCGCCGGCCGAACCACGCCGCGGTGTCCAGCCGTCCGGCCGGACGGGTGTCCGGCCGGCGCGCCTCGGTGCCGATCAGCGGCCAGAGGCGGTCCCAGGTCTGCTGCTGGGACGGGGTCAGCGCTGAGCGCCGCGACCGGAAACCGGTCACCCGCCGGAGCCGCTGCGCCGGTGCTGGGGGCGTGCTCGAGCCACCCTGGCGCTGCGCGTGCATTGATACATGGTGGCGCACAGACCGCGGTCTGCCGCCACCGCGGGACGGATTGATACCCAACAGTTGCCTTCCCGGAAAGGCCCCCGAAAGGCCCGCTAAACACCCAGGTGACTCGCGCCGGCCGACACCGGCTGCCATCATCGCGCCGGTGCGGGTCGCGGTGTCCGGGCGTGCGGGTGCGGGTCTCGACACGGTGTGCCGGGCGCTGCGCGGCATCGGGGTGGAGGTCGGGCAGGCCGGACGGCCCGACCTCCAGGTCCGGGTCTTCGTGGAGACCCTCACCCGCGAGGACCGGGCCGCCCTGTCTGCGGCCGGCGGGGCGGTGATGGCCGTGATGACCAAGGCCGACCTGTGCGGGTTCGGTGGTTCCGGTCCGCTCGCCGCCGCCGCCGCCCACTGCCGGCAGTTGGAGCGCCGCACCGGCGTGCCGACCCGGCCGCTGGCCGCCCTGCTGGCGGTCGCCGGGTCGGACCCCGAGGGCCTGGACGAGGAGATGTTCACCGCGCTGCGGGCACTGGCCGACGGCGCGGTGCGCCCGCCCGCCGGGGTCGGCAGCCGGTTGCGCGCGGAGCTCGACCTGTTCGGAGTCGCCGTCGCCCTGGCGGCGGTGCGCCGCGGCGCCGACCGCGCCGGGCTCCGCGCCGAACTGCTCCGGGTCAGCGGGGTGCAGGCCGTGCGGACCGAGATCGAGCGCGCGGTCGCCGCGGCGGCGCAGTCCCCGGCCGCCGACGACGTGGTGCTGGCCCGGATGGATGCCGCCGCGGCCGCGCTGCGGGCCGCGGGCCTGCGCGTCGAGATCGGCCGGGATCGCGCCGATCTGCTTCGCGAGGCGGTGCACTGGCAGCGCGTCGCCGGTGCGCCCGGCCCGGCGCTGCACCGCGACTGCGCGCGCGACCTCGTCCGCGGGCTGCTGCGGCTGTGGACGCGGGCCGGTGGCCGACCCGAGCGGCTGCGGTGAGCCGGCGATGAATCCTGCTGGCGGGCAATGGATTCTGGTCACCGGGCCGCCGCTGGCGGGGGTCAGCGCGGTCGTCGGGGTGCTGCGCGCCCGGCTGCCCGGCCACCGCGTGATCGAGGGCCGTCGAGCAGGCCCGGGCGGGCCGGCCGACGCGGTGGTGTTCGTCATGTCGGCGGCGGCGCCGATGACCGGTTCGCATGCCGAGGTCCTCGACGCGGCGGCGCCAACCGGTGACGGGACCGGGATCGTCGCCGCCGTGTCGAAGATCGACGTCCACCGCGGCTGGCGGGCGGTGCTCGAGGCCAACCGGGCTGCGCTGATCCGCCGCGCGCCTCACTACGCCGACGCGATCTGGGTCGGCGTCGCGGCCCGGCCCGACGTCGGGCCGGAGCGGACCGACGCGTTGGTCCGGGCCGTGCGAGCCGTGACCGGGCCGCGACGGACACCGCCGACCCGGCTCCCCCAGCTGCGCCGCGCCCGCCTGGAACTGGCCGGGCAGATCCGGGCGCGGTGCGCCGCGCTGCGCGCCGAGTTGCAGAGCCGGGCCGCCGAACTGCCCGCCCGCCGCCGGGAGGAGTTCGTCGACCACGTGCGGCAGCGGGTGGCGGCGGTGCGCGCGGATCTGGACCGGGAAGCCGACCGGTGGCTCGGCTGCCCGGCCGGGGCCGGCCCACCCGAGGAGTACCCGCCGCCGCCCACCCGGCCCGAGCTGGAGAACCGCCTGACGACGCTGCTGGGCGGCGGCTTCGGGTTGGGCGTCGCGCTGACCGCGGGCCGGGTCGTGGCCGACCTGGCGCCGCGCTGGGCGCCGGCCGCCGTGCTGGCCTGCTCGGCCGCCGGCCTCGCCCTGGCCTGCTGGGTGGTGCGCACCCGGCGGCTGCTCGCCGAACGCGCCGCCCTGGACCGGTGGGTTGTCGAGGTGACCGCCGCCCTGCGTACGGCAACGCAGCAGGAGGTGGCGGGGCGGCTGCTGGCCGCCGAGACCACGGACACCGCAGACACCGCCGGTTTCCGGCGCCTGCGCGGCCCACGTTAACCTGAACACCTGAAGCATGTGTCAGAAGAGCAAGCGGGAGACACCGATGACGTCAGCGACAATCCCCGGTCTGGATTCGGCTCCGACCGCCCACGCGGAGCTGTTGGCCTGGGTGCGCGAAGTCGCCGAGCTCACCGGACCCGACCGGGTCGTGTTCGCCGACGGTTCGGAGCAGGAGTACCGGCGGCTGTGTGAGCGCCTCGTCGCGGCAGGCACGTTCATTCCGCTCAGCGACACCGAGGAGCCCAGCTCCTACCTGGCCCGCTCGACTCCCTCGGACGTCGCGCGGGTGGAGTCCCGCACGTTCATCTGCTCGCAGCGCGAAAGCGACGCCGGCCCGACCAACAACTGGATGGACCCCGCCGAGATGCGGGCCACCATGACCGACCTCTACCGCGGCTGCATGCGCGGCCGGACGATGTACGTGGTGCCGTTCTGCATGGGGCCGCTGAGCGCCGCCGAACCCAAGCTGGGCGTGGAGATCACCGACTCGGAGTACGTGGTGGTCTCGATGCGCACCATGACGCGGATGGGTACGGCGGCGCTGGCCAAGCTGGGCGAGGACGGGTTCTTCGTCAAGGCACTGCACTCGGTCGGCGCCCCGCTGGAGCCCGGCCAGCCCGACGTGTCGTGGCCGTGCAGCGACACCAAATACATCACCCACTTCCCGGAGACCCGGGAGATCTGGAGCTACGGGTCGGGCTACGGCGGCAACGCCCTGCTCGGCAAGAAGTGCTACTCGCTGCGGATCGCCTCGGCGATGGCCCGCGACGAGGGCTGGCTGGCCGAGCACATGCTGATCCTCAAACTGATCTCGCCGGAGAACAAGGCGTACTACATCGCGGCGGCATTCCCGTCGGCGTGCGGCAAGACCAACCTGGCGATGCTGCAGCCGACCGTACCGGGCTGGCGCGCCGAGACCCTGGGCGACGACATCGCCTGGATGCGGTTCGGCGAGGACGGTCGGCTCTATGCGGTCAACCCCGAGTACGGCTTCTTCGGCGTCGCACCGGGCACCAACTGGAAGTCCAACCCCAACGCGATGAAAACCGTCGCCGCCGGCAACACCGTCTTCACCAACGTCGCGCTGACCGACGACGGCGGGGTCTGGTGGGAGGGCCTGGAGGGCGACCCGCAGCACCTCGTGGACTGGAAGGGCAACGACTGGTCGCCTGACTCCGGAGAGCCTGCGGCACATCCGAATTCGCGCTACTGCACCCCGATGTCGCAGTGCCCGACGCTGGCGCCGGAGTGGGACGACCCGCAGGGGGTGCCGCTGACCGCGATCCTCTTCGGGGGTCGCCGCAAGACCACCGTCCCGCTGGTGACCCAGGCCCGCGACTGGCTGCACGGGGTGTTCATCGGGGCAACCCTGGGCAGCGAGCAGACCGCCGCCGCCGAGGGGACCGTCGGCGCGATCCGCCGCGACCCGATGGCGATGCTGCCCTTCCTCGGCTACAACGTCGGCGACTACTTCCAGCACTGGATCGACCTGGGCAAGAACTCCGACGAGTCCAAGCTGCCGAAGATCTTCTTCGTGAACTGGTTCCGCCGCGGCGACGACGGCCGCTTCCTGTGGCCGGGCTTCGGCGAGAACAGCCGGGTGCTCAAGTGGATCGTGGAGCGGGTGGAGGGCCGGGCCACCGGCACGGACACCCCGATCGGGATCGTCCCCGACGTGGCCGACCTGGACCTCGGCGGGCTGACGGTGGACGGCGCAGACGTCGCCGAGGCACTGCGGGTCGACCCGTCGGAGTGGCGCGCCGAGCTGCCGCTGATCGAGCAGTGGTTCGAGTTCGTCGGCGACAGGCTGCCGACCGGTGTCCGCGACGAGTTCGACGCGCTCAAGCAGCGCCTTGCTGATGCCGACTGACCCAGACACGTTGACCGGCCCCGCTCCGGCGGCGCCGCCCGCACCGAAGCCCCGGCGGCCGGCCCGGCGCTGGGCCGGCGTGGGCACCGGCATTGTGATCGCCGCCGTCTACCTGCTGTCGCTGATCGGCTACTTCTGGCTGGACAGCAAGGCCCAGGTGCTCGAGCCCAGGGATCTGCGGAACGCCACCGAAACGATCGTCCTGCTCGAGGTCACCGGAATCCGCCCGACCGACAACGCGGTCGATGCGCGGGTGCTGGTGATCCCCGAGCAGAGCCTGATGGATCCGCAGTTCGGGGTGCTCAACACCGACATGACGGTGCGCCTCTACCCGTCCACCGACTTCGGCGAACTCAACTACCCGCAGGGCCGCACACCGGCGCGGGAGGACACCACGCTGTTCGCCTTCGGCGACGCCGACCGCTGGCCGTTCGACTCCTTCGCCACCGGCACGATCAGCGCCGAGGTGTTCGTCGGATCCGGCGACACGCGCCGCTTCGTGCCGGCCCGGGTGGAAGTCGCCGGTTCGCTCAACGGATGGGACATCCGCAGCGACCGGCTCGGACCGCCGACCAGCCCGGGGCAGGCCGACCAGAACGCGACGATCACCTTCGACCGCTCGCGCGGCCCACTGCTGCTGATCGCCGGCTTCTGCCTGGTGCTGGTGGCGCTCCCGGCGCTGGCGCTGTTCGTGGCGATCGAAACCCTGCGCGGCAAGAAGGTCTTCCAGCCCGCGTTCGGGACCTGGTTCGCGGCGATGCTGTTCGCGGTGGTGCCGATCCGCAGCGTGCTGCCGGGCAGTCCGCCCGCGGGCTCCTGGATCGACGAGGCGATCATCGTCTGGGTGCTCATCGCGCTGACAGCGGCGATGGTCACCTTCATGGTCGCCTGGTATCGGCGCGGCGACTGACCATGCAGATTCGCGAACACGCCGAGGCGACCCCGGACAAACCCGCCGTCGTGCTTTCCCCGTCCGGCACGGTCGTCACCTTCGCCGCCCTGGAGTCCCGCGCCAACCAGTTGGCCCACCTGCTGCGCGCAGCCGGCCTGCGCGAGGGCGACGTGGTGGCCATCCTGATGGAGAACAACGAACACTTCCACGCCGCGATGTGGGCGGCGCGGCGCTCCGGGCTGTACTACGTGCCCATCAACACCCACCTCACCGCCGCGGAGGCGGCCTACATCATCGACAACAGCGCCGCCAAGGCGGTGATCGCCTCGGCGGCCCTGCGCCCGCTGTGCGAGCGTCTCGGCGACCATCTGCCTCAGGGCCTGCCCGATGTGCTCCTGATGGCCGACGACGATCTGGACGGATGGCGCAGGTACCCGGAATGCGCTGCCGACCAACCGGTTACGCCGATCGACGACGAGATCGAGGGTGACCTGCTGCAGTACTCCTCGGGCACCACCGGGCGGCCCAAGGGCATCAAGCGCGAGCTCAGCCACGAGTCGCCCGCCACGGCACCGGGCGTGCTGACCAATCTGGTGTCGGTGTGGGCCGATCCGGAAGCGGTCTACCTCAGCCCCGCTCCGCTCTACCACACCGCGCCGTCGGTCTGGTCGATGACGATGCAGGCCGCCGGCATCCCGGTGGTGGTGATGGAGAAGTTCGACGCGGCCGGGGCACTGGCGGCGATCGAAGAGCACGGCGTCACCCATGGCCAGTTCGTGCCAGCGATGTTCACCCGGATGCTTCGGCTTCCGCCGGAGATCCGCGATGGCTACGACGTCTCCAGCCTGCGGCGGGTGATCCACGCGGCCGCGCCCTGTCCGGTGGAGATCAAGAGCCAGATGATCGACTGGTGGGGTCCGATCGTCGACGAGTACTACGCCTCCTCCGAGGCGGTCGGCTTCACGTTGATCACCGCCGCGGAGTGGCTGGAGCGCCCCGGATCGGTCGGCCGGGTGATCTCGGGCGCGCTGCACATCGTCGGCGAGGACGGTGCTGAACTTCCGTCCGGCGAACCCGGCGAGGTCTACTTCGAGGGCGGCCGGGCCTTCGAGTACCTCAACGACCCGGAGAAGACCGCGGCCTCACGCCACCGGGAGGGCTGGGTCACCGTCGGCGACGTCGGCCACCTCGACGAGGAGGGCTACCTCTTCCTGACCGACCGGCGCCACCACATGATCATCTCCGGCGGGGTCAACATCTATCCGCAGGAGGCGGAGAACGCACTGGTCGCCCATCCCCGGGTGCTCGACGCGGCGGTGTTCGGCATCCCCGACGCCGAGATGGGGCAGTCGGTGACGGGCGTGGTCCAACTGGTCGACCACGGCGAGGCCAGCGAGCATTTCGCCGAGGAGCTGCTGGACTGGCTGCGCGAACGGCTGGCGCACTTCAAATGCCCGCGGAAGATCCACTTCACCGAACAGCTACCCCGCACCGACACCGGCAAGCTCTACAAGCAGGGCCTCATCGAGCACTACACACCCCGGTAATCTGGGAGATTCACGGAAGGGATCGACAGGTGAAAACCGATACGCCCGTGGTCGACACGACCCACGGCCCGGTGCGGGGTGTCGACGACGGACAGACGGCCAGCTGGAAGGGCATCCCGTACGCGGCGGCCCCGGTCGGCGAACTGCGCTTCCGCGCCCCCCAGCCGCCCCCGCGCTGGACCGAGGTATTCGAGGCGAGGCGCTACGGCAACGTGTGCCCGCAGCCACCCATCCCGAACTTCCCGCTGGACCTCGGCGGCCCGCAGGACGAGGACTGTCTGCGGCTCAACGTCTGGGCGCCCTCGGGCACCCGGGCCGGCGACGCCAAGCCGGTGCTGGTCTGGCTGCACGGCGGCGCCTACGTGCTCGGGTCCGGCAGCCAGGCGCTCTACCACGGACGACGGCTGTCGAGCACCGGCGACGTCGTCGTGGTCACGCTCAACTACCGGCTGGGCGTCTTCGGGTTCCTGACCCCCACCGGCCCGGGCGGCCAGTTCGACACCAACGTCGGCCTGCGGGACGTGCTCGCCGCGCTGCGCTGGGTCGCCGCGAACATCGCCGCGTTCGGCGGTGACCCCGACCGGGTGACGCTGTTCGGCGAGTCCGCCGGCGCGGGAATCGTCACCACCCTGCTGGCCGTCCCGCAGGCCGCCGGGCTGTTCGCCAACGCGATCGCGCAGAGCTCACCGGCGACCTCCGTCTACGACCCCGACCGCGCCGAGCGCGTCACCCATGAGGTGCTCGACCACCTCGGCATTGACCACGCCGACGCGAAACGGTTGCGCGAGGTGGACGTCCCTGCGCTGATCTCGGCGACCAAGAAGGTGTTCGACGAGGTGCCGGTGCGCAATCCCGGAACCCTGGCCTTCGTGCCGATCGTCGACGGCGACCTGCTGCCGGACTATCCGGTGTGCGCGGCCCGCGACGGCCGCACGCACCCGGTCCCGCTGATCATCGGAACCAACCGCAACGAGGCCGCGCTGTTCCGCCTGATGCGCTCCCCGCTGATGCCGATCACCCCGCGCGCGATCACCTCGATGTTCACCGAGATCGCCGCCGAGCAGCCTGACCTGCAGTTGCCCACCGAGCAGCAACTCGGGGCGAGCTACCCGGGGCGCGCCCGCGGCCTGAACATCGCCAGCGACGTGGGATTCCGGATGCCCACGGTGTGGCTGGCCGAGGGGCACAGCAGGGTCGCTCCGGTCTACCTGTACCGCTTCGACTTCTCCACCCCGATCATGAAGCTGCTGCTGGTGCGCGCCGCTCACGCCACCGAATTGCCCTATGTCTGGGGCACTTTGGGCGCACCCCGCGACGTCACGCTCAAACTGGGCGGGGCGAAGGCGGCCAAGGGGGTGTCCCGCCGGATCCGGACCCGCTGGGTCAACTTCGCCGCCAACTCCAAGCCGAACGGCCCGCCCGGCGAGCCGGAGTGGACGCCGTATCAGGAAGCGGACCGGGCGTGTCTGGTCATCGACCGCGCCGATCGCATCGTCTACGACGCCGACGCCGAGATCCGCGCGGTCTGGGGCGGCGACGTCGTGCACTTCGGGTGAGGCACGGTTCTCAGTGCGGCAGATCCCGGAAGGGAGTGTCGCGGTAGGGCTCGGGCTCCTTGGGCAGCCCCAGTACCCGTTCGCCGACGATGTTGCGCTGAATCTGGTCGGTGCCGCCGCCGATCGAGGTGAAGTAGGCGTTGAGCGTCCGGAAGTTCACCGCGTCGCCGACCGGATTGTCCGATCCGGTGAGCATCGACTCGGCGCCGGTGATCTCGGTCTGCACCTGCGCGGTGCCGTGCAGGATCCGCGACATCGCGATCTTGCCCAGCGCCATTAGGGTGGCCGCCTCGACCCGGTCGCCGGTTGCCTTGGCGCGCTGGGTGTTCCACCGGTTGACCGCCGCGTAGCCGTCCATCCGGGCGATCTGCTGACGGATGTGCGCATCGGAGAGCGCCCCTGCCGAACGCGCCATCCCGATCAGACTGTCGGCGTCGGGCTTGAGGTCGCGGGCGACCCGTGAGGTCCGGGCCAGATCACCCATCAGTCGCCGCTCGTAGGCCAGCGCCAACTGCAGCACCGCCCAGCCGCCGCCGGGTTCGCCGACCAGGTTGGCGTGCGGCACCCGGGCGTCGGTGATGAACACCTCGTTGAACTCCGACTCGCCGGTGATCTGGTGGATCGGGCGGACCTCCACGCCCGGCTGGCGCATCGGGAAGATGAAGAAGCTGATCCCCCGGTGCTTGGGCACGTCCCAGTCGGTGCGCGCGACCAGCAGGCCGTAGTCGGCGGCGGTGGCGAACGAGGTCCACACCTTCTGGCCGGTGACCACCCAGTCGTCCCCGTCGCGCTCGGCGCGAGTGCGCAGCCCGGCCAGGTCCGACCCGGCACCGGGTTCGCTGTAGAGCAGGCACCACCGCGTCTCGCCGCGGATCGACGGCGGGATCAACCGGTGCTTCTGCTCGTCGGTGCCCAGATCGTGCAGGGTGCAGGCCATCATGTCGGCGCGATCGTGCCCGCTTCCGGGCGCGCCGACGGCGGCGAATTCGGCTGCCACGATGCGGGATTGGGCATCGGTGAGTCCGCGGCCCCACCACTGCGGCTCCCAACTGGGCACCGCCCAGCCGGCATCGACGACGCGGCGGCCCCACTCGGCGCGGTCGGTGACCGGATCCCAGTTCTCAGCCAGCCAACCGCGGACCTCGGCGCGCACGTCCTCGTCGGGATCGGTCATCAGCGTTCCTCCTGCAATCGAATGTAGCGCTCCCGGTGCCAGGCCGGGCTGCCGAAGATCTGGGCGTTGGTGCGGGCGCGCCGCAGATACAGGTGCGCGGGGTGCTCCCAGGTGAAGCCGATGCCGCCGTGCGCCTGGATGGTGGTGGCGGCCACGAAGACGAACGCGTCCGAGCAGTAGGACTGGGCCAGCGCCAGATCGGCCAGCCGATCGGGCTCCGCGGCGTCGAACGCGGCGGCGACGTGACGCGCGGCCGACAGTGCGGACTGCGCCTCCAGCAGCATGTCCACGCACATGTGCTTGACCGCCTGGAAGCTGCCGATTGCGCGGCCGAACTGGTGGCGGGTGCGCGCATAGTCGACGGCCATCTGGGTGGCGTGCAGCGCACCGCCGGCCTGCTCGGCGACCAACGCCACCGCCGCCCGGTCCAGCGCCACCGCCAGGGCATCCGCACCGCCGTCCGCCGCCCCGATCAGCCGGGCCGGGGTGTCGGCCAGGGTCAGCCGCCCTTGCCGGCGGGTCTGGTCGAGGGTCTCCAGCGGGGTGACCGTCAGCCCGGGTGCCACGCGCTCCACGGCGAAAACCGCGGTGCCCGAACCGGATTGGGCCGCCACGTACACCAGGTCGGCGATGGCGGCGTCCAGCACGTAGGTCTTCTCGCCGGTCAGCCGCCAGCCGCCGGCGTCGTGACTCGCGACGGTGGCGGGCTCGGCCGGCGGACGCGTCGAGCCGGCCTCGGCGAACGCCACGGTGGCGATCAGTTCGCCGGAGGCGATGCGGGGCAGCACCGCCCGGCTCTCGGCCGCGTCGTCGAGTGCGGCGAGCAGGTACGGCGTCAGCACCGCGGTGGACAGGTACGGCGCGCACAGCAGCGCCCGGCCCATCTGCTCGGCCACCACGCTGAGTTCGGTCGCGCCCGCGCCCGACCCGCCGTACTCCTCCGGGATGATCAGGCCGAGCAGTCCCATCCCGGCCAGTTCGGCCCACAGGTCCGGGTCGTATCCGGCGTCCCCGGCCATCTGCCGGCGCACCTCGGCCTCGCCGGAGCGGGCCGCCATCACCTCGCCGACCACGTCGCGCAGATCGCCCTGCTGCTGCGTCAGTGCCGTCACGCGCAGGCCTTCCGCAGATTCGCGCAGGAGTCGTCAAAATACACTTGGGAGACAGCGGCTTTGGGTGCGATGCGGTCGAATCCGTGGAACGCCCCGGGAACCTCGTGGAACTCGCACGGCACGCCCGCGGCGGCGAGGCGGGCCGCGTAGGTGAGGTCCTCGCCGTGGAAGAGATCCAGCGTTCCCACCCCGATCCAGGCCGGCGGCAGATCGGCGAGGTCCTCGCGGCGGGCCGGTACCGCGCTGTCCGGATCGGCGTCGCCGAGATAGGACCCCCACCCGAACCGGTTGCTGGCGGTGTCCCACAGCCGGAAACCGGGATCATCGAGAGCGGGATCGAGGGTCCGGTCGTCGAGCATCGGGTAGGACAGCAGCTGCAGCACCGGCCGGATCTCGCCGCGGTCGCGGGCCAGCAGCGCCAGTGCTGCGGCCAGCCCGCCGCCCGCGCTGGCCCCGCCGATCGCGATCCGGTCGCGGTCCACCCCGGGCAACCCGGCCAGCCAGGTCAGCACCTGATAGCAGTCCTCCAGAGGAGTCGGGTAGGGGTCCTCCGGGGCCAGGCGGTACTCCACGGACGCCACCACCATGCCCAGCCGGTGTGCCCAGTCACGGCAGAGCCGGTCGTCCTGCGCGGCGCTGCCGATCACATAGCCGCCGCCGTGGATCCACACCAGGGCAGGGGCCGGACTCGACGCGCCGGCCGGCCGGTACAGCCGCGTCCCGGCTCCGCCGGCAAGGGTGAGCACCTCCACACCGTCATTCGACGGTCGGGGCAGATCCGGCAGCCGCCGCAGCAGCGGCACCGACCAGGGATAGACCATCCGGCGCGGCACGAAACGCGCGATCCGGCGCAATTCCGGATGGATATCCGCGGCCATGCGGACATTATGCGGTCACTATGCGGACACTTCCGTCGCCGCCGTCGTTACGATCCCCGGGTGAGCGATGAAACCGCCGTCCTGACCGAGCAGCGTGACCGCATCCTGGTCATCACCATCAACCGGCCCGAGGCCAAGAACGCGGTCAACGCCGCGGTCAGCCACGGGCTGGCCGCCGCCACCGACCGGCTCGACGACGATCCCGGACTGTCGGTCGGCATCGTCACCGGCGCGGGCGGTTCGTTCTGCGCCGGCATGGACCTCAAGGCGTTCGCCCGCGGGGAGAACGTCGCGGTCAAGGGTCGCGGTCTGGGCTTCACCGAACGGCCGCCGGTCAAGCCGGTTATCGCCGCCGTCGAGGGCTACGCGCTGGCCGGCGGGACCGAACTGGCGCTGGCGACCGACCTGATCGTCGCCGCCACCAACGCCGCCTTCGGTATCCCGGAGGTCAAGCGCGGGCTGGTCGCCGCCGGTGGCGGGCTGCTGCGGCTGCCGCAGCGCATCCCGTTCCAGATCGCCATGGAGCTGGCGCTGACCGGCGACACGCTCTCTGCCGAGCGGGCGCACCAGCTGGGCCTGGTCAATGCGCTCTGCGAGCCCGGGCAGGCGCTGGCCGCGGCGATCGCGCTGGCCGAGCGGATCACCGTCAACGGGCCGCTGGCGGTGGCCGCCACCAAGCGGGTCATCGTCGAGTCGCGCGGCTGGAGTCCCGCAGACCAGTGGCGCGAGCAGGCCGCGATCATCGGGCCGGTGTTCGCCTCCAAGGACGCCCGCGAGGGCGCGGTGGCGTTCGCCGAGAAGCGCGCCCCGAACTGGACCGGCACCTGATTTCCGATTGTTGTCGGACCCCCGTCCTAAAATCGAACACATGTTCGGTGGACCGGTTCACGACTATTGGGAGCCCCCGCGCACAGCGGCCTCCCGGTCGGTGATCGCCGGCATCGTCGACGCGCAGCGCGCGGAGAACCGGGCCGCGGCGCTGAGGCTGCGCAAGGTTGCGGAGTTGTTCGAGATGCGCCGGGCTGAGCGCGGCGAGCGGGCCGAGTGGGCGGTGGACACCTGGGCGGCGGTGGGCGCGGAGATCGCCGCGGCGCTGGGGATCAGCCTGGGGCGGGCGGGCAGCGCGATGAACTACGGCCTGGCGATGCTCGGGCTGCCCGCCGTGGCGGCGGTGTTCGAGGCCGGCGACATCGACCTGGCGACCTATCGCACCATCGTCTACCGCACCACGCTGATCACCGACGAGGGTGCGCGCGCGGCGGTCGACCGGCAGTTGGCCGCCCGCGCGGCGTGCTGGCCGTCGATGATGCAGGGCCGGCTGGCCCGTGAGATCGACCGCATCATCGCCCACGTCGACCCCGACGCCGTCCGCCGCGAGCGCGAGCGGGCGCGCGACCGCGACGTGACCATCTGGGCCGCACAGGACGGATCGGCCGACGTCGCGGCGCGGTTGTTCGCCACCGATGCCGAAGTGCTCGACAAGCGGCTGGACGCGCTGGCGGCCACGGTGTGCGCCGACGATCCGCGCACCAGGGCCCAGCGCCGCGCCGATGCTCTCGGCGCTCTGGCCGGCGGTGCCGATCGGCTGTGCTGCCAGTGCGGCAACTCCACCTGCCCCGCGACGGCCAAGGTCGCCTCGCCGGTGGTGGTGCAGGTCGTCGCCGAGCAGGCGACCGTCGAGGGACGCGGCGACCGGCCCGCCTACCTGCTGGGCTCGGGGGCCTGGATCAGCGCCGAACAGCTTCGCGACCTGGCGGCCACCGTCCGGCTACGGACCCTGGCCGACCCGGCCGTCGCCGAACCGCGCTACCGGCCCTCCCGCGCGCTGGCCGACTTCGTGCGCGCCCGGGACATGACCTGCCGCGCTCCCGGGTGTGACCACCCGGCCACCGAGTGCGATCTCGACCACACCGTGCCGCACGCCCGGGGCGGGTGCACACATGCGTCAAACATCAAGTTCCTGTGTCGTTTTCACCACTTGCTGAAGACTTTTTGGGGCTGGCAGGATCAGCAGCTGCCCGATGGCACCGTCATCTGGACGCTGCCCGGCGACCAGATCTACATCACCACCCCGGGCAGTGCGACGCTGTTTCCCGCCCTGCCCATCTCCACGCCGCCGGCCCGAGAACCGGTTAGTCCGCGACCGGGCGCCGGCGAAGCGCCCTGCGGGCACCGCACCGCGATGATGCCCCTGCGGCGCACCACCCGGGCGCAGAACCGGGCCCACCGCATCGCCACCGAACGTGCCCGCAATCACCGTGCCCGCGACCGATGCGACAGCTACGCCGGACCCCCGCCGGACCCCGGCGACGATCCCCCGCCCTTCTAGATCGATCAGGTGTAAGCTTCGCTGAGAAAGCGGTGTGGAGCGGGTGATGTCAGGTTTCCGGTGGGGCGCGGCGGCGGTGCTTGCCGGTCTGTGCTGGGCCGGTTCGTCGGCCGTCGCCGATGCTGATTCCCCCGGGGCCGGTGCTGACCGGATTGGGCGCGCCGACCGGACCGGTGAATCGTCGGCGCCCCGGCACAGCCAGCGACGCGACTCGCCCAAGCCCGCGCCCAAGCCCGCGACCAGGCCGGCGATCCGGCCCGCGCAGACTCCCGCCGGCCCCGTCGACCCGCTGCGCGGGTTTTTCGGGAACGGCAGCGCCGACAGGCCCAACGGCGGACTGATCTGGGGCGACGGCTACTCGTGGACCCCCGAGACCTGCCCGGCCGGACCGTGCGTGGGCGGTAACGCCGGACTCTTCGGTAACGGCGGCAACGGGTACAACGGCGGCCGCGGCGGGTCGGCCGGATTGTTCGGTGACGGGGGCGACGGCGGCGTTGCGCTCCCCCCGGGCGGCGATGGCGGCGACGGCGGGCCGGGCGGGTTGTTCGGCGGCAGCGGGGGCCGCGGCGGTGACGGGGCGGCCCCCGCTGC
>NZ_JBJTCF010000106.1:0-43096 GCF_046091765.1 Mycobacterium sp.
GTTCGGCGGCAGCGGGGGCCGCGGCGGTAACGGGGCGGCCGGGGCGATCGGTCAGGCCGATGGCGCCGCCGGAGCGGGCGGGGACACCGGACTCTTCTCGGTGTGGGGCAGCGAGGGGACCGGTGGTGTCCCCGGCGACACCGAAGGCGATCCTGGCGGCGATCCCGGCGGCGACCTCGTGGGACCGGACGAGGGCGACCTGGAGGGATTGACCGGTCTCGGCGAGGCCGACGCCGGGGCACTGGCCAGGGACAGGGGCTACGTGGTCCGGGTCGTCGCGCGCGACGGCGAGTTCTACCAGGTGACGATGGACTATCGCTACGACCGCATCAACTTCGTGATCGAGAACGGGATCGTCGTTCAGGCCAGCATCGGCTGACCGACGATCACGTCCCACGGGTCGGCGGCGGAGAGCGCCATCCGGCCCAGTCGGCACGCGTAGTGCGCGGTGTCGCCGAACTCGTCCATCCAGCTGCGCGCCCGCATGGTGGCCAGCCACAGCCGGTGCTCGATGGTCGCCCCGATCGCGCCGTGGAGTTGATGCGCCGAGGTGGCCACCCGGGGCACCACCTGACCGAGGGTGACTTTGGCCACCGTGACCGCGTAGTCCGCCTGCGGGCTGGCGAACCCGTGCTCGGTGGCGGCGGCGACCGCCAGTTCGGCTGCGGCCCGGGCCCGTTCGACCTCTCCGGCCATCGTCGCCAGGGTGTGCTGGACGGACTGGAACGCACTCAGCGGCCGGCCGAACTGCTCGCGTTCGCGGGTGTGCGCCACCGAGAACTCGACCGCCGCGTCCAGGGCGCCGACCGCCTGCATGCACCGCGCCCACGCGCCGCGTCGGATCAGTTCGACGGTGCGGCCCTCGACATCGGTGAAATCCGCCACCGCCCGGTCGACGGTGACGCTGTCGCGGGGCTCTCCACCGCCGTTATGGCCGGGCTGGATCGACAGTTCGGCGGGATCGGCGACGGCCACCCGCAACAGTTCCCCGTCGCGCACCGCCAGCACCACGGCATCGGCGACTCCCGCGTAGGGCACGGCGGTCAGGGTGGCTGTGAGGCGTCCGCCGGCGGGGGAGGCCTCGCCCAGGGCCAGCGTCACCGGACCGGACTCCGGCACCGCGAGGCCGGCCTGCGCCGCCAGCCAGCAGCCCAGCAGGTCGGTCTCGGCCAACGGCACCGTCACCGCGTGGCGGGCCAGGCAGCGCAGGATCAGCGCGACTTCGGTGGGGCCGCCGCCGGATTCGGCCGTGCTGTCCAGACGGGTCAGACCGGACTCCTCAAGATTGCACCAGGCATCGCGGTCGAAGGCGTCGGGAAGCGAGCGGTGCCCGATCCGGGCGTCGAAGGAGCGCGCACCGATGTCACCCACCAGCGCCCGCAGGTCGCCCAGATCGTCGTCGGGAGCGGTGAAGACGCCGCCGCGCAACGCGGTGCTCACCGCAGCCCCATGCCCCTGGCCACCATGCCGCGCAGCACCTCGTTGGTGCCGCCGCGCAACGTGAACAGCGGCGCGTGCAGCCGCGCCACCTCCACCAGTGCCGCCACCTCCGCCCGGTCCTCGCCGGCGCGAGCGAAGCTCAGCAGCGCGGCGGCGAGTTCGACCGACTCCTGCTCGAAGCGGGTGCCCAGGTCCTTGACCAGAGCCGCCTCGTTGACCGGGGCGTGCCCGTCGGCGAGCGCCCGCGCGACCGACACCGACAGCTGGCGCAGCGAAATCAGTTGCGCGAGAATCTCTCCCACCGCCGCCGCGGTGTGATCGGCCACATCATCCTGGGCGGCCAGGAGTCGCACCAGTGCGGTGAGCAGCGGCGCGGTGCTCAGGATCCGCTCGGGCCCGCTGCGCTCGACCGACAACTCGGTGGTCACCTGCCGCCATCCGTCGCCGATCTCGCCGAGCACGTTGTCGTCGTCGATGAACACCTCGTCGAAGTGGACCTCGTTGAAGTGGTGTTCCCCCGACATCAGCACGATCGGGCTGATGTCGATCCCCGGCGAGTCGGTCGGCACGATGAACTGGCTGAACCCGGCGTGCCGGTGTGCGGCATCCGGCGCGCCGGTGCGGGCCAGCACCACGATCTGGTGCGCCAGGTGCGCGCCGCTGGTCCACACCTTGGTGCCGGACAGCACCCAGCCGCCGTCGGTGCGGGTGGCCCGCGCGGCGGCGGCCGCCAGGTCCGATCCGGCCTGCGGCTCGCTCATCCCGATCGCCGAGAAGTACCGGCCCGCGGCGATCTCCGGCAGCAGCCGGCGGCGCTGTTCCTCGGTGCCGTAGGACAGCAGGCCCGGACCCACCTGCCGGTCGGCGATCCAGTGCGCGGCCACCGGCGCCCCGCAGGCCAGCAACTCCTCGGTGACCACGTAGCGGTGCAGGTGGCCCAGCCCGCGCCCGCCGTACTCGGGCGGGATGGTCAGGCCGAGGAACCCGGCCGCACCCAACCGGGCGCTGAACGCCTCGTCCCAACTGGACAGCCACGCATCAGCCTTCGGCTGCCAGCCGAACTCCGCGCGATCGGCGACCAGGAACTCCCGAAGCTCCCCGCGCAGTTTCGCCAACTCCGCGTCGTTGGCGCACAGCGCGGCGAAGTCGTCCTGCTGCGGGTGCATGATGGGGATCATATTCCGCTGACGGGAGCCGAACATGAAGGTGATCAACTCCATCGACGAAGCCCAGGCGCTGCTCGGCACCGAACTCGGCGTGAGCGACTGGATGACGATCGACCAGCAGCGGGTCAACGATTTCGCCGAGGTCACCGGCGACCGCCAGTGGATCCACATCGACGTCGAGCGGGCCAAGGCCGAGAGTCCCTACCGGACCCCGATCGCGCACGGGTTCCTGACCCTCTCGCTCATCCCCGCGTTGAGCAAGGACAACTTCAGGTTCGGCAACGCGAAGATGGCGATCAACTACGGACTGAACAAGGTGCGCTTCCTGGCGGCGGTCCCGGTGGGGGCGCGCATCCGGGTGCGCTCGGAGCTGGCCGACGTCACCGCGGTCGATGCCGGCACCGTCAACCTGACCGTGCGCCACACCGTCGAGATCGAGGGCGCCGACAAGCCCGCCGCGGTCGCGGAGATGATCGCGCGGGTGCTGTTCTGAGCCCTCAGCTCGCCGGGGTGTAGCCGAACGGCAGCAGCACGCTCTTGTGCAGCACGTACTCCTCGATGCCCTCCAGCCCGTTCTCCCGGCCGATGCCGGAGTTCTTGAAACCGCCGAACGGCGCGCCCGGGTCGAACGCGTACATGTTCACCGCGTAGGTCCCGGTGCGGATCTTCGAGGCGATCTCGACGGCCTTGTCGTAGTCGGTGGTCCACACGCTGCCGGCCAGGCCGTACTCCGAATCGTTGGCGATGCGGACCGCGTCCTCCTCGGTGTCGTAGGGGATGATCGAGAGCACCGGCCCGAAGATCTCCTCCTGCGCGATCGTCATGGCGTTGTCGACGTCGGCGAACACCGTCGGCTGCACGTAGTAACCCGAATCCAGGCCCTCCGGCCGCCCGCCGCCGGTGACCAGCCGGGCACCCTCCTCGACGCCCTTGGCGATGTAGCCCTCGACGCGCTTGCGCTGCGTCTCGCTGATCAGCGGTCCGATCATCGCGCCCGGGTCGTCGGGCAGGCCGACCGGCATCCCCGCCGCCGCGGCGGACACCTTGGCCACCACCTCGTCGTAGCGCGACCGCGGTGCCAGGATCCGGGTCTGGCCCACGCAGGCCTGCCCGCTGTTCATCAGCCCGGAGAAGATCAGCATCGGCAGGGTGGCGTCGAGATCGGCGTCGGCGAGGATGATCGCCGCCGACTTGCCACCGAGTTCCAGCGTGCACGGCTTGAGATGTTCGGCGGCGCGCATGCCGATCTCGCGGCCCACCGAGGAGCTGCCGGTGAAGGTGAGCTTGTCGATGTCGGGGTTGGCGGTCAGCGCCCGGCCGGTCTCCGGGCCGCCGGGCACGACCGACAGCACACCCTCGGGCAGGCCCGCCTCGGCGAACACCTCCGCCAGCGCGTTGGCGCACAGCGGGGTCTCGGAAGCCGGCTTGAGCACCACGGTGCATCCGGCCAGCAGCGCGGGCCCCAGTTTGTTGCACGCCAGGAACAGCGGCACGTTCCAGGCCACCACCGCGCCGACGACACCGACCGGCTCGCGCACCACCAGGGTCTGGCCGTAGATGCCGTCGCGGATGTCGCGCCAGGTGAACTTGTCCGCCGCACTGGCGTAGAACTGCAGCCCGGACACCGAGGCGCCGTACTGCATCATGTCGATGATCGTCGGCGGCTGGCCGGTCTCGCTCCTGAGCAGGAACTTGAACAGGTCGGCGCGGTCCTCGATCAGTTTGACCGCGTTGGCGATGACGGCCTGCCGTTCCTGCGGGGTCATCCGCGGCCACGGGCCGGAGTCGAAGGCGGCGCGGGCCGCCGCGCACGCCTCGTCCACGTCGGCGGTGACCGCCAGCGGAACCCGGCCGACGTATTCGCCGGTGGCCGGTGAGTGCACCTCGATGACCTCGGAGGTCGACGGTTCGACCCACCGGCCGCCGATGAAGAGCTTGTCGTACTCGGTCTTGTAGGCCGTCTGTGTCATGGCTGTCACACTACCGACGGCGAGAGCACCAGGACCAGATTGCTCACCAGGAACTCGCGCACCCCGGGTACCGACGTCAGCCACCACGCCCACCGGGGGTGGTAGCGGGGGAACGCCGCGACCAGGGTTCCGGTGCCCGCCGCCCACCGCAGGCCCTCGGCCGCCGACACCGCGAACAGCGACGACCCGTAGTCGTTCTTCGGCCGGTGGCCGTGGCGGCGGGTGTAGCGGTCGGCCGCGCGGGCGCCGCCGAGGTAGTGCCACAGCCCGGTCTCGTGGCCGCCGAACGGGCCCAGCCACACGGTGTAGGACAGGATCGCCAGCCCGCCCGGCCGGGTCACCCGCAGCATCTCCGCGCCCAGCTGCCAGGGCTGCGCGACGTGCTCGGCGACATTGGAGGACAGGCACACCTCGACGCTGTGGTCGGCGAACGGCAGCGCCAGTCCCGAGCCGCGCACGAAGCTCCCCGGCCCGTGCGCCACGGTCCGGCCGGCGGCGTGCATCTCCGTCGGGTCGGGTTCGACGCCGACGTAGCGCCAGCCGGCATCGGCGAACGCCGCCGCGAAATAGCCGGGCCCCCCGCCGATGTCGAGCACGGTCAGCCCACGCACGTCGCCGGGATGTCGCGCCCGCCACAGGTCGGTGACCAGCGCGGCGGTGTCGGTGGCCAGCGCGCCGTAGAACCGGGCCGGGTCGGATTGTTCGAACCGGAACGCGGCCAGCAGCCGCGCCGAGCGGCCCAGCGTCGCCCGTCGCGCGAACAGGTCGGTGGCGGACACCGTGTCCACTGTAAGAGTCCGGCCGCACGATAGGGTTGCCCGAATGTCTGGTCCGTCCGCGCCGGTGCGCTCGGTGTTGCTGCTGTGCTGGCGCGACACCGGGCACCCCCAGGGCGGTGGCAGCGAAACCTATCTGCAGCGCATCGGGTCCCAGCTGGCCGCGGCCGGTCTGCGGGTCACCCTGCGCACCGCGCGCTATCCGGGGTCCGCGCGCCGTGAGGTGGTCGACGGCGTCGAGGTCAGCCGCGGCGGGGGCCGGCACACCGTCTACCTCCGCGCCGGGCTGGCGATGGTGGCCGCCCGGTTCGGCCTGGGACCGCTGCGGCGGGCACGCCCGGACGTGGTCATCGACGCCCAGAACGGGGTGCCGTTCCTGGCGCGGCTGGCCTACGGGCGCCGCGTCGTGGTGCTGGTGCACCACTGCCACCGCGAGCAGTGGCCGGTGGCCGGCCGGCTGCTCGGCCGGTTCGGCTGGTTCATCGAGTCACGGTTGTCCCCGCGGCTGCACCGTCACAACCAGTACGTGACGGTCTCGCTGCCCTCGGTCCGTGATCTCGCCGACCTCGGGGTGGACGGCAGTCGGGTCGCCGTCGTGCGCAACGGACTCGACGACGCGCCGCCCGCCACGCTGTCCGCCGCCCGCTCGGCCACCCCGCGGGTGCTGGTGCTCTCCCGGCTGGTCCCGCACAAGCACATCGAGGACGCCCTGGAGGCGGTCGCCGTGCTGCGCCAGCGGGTGGCGGGCCTGCACGTGGACATCGTCGGCGGCGGCTGGTGGCTCGAGCGCCTGGTGCAGCATGCGGCGCAACTGCACATCTCCGACGCGGTGACGTTCCACGGCCACGTCGACGACACCACCAAACACGCTGTGGCGCAACGCTGCTGGGTGCATGTGCTGCCCTCGCGCAAGGAGGGCTGGGGGCTGTCGGTGATCGAGGCCGGTATGCACGGCCTGCCGACGATCGGCTACCGGTCCTCCGGCGGCCTCAACGACTCAGTCGTCGACGGCGTCACCGGGATCCTGGTCGAGGACCGCGCCGAACTGACCGACCGCCTCGAGCAACTGCTGGGCGACCCGGTGCTGCGCGCCGAACTCGGCGCCAAGGCCGCCGCGCGCAGCCGCGAGTTCTCCTGGCCGCAGAGCGCCGCCGCGATGCGCGCCGTGCTGGAGTCGGTGCACGCCGGCTCCCGGGTCAGCGGCGTCGTCTAGCGAGCAGCCCGGCCGCGCCGAGAGCGCCGGCGGACCCCAGCAGCAGTCCCGCCCACACCAGATGCGCCAGCAGCACCGCCGTCCGCTGCGGCGGCGTGGGGTCGGCCCGGGGATCGGGGACCCGGTAGAGCGCCAGGTCGCCGTCGCGGTAGACCTGCGGCAGCCGGGTCAGTTGTTCGCCACCCTCGGCGACCACCCAGCCGACCCCGGCGGCAGCCAGTGCGGCCGGGTCGGCGCCGTCGATCAGCAGCTGCTGGATCCGGCGGGCCCGGGTGCCCTCGCCCGCCACGGTGCGCCCCGCGACCACCAGGTCGCCGGTGGACAGCACGTCGGCCCGCAGCCAGCGGGGCAGCGGGTCGAGCACCGGCGCCGGCCCGGCCCACGCGAAGCGGCGGACGATGTCCGGCGGCAGCACCGCGACGGTGTGCGGGTCGGCGTTGACGGCCGCGGCGACCGCGCTCCAGCCCGGCGGGTAGTGCACCGGGCGCAGCTTCCCGCCGACGCCCCAGGCGAGGTCGGGCAGCACGGCGATCACCGCCGCGCAGAGCAGCGCGGCCGCGACCGGCGGGCGCAGCCGGGCGCGCAGCGTCACCAGCGCGCCGGCCCCGGCCAGCGCGTAGCCGGGCATCGCGGCGGCGACCCATTTCTGGCCGTCGCGCAGCACCGCCAGCCCGGGCACGGCGTCGACGGCGCGGGCCAGCAGGGCCAGTCCGGGTTCGGTTGCCAGCGCGGCGGGCAGCAGGACGCTCGCCGCGGCCAGCGCCAGGAACGGCACCGCCGCCGGGCGCCGAATCAGCGCCGGCACCCCGAGGCCGACGACGGCCAGCACCACCAGCGTGGCGGGCAGCGCGAACAGGGTGGTCCGCGACAGCGGCACCGCGTCGGCGTTCCAGATCCCGCCGAGACCGGCCAGGCTGCCCAGCACGCCCAGGCCCGGCTCGGCCCGCGCCGCGAACGCGGCCAGCCCGTCGCCGGACTGCGGCGAGTCCAGCGCGGCACCGAGCAGCGCGGCGCTCAGCCACGGCAGCGCGGCCAGCGCCGCGAGGCCCAGCGTCCCTGCCGCGCACCGCGCCCGGGGCAGGCCCGGGCCGGGCACCGCGACGGCGCTCAGCGCGACGATCGCCGCCAGGATCAGCCCGGTGGGTGTCAGCCCGGCCAGCGCGATCCAGAACGCCAGCGCCGCCCACGCCCGCCACCGGGGCCGCGCGGTCGGCTCGGTGCGCATCCGCACCACGACCGCGGCCACCCACGGCAGGCAGCCGTAGCCCAGCAGCAGGCTCCAGTGGCCCTGCAGCAACCGCTCCGCGACGAAGGGGTTCCACACCCCCAGCGTGCAGGCCAGCAGCTGGCCGGGCAGCCCGCCCTGCGGCAGCACCAGCCCGGCGAGTCGCCCCGCACCCCAGCCGGCCAGCAGCAGTCCGGCGATCAGCAGCGTCTTGACCACCACGCCGCCGTCGACCAGCGCTGAGAGCGCGGCCACCGCGAAGTCCTGGGGTACCGCGCGCGGCGCGGCTTCGGCGACGCCGAGCGCGGCGTCGGTCAGATACGACCGCGGGGTGGAGACGGCGTCGCGCACCACCAGGTAGCCGGGCGCCGTCAGCGGCGCGGTCACCGCGATCGTCAGCGCAGCGGCGTAGGCCGGCAGCACCCCCCGAGGCGTCACCGGCCGGGAGGCGGTGGCTCCGGTCGCCGGGTGGGGATCTTCTCCGTCACCGCCTGCGCGGCGGGCATCGGGCCGGTCTCGTCCTTGCCGAACAGTCCCAACTCGATGTCGTCCTGGCCCTGCTCGCCGAGCACCGTCTCGACGCGGGTGCTGAACAACCCGAGCAGGGTCCCGCCGACCAGGGCGACCACCCCGGCGGCGGCAAGACTGATCGGCAGGATGCGCGACCACAGCGCCAGCCGGTCGCGTTCGTCGCGGGCCGCCGCGACCTGGGACTCGACGGTCTGCTCGGTGGAGGTCACGGTGTAGTCGGCCACCGCGACCTCGGGCGTGAGCGGATCCCGCGCGTAGTAGTGGTTGGCGCGCTCCTTGACCCGAACGATGGTGCCCGACACCGGATCCACCCAGAAGGTGCGCTGCGCGGCGTAGAAGCGGGTCATCGTGATGGATTCCTCGGGGTCGCCCTCGACGCCCCACAGCGACGCCGGCGCGGTGACCTCGCCGTCCTCGTTCTTGTCGTAGAGCGAGGCGTACTTGATCGGCTCGACGAGCTTGCCGTCGGCGTCGTAGCCGACGTTCTGGGTGAAGCGGTAGGTGGTCAGTCCGTTGACGTCGTCTTCGCCGTCGTAGTTGGCCTCGAAGGCCTTCTGCGCGATCGGATCGAAGTACGGGTAGGACTTCTTCTCGGTGTAGTAGGGGAACCGGTAGGACAGGCCCTCGTGCGGTAGCGCGATGCTGGTGGCCGGTTTGTCGTCGGTGATGGTCCGCGGCCGCTGCAGCGACCCGCTGGGGCGGTCGGCGTCCGACACCGCCTCGGCGGTGCGCCGGTCGAGGGTCACGGTGTCGACCATCGCCAGCAGCAGTCCGTTGTCCTGCTGCTTGTCGCTGCGCCGGACGCTGGTGCCGACCTGGAAGGTCACCACCTCGGCGTTGGCGGGGGTCTCGACCGTCATCGCCTGCTGGGAGACCATTGGGACGTCGGGGTCCACCACGTACTTCTCGCCCAGCAGCGAGGCGGGGTCGAGGGCCGCTCCGCTGCCGGTGCTGGACAGCGTCTGGTCGATGTCGAGCGGGATCTTGGCGATCTTGCCGGAGGTGTAGGTGGACAGCAGCAGCGCGGCGATGAGCAGCGCGGCTCCCAGGCCCAGGATGCCGCATGCCGCGAGACGCAACGTGCTTGCGCGGTTCACGCTGCCCGGGCCTCCTTCCGCTCGCCGGTAAGCCGGTCTGACCCTAACAGCACAGGCTGGGGCACACTGGCTGCTGTGTCCGGCGCGCAACCCAGGCCAGAACCGGTCGGCGGGACCCGCGGCTTCCTGCCCGCCGTCGAAGGCATGCGCGCCTGCGCGGCGATGGGGGTGGTGCTGACCCACGTCGCGTTCCAGACCGGAATCTCGGGCGGGGTGCACGGCCGGCTGCTGCACCGGTTCGATCTGGCGGTGGCGGTGTTCTTCGCGCTGTCCGGGTTCCTGCTGTGGCGCGGTCACGCCGCCGCCGCCCGCGGGCTGCGGCACCGCCCGCCGACCGGGCACTACCTGCGCTCGCGGCTGGTTCGCATCATGCCGGGCTACCTGGTGGCTGTGGTGGTGATCCTCACCCTGCTGCCCGAGGCCAACCGCGCCAGCCTGACGGTGTGGCTGGCCAACCTCACCCTGACCCAGGTGTACGTGCCGCTGACCCTGACCGCCGGGCTGACCCAGATGTGGAGCCTGTCGGTGGAGGTCAGCTTTTATCTGGCGCTGCCGATCCTGGCCCTCGCGGCCTCCCGGCTGCCGGTGCGCGCGCGGGTCCCGGCGATCGCCGCGGTGGCGGTGGCCAGCCTCGGCTGGGGGCTGCTGCCGATCCACACCGCGGAGGGGGTGAACTTCCTGAACTGGCCGCCGGCCTACGCGTCCTGGTTCGCCGCCGGGATGCTGCTGGCGGAGTGGACCGTCAGCCCGCTGGGCTGGGCGCACCGGCTGGCGCGCAACCGGTGGGCGGTGGCCGCCGTCGCGGTGGTCGCCTACCTGATCTCGGCCTCGCCGCTGGCCGGGCCCGACAATCTGGTGCCCGCGACGCTGAGCCAGTTCGTGGTGCGCACCGCGATGGGCGCGATCGTCGCCTGGGCGCTGCTGGCCCCGCTGGTGCTCGACCGTCCCGGCACCGAGCACCGCATTTTGGGCAGCCCGCTGATGGTGACGCTGGGCCGGTGGTCCTACGGGCTGTTCGTCTGGCACCTGGCCGCGCTGGTGATGGTGTTCCCGATGGTGGGCACGTTCATGTTCAACGGCGACCTGCCGGTGGTGCTCGTCCTGACCCTGGTGCTGGGCTACGCGATGGCCGCGGTCAGCTACGCGCTGATCGAGTCGCCGTGCCGCAACGCGTTGCGGCGCTGGGAGTACCGGCGGGGTTCCGGGCATCCCGTCCCGCCGCTGGACAGCTCGGTCACCGACGCGCCGGAGCCTGCGGTGGCCCGCTGAGCCGCGCGATGACCTCGTCGCGGACCGCGCTGCGCCGCGCCTTGCCGGCGTCGTCGCGCAGCGGGGTGTCGACGAACTCCACGCTGCGCGGCACCTTGTACTGCGCCAGCCGCTCGGCCACGAACGCCTGCACGCCGGCCTGGTCGAGGCCCTCGGCCTGGACCAGCGCGTGCGGCACCTGGCCGAGGTCCTCGTGCGGAACCCCGACGACCAGGCAGCTCAGCACGGCGGGATGCTCGGCGAGGGTGTTCTCGATCTCTGCCGGGTAGACGTTGCGGCCGCCCACCGTGAACATGTCGACGCGGCGGTCGGCGAGATAGAGGTAGCCGTCGGCGTCGAACCAGCCCAGGTCGCCGAGTGAGTCCCAGGCGCCCAGCGCGTCGGGGCGTTGTTTGGCGGTGCTGCCGATGTAGCGGTAGGTGGGACTGGACCCGGGGCGCGGCCGCAGGTAGACCTCCCCGACCACGCCGGGCGGACATTCGT
Source organism: Mycobacterium sp. (assembly GCF_046091765.1). Classification (GTDB taxonomy): domain Bacteria; phylum Actinomycetota; class Actinomycetes; order Mycobacteriales; family Mycobacteriaceae; genus Mycobacterium. The sequence continues at coordinate 11,171 of NZ_JBJTCF010000106.1, forward strand.
TGCCGTCGTCGTCGAGCACTGTCATCTCGCCGGAGACCACCCGGCCCACCGAGCCGCGCCGCTGGAGCCACTCGGTGCCGCTGATGAACGTCAGCGCCTGAAGTTCGGTGCCGCCGTAGAGTTCCCACACCGTCTCCGGGCCGAGGATCTCGATCCAGGCCTCCTTGACCGACGGCGGGCAGGGCGCGGCCAGATGCCACAGCCGGCGCAGCGAGGACAGGTCGTAGTCACCGGCGCGGTAAACCGGCAGCAGCCGCTGCAGGATGGTCGGCACGCAGGCCAGGTAGTTCACCCGGTGCTCACCGATCAGCCGCAGGAACTCATGCGCGTCGAAGCGGGGCATCAGCACCAGGTGCTGGCCGGTCAGCAGGGCGATGCTGGCGGAGGTGAACCCGGTGTTGTGGCTCAGCGGCACCGGCACCAGGTGGGTGTCGGTGGGCAGGTTGCCCATCATCTCCGCGACCAGTCCGCCGTCGTAGCGGCCGTCGACGCCGGCCTCGATCAGTTTCGGTCGCCCGGTGCTGCCGCCGGAGGCCATCGACTTGACCGACGGCGAGACCGCCGGCGGCAGCGGCGCATCCGACACCTGCGGCCCCGGCGTGAAGTCCCCGGGCACCGAGGCGACGATGCCGCGCGGGTCGGGCCGGCCGACCAGCAGCGCGCGCGGCCGAAGATCGAGCAGACCGGCGTACTCGGCGTCGGGCAGCCGCGCCGACAGCGGCTGGGGCACCGCGCCCAGCTTCCAGACCGCGATCGTGGCGGCCACCCACTCGATCGAGTTGGGCAGCGCGATGGTGACGTAATCTCCCTGTCGCACACCGAGTTCGGCGTAGGCGCGGGCCAGACGATTGGTGGTCGACTCCAGTTCGGCGCGGGTCAGTGTGCGGCCGTCGCAGGTCAGCGCGGGCCGGTCCGGATCCTCGGCGGCGAGCTGGCCGAGCCGGGTGCCGATCGGCGGGATGTCGGCGCGAGGGGGAACCCGGCCCCGCATCAGTAGGCGCCCTGCACCGAGAAGATGTTGCGCGGATTGTCGACCAGCATCGTGGTGATCTGCTCCTCGGTGACACCGCGCTCGCGCAGCGCCGGCAGCACGTCGTTGTGGATGTGAAGGTAGTGCCAGTTGGGCAACACCACCGGCAGCGCGGCCTCCGGCAGCCAGTCGATGTAGCAGGACGCGTCGTGGGCGAGGACCAGTTTGGACGCGTGACCGCGTTCGCACATCCTGGCCACCGTGTCGACGCGCTCGGCAAAGCTCAGGATGTTGTCCAGACCGAACCGGTCCATGCCCAGGTACGAGCCGGCCGCCACCAGTTCCTCCAGGTAGTCCAGGTCGGTGGTGTCCCCGCTGTGCCCGATGATCACCCGGCTCAGGTCGACGCCCTCCTCGGCGAACACCCGCTGCTGCTCCAGGCCGCGCCGGCTGTGCGCGTGGGTGTGGGTGGTGATCGGCACCCCGGTGGCGCGGTGGGCCTGGGCGACCGCGCGCAGCACCCGCTCGACGCCGGGGGTCAGCCCGGGTTCGTCGGTCGCGCACTTGAGGATGGCCGCGCGCACCCCGGTGTCGGCGATGCCCTCGGTGATGTCGCGGACGAACATCTCCACCATCGGCTCCGGCCCGTTGAGCGCGGTGCCCGGTCCGGAGAAGTGGAAGTACATCGGTACGTCGTTGTAGGTGTAGACGCCGGTGGCCACGACGATCTTCAGCTCGGTGCGGGCCGCGATCCGGGCGATGCGCGGAATGTAGCGCCCCAGCCCGATCACCGTCGGGTCCACGATGCTGTCCACGCCCGCGGCCTTGAGGGCGTTGAGCTTGTCGACCGCGCTCTGCTCGCGGGCGTCGTCCTCGCCCCAGCCCTCCGGGTAGTTGTCCATGATCTCGGGGGACAGCACGAAGACGTGTTCGTGCATGAGCGTGACGCCCAGATCAGTCGTCGCGATCGGGCCGCGTACCGTCTCGACTTCGGCCATCGCGGTCAACCTTACGCGGAAGCGCGGCCAGCACGGCCACGGCGATCAACGCCGGAAGCTGCACCCAGGGTGAGTGGCCGAGGTAGCCGTCGACCGAGCGCCACGGGTAGCGCGACAGCAGGGCCCCGGCGAGGATCAGCGCGCCCGGCACCACCGTGAGGATCAGCCGGTCGGGTGCTCGCAGCCGGGACGCGAGCGCCAGCGCGCCGCCGAACACGACCGCCCCGACCGCCCCGGAGATCAGTGCGCCCACCACCAGCAGCCCGGCCGCGGCCGCCAGCCGCGGCGCCCACGGCCGCGGCGGCGGACCCGGCGGCGCCCGCCGGCCGCCCACCGCGGCGAGCAGGGCCAGCACCGGAAGCAGTGCCAGGCCCGCGAAGATCCCGGTGCGGTAGGCGGCGTTGGCGAGAAAGCTCAGCGTGATCTCGCCCGGCGCGCCGGCGGGCACCACCCAGCCCTGCTGCCAGCCGTTGACCGCGACCGCCGTCAGCGTCGCACCGTCGGGGGTGCGCGCGACCCAGCCGGGGTTGACGCTCTCGGGAATCACCAGTACCCGCGCGCGGGCCGACCTGCCGACGCTGAGCCCCCTGCGGTCCGGCGTCCAGTCGGTGATCGCAGCGGGAGTGGTTGTCGCCGTGCGTAATTTGGCCGCGAGCGGACCGCCGAGGTCGATGCCGTCGGCGATGAAGGCCGGGCCCGGACTGATCAGCAGCTCCTGGTCTCCGGCCGGCAGCGCGATCGGGGTGGCGTCGCAGGGCCGCGCCACCAGCGGCGTGGCGTCGAGCAGGTCGGCCACCGTGGCGGTGACCGAGGTCTGCACGAAGCGCCCGGACACCGCGACCACCGGTCCCTGCCCGCAGCCGATCTCAAGGATGCGGGAGCGATTGGCGGCCGCGTCGGCGGGGGCGATCGGCGCACCGTCGGCGCCCAGTGCGCTGAGCTCGGCCAGCCCCGGAGGCTTGAGCTGATCGAAACCCAACGCGGTCCGGTCGATGACGTCCACCCAGTCCAGCAGGCTGATCCGGACGGTGTCGGTCACCCGCGGACGCAGCGCGACCGTCTGGGCCCCGGTGTTCTCGCCGTCCTCCAGCCGGCGCACCTGCGGTCCGTCACCGAGGTCGATGGCGACCAGCCGCGGGTGGGCCGGCAGTGCCGAAGCACTCGGCGTCAGCCGCAGCGCCGTCACCGCGGCCGCACGGGGCAGCCGCAGCGTCAGCGTGGGTGCCGAGCGGTGCTGGACCACGCCCTGCGGTGCGGTCCACGCGGTGCGCGGATCGCCGTCGGCCGCGGCGTACGCCGAGCCCTCGACGTCGATCAGGTCGGCATCCCCGGACGCGGTGGTGGTGCCGGGCTGGGTGATCAGTTCGGCCAGCCGCGGACCCTGCCGGGCGCGCACCCACACCGTGGGGTCGACCTCGATCGGCGCGGGCACCCCCAGCGTGCGGCTCAGGGTCACCGGTTCCTCGGGCGCCAGCGCCATCGAGGCCGCGCAGTGCACGCCGTCGGGGGAGTCCGCGCAGCCGGTGCGGCCCAACAGTTCCGAACCCAGATCCCAGCCGGTCACCGCCGAGCCGGCCGGCGGGGCGGGGACGACCACGGTGTGGCGCAGGTCGACCGGGCGGGCGAATCCCGACGCGTCGTACTGCGTCACCGCGAGGTCGGTGATGCCGAACTGCACCCCCGAGGATCCGTCGTCGGTGCCGACCGCGGTGATCCGCAGCCACGGGGTCTCGCCGACCGGCAGCGCCACCGTCAGCGGCACGCCCGGTTGGTCGAAACCGAGCGTGGAGGTGCCGTTGCTGGTGGACACCTGCAGGCGGCGCACCTGGGCGCCGACCGCGGTCGCGCTCGGGGTGAGCGTGAGCACCGCGTTGGTGACCGGCCGGGCGAAGTCGATCTGCAGCCACTGGCCGATCGCCGGCTGCAGTGAGTTGGACACCCATGCGGTGGTCGGGTCGGAGTCGACGGCGGCCACCGGGCTGCTCGCCGGGGACACGTTGGGCAGCGCGGTGGCGTCCGACGACGAGCTCGACGCGCTCAGCCGTCCGCCCGACCAACGGCCCTGCGCCAGCGGCGCCCCCGGCACCGGGTAGTCCGCGACCCGGTTGAGGGTGTTGCGCCGGTCGCCGGGCGCCCGGACCGCGGAGGAGTGGTCGTCGACCCGGCCGTAGTCGGTCTCCCGGTCCACCGGGGTGTCGGTCACGATCACTCCCCGCCCCGGGGGTGTGGGCAGTCCGGCCCGGCGCGCGTCGGAGGTCAGCAGGACCGGGCCCAGCGGGGGCAGGCCGAGCAGCCTTCGGCGTTCGGCGATGCGCAGCAGCGACTCCGGCCCGCCGGCGACGCGGGCCAGGTCCGTGGCGTCGGCCAGGTACGGCGCGCCGGGGTCCCCGGGGATGTCGACGCGGTAGATCTGGACCGCCGGAAAGCGCGGGCGCAGCCCGCTGTCGGTGATGAACCCCTCGACGGCGCCCGGTCCGACCGGTTCGCCGAACTCGGCCACCTTGCGCAGCCCGGGGGAACCGTCGACGGCCCGGTGCACCAGAAGCGGGCGGGCCGACCGGGAGGTGTCGGGGTCGAGGTCGTTGCGCACCACGACGTAGGAGATGCCCTGCCGGTGCAGGGTCTCGGCCAGGCCCGCCGACGGCCGGCCCGCCGCCAGCAGTCGCTGCACCGAGTCCAGCGCCCGGATGGTCTGCGGCGGGTTCAGCGGGATGGAGTCCCGCACGCCCCACGCCGAGCGCCCGAGCACCTGCAGCGGCTCGTCGCGGGTGTTTCCCCAGAGCTGGATCGCGAACGGTGCGCCGGGCGCCACCAGCACCCGGCCGCCGGGTCCGGCGTCCGGCCGGTCCTGCTCGGTCAGCCAGTCGGCGGCCTGCTGCCAGTAGTCGGGGATCGCGCGGAACGCCCCCGGCGGGGTGAGCCGCCCGGTCCAGGCCAGCGAGGTGGCCACGGCCAGCGCGGTCAGCACCACGATGCCCACCGCCATCCGGCGATCCCGCTCGGGGTGGGCCAGCGCGCGCAGCCACACCGGCCGCGGTGCGCTGCCGGGCATCGGGATCCGGCCCAGCAGGTGCGCCAGCCCCAGCGCCACCGGAATGCGGATCAGCGGCTCCAGCTTCTGCACGTTGCGCAGCGGCGCACCGGCCGCGTCGAGGAACGCCTGCACGTACGGCGCCAGCGGCGAGCCCAGACCGCCGCCGTAGCCGACCGTCAGCAGCACCAGCCCCGCCAGCAGCATGACCACCAGCCGGCCCCGGGCCGGCATCGACCGCAGCGCGAGTCCGGCCAGGCCGCCCGCGGCGACCAGGGTGGTGGCCAGTACCGCCACCGGCTGGGTGACCAGCGACGCCGCCGCGGTGGCGTCGGGCGCGACGAACGGGGTCCAGCTCGAGGTGCCCCGCAGCACCTCGATGAGCGAGTTCCACCCCGTGGTCACCCCGGCGGACTCGATGAAGTCCAGGAACGGCGGGCTGATCCGGCCGAGCTGGATCAGCGCCGGCGCCCACCACGCCACGGCCAGCGCCGACGCCAGCGCCCACCACCCGGCGAAACGCCGCCACACCGGGTTGGGCCGGTGACAGACCAGCCACAGCACCGCCGGCAGGCAGGCGGTCAGGCTGGCCACGGCGTTGACCGCCCCCATCAGGGCCAGTGCCGCACCCGAACGCGCGGCGAGGACCCGCAGCGATCGCCGCGGATCGGGCCCGAGTGCCTCGATCACCGGCAGCAGCACCCACGGCGCCAGCATCATCGCCCAGGTTTCCGAGGAGATCGACCCGAGGGTGGTCAGCACCCGCGGGGACAGCGCGAACGCGGCCGCGCCGACCATCCGGGAGCTGCGGGTGCCCACGCCCAGCGCCTCGGCCACCCGCACCATCCCCCAGCAGCCGACGGTCAGCAGCAGCGCCCACCACAGCCGCTGGGTCACCCATCCGGGCAGGCCGAGCTGATCGCCCGCCAGGAAGAAGGCGCCGTGCGGGAAGAGGTAGCCGTAGGCCTGGTTCTGCGCCTGCCCGAACGGCAGGTCGCTGTTCCATAGATTCGCCGCCCGCGCCAGGTAGCTGGCGGGGTTGGCGGTCTGGTCGAGGGTGGGGTCGGGGGCGGTCAGCGCGGGCGCCTGCTCGAAACACCGCGCGCGCGCGGCCGCGGCGACGCCGGCGAGCCAGCGGCGGGACAGCGGCGCGGTGCGCGGAGTACTCAGGCTAGCCGCGGTTGCCGTACTCAACGCGATTGAGCACCGACGAGGCGGGATCGCCCGGCTGCAGGGCCGGCTTGGTGTCCTGCTGGATCATCAGGCTCACCCCGAACACCGACGCCGCGCCCAGCAGCAGGCCGACCACGACGCTGGCGGCGGCGGGCACCCCGAACCGGGTCATAGGTGGGTACTCCTTGCGCTGGGCTGCGGCGATGCTGCGGGTCAAACTAGCACGCCAGCTTGGACCCGGGCCCGGGTCATGACAGCATGGGCGGGTGATTTTCCGAGTACGCGTCCCGGCGGCGATCGTCCCCGTCGTGGCCCTGATGGCCCTGACGGGTTGCTCGTCGCCCGCTCCCCGGACCCCCGCCGCCACCCCGTCGGCGACGGCGGTTTCGGGCGACAGCGGTGTGGCCCCGCTGGCCGGCCCGGTTCCGGTCCCGGCCGCGCCGGCTCCCCCGGCCTGCGGGGACGGCGCAGCGATGCTCGCGGCGATGTCGACCCGCGACAAGCTCGCGCAACTGCTGATGGTCGGCGTGCGCAACGGCGCCGACGCGCGCGCGGTGGTCGGTGAGCATCACGTCGGGGGCATCTTCATCGGCAGCTGGACCGATCTGACGATGCTGACCGACGGCACGCTGAACGACATCGCCAACCTCGGCCCGCTGCCGCTGGCGGTCAGCGTGGACGAGGAGGGCGGCCGGGTGGCCCGGCTCTCCGCCCTGATCGGCCCCGCGCCCTCGGCGCGGACCCTGGCCCAGACCCAGACCCCCGACGAGGTCTACCAGCTGGCCCTGGCCCGCGGCCGGCAGATGCGCGGTCTGGGCATCACCATCGACTTCGCCCCGGTGGTCGACGTCTCCAGCCAGCCCGCCAGCACCGTCATCGGCGACCGTTCGTTCTCCGCCGACCCCGCCACGGTGACCGCCTACGCCGGCGCGTTCGCCCGTGGCCTGCGCGACGCCGGCGTGCTGCCGGTGCTCAAGCACTTCCCCGGTCACGGTCAGGGGTCCGGCGACACGCACACCGGTTCGGTGAGCACGCCGCCGCTGGCCGAACTGCAGAACACCGATCTGGTGCCCTACCGCACGCTGGCCGGGCAGGTGCCGGTCGCGGTCATGATGGGCCACATCGAGGTGCCGGGACTGACCGGCAGCGACCCGGCCAGCCTCAGTCCGGCGGCGGTGGGTCTGCTGCGCAGCGGCGGCTACGGCGGACCGGCCTTCAACGGCCCGGTCTTCACCGACGACCTGTCCAGCATGGCCGCCATCTCCGGGCGGTACGGCGTGGCCGAGGCGGTGTTGCGGGCCCTGCAGGCCGGCAACGATGTCGCCCTGTGGGTGACCACCGACCAGGTGCCGGCGGTGCTCGACCGGCTCGAGCAGGCCGTCGGCAGCGGGGAACTGGCGATGGCGGGCGTGGAGGGCTCGGTGCTGCGGATGGCCGGCATCAAGGGTCCCAGCGGGCGCTGCGGCGGCTGAATGGCGGGCGGAACCGCTGGGGGTGCCAAGCGATTGCCGCGTGCGGTCCGCGAGCAGCAGATGCTCGACGCGGCCGTGCAGATGTTCTCGGTCAACGGCTATCACGAGACCTCGATGGACGCCATCGCCGCGCAGGCGCAGATCTCCAAGCCGATGCTGTATCTCTACTACGGCTCCAAGGAGGAACTCTTCGGCGCCTGCCTGAGCCGTGAACTGAGCCGTTTCATCGACGCCGTCCGCGCCGACATCGACGTCATGGACGCGCTGCGGCAGAGTCCGCGTGAACTCCTGCGCCGCACCATCCTGTCGGTGCTGAGCTACATCGACGCCAACCGGGCGTCGTGGATCGTCCTCTACACCCAGGGCACCAGCTCCCAGGCCTTCGCCCACACCGTGCGGGAGGGACGCGAGCGGATCATCGACCTGGTCGCCCGGCTGCTGGAGAGCGGTACTCGCAACCCGATGCCCGACAACGACTTCCACATGACCGCAGTGGCACTGGTCGGCGCGGGTGAGGCGGTGGCCGCCCGGGTCAGCGCCGGTGACGCCGACGTGGACGAATCCGCCAGGCTGCTGATCAATCTGTTCTGGCGCGGCCTGAAGGGGACGCCGGCGGAGAAGTCCGAGTCGGCCTAACCCGCCGCCCGCACCGTCGCGGTCAGGTGCGGATACCCCTTGGTGAGGTGGCGCAGCGCGAGGTCCCAGCCGCCCGCCGCCCGGTCCACGTAGAGCCCGGCGGTGGCGGGCAGCAGGACGGGTTTGGCGAACCGCACCGAGTACTGCACCTGTTCGGGCAGCTGTCCCTCGATGTTGGCCAGTACCGCCGCTGCGCTGAACATGCCGTGCGCGATCGCGCTCGGGAATCCGAAGAGCCGGGCGCCGACGGCACTGGTGTGGATCGGGTTCGCGTCCCCGCTGATGGCCGCGTAGCGGCGGATCTGCGCTTGAGTGATGCGCAGGATCGCGTTGGGCGGTTCGGGCCGGGGGACCTTGGGCGCTGCCGCCTTGGGTTCATCGGACAGACTGGTGCGCTGCTGGTGCAGGTAGGTCGACACCTGCTGCCAGGCCGGCTCGCTGCCGACGCTGACCTCGGTGATCAGGTCGACGAGCAGTCCCCTGCGGTGCTCGCGCAGATTCGCCGCGCGGGTGGTGAAACCGACCGTGTCGGTGACCGCGATCCGGCGATGGGCGGTGATGCGGTTGTCGACGTGGACCGCGCCGACGGCCGAGAACGGGAAGTCGAAGCCGGTCAGCATCGACATCACCGTCGGGAAGGTGAGCACGAAGGGATAGGTCAGCGGGACCGTGTCGGCGTAGCGCAGTCCGGTGACCGACGCGTAGGCCGCGACGTGGGCCCGGTCGATCGGCAGTTCGTCGACGCGCAGCACCCGGTCGGGCAACCGGTCGGCGCGGGGGAGGAACGGCAGCGCGCCCGCCGCCGCCCGGGCGAGGCTGAACAGTCCCACCTCAGGCGCCCAGCATGGCCTGGCCGCAGACCCGGATGACGGTGCCGGTGACCGCGTTGGACGCCGGGCTGGCGAAGTACGCCACCGCCTCGGCCACGTCGACGGGCAGGCCGGCCTGATACAGCGAGTTCAGCCGGCGCCCGACCTCCCGGGTGGCCAGCGGGATCGCGGCCGTCATCGCGGTCTCGATGAATCCCGGGGCCACCGCGTTGATGGTGACGCCGCGATCGGCGAGTGCGGATGCCAGCGCCTCGGTGATCCCGATCATTCCCGCCTTGGTCGCCGCGTAGTTGGTCTGACCGCGGTTGCCGGCGATCCCGGCCATCGAGGACAGCCCGATCACCCGGCCCCCGGCGCCGATGCTGCCGTTGTCGACCAGCCCCTCGGTAAGTCGAAGCGGGGCAAGCAGATTCACGGCGAGCACCGCGTCCCAGCGGGCGTCGTCCATGTTGGCCAGCAACTTGTCGCGGGTGATCCCGGCGTTGTTGACCAGGATGTCGGCCCGGCCCCCGTGATGTTCGCGAAGATGGGCGGTGATGCGCTCGACGGCGTCGGCGGCGGTGACGTCGAGGGTCAGCGCGTCGCCGCCCACCCGGGCGGCGGTCTCACTCAGCGCCTGCGCCGCCTGGTCGGTGTCGATGGCGATCACCCGGGCGCCGTCGCGGGCGAACACCTCGGCGATGGTCGCCCCGATGCCGCGCGCGGCACCGGTGACGATGCCGACCTTGCCGGCCAGCGGCCGGTCCCAGTCCGCGGGCGGGTCGGAATCGGCGGGACCGACGTGGAAGACCTGCCCGTCGACGTAGGCGGACTTGGCCGAGAGCAGGAACCGCAGCGTCGACTCGCACCCGGTGGCGGCCGGCTTGGCGGCGGGGGAGACGTACACCAGCGACACGGTCGCGCCCCGGCGCAGTTCCTTGCCCACCGAGCGGGTGAAGCCCTCCAGGGCGCGCTGGGCGATCTGGGCGTGGGGCGTGTCGGCCTGTTCCGGTGTGGTCCCCAGCACGACGAGGCGCGCGCACGGTCCGAGGTTGCGCAGCAGCGGGGTGAAGAAGTCGTGCAGCGCGCGCAGGCCCGCCGGCTCGGTGATGCCGGTGGCGTCGAAGACCAGCCCGCCGAAGGTGTCCGCCCAGCGTCCGCCGAGATTGTTGCCGACGACCTGGTAGTCGCCGGCCAGCGCGGCCCGCACCGGCTCGGCCAGCCGCCCCGCACCGCCGATCAGCAGCGAGCCGGCCAGCGGGGGTTCGCCGGGGCGGTAGCGCCGCAGCGGTTCGGGCGCGGGAACGCCGAGTTGCCTGGCCAGAAACGAACCCGGCGCGGAGTTGATCACCTGGGACACCAGATCGGGAGCCACGCACCGAACTTACTAGGATCGGCGCATGCCAGCCGGGGAGTACCGCCGGGTCGCCGTTCTGGGCGGAAACCGCATCCCGTTCGCGCGGTCCGACGGCGCCTACGCCGAGGCGTCGAACCAGGACATGTTCACCGCCACGCTGGCCGGGCTGGCCGAGCGCTTCGGCCTGGCCGGCGAGCGGCTGGGCGCGGTCATCGGCGGGGCGGTCCTCAAACACAGCCGCGACTTCAACCTGATGCGCGAGTGCGTCCTGGGCAGCCCGCTGGCCCCGGACACCCCGGCCTTCGATCTGCAGCAGGCCTGCGGGACCGGTCTGCAGGCCGCCATCGCCGCCGCCGACGGCATCGCCGCCGGCCGCTACGAGGTGGCGGCGGCCGGCGGGGTCGACACCACCTCGGACGCCCCGATCGGGTTGGGCGACCCGCTGCGCCGGCGGCTGCTGGCGGTGCGGCGGTCACGGTCCACGCTGGACCGGCTGCGGCTCGTCGGCGGTCTGCCGGCCGCGGTGGGCGTGGAGATCCCGACCAACGGCGAGCCGCGCACCGGGCTGTCGATGGGCGAGCACGCGGCCGTCACCGCCAAGGAGATGGCCGTCTCGCGGCGCGATCAGGACGAGTTGGCGGCGGCCAGCCACCGCAAGATGGCGGCGGCCTACGAGCGCGGGTTCTTCGACGATCTGGTGACGCCGTTCCTCGGGCTCTACCGCGACGACAACCTGCGCCCCGACTCCAGCGTCGAGAAGCTGGCCGCGCTGCGACCGGTATTCGGCGTGCGGGCCGGCGACGCGACGATGACCGCGGGCAACTCCACGCCGCTGACCGACGGCGCCTCGGTGGCGCTGCTGTCCAGCGAGGACTGGGCGCAGGCCCGCGGGCTGCGTCCGCTGGCCTATCTCACCGACGCCGAGACCGCCGCGGTGGACTACGTCAACGGCGCCGACGGACTGCTGATGGCCCCGACCTACGCGGTGCCGCGGTTGCTGGCCCGCAACGGACTGTCGTTGGCGGACTTCGACTTCTACGAGATCCACGAGGCGTTCGCCTCGGTGGTGCTGGCGCACCTGCAGGCCTGGGAGTCCGAGGAGTACTGCAAGCAGCGCCTCGGTCTGGACGCGGCGCTGGGGCCGATCGACCGCGCCCGGCTCAACGTCAACGGTTCCTCGCTGGCCGCGGGCCATCCGTTCGCCGCCACCGGCGGCCGGATCGTGGCGCAACTGGCAAAGCAGCTGGCCGAGAAGAGGGCCGAGACCGATCGTCCGGTGCGCGGGCTGATCTCGATCTGCGCGGCCGGCGGTCAGGGCGTGGCTGCCATCCTGGAGGCGTGACGGCTCAGGCGGCGTCGGGCGCCTGGCGTCCGGCGATCAGACCGGACTGCGCCAGCGCGGCGTCGACGTAGCGCTGAACCGGCCTGGCTTCGAAGAATCCGGTGTGCCCGCCGCGGTACCAGCCGATGTCGGGCCGTCCCCAGTGTTCCCACAGCTGCATCACCTGTTCGCGCGGGTGCACGATGCGGTCGGCCACGCCCGCGTAGATGAAGCGGCCCTGCGGCGGCACCTTGGGCTGCATCGACAGCGGCGACACCATGCGCCCGATCGGGCCCGCCAGTTCGAGGGTTTTCCGGCGCGGGTCGTCCACGGGCAGACCCGCATGGCGGCCCAGCAGTTCCACCAGGTTCGCCGGCGGCACCCCGAGGATCGCGCAGGTGAGGTCGTCGTCGAGGCTGGCGACCAGCCCGGCGATGTAGCCGCCGAGCGAGATGCTGTTCAGCCCGATCCGGGCACCGGGCTGCTCGGAGCGGATCCAGGCCAGGATCCGGCGGACGTCCCAGACGGCCTGGGCGGTCCCGTGCACGTCGTCGAGCACGTTCTCACCGGGGAACACCGCTCCCCGGGGCAGCCCCCTGGCCCGCGGCCCGTGCATCGGCAGCACCGGCAGCACGACGTTGAGTCCCAGATCGGTGTGCAGGTGCCAGGCCCGGAACAGGGTGAGATCCAGTCCGGCGCGGCCCATCTCGGTGCCGTGCACGCAGACCAGCCAGGGCCGCGGCTCGGGGTGGCGCAGCACCATCGCGTACTCGCGGCGGTTACCGGTGTAGTCCATCCAGCGTTGCGCGCCGGGTTCGTCGGGATGCGGCGCGTAGCCGCTCTCGAAGGTGATCCGTTCGTGGCCGCGGTCGGCCCGCTTTCCCCGGAAGGACCGCACCGCGACGTCGGTGGGTGCCGGCGGTGCGGGGAAGAAGTCCTCCGGCCGCTCGAGCCATCCCTGCCGGCCGTAGAAGTCCACCGCCTCGCCGATCTCGCGGTTGATCTGGTCGTAGGCCGCCGGGTCGCTCAGGGGGCGCCGCCACAGCAGCCCGACGAGCACGATCTCGTCGCGCAGCGCGTGGGTGGCCAGCGACAGAGTGGGGCGGGCCAGGGGCAGGCCGCCCTGCTTGCCGCCCTGCTTGCCACCGAGGTAGGCGCCCCACGAGCGGGCGTAGTAACTGCCCGCGCGGGTGAACGGACCCACGACCCGGCCCAGGGGACTGGTCTGCGGCACGCTGTCTACGGTAGCGGCCGGGTGCCCGCTGGCCTCAGAAGGCCGCCTCGTCGAGTTCCATGACGTCGTTGTCGATCGTCTCGATCACCTGACGGGTGCTGGTCAGCAGCGGCAGGAAGTTCTTGGCGAAGAACGACGCGACGGCGACCTTGCCCTCGTAGAAGGACTTGTCGGGGCCACTGACCCCGGCGTCCAGGGCCGCGGTGGCCACGGCGGACTGGCGCACCAGCAACCAGCCGATGATCAGGTCGCCGACGCTCATCAGGAAGCGCACCGAGCCCAGACCGACCTTGTAGATGCTCTTGGGGTCTTCCTGGGCGGCCATCAGGTAGCCGGTCAGCGCGGCGGCCATCGCCTGCACGTCCTCGAGGGCCTTGGCCAGCAGGGCGCGTTCGGTCTTCAGCCGGCCGTTGCCGGACTCGTTGGCGACGAACTCCTGGATCTGGCCCGCCACGTGCGCCAGGGCCACGCCCTTGTCGCGGATGATCTTGCGGAAGAAGAAGTCCTGCGCCTGGATCGCGGTGGTGCCCTCGTAGAGGGAGTCGATCTTGGCGTCGCGGATGTACTGCTCGATGGGGTAGTCCTGCAGGAACCCCGAACCGCCGAAAGTCTGCAGGCTCTCGGTCAGCTTGGCGTAGGCCTGTTCGGAGCCCACACCCTTGACGATCGGCAGCATCAGGTCGTTGACCTTGACCGCCAGGTCGGGCTCCACACCCTGCACCGCCTTGGCCACCGAGGGATTCTGGTAGGTCGCGGTGTAGAGGTACAGCGCGCGCAGACCCTCGGCGTAGGCCTTCTGGGTCATCAGGCTGCGCCGCACGTCCGGGTGATGGGTGATGGACACCCGCGGGGCGGTCTTGTCCATCATCTGGGTCAGGTCCGCGCCCTGCACGCGTTCCCGGGCGTACTCCAGCGCGTTCAGGTAGCCCGTGGACAGCGTCGCGATCGCCTTGGTGCCGACCATCATCCGGGCCTGCTCGATCACGTCGAACATCTGCGCGATACCGTCGTGCTTCTCGCCGACCAGCCAGGCCTTGGCGGGCACGCCGTGCTGGCCGAGCGACAGCTCGCAGGTTGCCGAGACCTTCAGGCCCATCTTGTGCTCGACGTTGGTGACGAAAACGCCGTTGCGTTCACCGAGCTCGCCGGTGGAGAAGTCGAACAGGAACTTCGGCACGTAGAACAGCGACAGTCCCTTGGTGCCCGGCCCGGCGCCCTCCGGGCGGGCCAGCACCAGATGGAAGATGTTCTCGAACAGGTCGTCGGAGTCCGCGGAGGTGATGAACCGCTTCACTCCCTCGATGTGCCAGGAGCCGTCGTCCTGCTTGATCGCCTTGGTCCGGCCCGCGCCGACATCCGAGCCGGCGTCGGGCTCGGTGAGCACCATGGTCGAACCCCAGCCGCGCTCGCTGGCGATCTTGGCCCAGCGCTTTTGCTCCTCGGTGCCCAGGTCGGACAGGATCTGCGCGAAGCCGGCGCCGCCGGCGTACATCCAGATCGCCGGGTTGGCGCCGAGGACGTGCTCGTGCAGCGCCCACACCATCGCGGTGGGCATCGGCATGCCGTCGAGTTCCTCGTCCAGGCCGACCTTGTCCCAGCCGCCCTCGATGAAGGCGCGGACCGACTTCTTGAACGAGTCGGGCAGGGTCACCGAGTGGGTGTCGGGGTGGAAGACCGGCGGATTGCGGTCGCCCTCGACGAACGATTCGGCCAGCGGCCCCTCGGCGAGGCGGGCCATCTCCTGCAGCATCTCGCGGCAGGTGTCGGCGTCCAGATCGCCGAAGTCACCCGAGGCGAACGCCTGGTCTATGCCCAGCACCTCGAACAGGTTGAACTCTTGATCGCGGACATTGCTTTTGTAGTGACCCATGATTCCTCCTCGAGAACCATTCGGTTGGGTACTCGTAGGAAAGTTACCCACCGGTAACTTTAACGATATACCCGGTTTCGGCGGGGATGCAACTCACTGTGACCAGATCCACGACCAGACCCACGACCGGACCCACGACCAGACCGGAATTGTTTGCCTGAACAGCGCAGGGGCGGCGCTCGGCCGGGCTTGCACTGTTTGCGTTGGCTACCGGTGGCTGACTAGACTTCGGGCCGCGTAGCCCGAACGTTTCGCGGCTGATCAGCAGGCGTGATCCGCCCGACCGGTCGCCGTCAAGACCGGGCGACGCCCCCTCGGCGAGTAAGGAACTTTCTTGCGCATCGCACCCGCGACCCCCGTAGCTGTCATCGGTATGGCCTGCCGCCTCCCCGGCGGCGTCGACTCCCCCCAGAAGCTGTGGGAGGCGCTGCTCGAGGGCCAGGACTTCGTCACCGTGGTCCCCCTCGACCGCTGGGACGCGGACGCCTACTACGACCCCGAGCCCGGGGTGCCCGGACGCTCGGTGTCGCGGTGGGGCGCGTTCCTCGACGACGTCGCCGGCTTCGACTGCGACTTCTTCGGGATGACCGACCGGGAGGCCACCGCGATCGACCCCCAGCACCGGCTGCTGCTGGAGACCTCGTGGGATGCCGTCGAACACGCCGGCATCGACCCGGCCGACCTCGCCGACACCCGCACCGGCGTCTTCGTCGGCCTGACCCACCGGGACTACGAGCTGCTCTCCGCGGACTGTGGTGCGGCCGAGGGTCCCTACGGCTTCACCGGGACCAACGACAGCTTCGCGTCCGGGCGCGTCTCCTACGCGCTGAGCCTGAACGGGCCGGCGATCACCGTCGACACGGCGTGCTCCTCAAGCCTGTACGCGATCCACCAGGCCTGCCGCAGCCTGCACGAAGGCGAGAGCGACCTGGCGCTGGCGGGCGGGGTGTCGATCACCCTCGAGCCGCGCAAGTCGGTGTCCGGCTCGCTGCAGGGCATGCTGTCGCCGACCGGGCACTGCCACGCGTTCGACGTCGCCGCCGACGGCTTCGTCTCCGGTGAGGCAAGCGTCATGCTGCTGCTCAAGCGTCTGCCCGACGCCGTCCGCGACGGCGACCGGGTGCTGGCGGTGCTGCGCGGAACGGCCTCCAACCAGGACGGCCGGACGGTCAACATCGCCACCCCGTCGGAGAAGGCCCAGATCGAGGTGTACCGCGACGCGCTGGCCGCGGCCGACGTCGAGGCGGACACCGTCGGGTACGTCGAAGCCCACGGCACCGGAACCCCGGTCGGCGACCCGATCGAGTTCGCCAGCCTGGCCACGGTGTACGGCCGGGAGCAGCCCTGCGTGCTGGGTTCGATCAAGACCAACTTCGGTCACACCCAGTCCGCGTCGGGCGCGCTGGGCCTGATGAAGGCGGTGCTGGCGGTCCAGCACGGGGAAATCCCGCGCAACCTCTACTTCACCCAACTGCCCGAGAAGCTCGCCGAAGTCGAGACCAATCTCTTCGTTCCGGAGAGCACCACCTCGTGGCCGTTCAACGGCGAGGGACCCCGCCGGGCCGCGGTGTCGTCCTACGGAATCTCCGGCACCAATGCCCACGTGCTCGTCGAGGAGGCGCCGGAAAGCGCCCCTGAGTCGGCCGCGGCGGCAGCCGAGGGCCCGCTGCTCTTCGCGATCTCGGCCACCTCCGCCGAGGAGCTTCGGGTCACGGCGGCCCGGCTCGCCGAGTGGGTCGACGGCCAGACCGACCCGAACCATCCGCTGAGCCTGCCCGACCTGGCCTACACGCTGGCCCGGCGCCGCTCGCACCGGCCGGTGCGCACCGTCGTCTCGGCGAGCACCGCGGCGGAGTTGAGCGCAGCCCTGCGCGAGGTCGCCGACAACGAGATCCCCTTCCCGACCGCGGTGGGCCGTGGCGATCGCGGACCGGTCTGGGTGTTCTCCGGCCAGGGCTCGCAGTGGGCCAAGATGGGCGCCGACCTGCTGGCCAACGAGCCGGTGTTCGCCGCCACCGTCGCGGAGATGGAACCGATCATCGCCCGGGAGTCCGGCTTCTCGGTGACCGAGGCCATGACCGCGCCGGAAACCGTGACCGGCATCGACCGCGTCCAGCCGACGATCTTCGCCATGCAGGTCGCGATGGCCGAGACACTGAAGTCCTACGGCGTGCGCCCGGGCGCGATCATCGGCCACTCGCTGGGCGAGTCCGCGGCCGCCGTCGTCGCCGGCGCCCTGTCGCTGGAGGACGGGCTGAAGGTCATCTGCCGTCGCTCGAAGCTGATGAAGCGGATCTCCGGCAGCGGCTCGATGGCCGCGGTCGAGTTGCCCGGGCCCCAGGTGCTGTCCGAACTCTCGGTTCGCGGCATCAACGACGTCGTGCTCTCGGTGGTCGCCTCGCCGACCTCCACGGTCGTCGGCGGCGACACCAAGTCCATCCGCGAGCTCGTCGAGGCCTGGGAGAAGAACGACATCATGGCCCGCGAGGTGGCGGTCGACGTGGCCTCGCACTCGCCGCAGGTCGAGCCGATCCTCGAGGAGCTGATCGAGGCGCTCGCCGATCTGCAGCCGCGCGACCCCGAGGTCCCCTACTTCTCCTCCACGCTGTGGGATCCCAACGACAAGCCGAGCTTCGCCGCCGACTACTGGGCCGACAACCTGCGCTACACGGTGCGGTTCGCGTCGGCCGTGCAGGCCGCGCTCAACGACGGCTTCCGCGTCTTCGGCGAGTTGGCGCCGCACCCGCTGCTGACCCACGCCGTCGACCAGAACGCCGCCAGCCTGGACATGCCGATCGCCGCGCTGGCCGCGATGCGCCGCGAACAGGAACTGCCGCTGGGACTGCGTGGCTTCGTCGCCGACCTGCACAGTGCCGGGGCGAAGGTGGACTTCGCCGAGTTGTACCCGGGCGGGTCCCTGGTCGACGCGCCGCTGCCCACCTGGACGCACCGCGAACTGATGCTCGACCGGGAGGGTCAGGAGCACCCGGCCCAGGGCAGCTCGGTGCTCGCCGTGCACCCACTACTGGGCGCGCACGTGCACTTGGTCGAGGAGCCCGAACGCGACGTCTGGCAGGGCGAGGTCGGCGTCGACGCCCATCCCTGGCTGGGTGACCACCAGATCCACACCATCGCCACGCTGCCCGGCGCGGCCTACTGCGAGATGGCGCTCTCGGCGTCGCGCGCGGTGCTCGGCGACGACGGCGAGGTCCGCGACATCCGCTTCGAGCAGACCCTGCTGCTCGACGACGAGACCCCGATATCGGTGTCAGCCGTCGCCGACACTCCGGGCAGGCTCGACTTCGTCGTGGAGACCAACGAGGAGGGCGGCCGGACCCGGCGTGCCAGCGGCGTGCTGCGTGTCACCGACGACACGGCGGAGCCGCCCGCCTACGACGTTGCCAAGCTGCTTGCCGAGCACCCGGTGCGCACCGACGGTGATGACGTCCGGAAAGCCTTCGACAGCATCGGGATTCAGTACGGCCCGGCGTTCTCCGGACTTCGGGCGGTGCACGCCGCCGAGGAAGACGTCACCACGCTGTTCTCCGAGGTGGCCCTGCCGGGTTCGATCCGTTCCCAGCAGTCCGCCTACGGCATCCACCCGGCGCTGCTCGACGCCTGCTTCCAGTCCGTCGTGGTGCATCCCGCGGTGCAGGACGCCGGCCTGGGCGGCCTGGTGCCGGTCGGTGTGCGCCGGTTGCGGCTGCACCACCAGGCGCGCAATGCGCACTACTGCTTCGTTCGCGCCTCGCTGACGTCCGGCGGTGACCTCGAAGCCGACATCGACGTGTTGGACGAGGACGGTGTGGTGCTGCTGACCCTGGAAGGTCTGCAGCACAGCTCCGCCACTGCCGGCGGCGCGCAGGATCAGCGCACGCTCAACGAGCGGCTGCTGAGCATCGAGTGGAACAAGCGCGAGCTGTCCGACAGCAAGAGCGAGTCCGGGCCGTGGCTGGTGCTCACCGTCTCGGATGCGGCCGAGCCGCTGGCGAAGCGGCTGATCGACGCGCTCAACGCCGACGCCGCCGAGACCGGCGCGATGCCGCCCGCGCGGCACGAGCGGTTCACCGACGCCGCCGAATTCGCTCGCGTGCTGGCCGCCCCGAGTTTGGGCGAGGGCTTCACCGGCGTGCTGTTCGTGACCGCGCCGCCGGCCGGCGGCGCGGACGGGGCGTCGGCGCGTACCGGTCGGCAGTATGTCGGGGAGCTCGTGGAGATCGCCCGCGTGCTGGCCGACATGGAGGGCGAGCCGCCGCGGCTGTTCCTGCTGACCCGCAACGCGGCCACCGTGCACCCCGAGGAGAAGGCCAACCTGGAGCAGGCCGGCCTGCGCGGGCTGATGCGGGTGATCGACTCCGAGCATCCGCACCTGCGCAGCACCACCATCGACTGCGACGAGATCACCGACGTCGCCCACATCGCGCAACAGCTGCGCAGCGGCACCGAAGAGGACGAGACCGCCTGGCGCGGCAACGACTGGTACACCGCACGGCTGCTGCCCGGCCCGCTGCGCGCCGAGGATCGCCGGACCACCGTGCTCGACCCGGCCAGCGACGGGATGCGGCTGGAAGTCCGCACGCCCGGCGACGTCGAGTCGCTGGAATTCAGCGCGTTCCGGCGGGTGCCGCCGGGACCCGGCCAGATCGAGGTCTCGGTGACCGCGTCGAGCATCAACTTCGCCGACGTTCTGGTCGCGTTCGGCCGCTACCCGACGTTCGAGGGCTACAAGCAGCAGCTGGGCATCGACTTCGCCGGTGTGGTCACCGCGGTCGGGGCGGACGTCACCGACCACAAGGTCGGCGACCACGTCGGTGGCATCTCGCCGAACGGCTGCTGGGCCACCTTCGTGCTGTGCGACGCCCGGCACGCCGTCACGCTGCCGTCGGGGGTCCCGGTCGAGGAAGCGGCGGCGATCCCGGCGGTCGCCGCGACGGCCTGGTACAGCCTGCACGATCTGGCCCGGATCACCGCCTCGGACAAGGTGCTGATCCACTCCGGCAGCGGCGGTGTCGGCCACGCGGCCATCGCGATCGCCCGCGCGGCGGGGTGCGAGATCTTCGCGACCGCCGGCAGCCCCGATCGCCGACAGGTGTTGCACGACATGGGAATCGAGCACGTCTACGACTCCCGCAGCCTCGACTTCGCCGACGAGATCCGGCGCGACACCGGCGGCTACGGCGTCGACGTGGTGCTCAACTCGCTGCCCGGCGCGGCTCAGCGCGCCGGACTGGAGTTGCTGGCCTTCGGCGGGCGCTTCGTCGAGATCGGCAAGCGCGACATCTACGGCGACACCCGGCTGGGGCTCTTCCCGTTCCGCCGCAACCTGTCGCTCTACGCGGTGGATCTGGCCCTGCTCAGCCACAGTCACCCGGAGACGGTCCGCAACCTGCTCACCACGGTCTATCAGAAGACGGCCGAGGGAGTGCTGACCATTGCGCCCACCACGCACTTCCCGATCAGCGACGCCGCCACGGCGGTGCGACTGGTCGGCGGTGCCGGGCACACCGGCAAGGTGCTGCTCGACGTGTCCCATCACGGCCAGACCGACGCGGTGCTCCCGCCGGAGCAGGTGCCGGTGTTCCGGTCGGACGGCTCCTACATCGTGACCGGCGGTCTGGGCGGGCTGGGCCTGTTCCTCGGCGGCAAGATGGCTGAGGCGGGCTGCGGCCGCATCGTGCTGAACTCACGCTCGGCGCCCAGCGCCGAGGCCGAGCAGGCCATCGAGGCGATGCGCGCCCGCGGGGCGGACGTGGCGGTGGTGTCCGGCGACGTCGCCGACCCGAAGATCGCCGAACTGCTGGTGTCGGTGGCAACCGAGACCGGGCTGCCGGTGCACGGGGTGATGCACGCGGCCGCGGTCGTCGAGGATGCCACGCTGGCCAATGTCACCGACGAACTGATCGACCGGTGCTGGGGCGCAAAGGTTTACGGCGCCTGGAATCTGCACGAGGCCACCGCAGGACAGCCGCTGGACTGGTTCTGCCTGTTCTCCTCGGCGGCCGCACTGGTCGGATCGCCCGGCCAGGGTGCCTACGCGGCGGCCAACAGCTGGCTGGACTCCTTCGCCCGCTGGCGGCACGCCCAGGACTTGCCCGCCACCTCCATCGCCTGGGGCGCCTGGGCGCAGATCGGCCGCGGTGTGGCGCTGGCCGAGGAGGCCGGCGTGGCGATCAGTCCGGACGAGGGTGCGCACGCCTTCGAGGAACTGCTGCGCTACGACCGCCCGTACACCGGTTACGCGCCGCTGATGGGAACGGCGTGGCTGACCGCGTTCGCCAAGCGCAGCAAGTTCGCCGAGGCCTTCCAGTCGGCGGGCGGCGGCGGAGGCGACGGCGGGAAGTTCCTCTCCGAACTCAAGGCCGTGCCGCGCGACGAGTGGCCCGGCACGATCCGGCGGCTGGTGTCCGACCAGATCAGCCTGCTGCTGCGGCGCACCATCGACCCCGATCGTCCGCTGTCCGACTACGGGCTGGACTCGCTGGGCAACCTGGAACTGCGTACCCGCATCGAGACCGAGACGGGCGTGCGGATCAGCCCGACTCAGATCACCACGGTGCGCGGCCTCGCCGAGCACCTGTGCAAGGAGATCGAGGAGCGCGAGGGTCTGTCGGGCGGCGGCGGCTGACCGTCAGTCGCTCGGTGCCGCCCGCAGCGCGACGACCAGCGCGGCGGTGGCGATCATCACCGCGCCGATCGCCCACAGCCCGGCCTTGTCGGTTCCGGTCGCATCGTTGAGCGCGCCGGTGGCGTAGGGCGCCACGAAGCCGCCGAGGTTGCCGACCGAGTTGATCAAGCCGATCCCGCCGGCGGCCGCGGCGCCGGTGAGAAACCGTGCGGGCAGCGCCCAGAAGCTGGGGATCGCGCTGTACACCCCGACCGCGGCGAGGATCATCGGCACCATCGCCAGAATCGGGTTGCCGAGGTACAGCGCGACCGGGATCGCCGCGCCGCCGAGCGCGAGCGGGAGCGCGACGTGCCAGACGTGCTCGCCGCGACGGTCGGCATGGCGGGACCACAGATACATGGCCACGGCCGCGACGCTGTAGGGGACCGCGGTGATCAGACCGACCTGCACGATGGACAGCTGCCCGGCGGACAGCCGCAGATCGGAGATGATCGAGGGCAGGAAGAAGGCCAGCGCGTAGAGCCCGTAGGCGATGCCGAAGTACACCAGCGCCAGCGCCCAGATCCGGGGGCTGCGCAGCGCGCGGCGTAGCGGATAGCAGTAGCGGTCGCCGATCGCGCGCTCCTCCTCGGCGAGCACCCCGATCAGCCACCGCCGCTCGTCGGGCGCCAGCCAGCCCGCATCGGCGGGCCGGTCGGTCAGGTAGAACCAGCAGATCACGCCGAGCGCGACGGCGGGCAGACCGACCGCGATCATCATGAACCGCCACCCCGACAGCCCGAACACGCCCTCGCCGGTCTCGATCAGCCAGGCGGCCAGCGGCGTGCCCACCGCCGCCGCGACCGGGCTGGCCACCATGAACAGGGCCACCACCCGGGCGCGATAGGCCTGCGGGAACCAGCGGGTCAGATAGAAGATCACTCCCGGGAACAAGCCGGCTTCGGCGACGCCGAGCAGGAACCGCAACACCAGAAGGGTGGCGGCGTTGGGCGCGAACCCGATCGCCGCGGCCACCAGCCCCCACGAGACGGCGATGCGGGCCAGCCAGCGGCGCGCCCCGAAACGCTCCAGCGCGAGATTCGACGGGATCTCCACCAGGACGTAGCCGATGAAGAAGATGCCGGCGGCCAGGCCGAACATGGTCGCCGACAACTGCAACTCCGCGCTGATGTGGGTGCGGGCGATCCCCAGGTTGGTCCGGTCCAGGTAGTTCACGAAGTACAGCACCATGACGAAGGGCAGGATCCTGATGCTGACCCGTCGCAGGGTGCGCGCCTCCAGTGCGGGGCTATCGGCGGACGCGTCGCCCTCCAGCCGCACCTCGCTCACCGCGCCATCTTGACACCGCCGCCACCTTGACACCACGGGTTCCCGGGCGACAATGGCGCCCATGGAGGTGGTGGAGCGCCCGGTCAGCGCGTCGTCGGGGTCGGTGCCCAGTCTGCGGGGCCCGCGATGGCTGCCGTGGCGGGCGGGGATCGAGGACGGGCTGATGGGCGTGGCCCTGCTCGCCGGACCTGCCAACGTGATCATGCAGCTGGCCCGGCCCGGCGTCGGCTACGGGGTTCTGGAGAGCCGGGTGGAGAGCGGACGGGTCGACACCCATCCGATCAAGCGGGCGCGGACCACCTTCACCTACCTCGCGGTGGCCACCCGGGGAAGCGAGGAGCAGAAGCAGGCCTACCGGCAGGCGGTCAATCAGGCCCACGCCCAGGTGTATTCGACGGCGGAAAGCCCGGTCCGCTACAACGCCTTCGACCCCGATCTTCAGCTGTGGGTCGCCGCCTGCCTCTACAAGGGGGGCGTCGACGTGTACCGCATGTTCGTCGGCGAGATGGATGAGCAGACGGCCGACCAGCACTACCGCGACAGCATGTCCCTGGGCACGATGCTGCAGGTGCCCCCGGAGATGTGGCCGGCCGACCGCGCGGCCTTCGACCGGTACTGGCAGCAATCCCTGGACAAGGTGCATATCGACGACACGGTCCGGGACTACCTCTATCCGATCGCTGTGTCGCGGGTCAAGGGCGTGCGGCTGCCCGGTCCGCTGCAACACCTCGGCGAGAGCGTCGCTCTACTGATCACCACCGGCTTCCTGCCGCAGCGTTTCCGCGACGAGATGAAACTGGACTGGAACGCCGACAAACAGCGGGAGTTCGATCGGCTGATGGTTGCCCTCCGGCTCGCCAACAACCTCGCGCCGCCCTTCGTGCGGGCGTTCCCGTTCAATGTTCTTCTGCACGAACTCGATTGGCGGGTCCGCACCGGCCGACCCCTGGTTTAGCCCTCCGCGAACATCAGCGGCTGCAGAAAGCGGTTGGTGCGGCGCAGGTAATCGGGCTGACTGATGTGCAGCACATGATTACCGGGGAACCAGTGCAGGGCGCAGTGATCCCAGTGCCGCCAGAGCGCGACCGCGTGATCGGGCGGTGCCAGCCGGTCACCGAGACCGGTGATGATCAGTCGGCGCTCCTTGTCGATCTGCGGCCGATAGTTCAGCGGCGAGTGGTAGGCGAACCCGGAGAACGACTCCTCGCGGCTGATACCGGCCAGCGAGCGACCCAGCCGGAACAGCCAGCTGGCCGGCCACCACTCCTCGATGGCGGATTCGGGTGTCACCACGGGCACGTTGGGGATGACCGCCTCCAGTCGGTCATCGGCCGTGGCCACCAGGGCCGAGGTGTAGCCGCCGAGCGACAGACCGGTCAGGGCGATGCGGTCGACCCCGGTGTGCTGCAGCCAGTTGAGGATGGAGCGGAAGTCGTAGACCGCCTGCCCCATCGCCTCGGCGAACCCGGTCATCCCGTAGCCGAAGAAGCCGTAGCCGCTGAACGGGGCGAGCCGCTCGGCCCGCCGGCCGTGGAACGGCAGGGTGTAGAGCACGACGTCATAGCCCGAGCGGTAGAACCACGGCAGCGCGAAGAACAGGCCGTTGAGCAGATACGGCGAGCCCATGAATCCGTGGATCAGGCACAGCGTCGGCCGTGGTCCGTCGTCATGGCGCCAGTGCTGGAAACGCACGATGCTGTTGCGGTGCAGTCCGCGCCAGCGCGCGCGCAGCGCGGGGTTGATCGGCTCGAAGGAACTCGCGAACGAACGGTTGTGGACGCGTCCCCTGGCGATGTACTCCGCGATCGGATTCGCCAGCCGTGAGGACACCTCGGGAACGCCGACGGGTGCGGGGAACGACAGTGCGGCATCGCGTTTCGCGGCGAGGTCGGCGTAGAAGGACAGGTTGTCGCGTTCCTCGCTCCACCCCTCGCGGCGCAGGGTCGAGCCGACGATGGTGGGCAGCATTGCCGCACCGACCAGCGTGGAGACTCCGGTCCGCAATCCGATGTCGGCGGCCGCTGACCAGTCGACGACGGTGCGCTGCAGCCGGGTCAGCTCGGATCGCCGGGGCAGTCCGCGGGGGTCGGTCACCTCGGGATGCTAGCGCCTCTGCATCCCGCTACGCCGGATGCTCGGGCGGGTCGGCTGGCGAGTTCACCCGCCGTGCGGCGACCGGTTTGCCGTCGAGGCTGCGGGTGACGCCGACCACCGGCGGCACCATCGTGACCCGGCCCTGGACCGGGGACCC
This sequence comes from Mycobacterium sp., assembly GCF_046091765.1. Lineage (GTDB taxonomy): Bacteria > Actinomycetota > Actinomycetes > Mycobacteriales > Mycobacteriaceae > Mycobacterium. The sequence continues at coordinate 36,247 of NZ_JBJTCF010000106.1, forward strand.
GTTGCGCACCGGCGGGACCGCGACGCGTTTAGCCTCGGTCTTGGTGTCCTTCTCCTGGCCCGCGCCGCCGGCGCCGCCCGCGACGGGAGGGACGAGGGGCATGCCCGCCATACCGGGAGTCAGGCTCGGTGCGGGTGGCACGGTCACGGCGGTGGCCGCCGGCCCCGGCGCCGCCGCCGCCGGTGAGGTCGCGGGGATCACCGGCGGGCCGAGCGCGGCGGCCGGTCCGGTCAGCGACGCCCCGGAGCCGAGACCGCCGGACACACCCGGGCCGACGCCGTTATCGATACCGGGATCGACGCCGTCAACGATGCCGAGATCGACGCCGTCATCGATACCGAGATCGACACCGGGATCAACGCCGTCCGACTCGCCAGACCCGAGGGCCTGCTGGGCCGCCTGTGTCAGCTGCTGGGGTATCTGGCCGAGCGGCTGCACGATACCGGCCACCGCCGCGCCCCATGCCGACATCACCGCCGAGATCATCTGCGGCACAGCTTGATTGAGTTGACCCAGTGCGGCCATCTGCTGTGCGGCGGCCTCGTCGTCAGCGCCGAACCTCTCGGCGGCCGTGACCGAGGCCCGGTCGCGCTCCGCGTACGCCTCCATGCCCTCGAGTTCGTCGCGCGGGTCGTCGGCGTTGGCGGCAAGTCCCAGAACGCGCAGCAGTTGCTCGGCCGGACTCAGGCCGGCGACCAGCGGATCGGACCCGACCGGGGGCGGGGGCGCGTTGAGTGCCGCGGTCTGCAGGTAGTTGTCGATGTCGGCGGTGAACGGGTCTGTCATCGGAACCAGGCGAAGTGGTAGTCGGCGAGTGGCGGTTCGCCGGCGAGCAGGGCGCTGATCGTGGCCAGCAGCTGCCAGGAGCCCACCGCGGCGGGATCGACGGTGTCGGGATAACTGTCGAGGACCTCGGTGGCGACCGCGCGCAGGTGCTCGTTGAGCAGGTCGGCTTCGGAGTCCAGCCACCCGGTCCCGGCGTTGACCGCCACGGCCAGGGTGTGGGCCAGCCGCGGAAGCCCGTCGTGGCATCGCGTCGCCCGGCACAGGTGCCAGCCCAGATCGGGGACCGGGGCCGTCGCGCGTGCGGTGGGCGACAGCGCACCGGGCTCGCCGGGCGGCAGCGGGTGGCCCGGCAGGTAGCGCTCGGTGGTGACGATCGGGCCGAGCAGTGCGACCGCGTCGCCCCTGCGGGCGGGTGGTGCGATCAGCTCGAGAGGAGCGGGGATGGCGATGTGCGGGGGAATCCAGCCGCCGGCGAGGTCGGTGGCCAGCAGGATCCGGCCGTCGGTGCCGATGCCGACCGCCCAGCACAGGCCGGGAGCCTGGCGCGCGACCGCCTCGAGCAGCCGACGCAGCCATTCGCCTGCCGGTTCGATGCCGGCCGCCGCCGCCGCCGTCGTTGCGGCCTTCGGGCTGACTGCCGCGGGGCGGGGGGTTGACCGCGATGCGGATGCCACCGTCGACGTGCCGAACGCGGCGGCCGACACCGGAGCCGATGCCGGTGCCGCGCGGAGCACCTGTCCCGGGCGCGGCGGGGCTGTCGGGGCCCGGGGGGCGGAGCGTTCGGAACCGTAGGCGGGCAGCCGCCCCGGGGTGCCGGCCGAGCGCGGATGCGCAGCCTGCAGGTGCGCGACGCCCGGGGTGAGCCCCGCACCGCCGGGGACGCGGGTCGAGCCCGGTCCCGGCTGAGCCGGTGCGACGGCCCCGCTGAGCGCCGCGGCGGCTGCGCTGTGCGGGGCGGGGTTGCCCGGAACCAGCGCGCCGACCACGGTGCCCGTCGCCGGCGGGCAACCGTTCATGTCCTCGCCGACGTCGCGGTCCCGGCTCGCGGCGGGTGCCGTCCCGGTGCCGTCCATCAGCGCCCCGACGTCGGCGCGAACGAGGTCGCGGGACGGTGATCCGAATGCGGCGTCGAGGTGGACTCCGTGGGAGCGGGCGAACTCGCGTGCCGAGGTACCCGCGTCCCGGCTGTCCAGCACCTGCTGGATGGCACCCAAAAGATTTGCACCGCACTGCGCGGCCTTGATGTTGGCCTGTTCGCGCGCCTGGACGACGGTGTCCACGAGCGCGGTGAATTTGAGTTCAGCCGGCGCCTCGGAGTCGAGGATCTGCCGGATCGCCGAGTTACCCGATGCGGCAATGGTGTCCAGTTCGTCCCGCAGGTTGGCGACCCAGTGCCGGGCGGACTCGTAGCAGCCTTTCTTGACGGTGTTCTTGGCGCAGACCCCGCGTGCGTGGACTTCACCGCGACGGAACGCGGCGGTGGCCGCGTCGGCGCTGATGCCGTTCTGCCTCTCGGCGATCTCCGCGTGCAGCGCGCGCAACGTCTCGGCGTATCCGTCGTGCGCGGACCCCAGCGCCGAACGGTTCGCCGCCGCCCCCGCCAGCACCGCCAGCGCGGCGGCACCGGGCCACTGGTGGCCGACCAGCAGGTGCGACCACTGGCCGGCGGGCAGGTCGGCCGAAGCCGGGTCAGACAGGGGCATCGGTCGGCGATGGTAACGGCGGACGCGTCGTCGGGCTATTCAGTGGGCTGGTCAGCGCTGACTTGACTCAGTTGTGACTTGACCGGGCCCGAAGGATCCGCCGACGATGATCGGGTGCGCAGACCCCTCGGCGCGGCCGCGGTCGCGGTGCTGCTGGCCGCCTCGGGCGCACCGCCCGCCGGCGCCCAACCGCCGTGGTTCGCCGCCACCGTCGGCCCGGCAACCCAGGTCCTCTCCGTCGTCGGCACCGGCGGATCCACCGCCAAAATGGACGTCTGGCAGCGCGGGCCCGAGGGCTGGCAGCCGATCGGCACGGCGATCCCGGTCCGCATCGGCGCCAACGGCATGGTCGCCCAGGCCCGTGAGGGCAACATGGCCACCCCGATGGGTGTCTACTCGCTGGACTTCGCGTTCGGCACCGAGCCCGATCCCGGCGGCGGGCTGGACTACGTGCAGACCACACCGGACTACTGGTGGTCGGCGGACGGCCCCACCTACAACACGATGCAGATCTGTGAAAAGCAGGACTGCCCCTTCGACACCTCACCGGCCAGCGGAACCGAGAACCTCTACATCCCGCAGTACGCGCACGCCGTCGTGATGGGAGTGAACAAGCAGCGCATCCCCGGCGGCGGCAGTGCGTTCTTCGTGCACTCCACCGATGGCGGGCCGACCGCGGGATGTGTAGCCCTCGACGACGCGACGCTGGTGACCATCATCCGGTGGCTGCAACCCGGAGCGGTGATCGCGATCGCGCAGTAGCCGCGATCAGGCCAGTGCCGGACCGGGTTTGAGCCTGAACTGCAACCCCTCCACCGTCTGGGTGGCTTCGTAGGTGCGCTCGTATCCGGTGGCGCAGATCCGCCAGCCGTCGGCGGTGTTGCGGTAGCGGTCGTGATAGAACGCCGCCCCGAACAGCATGAAGTTGTGCTCCGGGACGATGACGCGGTCCTGCAGGTACCAGGTGGCTTCCGCCTCGTCGCCCTCGACGGTGATCTCCGGATGGGTCACCCGGTGTTCGGTGATCACCCCCGCGGGCATGGAGGTCCGCATGAACTCGACGAGCTCCGCACGGTTGGTGAAGTGGTACCGCTTGCCCAGCGACGAGCCGTAGTCGCCGACGATGTCCTCGGTGAGGGTGTCGGCGAAGTCGTCCCAGTGCTTGGTGTCCAGTGCCCGCAGATACCGGTACTTCACTCGTTTGATCGCCTCGATCTGCTCGTGCTCGGCCATGACCGACATTGCAGCACACCCGGCGAGGGTCTCGACTAGGTTTCACAGAGTGAGCCAGTCGGTGAGCCGGACGGTAGGCAGGCCCGCCAGCCGCTACGCGGGCTTCTCAAGGTCCGAACTGGCGCGGCTGGTGCCCGAACTGCTGCTGATCGGCCAGCTGATCGACCGGTCCGGAATGGCTTGGTGCATCCAGGCTTTCGGTCGTGACGAGATGGTCCGGATCGCGATCGAGGAGTGGGCGGGCTCCAGCCCGATCTACACCAGGCGCATGCAGAGGGCCCTGAGTTACGAGGGCGACGACGTCATCACCATTTTCAAGGGTCTGCAGCTCGACATCGGTGCCCCGCCGCAGTTCATGGACTTTCGCTTCACCGTCCACGATCGCTGGCACGGCGAGTTCCAGCTCGACCACTGCGGGGCGCTGCTCGACGTCGAGCCGATGGGCCCCGACTACGTCACGGGCATGTGTCACGACATCGAAGACCCCACCTTCGACGCGACCGCGGTCGCGACCAATCCCAAAGCCCAGGTGCGGCCGATCCACCGGCCGCCCCGCCAGCCCGCCGACCGGCATCCGCACTGCGCCTGGTCGGTGCGGATCGACGAGTCCCATCCGCCGGCCGCCGCCATCCCCGCTCTGGAGCTGGTCGCCGCGAGCAGGGCCGCGGGGTGGGAACTGGCGCCGATCGACACCGGCGAGGAGGGCGCCGCCGATTATTCCGGCCCGCTGCTGTCCGACGTCGACTTCGCGGCCTTCTCCCACTCGGCGCTGGTGCGCATCGCCGACGAGGTGTGCCTGCAGATGCATCTGCTGAATCTGTCGTTCGGCATTGCCGTGCGGGCACGCGCCGGGAATGACGCCGCTCTGGCCACCTCGATCTGCACCCGTCAGCTCACCGGTATCGCCGGGGTGGCGGCCGGACGCATCCGACAGGCGCTGGCGCTCCCCGGCACCGTCGAGGGCCTGGAGCGGGTGCTCGCCGCGCACCCGCTGTTCAACCCGGCCGGATACGTGGTGGCCGACATCGGGGGCGGGTCGCTGCGCGTCGAGCCGTCACCGGCGCACGACGACCGCTCCTGGATCGCGCTGTGCTCACCGGCTTCGCCGCAACCCGTGCAGGCGATCGCGACCGCCGTCGACCCGCACCTGGTGGCGCGTCTGCACGGGACCGATACGCAGTGGACTGCGGAGTTCGACCGCAGCGAAACGCCGCTCACCGAGGCGGTCGAGGTTCAGGTGACCAGGGTCAGCGGTGGCGCCTCGTTCGTCTTCGCGCCGCGCCGCTCGCTGCCGCTGACCGTCCGCTAGCAGCCCCGGGCGTCCGCGTCACGGCTTTCGCTGGAGGCGAACCGGCAGGGGTCGACATCACCAGCAAACCCGGAGCACACTGTTGGGTATGGAGAACAACGGGCCGTTCGGCTTCGACCCCGAGGAATTCGACCGCGTCGTGCGGGAGACCGGCGAGGGTCTGCGCGACGCGTTCGACCGGGTCGGCCGATTCCTGGGCACCCCGGGCGACCGGGGAGGTTTCGGGTCGCTCTTCGACCAGTTCGTGCGGCCCACCCCGCGTCCTCGCCCGCAGCCCGAAACCGCGGGCGAGGCCGGCGACGGGGTGTGGGCGATCTACATGTCCGACGCCGACGGCAAGGCTCACGTGGAGCAGGTCTACAAGACCGAACTCGACGCGTTGCGGGCGAACAAACTCAACACCGACCCGAATCGCAGCGTCCGTTTCCTGCCCTACGGGATCGACGTCAGCGTGCTCGATGGGGACGCCGGACCGGGCCGGGATGGCCCGGGTCCCGATCTGTCCGAGCTGCCCGAACAGCCCGAGTAGTCCGGGCCTTGTCCGTCGGCCGCAGGGTCGCGGTTCCGCCGACCGTGCTTGGGCGGACCGGTGGAGTGAACCGTGCGGTGGTCGGTGTGCCCGGGTCGATCGACCGGTCGTAGGCGCTGTCGATGACCGCCGTGAGTGCCGGTTCGATCACGTCGAGCAGTCGCCCTGGCACTCCCGCGTCCTCGAAGGGCATGAGCAGCGGCAGGCGAGGCGGTTCCAGGGTGATGTAGGTGACCGCGCCGACGGTGGTGTCGGGGAGGGCCCGCGGACCGTCGATGTCGGCATCGAGGTAGTCACTGTGCAGATAAAACCCCGCGACCAGTGAGTTGAGTACGGCGAGCAGGTTGAGCGGGTAGAGCGGGAAATCCGATGCGGGGTCGTACTCCCAGCTGATGTCGGTTGTCCGGTAGGGGGTGTTGGTGGGTGTGGAGCCGTCCATGGGTATATCCACGAACGGGATGTAGGCGCCCGAGAAACGTTGCAGAACACCGCCGTTGGGCCGGTTGGGGTTTCCGACCAGAATGAACGACAGCTGTTCGTCGGCGGGGCGATCGGCCTGGTTCTGCAGGGCACGCATCTCTCGAACCATCACGTTGGCGCTCGAGGAGTACCCGAGAGCGACGATCTGCTCCCCGGCGGCGAGGGACGGAAGCACCGCGTCGAGCGTCGTGGCGAAGTTGCGCTGGCCCTCCCGCTGGGCCGGTTCGTACGCCCAGTTGCCAAGGATCGGCAGCCAGATCTGCGCCGGCCACTCGATGACGTCGAAGTCCCATCCGTAGAACGGCGAATCGGGGTTTCGCCGGGTGTTCACCAGGCCGTGGGTGGACTCCGCGGTCCGCTGGTCGCCGCCGAGCAGCAGTCCCATATCCGGGGTCAGACCGGTCGGATTGGTGTTACCGCCCATCGCCAGCAGCGTGTTGCTGACCAGCCCGATATCGGCGCTGACCAGCCCGACAGCGGGCCTGCTGCCCGGCATGGGGCTCGCCAGTAGCAACGCGGCGGTCGCCGCGACAGCCTGGACGGTCACCAACACGCGAGTTGGCGACTCTCTCCGCGGCGTACGTCTCAGCTCCCCTGAGGCATCTCGGCCTTTGGCCAGGCTAATCGGCGGTTTTCCAGGGCATGGAGCTTCCGGTTGTTTGACCGGCCGCAGCGGGGCTTTATCGTATGGAGTCATGGCTGAGTGTGATCGCCGCAGTGCGATGTTGATAGCGGGCCTGGGAGTCGCCGCGGTGGCGCTTCCCGCGCCGCGAGCCGGTGCGAACCCGGTGGGCCCCGAGCCCCCGGCCC
>NZ_JBJTCF010000107.1:0-17054 GCF_046091765.1 Mycobacterium sp.
GCACCGTGCCGGGCCGGGGGACCCAGGATTCCCGGCGAGTCGCCCGCCGCGGATTCGACCGGGACGCGCGCCTCGGCCCCGGCCTGGGCCACCGCCTGGGCGATCGCCGGATCGGATTGGGTGACGAACCACTCCGCCACCTCCGCGGTGTCGTCCGCCGGTGGGGCGACGTCGTCGTCGACGGGCGAGGGCTGGTAGCGGAACACCCCGTCGGAGCCGGGGGTTCCCAGCAGCTTGGCGAACCCCTGCAGCGCCGCTCCGAAGTCGCTGGGCACCAGCCAGACCTTGTTGGCCTCGCCCCGCGCCATCTGCGGAAGGGTCTGCAGGTACTGGTAGGCGAGCAGTTCCGGGGTAGGCCGGCCGGCTTTGATCGCCGCGAACGTCTTCTCGATGGCCTTGGCCTGCCCCTGCGCCTGCAGGTACTGGGCGGCCCGTTCGCCCTCCGCGCGCAGGATGCGCGACTGGCGCTCGGCCTCGGCGGCCAGGATGGCTGCCTGCTTGGCGCCTTCTGCGGCCAGGATCTGGGCCTGCTTTTGGCCCTCGGCCTGCTTGATGGAGGCCTCCCGGGTGCCTTCGGCGGTCAGGATCATGGCCCGCTTCTCACGGTCGGCGCGCATCTGCTTCTCCATCGAGTCCTGGATCGACGGCGGCGGGTCGATGCTGCGCAGTTCCACCCGGGCCACCCGCAGCCCCCATCGTCCGGTGGCCTCGTCGAGCACCCCGCGCAACTGGGCGTTGATCTGGTCGCGGCTGGTCAGCGTCTGCTCGAGGGTCATCCCCCCGACGACGTTGCGCAGCGTCGTGGTGGTCAGTTGCTCCACGCCGACGATGTAGTTGCTGATCTGGTAGACGGCGGCCTGCGGGTTGGTGACCTGGAAGTAGACCACGGTGTCGATGTTGACCGTGAGGTTGTCCTCGGTGATCACCGGCTGGGGCGGGAAGGACACCACCCGCTCGCGCAGATCGACCCGGGCCCGGATCCGGTCGATGAAGGGGACCAGCAGGGTGAGCTGTCCGGAGACCGTCTTGCTGTAGCGGCCGAGTCGCTCGATGACGGCGGCCTCGGCCTGCGGGATCAGCGCGATCGACTTGGCGACGATGATGACCGCGAAGAGCACCAGCACCGCCAACAGCACCAGACCGGCGAGAGCTCCATCCATGTTCGTTGTCCCCTCTTGTTGCGTCTAGTTGCGCCAGACCACCGCGGTGGCACCGTCGATGTGCATGACGGTCACCCGCTCGCCCGGTTCGTAGACATCGTCGTCGGTATAGGAGCGGGCCGTCCAGACTTCGCCGTCCAGCTTGACCCGGCCCCGGTGGCGGTCGACCTGGTCGAGCACCAGTGCATCCTTGCCCTCCAGCGCCCTGACCGGCTCCGGCAGTGCGGGTCCCGCGGTCAGTCGCCGCCGCAGCGCGGGACGTACGAGCACCAGCAGCAGCACCGAGACCACGAGGAAGACCGCGCCGTCGGCCCATACCGGCGGACTGAGCAGCCACGCCGAGGCCGCCGCCGCCAACGCTCCGCCACTGAGCATCACCAGGAACAGGTCGCCGGTGAGGACCTCGGCGGCGGCAAGGCCGAGCGCGAAGATCAGCCAGATCAACGCCACGGGCATACCGCAACGATACGCGGAATGCGACACCGGAATGGGGGTCGGCGACGGCGGGCGGGTGCGTGGCCGGCCAACGCCGCTTTGTCTACACTGCCTCCAATGTGGTGCCCGAGCGTCTCGCTGTCGGTGTGGGCCAACGCCTGGCTGGCCGGCCAGGCGGCCCCCGACGACGTTCTTGATGCCCTGAGCACTTGGGCGCCAACCCATTCGGTGACCGCACACGACTCCGTTGCGGCGGGCCGGGCCGGTCTGCCGTGGCCGGAGGTCGATGCCGCCGGTGCGATGTCTCTGCTGCAGACAGTGCGCGTCGCCGCCGGGCGCCGGGCGCAGGCCTGCTGGCCGGACCGGCCGGCGATCGCACTGGTGCTGCCGGTCGCCGGCGATGTCCGCGGCCTGGCCCCGGATACCCCGTTTCAGCGCGACGCCTTGACCGTCGGGGAAGCGGTCCTGGTGAGCGCGCCCGACGGGGGGACCGTCGGTTTGGTGCCGGAGTTCTGCGACACCGACGACGAACCTCCGTCGTGGACCACCCTGGCCTGGTCGGTCTATGCGCTGCCGTCCGGACCAACTCCCGACACCGCCGATCTCGGCGAGGCTGAATACGCCCTGCGATCGGCGGTCCGCTCCGCGGCGGAGGCGCTCGCCGGACTCGAACTGACCGGCGAGGACTGCACCGACCCGCGCGCGATGGTCGAGGAGGTCCTGCAAGCCGGTCGGCATCACCGCATGCCCGATCACGCTCCGCCGCGAGCGGTCCGGGTACTGAGCACCGCCGCCCACGTCGACGCCATCATCGCGGTCAGCGCGGGAGCCACCCCGATCGGCTCGCAGAGTGCGAGTCAGGCGCGGATCGCCGACGACGCACTGCGTCCGCTCGCCGGTGTCGTTCGATCGGCACGCGCGGCGGCGGTCAGCGCGATCCTGCTCTCGGCCTGGCAGTAGCCGCGGCACGCGCCGCACTGGCCGCACAGTCCGCGGTGCAGAAATCGCCGTTGACGCTCGCGCCGTACCCCGCAACGGGCTGCGGTCCGGCAACTCTCGCCGGCACTGCGCCGTCGCGGACCTCGTCGAGCAGGCTGAGCGCCAGCCGGGCGAAGCGACGGTCGGCATTGGGCGTCGTGGCGCGCGCCAGGGCGATACCGAGGTCCTGCGCCTGCTCGGCCAGTTCACTGTCCAGATCCCAGATCACCTCGATGTGGTCGGCCACGAAACCGACCGGGCAGACGATCACCGCCGTGGCGCCCGATTGCGAGAGCTCGGCAAGATGATCGCCCACATCGGGCTCCAGCCACGGCACCTGCGGCGGGCCGGACCGCGACTGCCACACCACGTCGTAGTCGGCATACCCGGCGGCAGAGGCGACCAGGCCGGAGGCATAGGCGACCTGGCGGGGATAGAGGCCCGGCCCGCACCGGTCGACGGCGCCGATGGGGATGGAGTGCGCAGTGAACACCAGTCGGGCGGTGTCGCGTAGTGGCGCCGGCAGGGTCTGGGCCGCCTCGGCGATCGCGTCGGTGAACATGGCCACCAGCATCGGATGGTCGAAGTACTGGCGCAGCTTGACCAGTTCGGGTGCGTCCGCGCCGACCGCGGCACGGGCCCGGACGATGTCCTCCTGGTACTGGGTGCAGCCCGAGTAGCCGCCCCACGCCGACGTGGTGAACACCGCAGCCCGCCGGATCCCGTCGGATGCCATGGTCGCCACGGTTTCCTCGATGAACGGCTTCCAGTTGCGGTTACCGAAGTACACCGGCAGTTTTTCGCCCCGCTCGGCGATCTCAGCCCGGATCTGCTCGATCAGAGCGCGATTGATGGCATTGATCGGCGAGACTCCGCCGAAGTGAAGGTAGTGCTCGGCGACCGACTCGAGTCGCTCGCGCGGGATACCGCGGCCGCGGGTCACGTTCTCCAGAAACGGCATCACCTGCTCGGGACCCTCGGGTCCACCGAAGGACAACAGCAGCAGCGCGTCGAAGGTCATCGTCACACCATCAGATCAGCTGCGTGCTGGCGCCGCCATCGGCGTAGATGACCGTCCCGGTGGTCGCCGGCAGCCAGTCGGACACCAGAGCACACACCGTTTTGGCGACCGCGGTGGGATCTCTCATGTCCCAGCCCAACGGAGCGCGCTGATCCCAGCCCTCCTCCAGCATCCGCATCTCGTCCTTGAATTCCTCGCCCAGCGCGCCGCCCATGATCGCGCTCATCGCCAGCGTCCGGATCGGCCCGGCCGCAACGAGATTGGACCGTACTCCGGCCTTGCCCGCTTCCCGGGCGACGAACCTGTTGATCGACTCCAGGGCGCTCTTGGCCACGGTCATCCAGTTGTAGGCGGGCATTGCGCGGGTGGGATCGAAGTCCATGCCCACGATGCCACCGCCCGGGTTCATGATCGGCAGCACCGCCTTGGCCAGCGAGGCGTAGGAGTACGCCGAGACGTGAATGCCGCGAGCGACGTCCTCGAAAGGCGCGTCGAAGAACGGGTTGATGCCCATTCCGCTGGCGGGCATGTTTCCGATCGAGTGCACCACGCCGTCGAGTTTGTTGCCCGCGCCGATCACCTCGGTGATCCGGTCGGCCAGGGTGTCGAGGTGCTCCTGGTTCGCGACATCGAGTTCGAGCAGTGGGGCCGGCTTGGGCAGTCGGTCGACGATCCGCTGGATCAGCCGCAGCCGGTCAAAACCGGTGCAGACGATCTCCGCCCCGGCCTCCTGCGCCACCCGGGCGATGTGGAACGCGATCGACGAGTCGGTGATGATGCCCGTGACGAGAACGCGCTTGCCTTCGAGAAGCCCTGCCATCTGGGTCCTTTCCACGCCTTCCAGGGGGCCTAGTGGCCCATGCCCATACCGCCGTCGACCGGGATCACCGCACCGGAGATGTAGCCGGCGTCCTCGGAGGCCAGGAAGCTGACCGCCCCGGCGACCTCCTCGGCGGTGCCGATCCGCTTGGCCGGGATGAAGTCCAGGGCGCCCTGTTGAATCCGCTCGTCAAGCGAGCGGGTCATGTCGGTGTCGATGTAGCCCGGGGCGACCACGTTCGCGGTGATGCCCGCCTTCGACAACTCCCGGGCGATGGAGCGCGCCATGCCGATCACCCCGGCCTTGGAGGCCGCGTAGTTGGCCTGGTTGCCGATGCCCCAGGTACCGGAGACCGATCCCACGAAGATCATCCGGCCGAACCGGTTGCGCTGCATGCTGCGCGATGCCCGCTGGGCCACCCGGAACGCCCCGGTGAGGTTGGCGTCGATGACCTTCTCGAACTTCTCCTCGGTCATCCGCATCAGGAATGCGTCCGCGGTCACCCCGGCGTTGGAGACCAGCACCTCGACCGGACCCTGGTGCTCCTCGACGGCCGTGAACGCGGCGTCCACCGCGGCCGAGTCGGTGACGTCGCACTGCACCCCGAACAGCCCCTCGGGGGCTCCCGAGCCGCGATGGGTGACGGCCACCCGGTGCCCGTCGGCGACCAGTCGCCGGGCTATCGCCAGACCGATGCCCCGATTTCCGCCGGTGACCAGCACCGAGCGGGAGACGAACGGGGGCTTGGCAGCTGCGGTGGGGACGGCCGTCTCGGTCTCGGTCGTGTCCGTCAACTCGGTCATGTCGGTCAACTTAGCGCCTGCGACTTCCGGCGCCGGGATCAGCCGGGCAGTCGCCGGTTGATCAGCAGCGCAGCGACAGCGGCCAACGCCAGAGTCAGTGCACCGAGCCGAAGCCAGCCGACGCTGGCGTCACCCTTGATGGTTTCGTAGCCGATCTGGTCCTGCAGGGTGGTGAACACCTCCTTGAGCTGCTCCAGGCTCGAGGCGGTGTAGTTGTTGCCGTCGGAGAGTTCGGCGATCCGCTTCAGCATCGCGTCGTCGACCGGTACCGGCTGGCGCTGGTCGTTGATCTCGACATAGCCGTAGGGCGTACCGAACGAGACCGTGGAGATCGGCACTCCCTGGTCCTTGGCCGTCCGCGCCGCGGTGAAGGCACCCTTGGGGTTGTCCGGGTTGGACGGCACCGTCTCCTTGCCGTCGGACATCAGCACGATCCGCGCCGGCGGCGGACCGTCTCCGCCGCCGATCACCGCACCGACGGTGGCGATCGCCTGCAGGGCGGTGAAGATCGCCTCCCCGGTGGCAGTGCGGTCGGCCAGTTGCAGCTTGTCGATCGCCGCCTTCGTCGCCTCCCGGCTGGTCGTCGGCGAGACCAGCACGGTCGCCGTGCCCGCGTAGGCGATCAGGCCGAGGTTGATACCGGGTGTGAGCTGGTCGGCGAACTGTTTGGCGGCTTCCTGCGCGGCCGCCAGCCGGCTGGGCTCGACGTCGGTCGCCCGCATCGATTGCGACACGTCGATGGTGAGCATGACGACGGCGCGGTTGCGCGGGATCCGGACGTCGTTCTGCGGTCCGGCCATGGCGATGGTCAGCAGCACCAGTGCGGAGACCAGCAGGATCGCCGGCAGGTGCCGCCACTTGTTGGGACGTTGGGGAGCGACACTCTCCAGCAGCTCCATGTTGGCGAACCGGAGAATGCGTTTCTGCCGCGCGTATTGCACGACCACGTAGAACGCCGCCAGGGCCGCCACCACGACCAGGAACAGGAAGAACCACGGATGGGCGAAGTCGGTCAGCGACAGCGGCCCGAGCAGGGGCAGGGTCATGCTCTCTCCAGGCTCACTACAGGCCCGCTATCGCGCCGCGGCGGCGTGAGGCCACGAACCGCACGATGTCGGCGACCCAGTCGCGGTCGGTGCGAAGCGTCATCAGCGGGGCGCCGCAACGGCGCAGGGTGCGGGCCACCTCCTCGCGGTGGGCCGCGGCGGCGCGGGCGAAGTCGTCGCGAAGTTGAGCATCGATGGTGAACTCGCGGGTGACCCCGGATTCGGTGTCCTGGAGGATCACATCACCGACATCGGGCAGTTCGACGTCGCGGGGGTCGAGCACCTCGATGCCGAGCACTTCATGACGGGCGGCGATGGCGCGCAGCGGGCGCATCCAGGTGATCGGGCCGAGGAAGTCGCTGATGATCACGGCCATGCCGCGTCGGCGTTCGGGCCTGCGCAGCGCGTCAATGGCGCTGGCCAGGTCGCCGCGAACACCCAGCGGTGCCCGCGGACTGGTGGCGATGGCCCGCAGTAGCGTCTGCTCGTGCTGACGGCCGGACCGGGCCGGTACCCGGATGATGTTCTGGCCGTTGGCGATCAGCGCTCCCAGCCGATTGCCGCCACCGCTGTTGAGGTAGGTGATCGCGGCCGCCGCCGCGACGACGAGGTCCCGCTTCTCGCAACCGGCGGTCCCGAAGTCGAGACTGGCCGACATGTCGACCACCAGCCACGTCTCCAATTCCCGGTCGGCGATCATCTGCCGCACGTGCGGATGGGTCGTTCTGGCGGTCACCGACCAGTCCATCCGCCTGACGTCGTCACCAGGCTGGTAGAGCCGTGACTCGCCGGCCTCCGAACCCGGCCCGGGTATCAGGCCGAGGTGGTTGCCCTGCAGAACACCGTCGAGTTTGCGCTTGACGGTGAGTTCGAGTGTGCGCAGCGCCGCCGACAACTTGGCGTCACCGGTCTCACCCCGACCGAAGGAGGGCGGGTGGATGCTGTCGGACTCGCTCACCGAACGTTAGCGCCAGCCACCGGAGGCACGGAAGCGCCCACCGGAGGCACCGAATGTCCCTGCTGCGGGACGGCATTGACCTGGGGCAGGGCCACGGTCTGCAGAATCCGGCCGATCACGGTTTCCGGTTTGACATCGTCTGCGAGCGCGTCGTAGGTCAGGACCAGGCGGTGGCGCAGGACGTCGGGGATGACGTCGATGACGTCCTGGGGAACGACGTAGTCGCGACCGCGGATCAGGGCGATGGCGCGGGCGGCGGCGATGATGCCCAGCGAGGCTCGTGGCGATGCGCCGAAGGCCACCCAGGCCTTGACGTCGTTCATGCCGAACTGCTCGGGCCGCCGGGTGGCGGTCACGACGCGCACGACGTAGTCGACGAGGGCGTGGTGGACGAAGTTGTTCGCCGCGACATCCTGGAGCCGCAGCAGGTCGCCGGTTTCCAGAATCTGCTTGGGTTCCGGCGGGGTGACGCCCATCCGGTAGATGATCTCGCGTTCCTCTTCCGGCGAGGGGTACCCGACGTTGATCTTGAACAGGAAGCGGTCGCGCTGCGCCTCCGGCAGCGGGTAGACGCCCTCGTTCTCGATCGGGTTCTGGGTGGCCATCACCAGGAACGGCTTGGGCAGCGGGTAGGTCTTCCCGCCGATGGAGATCTTGCGTTCTGCCATCACCTCCAGCAGCGCGGACTGCACCTTGGCCGGGGCGCGGTTGATCTCGTCGGCGAGCAGGAAGTTGACTACGACCGGTCCGAGCTCGATGTCGAATTCCTCGCGGCCCTGGCGGTAGATGCGGGTCCCGATGATGTCGGTGGGCACCAGGTCCGGGGTGAACTGGATACGGGCGAAGGTTCCGCCGACGACCCGGGCGAAGGTCTCCACAGCCAGTGTCTTGGCCACCCCGGGAACACCCTCGAGCAGGACGTGACCCTTGGCCAGCAGCCCGACCAGGATCCGCTCGACGAGCTGGTCCTGGCCGACGATGATGCGCTTGACCTCGAAGATCGCCCGTTCCAGCGTGTGCACCTCGCCGGCCAGGCCATTGCCACCGGCCGGCGGCGCCGCGGCCCCGCCCTGACCCGGACGGCCTGCGCCCACGGGTGGTCCTGCTGGTGACGTCATCGACTTCCTCCACTTGTGACACGGCGGCTGACACTGCGGTGCAGCCGCCGGGCTGGATTGCCCCGGAGACAACTATTCCAGGCGTTCCGGAATCCGTCGATGCGGGTTCCGGCTATCCCGTCGCACCCGGTCCGGCGCGTGCTCAGGTTTCGATGACCCGCGTGACGTACGGGGTCATGCCCGCCGTGCGCACCGGACTGACCGTGACCTGGCCGGCCGCCGACGAGGACTCCAGCATCTGGCCGTTACCCAGGTAGATGGTGACGTGCTGGCTGCCGCTGGGGCCGTAGAAGATCAAGTCGCCCCGCTTGGCCTGGGAGGGGGCCACCTGGCGGCCCGCGCTGTACTGGTCCCCGGAGTACTTGGGCAGCAGGACACCGACACCGGCGAAGGCGTAGCGGACGAAGCCCGAGCAGTCGTAGCCGACCTTCCCCGCGTCGTGGTCCACCCCGGCGCTGGGCCCGTTGATCGCGCCGCCGCCCCACGAGTAGGGCACCCCCTGCTGGGAGGCGGCCCGGCGGATCACGTACTCGATGGCCTGCGGTCCGCGAACCCGGGCACCGGGCGACGCGGTCGGAGCACCGCCGATGCCCAGACCGGCCAGGAACTTGCGGCCGAGGTCCATCGTCGCCTGGGCGGCCTGCTGGGTGAACGCCAGCGAGGCCTGGGCCACCGCCACCGGGTCGCCGGGGGCTCCGGCGCTGAGGATCTGCGGCAGGGTCGGATCCCACTGCGGCTCAGCCGCCGCCGGACCGGCGAGCCCGACCGACAGCGCCAGAGCCGCCAGCACCGCGGCCAGCGCGCGGCGCGCGCAGCGCACCCGCACCCGGCCGGCAGTCACCATTCGACGTAGCGCACGACGAAGGGGGTCATGCCGCTGGTCCGCACCGGGGAGATCTTGACCACCGACCCGGTGTAGGGCGCCTCGATCATCTGGCCGTTGCCGAGGTAGAGCGTGACGTGCTGGCTACCGCCGGGACCGTAGAAGATCACGTCGCCGCGACGCATCTGCGAGGCCGGAATCTGACGGCCCATCTTGTACTGCGATCCCGAGTAGTGCGGCAGTTTGATGCCGACCCCGGCGAAGGCGTAGAGGATCAGTCCCGAGCAGTCGAACCCGACCGTGCCCGCGCCCGAGTCGATACCACGGCTGGGCCCCGCGGCGTTGCCGCCGCCCCATGAGTAGGGCACACCCAGCTGCGACATCGCCCGGCGGATGACGTGCTCGACGGCGGCACTGCCGGCGACGAAGGGGATCGCGCCGTTGTTGATGCCGGTCGAGGTGGGCTTGAGGATGCCCATCTGCTGCAGGAACTGCTTGCCCAGCTGCTGGGTGACCTGCAGCGAGTTCATCGCGATCTGCAGCACGGCGTTGATGATCTGGACCGGATCCCCGGACAGGAACGCGCTGGGGATCGCCGGCAGGGTGAGATCCCACTGCGACGGATCGCCGTAGGGCACCCGGACGGCGCTGGGATCCTGGCCCGGCTCCCAGCGATCGGTACCGGACGAGCCCGCCTCACCCGCCGAACCCGCCGAACCCGCCGAACTCCCGGCAGCCGGCAGATCCCAGGACCGTGCGGCGTTCAGCTTCTCCTGCGCGGTCTTGCGCTGTGCGGCGAGCCGGTCGATCTCGGCCTGCTGTGCGCGGAAGGCCTGCTGCGCCTCGGTGAGAGCGGCCACCGCGGCATCCTGGCTGCTCTGGGCGTCCCGGACGGCCCGGTCAGCCTTGCGCTTGGCCATCCGCGCCGAGGCGTCGCGGTTGACCACCTCTGTGCGCGCCCGCGCCAGCCCGGCCATCACCTGCTCGGAACTGAGCGCCAAGGTCTGGCCGGCGGCGGTCGTCGCGATGATCTCCTCAGGGGTACGGGCCACCACGAGCGCCGCCGAGGGGCCGTTGACATAACTGGCCGCGGCGAAGGTGTCGAACCTGCGCTGCGCCGCGGCGATCGCGGCGTTGGCGTCCTGCACCGCGTGATGGCTGTCCTCGACCTGCTGCTCGGCCAGAGCGGCGGCCTCCCGGGCGGACTGGACCTCCACGATCGCCTTGTTGACGCTTTCCTGCTGGAGTTGCACCTGGGCACCGACGTCCTGCAGGCGCTGGTCGGCCTCCGCGACGTCAGCGACCAGCGTGGCCAGACTGGTGGGCTCGGCGATCGGCTCCGCGTGCACCAGACCGGGAACGGTCAGGACCATCGCGGCGCTCAGAGTCGGCGGGCAGATGAGTCGGATGATCCGGACGGAAGAGCGGCGGTCGGAAGGTCTCATTCGCGTCGGACTCCTCATGCTCGAAGACGCTCACGGATTAACTGATTTCACATCCGCCACTTCAATAACAATGGCTTCAGTTGCACCGTACGTCACAATTGTCGCAGAGGAAACTAGAGGCAAGAATTACAAGTTTGTCATTTGAATGATGTGACCGAAAGGAAATCTTATGGAACTGCCACAAAGGGCCGTTTAGCCAGCTAGAAGATGGTTTTCGGGCGCA
This sequence comes from Mycobacterium sp., assembly GCF_046091765.1. Lineage (GTDB taxonomy): Bacteria > Actinomycetota > Actinomycetes > Mycobacteriales > Mycobacteriaceae > Mycobacterium. The sequence goes on from NZ_JBJTCF010000107.1 coordinate 10,831, forward strand.
CCGAATGTTTCATTCCCGTTGTGCTCTGCGGTGCAGAACTCGGGTCGCAACAGCGGCCCCGGCGACGCCGATCACGAGCAGGATCGTGAATGGCGTCCAGGGGAAATCCGGGGTGTTCAACTGGTCGACGAAATTCTGCGCGCCCTGCACCGCATTGGGCGCCGTCTTGGCGACGTCCTGGCCCGCTTCCAGGGTCACCCGGTCGTAGCGCGTGCTGTACGTACCGGCCCAGCCCGGGCTGATCACCAGCACGGTGGCCCCGGGGTGGGCCTGGCCCACCTCGGTGGCGACGTCGCGCAGCGGGGTGTCGATCGGCGGGCTCTTGTCCATGACGACGACCTTGAGGTCGAGACCCCGCTCGCGGGCACCGGCGACGACTTTCTGCAGTCCGGGCACCTCGACGGCGGGGGCCGCGATGCCGTCGGTCGCGACGTCGGCGAGGACGGCGTCCATGCACTGATCCAGCGACGTCGACACCGGAAGGCTGACCGCCGTGCACACCTCGACCGGGATGTAAGTCGGCAGCACGGTCACGACTGCCGACCGTACCGCGCCCGCCCGGCGGAAAGGACAGCACGCGCCGGGGCGTACCAGACTCCGGACGAAACCTGCGGGACTACCTCTAGGATTCGTCCTGTGAGCAACTCCCCCAATCCCTCGCTGAACTCGTTCGACGCCCGCGACACCCTGACGGTCGGGAGCAAGAGCTACGAGATCTACCGGCTCGCCGCGGTGCCGGGCACCGAACGGCTCCCCTACAGCCTCAAGGTCCTCGCCGAGAACCTGCTGCGCACCGAGGACGGCGCCAACATCACCGCCGACCACATCCGCGCGATCGCGAACTGGGATCCCGCCGCGGAACCCAACACCGAGATCCAGTTCACCCCGGCCAGGGTCATCATGCAGGACTTCACCGGGGTGCCCTGCGTCGTCGACCTGGCCACCATGCGCGAGGCGGTGGCCGAACTCGGTGGCGACCCCGACAAGGTCAACCCGCTGGCGCCGGCCGAGCTGGTGATCGACCATTCGGTCATCCTCGACGTGTTCGGCCGCGCGGACGCCTTCGAGCGCAACGTCGAGATCGAGTACCAGCGCAACGCCGAGCGCTACCAGTTCCTGCGCTGGGGCCAGGGCGCCTTCGACGACTTCAAGGTGGTGCCGCCCGGCACCGGGATCGTCCACCAGGTCAACATCGAGTACCTGGCCCGAGTCGTGATGGTTCGCGAGATCGGCGGCAGTCCGGTCGCCTACCCGGATACCTGTGTGGGCACCGACAGTCACACCACCATGGTCAACGGCCTCGGGGTGCTGGGGTGGGGCGTGGGCGGGATCGAGGCCGAAGCCGCCATGCTCGGCCAGCCGGTGTCGATGCTGATCCCCCGGGTCGTCGGCTTCAAGCTGACCGGCGAGATCAAGCCGGGAGTCACCGCCACCGACGTGGTCCTGACCGTCACCGACATGCTGCGCAAGCACGGCGTGGTGGGCAAGTTCGTCGAGTTCTACGGCAGGGGCGTCGCCGAGGTGCCGCTCGCCAACCGCGCGACGCTGGGCAACATGAGCCCCGAATTCGGCTCGACTGCCGCGATCTTCCCGATCGACGAGGAGACCATTAAGTATCTGCGGTTGACGGGGCGCCCCGACGAGCAACTGGCGCTGGTGGAGTCCTACGCCAAAGCGCAGGGCATGTGGCACGACCCGGACCATGAGCCGACGTTCTCCGAGTACCTCGAGCTGGATCTGTCAACCGTCGTGCCGTCGATCGCCGGCCCCAAGCGTCCCCAGGACCGCATCGAACTCTCCGACGCGAAAACGGCCTTCCGCAAGGACATCCACAACTATGTGGAGGAGCACCACCCGGCACCGGAGACCAAACTCGACGAGGCGGTCGAGGAGTCCTTCCCGGCCAGCGACCCGGCGGCGCTGTCCTTCGCCGACAACGGTGCGGTAGACATGCGGCCGTCGGCCGCCTCCAGCGCCGAGGGCCGGCCGACCAAGCCGGTGCTGGTGCGCTCGGCTGATCGCGGTGAGTTCGTGCTCGACCACGGCGCGGTCGTGGTCGCCGGGATCACCTCATGCACCAACACCTCGAACCCGTCGGTGATGCTCGGGGCGGCACTGCTGGCCAAGAAGGCCGTCGAGAAGGGCTTGAGCACCAAGCCGTGGGTGAAGACCAACATGGCGCCGGGCTCCCAGGTGGTGACCGACTACTACGAGAAGGCGGGCCTGTGGCCGTACCTGGAGAAGCTGGGCTACTACCTGGGCGGCTACGGCTGCACCACCTGCATCGGCAACACCGGCCCGCTGCCGGAGGAGATCTCCAAGGCGATCAACGACAACGACCTCTCGGTGACCGCCGTGCTGTCCGGCAACCGCAACTTCGAGGGCCGCATCTCCCCCGACGTCAAGATGAACTACCTCGCCTCGCCGCCCCTGGTGATCGCCTACGGCATCGCCGGGACGATGGACTTCGACTTCACCTCCGACCCGCTGGGCAAGGACGCTGACGGCAAGGACGTGTTCCTCGCCGATATCTGGCCGACCCAGAAGGAAATCGACGACGTCATCGCCGCCTCGATCAACCGGGAGATGTTCACCGAGAGCTACGCCGACGTGTTCAAGGGCGACGAGCGCTGGCGCAAGCTGCCCACCCCCTCGGGCAGCACCTTCGCGTGGGACCCCAAGTCGACGTACGTCCGCAAGGCTCCGTATTTCGACGGTATGCCGGCCCAACCGCAACCGGTCGACGACATCCGGGGCGCCAGAGTGCTTGCGCTGCTCGGGGATTCGGTTACCACCGACCACATCTCGCCCGCGGGTGCGATCAAGAAGGGAACCCCGGCCGCCCAGTACCTCGAAGCCAACGGCGTCAAGCCGGCCGACTTCAACTCCCTGGGTTCGCGCCGCGGCAACCACGAGGTGATGATCCGCGGCACCTTCGCCAACATCAGGCTCAGCAACAAGGTGCTCGCCGGGCTCGGCGAGGTCGTGTCGGGCGGCTACACCCGCGACTTCACCCAGCCGGGCGGTCCGCAGGCCTTCATCTACGATGCCGCCCAGAACTACGCGGCGAAGGGCATCCCGCTGGTGGTACTCGGCGGCAAGGAGTACGGCTCGGGTTCGTCACGCGACTGGGCGGCGAAGGGAACACGGCTTCTGGGCGTGCGGGCGGTGATCACGGAGTCCTTCGAGCGCATCCACCGCTCCAACCTGATCGGGATGGGTGTGATCCCGTTGCAGTTCCCGGCCGGAGAGTCCGCGACATCGCTGAAACTGGACGGCACCGAGGTGTTCGACATCACCGGCATCGAAGCCCTCAACACGGGCAAGACGCCCAAGACCGTGCACGTCACCGCGACCAAGGATGACGGCTCCACGGTGGAGTTCGACGCGGTGGTCCGCATCGACACCCCCGGCGAAGCCGACTACTACCGCAACGGCGGCATCCTGCAGTACGTGCTGCGCAACATGTTGGCCTGAAGCGGGTTCAGGCCAGCTCGATGAGGCTGGCGTAGTCCTGCGACCAGTGGTCTTCGGTACCGTCGGGCAGCAAGACCACCCGCTGCGGTTCCAGCGCCTCGGCCGCTCCCGGGTCGTGTGTCACCAAAACCACCGCACCGCGGTAGCTGCGCAGCGCGTCGAGGACCTGCTCGCGCGATGCGGGGTCGAGGTTGTTCGTCGGTTCGTCGAGCAGCAGCACATTGGCCGTCGAGGCCACCAGTCCGGCGAGCGCGAGGCGGGTCTTCTCGCCGCCGGACAGGGTTCCGGCGGGCTGGTCCAGTTGCGCGCCGCTGAACATGAAGGCCCCCAGCAGGCCGCGCAGGTCCTGCTCACCGGTGTCAGGTGCGGCGTGGCGGATGTTCTCCCACACGGTCGCGACGTTGTCCAGGGTGTCGTGTTCCTGGGCGAAGTAACCGATCTTGCACCCGTGTCCGGGCTCCAGCTGCCCGGCGTCGGGCTGCTCGGTTCCGGCCAGCAGCCGCAGCAGGGTGGTCTTGCCCGCACCGTTGAGGCCCAGCACCACCACCCGGGATCCACGGTCGATGGCCAGGTCGACGCCGGTGAACACCTCCAGCGAGCCGTAGTTCTTGGTCAGTCCCCGGGCCACCAGCGGCGTGCGGCCGCACGGTGCCGGATTCGGGAATCTGATCCGGGCCACCTTGTCGGCGACCCGCTCAGCATCCAGGGCGGCCATCATCCGGTCGGCCCGGCGCAGCATGTTCTGCGCGGCAACGGCTTTGGTGGCCTTGGCGCCGAGCTTGGCGGCCTGCGTGCGAAGTGCCGCCGCCTTGCGCTCGGCGTTGGTCCGCTCCCGGCGGCGCCGCTGTTCGTCGGTGGCGCGGGCGTCGAGGTACTTCTGCCAGCCCATGTTGTAGACGTCGACCTCGCCACGGATCGCGTCGAGGAACCACACCCGGTTCACCACGTCGGCGAGCAACTCGACGTTATGGCTGATGATCACCAGGCCGCCGGCGTGGACCTTGAGGAAGTCGCGCAGCCAGCCGATGGAGTCGGCGTCGAGGTGGTTGGTCGGCTCGTCGAGCAGCAGCGTGGTCGAGTTTCCGGAGTCACTGGCGGCGAACAGGATTCGAGCGAGTTCGACCCGGCGGCGCTGTCCGCCGGACAGTGTGCGCAGCGGCTGGGTCAGCACCCGCTCCGGCAACCCCAGGCTCGCGCTGATCCGCCCCGCCTCGCTCTCCGCGGCGTAACCGCCCAACGCGGCGAAGCGTTCCTCAAGCTGGCCGTAGCGGTGGACCGCCCGGTCGCGCTCGGAGTCGTCGACGACCTCGGCCATCACCACCTGCTGCTTCTCCAGTTCTGCCAGCAGCGTGTCCAGCCCGCGCGCCGAGAGCACCCGGTCGCGGGCCAGCACCTCCAGATCACCCTCGCGGGGATCCTGGGGCAGGTAGCCGACGGGCCCGCTGCGCGCCACGGTGCCGGCATACGGGTCGCCCTCCCCCGCCAGGATTCGCATCGTGGTGGTCTTTCCGGCGCCGTTGCGGCCCACCAGGCCGATCCGGTCGCCGGGCTGTATCCGCAGTGCGGGCCCCTCGGCGAGCAGCAGGGTGCGCGCCCCGGCGCGGACCTCCAGGTCCGTTGCGGTGATCACGGCACTCTCCTACCCGGATCTACTTGTCGTCGGTGAAGACCGGCGGCCGCTGCTCGGCGCGCGCGGCGACCGCTTCCTCGAAGTTGGCGGTGAGCAGCCGCACGTAGAGCTGCCCGAGGCCCTCGGCCTGCATGTGTCCCTCCAGGGTACTGGCGTCCAGTCCGGTCCACAGCGTCCGCTTGGTCAACTCGATGCCCGGACGGGAGAAGGCGGCGATCCGGGCGGCCATCTCGTAGCAGGTCGGCAGCAGATCCGCGGGCGCGACCTGCCGGGATACCAGACCGATGCGCTCGGCCTCGGCCGCGTCGACGTCGCGGCCGATGAGCATGATCTCGAAGGCGCGGGAGCTGCCGATGGCGCGCGGCAGCAGATAGCTCAGGCCCAGCTCGCTGGCGGTCAGGCCATTGTTGATGCCGGCGGCCCGAAAGTACGCCTCAGCCGAGGCCACCCGGATGTCGGCGGCCAGCGCCAGACACAGCCCGCCGCCGATGGCCGCGCCGTTGACCGCCGCGATGATCGGCTGGTGCAACCGGCGCATCGCCAGGATCACCTCGTCGAGCAGTTCCATCGAACGCAGCGCGTGGGAGGGCCGGGTCAGCCCGGCAACATGCGGCACCGCCCCGGCGGACTTCTGGTCAGCCCCGGAGGAGAACCCCCGCCCCGCGCCGGTCAACACCACGACGCGGACGTCGTTGTCGTGGTTCAGTTCGGCGAGCACCTGTCGCAGCGGCACCATGACGTCGAAGGCCATCGAGTTCATCCGCTCGGGCCGGTTCAGGGTGACCAGGGCAACATGCGGCCGGGGCCGGTCGACGAGTACGAAACCCGAATCGCTCATCGTTGCACGCTAGCGCGTGCGGGTTCAGGTCTGCTGGTCGCCGGCCGGGGAGTTCTGGCTCGCCTGGACATCGAAGTCGCGGATCTGCGTGATCAAGGCCTCCAGCGCAGCCGGCGGCAGGGCGCCGGCCTGGTTGAACACCAGATGCCCTTGCTTGAACGCCATCAGGGTCGGGATGGCGCGGATCTCGGCGGCCGCGGCGAGCTGCTCCTGAGCCTCGGTGTCGACCTTGCCGAAGACGATGTCGGGGTGCTTGTCCGACGCCGCGGCAAAGGTCGG
>NZ_JBJTCF010000108.1:0-104172 GCF_046091765.1 Mycobacterium sp.
TCGGGGGCGGCCGGCATCGGCGCCACCGGCAGGTGCCCGTCCACCGGCCGCAGCGTGCGGCCCGCGCTCACCACGTCGCCGGCCAGCAGGGCCGCCAGGCCCAGTTCGGCCGCGAACCCGGTTCCCGGAAGGGCGCCCGCCAGCGCCAGCCCGCCGGCGATTCCGATGCTGCTGGCCACCGGGGAGGTCACCGCGCACGGCAGCCCGCACTGCTCGGCGACCCGCAGCGCGCGGCGCACCCCGCCGAGTGCGGCAACCGAGAGCACCGCGACGTCGGCGGCACCGGAGACCTCCACGTGCGACGGGTCGGGGGCATCGTTGATCGACTGGCACGCGGCGATCGGCACGTCGACCCGCGCGCGCAGGGACCGCAGATCCGCAAGGGTCGCGCAGGGCTGGACGACGAACTCAAGGCCCCCGCCGGCCCGGTCCAGCGCCGGGATCGCCGCCGTCGCCTCATCGAGGCTCCAGTTGCCGGTGGCGTCGCAGCGGACGGCCCCGGTGGGTCCGAGGGCCTCGCGCACTGCCGCCACCCGGGCGAGGTCCCCGGGAAGGGAGCCCGGGTGGGCGGCGACGCGCACGGTGGCGGCGGCGCATCCGGACGCGACGACGATCTGCCCGGCGCGCGTGGCCTCGACCGCGGGGACGGTCACCGCGATCGGCACCCGGCCCCGCAGCGGATCGGGCCATCCGACGGTCCCCACCTCGATGGCGGCCGTCAGCCAACGGGCGGCGACCCGGTCGTCACATCCGGCGGGCGGGCTGAACTCGCCCCACCCCTGCGGACCCTCGATCAGCATGCCCTCGCAGTGCTCCGTCCCGTCCAGCGGATCGCTGAGCGGAATGGCGAACACCGGAGCGGTGTCGAAGTCGATCCAGGTCTTCACGCGGGAGTCATCGCGCGGCGTACGGCGACCAATAGGCCAGCATCTCGGCGAACATGTCGAATGCGGCCGGCGAGTAGCCGTAGGTGGCCTCGAAGTGGATGCTCAGCGGGTAACCCAGGGACCCGACGCCGTCGATGACGCGCTGGTAGAGCTCGACCATCTGTCGGCGTCGGTCGGCGGGCTCGGCGGCGGCCAGTCGCCGGACGAAGTCCTGCTCCTCGGCCACAGCGGCGTTCCCGGGGTCCTGGATCAGCCAGTTGATCAGTCCGACCCGGGTTTCCATCCCGGGCACGAACCCGAACGACAGCAGGATCTCCGGGCGTTCCTCGGTGGTCGCGGCGAACTGTTTCAGGAACCCGACGATGGCGTCGGAGTGCAGCAGCTGCGTCAAGCCGTAGGTGGCGCCCTGGCGGCACTTGAATCCGAACCGATCGACCTCGCCGGCCCGGGTCGGGATGAGGATCGCTCCCCGGTTGGGCACCAGGTCGGCAAAGATCGTCAGTGCGTCGGTGGGCGCAACGCCGGATCCCTCGCCGTCGTTCATGGTTCGGGGGACCCCGACGAAGGCGATGCCCTCGATACCGGCATCCAGCAGGGCGCGCAGCCGGAGCCGCAGTGCCGATTCGTCGGAGAACGAGGTGACCTGGGTGCACAGGCCGCGAACGCCCGGCATCTCCGGGGCGATCAGCGACCAGTACTCGAGCACGTCGAGCTTGGGCTTCATGTCGACCGGGCGATCGGCGTCCTCGTCGATCATGCCGGGGATCATGACGTGGCCGATCGCGATCCCGGACTCCCCTGCGAGCCGGGTGACCTTGTGTGCCTCCTCGAGGCGCTCCACCGGACCGCGGTCGGCATTGGGCGGAACGAGTTCGAAGGCGACCGTGCGCAAGGCGCCGGAGCGGACGGTCTGAACGGGGTGGGCGGGCACGACTCTTCACCCTACCCAGGGGCTCCGCGCAACCTCAGGGCGCTGCGGCGTGCGGTTCGGCATCCGTCGGCGTGCGCCGGTGCCGTCGCCGCGCCCACAGGGCGGCGACGGTCAGCCCCACCAGTGCCAGCAGCCAGGGCCACGCACCGTGCTGGTAGACCCAGCCCGCAACTGCCCGCTGCACGCGACCGGCCACCGCGATGACCGGATCGTCGAGGGCTCCGTCGGCGGTGCGCAACCGCAACTCGAACCATCCGTAGTAACTGACGTACACGCCCACCGCCACCATGATCGCGCCGCTGACCCGGTTGACGTAGGGCAGCATCCGTCGCATCCGGCCGATGAACGTCGAACTCGCCAGCGCGACCCCGACCGCCAGCGCGCCGACCACCAGGGCGATGCCCGCCGCGTAGGCGGCGTAGGCGAGCAGGCCGCTGACCGGCCCGCCGCGCAGGCTGCTGCCGGTCACGGCGAGGAAGGGGCCGACCGTGCACGACAGCGAGGCGATCGCGTACCCGACGCCGTAGCCGAACATCGACCCCAACTGAGCGCTCGGCGCCCACCGGCCGCTGCGCCCCCAGCGAGTGCCCCAGTCGACCTTCAGTTCGCGGCCGCGGAGCAGCCAGATTCCGAGCGCGACGAGAGCGACCCCGACGACCAGGGTGACGTAGGGCAGGTAGCGCTGCACCGTCGACGCCACCGACACCGTCAGTAGGCCGAACAACCCGAACACGGTGAGGAAGCCCGTGGCCATCACGGCGGTGGCGGCCAACGCGCGAGCCACCGCCGAGGTCTGCGACTCCCCGTCTCTGTTGACCACCAGCGTCAGGTAGGCCGGGAGCATGGCGAAGCCGCACGGATTCAACGCGGCCACCATGCCCGCGGCGAACGCCAGACCAAGAAGTTGCTCGTTCACGTCTGTCGAACTGCCGACGGGGCTAGGACGTCAGTGCTGCGACCCGGTCGCTGAGTTCCTGCTGGGACATCGCCGACACCGGGTTGTTGACGAATGTCGACGTCCCGTCGGGACGCAGGAACACGTAGGCGGGTTGCCAGGGCACGTTGAACATGGCCCAGATCGACCCGTCGGCGTCGTTGATGTTGGTGAAGTTCAGGCCGTACCGCGCGACGAAATTCTGCATCGACTGCACGTCCGCCCGCGTCGAGACCCCGACGAACGTCACCGCCGGGTTGGCGGCTGCGACGGCGCTGACCCCCGGAGCCTCCTGGTTACAGAACGGGCACCACGGCGTCCAGAACCACAGCACCGCGGGCTTGCCCTGGAGGCTGGCGCCGTTGAAGGTTCCCCCGTTGAGGGTCGTGCCGGTGAAGTTCAGGTCCGCGGCGGCGGCAGTAGCCGGCCGGACGAGACCCATGGTGAGCACGACAGCCCCGAGAACCAGGACCAGCGAGCGGATGACCGCCTGCAGCGATTTCATGCGTACCTCCGTCATCATTGGTAACACCGAGGCTAGGGGGGTCGCGCCCGGGCTGCCACGAATTCCGGCTTGGGTAAGAAACGCGTAAGACTGGCGGCAGGACGGGTTGCGGGCCTGGCTCAGCCTGAATCCCCCGTCTCGATCATCACCTTCCCGCACTCCTTGCTGGCGGCGAGCAACTCGAGGGCGTCGCCGATCCGGCTGAGCGGGAAGCGATCGGTGATCAGGGCGGACAGGTCGCGGCGGGCCAGCAGGTCGACGGCGTCGGCGAAGCGGTCCGGGTACTCGATGGAGCCGCGGATGGTGAGCTCCTTCATCAGCACGCTGAGGAAGTTCACCGGCACCGGGTTGTAGTGCAGTGCGACGACGCTGACCCGGGAGTGCCGTCCGGCGCGGTCGATGATGGACCCGAGTACGTCGTCGGAGCCCGACGCTTCGATGAAGGCGTCGGTCCCCGGCGCCCATCCGTAGGCCAGGGACTGCCTGCCGTGCAGCTGACCGAGTTCGCGCCAGACGCTGGTGCGCCCCGGGTCGATCACCGCGGCCGCGCCCAGGGATTCGGCCAGGCCGCGCCGGGTCGCCGAGGGGTCGATGCCGACGACATCGGTGACGCCGCGATCGGCCATGCTGGCAATCGCGGCCAGGCCGATCGGGCCGCAGCCGAACACCGCGACCTTGTCGCCAGGCCCGACGGCGGCCTGTTCGGCGGCGTGCATCCCGACCGCCACCGGCTCGGCCAGCGCCGCAACCTCCAGCGGCATGCCGTCGGGGACCGCGACCAGCCGGTCCCCGCGGGCGGCCTCGCGCACCAGGACCGCATCGGCCAGGCCGCCCTCGGCCGCTCCCCCGCCGATCCGGCCGAGTGCGTCGTCGCCGGGGTGCACCACGACCCGCTGTCCGGCGGTCACGCCGGTGACCTCGGCGCCGACGGTGCGCACCACGCCGGCGAACTCGTGGCCCAGCGCCATCGGCGCACCGCCGGGTCCGGCCAGGCCGCCGAGGCGGAGATAGGTCAGGTCGCTGCCGCAGATCCCGCAGGCCCGGACGTCGACGATCGCGTCCCGCGGTCCGCAGGGCGGGATCGGCACCCGATCCAGCTCGGCCGTGCCGGGCGCGTGGACGCGCACCTGCCGGATGGCGGTATCGGCTGCGCTCGGCGTCATTTCCCCGGACACTATGTCGAGCGGTCAGTGCGGGCAAGCGGCGGACACACGAGGTGCGAGGGACGGTGGATGCGGGCGCAGCAGCTCGACCTGGGTGATCTGACCGATCCGGTGCTGACCGACGTCCAGCGCCAGATCCTGGCCTACACCGAGTCCCACCCGGTTGATCTGGATCCCGACCGGATGCTCGCCGAAGCGATCGCCGACGCCGGTGCCGATGATCTGGCCGACGACCTGCCCGACGATCAGTCCGGTGGCGGCCTGCGGGGGCGGCTTTCGGCGTACGTCGCGGCGATCGAGGCGGACACCGGGCTGCGCCAGCTGGCCCGGCGCACGTTGCGGTCGAGGATTGTGCGGCTGCTGCGCAATCGGCTCTCGCTGACCGATCTGCTCAAGCGCTACCCGGAGATCACCGCCATCGAGATCGAAAGACCGCTGATCGTGGTCGGGATGCCCCGCTCGGGAACCACGCATCTGGTCAACCTGATCGCCGAGGATCCGCGCCGCCGCGCGCTTCCCTACTGGGAGAGCCAGGAGCCCATCCCCGCCCGCGGCCAGGGTCCCGACACCGCCGGGATCGATCCGCGCTTCGCCCGCGCGAAGGCCGAGCACGACGCGCTGATGGCCAGTGCGCCCTACGTGGCCGCGATGCACGACCAGTTCCCCGAGGCCATCGAGGAGGAAGTCGAGCTGCTGGACCTGGATCTGGCCGCCTACGTGCTGGAGTGGCATGCCCGGGTGCCGTCGTGGCGCGACACCTACCTCGGCCTGGACCACTACCGGCACTACCGCTACCTCAAGACGGTCCTGCAGGCGTTGACATTCCTGCGCGGTCCGCGAACCTGGGTGTTGAAGTCACCCCAGCACGCCGAACAATTGGGCCCACTGATGGCCACTTTTCCCGACGCGACCGTGGCGTTCACCCATCGCGATCCGGTCGCGGTGATCCAGTCCGCGGCGACGATGATGGCCTACTCGGATCGGTTGCGCCGCAACAGTATCGAACCGCAGTGGCTCATCGAGTACTGGACCGACCGTGTGCACCGGCTGCTCAGCGCCTGCGTCCGCGATCGCGCCCTGGTGCCCGCCGACCGCAGCATCGACATCGGTTTTCACCAGCTCAATGGCGACGAGATGGGCCAGTTGCGGGCGCTCTACGACCGTGCGGGCGTCGACATCCCGTCCTCGGTCGCGGACCGCTTCCGCCGCTACCTCGACGCGAACCCGCGCGGCAAGAAAGGCGCGATCCGCTACGACCTCACCGGTCACTTCGGGGTCTCCGCGAAGGATCTGCGCGCACGGTTCGGCTTCTACCTCGACCGCTTCGATGTGCGAACGGAAGATCCGTGACGCCACCCGGGGAGGACGGATGACGTCGGGCGCCGAGGAGCCGATCTGGCGCAGCAGGCCGGGCGCCGACGCGATGCGCCCGGCATCGGCCGAACACGCCGAACCGGTGGCGCCCGGAATCTGGTGCTCCCCCGGACTGTCCAACTCCTATCTGCTGACCACCGGGGACGGCCGCGTCGTGGTCAACACCGGGATGGGCTTCGAGGCGCCGGTGCACCGGGCCAACTTCGACGCGGTGGACTCCGCGCCGGTGCGCTACATCATCGTGACCCAGGGCCACTACGACCACGTCGGCGGAATCGACACGCTGCGCGACCCCGGCACCGACGTGATCGCCCAGGCGAACTGGCGCCTCTGGCGCGACGACAACGAGCGCCTGATGGACTATCGCGTGAGCCGCAGCGCCTTCGCGTTCAGCAGCACCCTGGCCGAGGGAATTGCGGCCATCCAGCGCCGCTTCGGCAGGAAGCTGCCTGCCCAGAGCGTCCCGGCGGTGGATATCGAAGTCACCGACACGCTCAGCCTTGAGGTCGGCGGCCGGCGGCTGGAGCTGATCGCGACTCCCGGCGGTGAGACCACCGACTCGATGGTCGTGTGGCTTCCCGATGAGCGAATCTGTCTGTCCGGCAACACCTTCGGACCTCTGTTCGGCCACATCCCGAATCTGGTGACGGTGCGCGGAGATCGCTACCGGGATGCGCTGACGGTCCTCGAGACCGTCGAGCGGGTCCGGAGCCTGCAGCCCGAGTTGCTGCTCACCGGTCACTTCGCGCCGATCGGTGGGGCCGAGCGCATCGATGCCGAACTGACCCGCCTGCGCGACGCGATCCGCTCCGTCCATGACCAGACGGTCGCCGGCATGAACGCCGGCAAGGACGTCCGCACCCTGATGGCCGAGGTGACGTTGCCGCCCGCCCTGGAAGTCGGCCAGGGCTACGGGAAGGTGCCGTGGAACGTCCGGGCCATCTGGGAGAACTACTCGGGCTGGTTCCACCACCGTTCCACCACCGAGCTCTACCCGGTCGGCCCCGATGCGATCAGCGCGGACCTCGTCGAGTTGGCCGGGCCGGACGCGCTGGCGGCCAGGGCACACCACCACCTCGCGGCGGGCCGGCCGCTGCAGGCCATCCACCTTGCCGAAATCGTCACCGCTTCCGAACCGGAGCACCGCGAAGCCAGGGCGGTCCTGCTGGCAGCGCATGAGGCGCTGCTGGCCGATAGCGTCAACTTCTGGGAGACCGCCTGGCTGCGCCACCAGATCGCGAGGTACTCATGACTGCTCGGGTCAGCTTCGACTTCACCGGGACGCGGGTGCTCGTCACCGGGGCCACCAGCGGGATCGGCCTCACCGTGGCGCTGCTCTTCCGTGACGCCGGTGCCGAGGTCACGATCACCGGAACCAAGGCCGATCCCGGCGAGTACGAGGCCGACCTGTCCGGCATGGCCTATCGGCGCCTGGTGCTGACCGATCCGGACTCAGTCGGCGAACTGGCCGACGCCGACGTTCTGGATGTGCTGGTCAACAACGCCGGCGCGAACTTCCCCGGCGGACTCGACGAGTCCGATCCGGACGGTTTCGGGGCGTCGGTCGAACTCAACCTGATCGGCCCCTACCGGTTGACCGTGGCGCTGCACCGCGCGCTGAAGGCCTCGGTCGCGCCGGGCGGGGCGAGCGTGGTCAATCTCGCGTCCCTGTCGGCGCTGCGCGCGGTCACGCTGGTTCCCGGCTACAGCGCGGCCAAGTCCGGGATCATCAACCTGACGCGAAACCTCGCCGTGAAGTGGGCCCGGGACGGCATCCGGGTCAACGCCGTGGCGCCCGGCACCATCGACACCCCGATGACGGCGCCGATGCAGTCGCTGCCCGCCATCCTCGACGCGGAGTTGCGGCACATCCCGCTGAGGCGGTTCGGGGTCACCGCCGAAGTGGCTCCCACCGTCGCCTTCCTGTGCACCGAGCAAAGTAGCTACACCACCGGGTCGGTGTTCGTCGTCGACGGCGGCTCGGACTGCGTGTGAGGCCTTTCTCACCGGAGTTTTAGAGGCTGCTCCCCGGAGCCTTAGATTTGCGGCATAGCATCGGAGCAAACGTCCGCCGGCGCACCGGTCGGACGGCAACCCGGCACCGAGGGGCGATCATGACCAGCTTCACCTCACGCTACGGCGATCTCGCCGTGGACGAACAGGGCGCCCACGCGTGGGCCTACTGCCGTCACGCAGCGACCGTCGTGGCGATCAGCGGCCGGATCGACGCCGCCAACGCCGAGAGCCTCACCGGCTACGCCCTGCGCTTCGTCACCGCCGACCGGCCGTTCGTCCTGGATCTCACCGGATCGACCTCGCTGACCCCCGGCGCGGCCCGACTGCTCACCGGGGTGGCAGACCGGTGCGCCGCCGCCGGCACGGCCTGGGCCCTGGTGGCGGGCGAATCCGCCAACCAACTGCTGACCGACGCCCTCGACGCGGCCGAACTCGCTGAAATGCCCCTCGTCGGCACGCTCGCGGAGGCCGAGCACCAATTCGACGAGGCGATCCTGGGCCGGCGCCGCGCCCTGCTCTCGCTCGTCGGCAAGAAGACGGCCTGAGTACCCGGCCCATCCCGCCGGGCGTAGCTTGGCAGTCATGGGTCGCTGGACGGCGGTGGGCACCGCGGCGCTTTTCGCCGGCGTCGCCGCACTGATCCTCGGACTGGTCCCCGGTGCCGGCAGCGCGGCCGCAGACCCCCCGGCTCCCGGACCGCCCGGACCCGCGACCGTCCTTGATGGTGACGGCATCTACGGCGTCGGAACCGACATCCTGCCCGGGACCTACACCAGTGCCGGCCCGGCCGAGGGCACCAGCTGCTACTGGAGACGAATCGGTGCCGACGACACCACGCTCGCCAACGCGCTGTCGCGACAGGCCCAGGTGGTGCGGATCGAGGTGACCGACGTCGCCTTCAAGACCAGCGGGTGCCAGCCGTGGCAGCTCACCGACGGCGCGGTGCCGCCCGCAGACAATCCGCCCTGGCTGTCCCAGCTGCAGTTGCGGCAGTACCTCGACATGCTCAACGGGCTGGCCGGGCAGTCCGGCAACGGCCAGTTGCCGCCGTACTGATTGCCCCGCGCCGCTCTCCCCGCTGCCGGTAGTGTCACTGCGGTGAGCGAGGGCGAGCACCCACCCCGACGTGACGTGGCACCGGGGATGGCCGAGCAACTCGATCTGGCCTATTCCGGGATGGTGTCCTTCGGTCAGCTGCCCTTCCTGACCGAACCCGAGCAGCTCGACGCGTGGCGTCCCGACGTCGCGATCGTCGGGGCACCCTTCGACATCGCCACATCCAACCGGCCCGGAGCCCGGTTCGGGCCGCGCGCCATCCGGGCGACCGCCTATGAGCCCGGTACCTACCACATGGATCTGGGGCTGGAGATCTTCGACTGGCTCGAAGTGGTCGACTTCGGCGACGCGCACTGCCCGCACGGGCAGACCGAGAAGTCCCACGCCAACATCCGCGAACGGGTGCACACCGTCGCCTCCCGGGGCATCGTTCCGGTGATTCTCGGCGGCGATCACTCGATCACCTGGCCGGCCGCCACCGCCGTGGCGGACTTCCACGGGCACGGCAATGTCGGGATCGTGCACTTCGACGCCCACGCCGACACCGCCGACATCATCGACGGCAACCTGGCCAGCCACGGCACCCCGATGCGCCGGCTCATCGAGTCCGGCGTCGTACCGGGCACCCACTTCGTTCAGGTCGGCCTGCGCGGCTACTGGCCTCCGCAGGACACCTTCGAGTGGATGCTCGAGCAGGGCATGACGTGGCACACCATGCAGGAGATCTGGGACCGCGGGTTCAAGGACGTGATGCGTCAGGCGGTGTCCGAGGCATTAGCCAAAGCCGACAAGCTCTACGTCTCGGTCGACATCGACGTGCTCGACCCCGCGCACGCCCCGGGAACCGGCACCCCCGAACCCGGTGGGATCACCAGTGCCGACCTGCTTCGGATGGTGCGCCAACTGTGCTACGAGCACGACGTCGCCGGTGTGGACGTGGTCGAGGTCGCGCCGGCCTACGACCACGCCGAACTGACCGTCAACGCCGCCCACCGGGTGGTCTTCGAGGCGCTCGCGGGGATGGCCGCCCGTCGCCGGGATGCGGCCAAGGCCAAGCCGGGACCACCCTCGCCGATGGCCACATGATGCGCCGCGCCGCGATTGTGCTGAGCGCGCTGATCCTGTGCGCCCCGCCGGCTGCCGCCGAGCCCGCGGCACCCGGTGATTTCGTCGCGCTCTCCGACGTCGATCCGACGATTCTGCAGGAGATCCGCTACATCACACCGCACAACTTCACCGGCGATCCCGTCGACGGGTACCTCGCACCGATGTGCATCCTGACCCGCCCGGCCGCCGAGGCGCTGTCCCGCGCCCAGCAGGACTTCCTCGAGCGCGGCTACACCCTCAAGGTGTACGACTGCTATCGGCCGCAGCGGGCCGTCAACGACTTCGTCGGATGGGCGGCGAACCTGATCGACCAGAGGATGAAGGCGGAGTTCTACCCGAGGGTGGACAAGTCGACGCTGTTCGCCGACGGCTACATCGCCGAGCGCTCCGGCCACAGCCGGGGCAGCACCTTCGACGTGACGCTGGTGCCACTGCCGGCTGCGCAGACCCCGCCCTACGTCCCGGGCCAGCCGCTGGTGGATTGCGCTGTGCCCCAGGCGGATCGGTTCCCGGACAACTCGATCGACATGGGCACCGGTTTCGACTGCTTCGACACCCTCGCCCACACGCTGGACCCCAGGACCGGCGGCGACCAGGCCAAGAACCGGCTGCTGCTGGTGGAGGGGCTTGCGCGGGAGGGGTTCGTGAACTACGACAAGGAGTGGTGGCACTTCACCTTCAACCCCGAGCCCTACCCGGACACCTTCTTCGACTTCCCCGTCGACCCGCAATCACTCTCGCCGGCCCAGTAGCGCACCGCGCAGCAGGTGCATCGCGACCGTCGTCGAACGCTCGCGCACGTCGGCGCGCTCACCGGGTACCCGAATGCAGCGGGCGGCGGGCGCGCCGCCCTCCAACGCCACGCAGAACCACACGGTGCCCACCGGCTTGTCCGGCGTCCCGCCGCCCGGTCCGGCCACCCCGGTGATGGCGACGGCGGTGTCGGCCCCGAAGCGGCGCAGTGCTCCGGTGGCCATGGCCTCGGCCACCTCCTGGGACACCGCCCCGTGGCTGGCGATCAGCTCGGGGTCGACACCGAGCAGGGCGGTCTTGGCCTCGTTGGCGTAGGCCACCACCCCGCCCGCGACGTACTCCGACGACCCCGGCCGATCGGTCAGCCGCGCGGCCAGCAGTCCCGCGGTGCACGACTCGGCGGTGACAATGCGTCGGCCGGCCAGCAGGGCGGCCACCTGGTCATCGACGCTCGACCCGTCCTCGGAGAAAATCGCCGGCCCGTGGCGCTGCCGCATCAGCTCGGCCAGCGCGTCGTAGGCGGGCGCGCTGTCCGGTTCGTAGCGGGTGACGATTTCCAGCTCACCGCGCCGCAGGCAGGTGGTGATCTCCAGCGTCTCGAAACCGGGAATGGCGCTGGCCTCCCGCAGGGTGTCGGCCAGTCCCGCCTCGGCCAAGCCGAACATCCGCACCGTCTGCTGGCGGTATGCGGTGCGCCCGGCGATCGCCTTCTGCACCGCGGCAGTCTGCATCGCCGAGGGCCACATGCCCTGCAACTCCCGCGGCGGCCCGGGCAGTACGACGACGGTCGGGCCACTTCCCACCACCACCCCCGGTGCGGTGCCGACCGGGTCGAGAACGGTGGCGCCGGCCGGCACCGTCGCCTGCTTGCGGGTCGCCGCGTGCACCGCGTCGAGGTTCACATCGGTGAACCGGGCCATCCACTTCTGCACGATCGCGGCGATCTTGGCCTCGGTCGCCGCGTCGACCACGAGGTCCACTCCGCAGAACCGGGCGACGGTCTCCACGGTCAGGTCGTCAGCGGTCGGGCCCAGTCCCCCGGTCGTGACGATCAGGTCCACTGCCTCGGCGCGCAGGAAACGCAACTGGGCCTCGATGTCGGCGGGGCGATCACCGCAGATCGTGATGTGGGCCAATTCGACGCCCAGTTCGAGCAGCCGGTCGGCCACCCACGGGCCGTTGCGGTCGCTCACCCGGCCGGTCAGCACCTCGGTACCGGTGACCACGATTCCTGCGCGGGCGCTCATCGGGTCTCAGCCTACGCAGCAGCGCAGCGGCTGTGCCGCTAGCGTCGCAGCGGGGTCGCAGCGGCGAACTCCGCCGCCCGTCCCCCGGCCTGCCAGTCATGCCAACGTTCCCAGCGCCGCATCGCCCAGCGCTGCCACCGCCGGTCGACGCCGGGCACCAGCCGACGGGCCAGCTCGATCGCTGCGATCAGGGGTGCGCGCGCCAGCAGCAGCGCGATGCCGGGACCCGCCGCGGGCAACCGGTAGCGTCGCCGGTTTTTCGGCAGCATGAACAAGCCCGCGTATCCCGCCTGCAGCCGGTAGTGGTAGGCGGCCCGGATCCGCGCCACCCCGTGCTGTTCCGCCTTGGGCGCGAACGCCGGGACGAACGACTCGACCAACTCGGTGCCGGTCTCCGCCGAGTCGTAGCTGCGTGCCGCGTCGGCCATGAACAGAATCCGCCACGCGTCTCGCGCCGACTCGGGGAAATAGTCCTCGCACCGCACCCCGACGAGGTGACCGCAGTAGCGGTTGAAGTGCAGAACCGCGCGAACCTCGCGGGGCGAGGTGAGATATCCCAGTGCGGTCAGGCCGAGTGCCGGTGCGACGCTTCCGCCGAGCAGCGTGAGCAGCATGGCCGACTGACTGATCGGAAGGCCCCAGCGTTCGAAGTCCCACTCGGGGTGCTGGCGCACCCGGGCCCGGACGCTCACGTGCATGATCCGCACGTGCATCGAGATGCTGCGGGCCGGTGAGCCCGGCCGCAGGACCGCCCCCGGTTTGCTCACCTCGATCCACCAGCGCGAGGTCTCCAGATAGCGATGCAGTGCCCTGGCCCCCGCGTAGCCCCCCGACAGCGAGAGCGGCAGCGCGAGCCACGCTTCGGTGTAGGTGTCCATCGTGCCCGCGTTGCCGACCGCACCCAGTGCGTAGGCCCACCGCCGCCAGACTGCGGCGCCCTCTTCGATGAGGCCGGCGTCAGCCCAGTCCGGTACATTCTCGAATTCCTCGAACAGCGACCGCATCGAGTCCGGCGCGCTGGGAACGTTGTCGACACCGGCCCGCAGCGCCTCCTCGACCAGTTCACGCGACCGGCGAGCGCCGAGCTCGCCGTGGTAGGTCTCGGCGACGAAGCGCTCAGCGACAGGATCGCCCGCGGTCAGGCCCGCCTTGAAGGCAGCGGCCGTCCGGTCCGGCGGAAACAGGTCGATACCGCTCCGCCGCAACACCCGCTCCCGTAGGCGCGCGTGCGGACCGGCGGACATCGCCGCCGGGTAGCGAAATGCCAGCGGAACGGCGGGGATTGACGAGTCCCGGGTGGCCACCGCGCACCTAGCGGGCGGCGCCCGGTGTCCGCACCACGAGCGGCGCCGCCGGGAACTGCGCGGCCATCTCGGATCGCGACCGGCGCAGCGCCGCGGTCCCGTAGCCCTTCTGGCGGTGGGCGGGGTGGATCCAGATCCGGACATTGACCTCGCCGCCGACAAGTTCGCCGAATACCATGCCGACTTTGTCCTCGCCGTCGACTGCCACGAACCAGGCGGCGTCCTCGGTCCTCACTCGCTCACGCGCCCAGCGGATTTCGTCGTCGACTGGACCGGCCGGTGCACCCGAGCCGTCACCGGCGGCCCCCATGTCCTCGGTGCGGGCCGCGAAGATGTCGCGGTCGGAATCGGCTGAGAACGGCCGCAGCCGCAGGCTGTCATCAGCGCTGGCCGGGCGCTCGGCGACCGAGAAGCTCAGTTGGCTGTCCAGATTCTCCAGCTCGGCGGCGATCCGGCGGCGAGACTCCTTGGTCAGCTGGTCGAAGGACATGGCCATCACCGCCTCACTGCCGATCCTGGGGGTGCCGAGCAACTCGGTGATGGCGTCCACCGCGGAGTCGCGATCGCCCGAGGCGACGATCGCGTCGAGAACCTCGTGACGTCGCTCCAGGGCGGTCAGCAGGGCGTCGGCAATGGCGCGGCGGGTCACGGCGCGGTCTTGATCGGTCATACGGTAAGCCTAGATCCCGGCCCCGCCTGCAGGCCGGTCGACTCTGCCAAGATCGACGTGCCGGCCGACCGTCGTCCGTGCATGTGCGAGGAGCCGCCGAGCATGGCCCACCACGTCGGGAAGATCCCTGTGCGGATCGTCGCGGTCGTGGTGCTGCTGGTGTTGCTGTGCGGCGGCGACTACCGGGGTTTCCCAGCCCCTTCCTCGACGCTGTCTGCGCCCGCGGCGGGGGATGTCGAACTGGCCGCGGGCTGGACACTCAGCTCGGCCGACAAGCTGGGTGCCGGCGGCCGAGACGGTGCGGCGATATCGACCGCCACCTACGACGACAGCGCATGGGTGCCGGTGCGACGCATGCCAGGCACGGTGCTGGACATCCTTCAGTCCGCAGGGGTCTACCAGAATCTGTACTACGGCACGAACATGCTCTCCGTCGGCGAGCTGTACAAGCAGGACTGGTGGTATCGCACCACGTTCTCCGCACCCGCGGGATTCTCCACCTACCGGCTGGACTTCCCCGGTATCAACTACCGCGCCGACATCTGGCTCAACGGTCACCGTATTGCCGACAACCGCCAGATCGTGGGGATGTACGTCGACCACGAACTGGACGTGACGCGCTGGGTCAACCCCGGCGGGCCGAACACGCTCGCGGTCAAGGTCACCCCCGAGCGCGCCATCCAGGACGTCGACGGGGTGGAGCTGGCCGACAGCTGGTACGACTGGATCAACGGGCGCTACCTCGGCTACCGCGGACCCGGCGCAACGGCTTCCGGCAAGGTTCCGGTCTCGTTCGTGCCGGACCGCAACGCCGGAATCTTCAAGCCGGTCCATCTGCGGATGAGCGGACCCGCGGCCATCGGACCGTCCTCGGTCAGCACCGAATTGCCGCTGCCCGACACCTCGACCGCCCGACTCACCGTGCACTCCGCCGTGCGCAACTACTCCGGTGACCCTGTTCGCGGAGTGCTGCAGGCGATCATCAGCCGACCCGGCCGCGCGGCGATCCGGGTGGCGGCACCGGTGCGACTGGAACCGGGTGAGCAACGCGACATCAGCTTCACCCCGCAGGACTTCAGCGCGCTGACGGTCAGCGACCCCGACCTGTGGTGGCCCTACACCCTGGGGCGCCCCGATCTCTACGATCTCAGGCTGGACTTCATCCAGGGCCGGACCGTCACCGCGACCGCGGCACTGAGATTCGGTATCCGCACCGTCACCCAGGGCCGTGATCCCGACGGCGGTGCACTGCCCGGAGGCGGCGGCGACTTCTACCTTCAGGTCAACGGCCGCGACTTCCCGGTCCGCGGCGCGACCTACGCCCCAGACCTGCTCTACCGGTATGACCCCGAGCGCGATGCCGCCGTGCTGCACTACGCCCGCGATCTGGGTCTGAACATGCTGCGGCTGGAGTCCAAGATCGCCTCGGCGCGGTTCGTCGAGATGGCCGACGAGGTGGGCATCCCGCTGATGTACGGCTGGATGTGCTGCAACCAGTGGGAGCGCTGGTCGCAGTGGGATGACGAGGATCACCGCGTGGCGGGTGAGAGCCTGCGCTCGCAGATCGAGATGCTGCGTTCTCACCCGTCGGTGTTCATCTGGGCCAACGGCAGCGACGGGCGCCCGCCGGAGCCGGTCCGAGCCGCCTACCGCACGATCCTCGATGAGCTGCACTGGCCCAATGCCGTGGTCGACACGGTGTCCGCTTTCGCCCGCGACGCGTCCGGAGAGCCGCTGTGGGACGGAATCCAGATGGCCGGCCCCTACAGCTGGCGCCCGCCGACCTACTGGTTCAGCGGCCGCTACCGGGCGGCGCGCGGCTCCTCGGCTGAGCAGGGTGACAACGAGCACATCCCGCCGTTTGCCAGCCTGCGCCGGTTCATCCCGCCGGACAAGCTCTGGCCGATCAACGCGACCTGGTTCTTCCACGCCGGCGCGGCGCCGCAGAACTCCACCCTGACCAATGTCCGCCGCGCGATCGACCGGCGCTACGGCGCGTCCTCGAGCGCGCAGATGTTCGCCGACAAAGCCCAACTCGCCCACTACGAAGCCACCCGCGCACAGTTCGAGTCGTTCGCCGCAGGCGGCTGGGACAGCCACAAGATGACCATCTACTGGATGCTCAACAGCCACTGGCCGTCGTTCTTCGGCAACATCTTCGACTACTACCTGCGCCCCGGCGGGGCCTACTTCGGCGCCAAGAAGGGCCTGCGGCCGGTGTCGGTGGTCTTCGACTCGTATGCGACCAACCCCGGGCAAGCCCGGGTGACCGTGGTCAATCAGAGTCCCGAGGAGCGAAGGGGTCTGCGGGTGCGGGTGCGCGTCTACGATGTGGCCGGCCGGGTTCGCGCCGAGCGCGCAGCCGAGGGAATCGATGTCGCAGCAGGCGGTGCCGCTCCCGTGCTGTCGCTGCCGCCGGGGCCGGCCGACTCCCCGGTGTTCTTCGTGCGCTGCGAACTGTTCGACGCCGCCGGGCGCGTCGCCGAGAACGTCTACTGGCAGTCCCAACGGGCCGACGACGTCGGGCCTGCGGCCAACGACGCCGCGTTCGACTCCAAACAGGTCAGTTGGGCCGACATGACCGCGCTCAACACGATGGCCAAGACCCCGATCCGGGTCGACGCCCGCCGCGACGGCGACGGGGTGCTGATCAGCCTGAGCAACCAGACACCGCGGATCGCGTTCTTCGCCCGCGCCGAGCTGCTTGAGAATCCCGACGGCGACGAGACTCTGCCGGTCGAGTACGACGACAACTACGTCACCGTGTTCCCCGGCGAGACCGTCCAGATCCGGGCCAGGGCGCTGTCGGGCGACGCCGTTCCCGGCTGGGTCCGGACAACCGGATACAACAGCGCGCCGGTGGTCGTCCCGGTGCGCTGATCGCCGGTCGCCCTGATGGCGGCCCAGGTAATGGGTTAGGTGATGGGCTAGGTGATGGGCCAGGTGATGGGCCAGGTGATGGGCCAGGTGGCCTACGGTGGTGGCAGAACGCGGGCACCGGAAGGGACCGACATTGCTCCAGCACGGCCTGGTCGTGGGTGCGGCGCTGGCGGGCGCGGTGTTCACCGCGATCGGGATTGTCGTGCGCCAGCGGGCGACCATGGACGTTCCGGCCGACCGGGGTGTCAGCACCCTGATGATCAAGACGCTGCTGGCGCGGCCGCTGTGGTGGGCGGGAACGGCGTGCGCGGTCACCGGGTACGCCTTCCAGGCGCTGGCGCTGGCCTACGGGTCGCTGATCCTGGTCGCGCCGCTGCTGGTCGCCGCTCTGCTGTTCGCCCTGCCGCTGAGCGCGTGGCTGTCGCACCGGCGGGTCAGCCGCGCCGAGTGGGGCTGGGCCGTGGTGCTCACCATGTCGCTGGCGGTGTTCGTCGCCCTGACCCGGACCCGGGCGGGCGACTACGAGGGCTCGGAGGTGACCGCGGTGGCGGTGGCGGTGGCCAGCGTCGCACTGGTCGCCGCTTGCGTGGCCCTCGCCGGACGCAGCAGCGGCTGGCATCGCGCGATCCTGCTGGCGATCGGCGTCGGGGTGCTCTTCGGCGTGGTGGCGGTGCTGACCAAGATCGAGATGCATCTGCTCACCCATGGGGAGTGGCAGCAACTGCTCACCTCGCCGATCACCTACCTGCTGATCGCGATCGGGGTCGCCGCCACACTGCTGCAGCAGTCGGCGTTTCACGCCGGCTCGCTGAAGGCCTCCGTGCCGGCGATGCTCGTGCTCGAGCCGGTCGTGGCCGTATTCCTCGGTCAGGTCGTACTCGGCGAGCACCTCGACGTCAGCACCCCGAGCGCCGTCATCCTCGGGATCGCCCTGGCGGTCATGGCCCTGGCCACCGTCGCGCTGGGCCGCGATGAGGGAGCCTACGAGGACGAGTTGGACGCAGCCGCCCGGGGACTGGCCCGTCCCAGCTGACTCACCGCTCGCGCCGGACGGCTACCGTTCCTGGCGTGGCCGCCTCCGACCCCTTCGCCGTGATCGCCGCAGCGCCGTCGGGGCCGGACGTGGGCGCCTTCTTCGATCTGGACGGCACCTTGGTGGCCGGCATCACCGCGACCGCCCACGCGCGTGAGCGGATGCGCCGCGGCCAGGCGCAGCTCGGTGAGATGTTCGGTGTCCTCGAGGCCGCCGTCCGCTACAAGGTGGGACGCGTCCACTTCGAGCGGCTGCTGGAACGGGCAGCCGTCTATCTGCGCGGAGTCTCGCTGCGGGATGTCACCGCGGTGTGCGACCGACTCTTCGCCGTCCATCACGCCGGGCGCCTCTACCCGGCGATGCAGGAGATCCTCACGGCCCATCGCCAGCGCGGCCACACCATCGTGCTGAGTTCCTCGGCACTGACCATCCACGCCGCCCCCGTCGCGCGCGCGCTGGGTATCTCCGAGTTGGTTTGCAACGCACTCGAAGTCGATGCGCACGGAGTGCTCACCGGCCACGTGCGGCACCCGGTCATCTGGGGTGCGCAGAAAGCGGCCGCCGTGCAGGGATTCTGCCGCACCCGTGGCGTTGAGCTCGGGAAGAGTTTCTTCTACGCCGACGGCGACGAGGACACCGCGCTGATGCTGCTGGTCGGCAATCCGCGTCCGGTCAACCCGCGGCGGGGCCTGGCCCGTCTTGCCCGGGCCAACGGCTGGCCGGTGCTGCGGGTCGCCGCGCGGGGCCGCCGGCTCACATAGCTCGATGCGGCACGTCGGTTACCAGACCGCCGTCCACCACGAACTCCGATCCGGTGGAGAACGACGACTCGTCGCTGGCCAGGAACAGCACGAGGCTGGCGACCTCGTCGGGGTTTCCGGGCCGTCCCATCGGCGCCTGCACGATGTCGTCGGGCAGGTTCTTGGTCATCGGGGTGCGGATGAAGCCCGGGTGGACCGAGTTGACCCGGATGTTCTCCGAGGCCAGCTCCAGCGCGGCAGACTTGGTCAGCCCGCGCAGACCCCACTTCGAGGCGACATAGCTGTGTACCCACGGCGCCCCGCGCAAGCCCTCGATCGACGAGATGTTGATGATCGACCCGCCGCCGGCGGCGACCATCGGATCGATGACGGCTTTGATGCCCCGCATGGGTCCGGTCAGGTTGACGTCGAGGACTTTCTGCCAGCGCGCGACGTCCAGCGTGCGCAGTGGGGCGGCCTGCACGATCCCGGCGTTGTTCACCAGCACGTTGAGCTTGCCGAAGGTATCCACCGCGGTGTCGACCGCCGCCTTCCAGTCCTCGGCGCTGGTGACGTCGAGGTGCACGTAGCGGGCCGAGTCGCCCAGCTCCTCGGCGAGTGCGGTGCCCTCGTCGTCGAGGATGTCGCCGATCACGACCTTGGCGCCCTCGGCGACGAGCATCCGGGCGTCGGCAGCGCCCATCCCCCGCGCCCCGCCGCTGATGAGTGCCACTTTGTCGGCTACACGTCCCATGGGGCGTCAGGCTACCTTGAACCCATGGCGATTCGAGTGGCACACATCGGAACCGGGAATGTCGGTCGGCTCGCGCTCGCGGAGCTGATCACCAATCCCGCTTTCGAGCTGACCGGACTGTGCGTGTCGACCCCCGAGAAGGTCGGCAGGGACGCCGGTGAACTCGCCGGGCTGGACGTGGTCACCGGCGTGCGGGCCACCGCCGGCCTGGACTCGATCCTGGCCTCTCAGCCCGACTGCGCGGTCTACTGCGCGATGGGCGACACCCGCCTGGTCGAAGCGATGGCCGACGTTCGCACGATCCTGGCAGCCGGGGTCAACGTGGTCGGCTCTGCCCCGGGCGTACTGCAGTTCCCCTGGCAGGTGATGCCCGACATGTACATCGAGGGGGTGCAGGACGCGGCGCGGCAGGGCAACGCGAGTATCTACGTCAACGGTGTGGATCCCGGCTTCGTCACCGATCTGCTCCCGTTGGCCCTGGCCAGCACCTGCCGCAGCATCGAACAAGTCCGGTGCATGGAGATCGCCGACTATGCCACCTATGACGGCGCCATCGTGATGTTCGACGTGATGGGATTCGGAAAACCTCTCGAAGACCTGCCGATCCTTTTCCAGCCGGGAGTGCTCAGCATCGCGTGGGGCTGCGCCATCCGCCAACTGGCGGCGGGGCTGAACGTCGGCATCGACTCCATCGCCGAGAGCTACGAACGCGAACCGGCACCCGAGGACTTCGACATCGCCGCCGGGCGCATCCGCCGTGGCGGCGTCGCGGCAGTCCGGTTCGAGATCGTCGGGATGTCCGGGGGACGCCCGGCGATCGTGGTCGAGCATGTCACGCGTCTGCGCGGTGACCTCCGTCCGGACTGGGCCCAGCCCGCCCAGCCCGGCGGCTCCTACCGGGTGCAGATCACCGGCGAGCCGTCCTACACCGTCGAGATCTGTCCCACCAGCCGCCTGGGTGACCACAACCACGCCGCGATCTCTGGCGCGGCAGGCCGGATCGTCAACGCGATCCCGGCGGTGATCGCCGCCCCGCCGGGCATCCGCACCACGCTGGACCTACCGCTGACGAGCCCGGTCAACCTCTTTGGTGGTTAAGGGTGGTAGCTGGGCGCGAGGGTCGCGCCCGGGTACCACCCGTACCCGCCGTTGACATACAGCGAAAGGCACTGCTTGTTTCCCCGGCAGGCGATCAGGGCACCGGCGTCGGGCGCCTGGCCGAGCACCCGGGTGCCGCGCGGCGGCAGCCCGCAGTTGACCACGTAGGGGTTGTACACCCAGATGCCCGGCACGCACGGCTGATCGGGACTCTGCGGCACTCCGGGGTCCGCGGACGCCACGCCCAGCCCGGCCGTGGACGCCGTCACGACGAAGGCGAACCCGGTTGCGGCCCGTCGCCATCTGCCTACCGTCATGATCTACCCGTCCGCGCTCTACGCTGAGCATCTTGAGCTTACGCCCTTGTGCCGTGGAAAGTGGGCAGAAACCGTGGTCGATGCCGCGCTGACGGCGTGTACGGGTTTTCTGCTGGCCGTGCTGTGGATGGACCTGATGTTCGACAGCCAGGTTCGCCGTCGCGGCGGCGTGCTCGAGGAGCCCACCCTGGCTTCCCTCGCCAGCTACTACCACCGGGTGACCACCACCAGCCGACCGCGCGGGGCGCTGATCGCGGCGGTGATGCTCACCCTGCTCGGGCTGCTGGGATTCGAGGCGGTGACCGGAGCCAGGCCGGCGTGGCTGCTGGCATCGTCGGCGGTACTGGCCGGCGGCCCCATCCTGCTGGCGCGGGTGCGCACCTTTCCCAACGCGGTCCGGCTCGGTTCGCGGCGAGACGACCCGGCCGGACAGAGCCGGCTGGCCCGGTCCATCTATCGCGATCACCTGCTCTGCCTGGCGGGTATGACCATGTTCCTGCTGCTGTGGACGGGTCAGGAACTGGTCCCGCGAAACTAGCCGCCCGGCTCGCCCGAACGCTGGTGTCCGGGGCCGTCCGTCGGCTAGTGTTCGCGTGTTCGCCGAAGAGTCAGGCCGCAAAGTCAGGAGTTGTGATGAGCACCCGAGCAGTGAGCACCGCCGTCGTCACCGCAGTCATCGCTCTGGCGGCGGTCTCCGCCGCGAGTTGTTCGCAGACCAAGGAGGCCACCAAGGAGGCCGCGTCGAGTGCGACCAGCATCGGCTCGTCTGCCGCCAGTGCCGCCAGCAGCGCCGTAAGCGGCGCACCGGACAGTGCGACCGGGATGACGACGCTCTACTATCCCCAGCAGCAGGGAGCACTGTTCAGCATCGAGGCCCCCGCCAGTTGGAAAGTCGGCACGATTGATCAGGTCGGCGATTTCGGGTCGGTGGAGAGCGAAAACGGAGCGATCCTGCAGTTCCGCGCGCAGACCTACGACACCGACGCTCAAGCCAATCAGGAAATCGACGCCATCGCTGACTCGACCACCAACTTCCTGAAGGACACCTACACCGACATCACACTCGACGATCCCGCGGAAGTCACCATCAACGGGCGGCCCGGAGTGCAGCTCGCCGGTAACGGCAAGGACAAGGACGGCAACGCTGTCAAGTTCGTGTCCGCGATGATCTTCCTCGGCCCCACCTCGATCGCCGAGATCTGGGCCGCCGTGCTCCCGGAGGGCAACAACGACCTCGAGGTCGCGACCCAGGTGCTCAACTCGTTCACGCCGCTCGGGACGCCCTAGCCCCGGACTGCGGCCACCGGAGTAGATTCGTCTGCATCCGAGTGCCCGCACGTCAGGGGATGGAGCCGATGTACACCGAGCTGTGCAAGACCATGGAGATCGAATTTCCGATCTTCGCCTTCACCCATTGCCGCGACGTCGTCGTCGCCGTCAGTAAAGCCGGCGGCTTCGGCGTGCTGGGCGCCGTCGGGTTCACCCCCGAGCAGCTCGAGATCGAACTGGACTGGATCGACGCCCACATCGGGGATCACCCCTACGGGGTGGACATCGTGATCCCGAACAAATACGAGGGCATGGACTCCGGCATGGACGGTGAGGAACTCGCCGAGATGCTGCGCAAGCTGGTCCCGCAGCAGCACCTGGATTTCGCCAAGAAGATCCTCGCCGACCACGGGGTGCCCACCGAGGACGCCGATTCGAACGCGCTGAAACTGCTGGGCTGGACCGAGGCGACTGCGACCCCGCAGGTGGATGTGGCGCTGCGGCATCCGAAGATGACGCTGATCGCCAACGCGCTGGGCACGCCGCCCGCGGACATGATCGATCACATCCACCAGGCCGGTCGCAAGGTGGCCGCGCTGTGCGGTTCGCCGGCGCAGGCCCGCAAGCACGCCGAGGCCGGCGTCGACATCATCATCGCCCAGGGCGGCGAAGGCGGCGGCCACTGCGGTGAGGTCGGATCGATCGTGCTGTGGCCGCAGGTCGTCCGGGAGGTCGCGCCATTGCCGGTGCTGGCCGCCGGCGGCATCGGTAGCGGCCAGCAGATCGCGGCTGCCCTGGCGCTGGGATGCCAGGGAGCCTGGTCGGGTTCGCAGTGGCTGATGGTCGAGGAGGCGCACAACACCCCCGTCCAGCAGGCCGCCTACGCCAAAGCGACCAGCCGCGACACCGTGCGCAGCAGGTCGTTCACCGGCAAACCGTGCCGCATGCTCCGCAACGACTGGACCGACGCGTGGCAGACACCCGGCAATCCCGAGCCGCTGGGGATGCCGCTGCAGTACATGGTCTCCGGCATGGCCGTCGCCGCCACCAACCGGTACCCCAACGAGACCGTGGACGTGGCGTTCAACCCGGTCGGCCAGGTGGTGGGTCAGCTGACCAAGGTCGAGAAGAGCGCCGCCGTGATCGAACGCTGGGTGCGGGAGTACCTCGAGGCGAGCACCCGCCTCGAGGAGATCAACGAGGCCGCCACCGCGGTGTGAGTCGCCCGCGCGGGCCGGCCGCTCAGGGTCCGGTCAGGGGGCCGGGACGAACGAACTCCCGTTGCCCCAGTCGCCGACCTTGAGGAACCCGGGCTGCCAGCCCTGGGCGCCCAGGCACAGCATCGGCAGGCCATCCGGGGACTGGGCCGCGGCCTGCGATCCGGGGCACGGCGCTCCGACCTCCTGGACGCCGTACAGCTTCGGCGAGATCACCCAGAAGCCGGTTCCCGACGGCGGCAGATCCCAGCCGACGGTGGTGTTCTGTTGGGCGATCCAGTGGCAGGCCATCGCTTCGCCGCCGATACCGCGGCCGAAGATGAACCGGTCCCACTGGTAGCACGGAGCGCTCAGCCTTGCCTGGTAGTTGATCCCGGGCACATCGCCGGTGTAGGAGGGATTGTGGTCGTCGCCGAGGGCGGGACCCGCGGTGGCGAGCGCAGCGCCGGCGGCGAGTGTGGTGATGAGGGCTTCGCGGAGCATCTCACGTCCTCGGGGGTCGTCGGTCGGGAACGCATCGAGCCTAGCCGCTGGCACCGGCCAGACCGGCTGAAACGCTCAGATGCCGGTCCCGCGGGGCAGATCGATCGTGGTCGTCACACGCTGGCCCGAACCGATCCGGGAAACGCCGGGTCGGCAGCGCCGGATTCGGCGCCCGAGGTGGTTCGCTGAGAAGACCCAAACCCTGGAGGGGAGCGCGATGCCCGACCACGACAATCCCAAAGCCCGGCCCGTCCTTCTCGCCGGCGCCCTCGCTGCGGCGGCGGTGGCGGTGAGCCTGGCAGTCGGTTCCCAGCCCGCACCGCCGGAGGCGGCGGCGGCGCCGGCCACGGCGACCTCGACGACCTCGGCGACCTCGGCGACCTCGACCAGTACCGCCCCACAGACCTCGGCGGCCAAACCCGCCACGCCCGCGGCGGGTGCGCAGTATCCGCGCGACGCCCAGGGTTTCACCGACTCGGCCGCCCGCTGTGACCAGGGCCAGACGCTGGCGGTCTTCGGGCGCACGGCCCGTGCCCTGGTGGTGGTCTGCGAGGACGGGGATGGGGAACTGGAGTACCGCGGGGTCCGGCTGAGCGACGAGGCCTCGCTGGCGATTCCGGCGGGGCGGACCTCCGGCGGATCGATCGTCGCCACCAACGAGGGCGTCACCTACTCGATCTCCCCCACGATGTTGCTGGTCTCCGAGGGTGACTCGGTGCTCTACCGCGACTCGTGGGCGGAGTTCGGCGAGGCCTCCCTCGCGGAGTCCCCCCCGGCGGAATCTCCCGCGGAGTCCCCCGCCGACCAGGACGGCGGCACCGCCGCGACCACCACGGTGCGGACCACGACGGTCACCGTGACCACCACCGCCGGGCCGACCTCGACCGCCGGCGGCTGATCGGGCCGAAAGTTGCGGCAACTCGCCACGGAGTATCCGGCGGCGGTGTAGGCAGAGAACACCGCCGCGAGTGCAGGCGCGAGTGAAGGGAGGTGCCTGACGTGGCCGGTCCCGATCTGCCCCCCGGGTTCGACTTCACCGACCCCGACCTCAATGCCGCCCGACTGCCCGTCGAGGAACTAGCCCTGCTGCGCAAAGTGGCACCCATCTGGTGGAACGAGCAGCCCTACGGGGTGGGCGGCTTCGACGACGGCGGGTACTGGGTGGTCACCAAGCATCGCGACGTCAAGGAGATCTCCCGGCGCAGTGACGTCTTCTCCAGTCTGGAGAAGACCGCGTTGCCGCGCTACAAAGAGGGCACCGTCGCCGAGCAGATCGAGCGCGGCCGCTTCGTCATGCTCAACATGGACGCCCCACACCACACCCATCTCCGCAAGATCATCTCGCGTGCGTTCACCCCGCGGGCGGTGGAGGCGCTGCGCGAGGATCTGCGCGAGCGCGCCGACGCCATCGTGAGATCCGCGGCGGAGCGGGGTTCGGGCGACTTCGTCGAACAGGTCGCGTGTGAGCTTCCGCTGCAGGCCATCGCCGGATTGATGGGGGTGCCTCAAGACGAGCGGAAAAAGATCTTCGACTGGTCCAACCAGATGGTCGGCGATCTTGATCCGGAATTCGCCGGCAACGACGCCGTCGGCGCCTCAATCGAGCTGATCATGTACAGCATGCAGATGGCCGCCGACCGGTCGGCTCATCCCCGCGATGACCTGGTCACCAAATTGGTGCAAGCTGACGTCGAGGGGCACAGGCTCTCCGACGACGAGTTCGGCTTCTTCGTGATTCTTCTTGCGGTCGCCGGCAACGAGACCACCCGCAACTCGATCACCCACGGCATGGTCGCGTTCACCGAATTCGGCGACCAGTGGGAGTTGTACCGCAGGTCGCGACCGCTCACCGCGGTGGATGAGATCGTCCGGTGGGCGACACCGGTTACCTCGTTTCAGCGCACCGCACTGCGCGACACCGAGCTTGGCGGAGTCACGATCAAGAAGGGTCAGCGGGTGGTGATGTCCTACCGGTCGGCCAACTTCGACGAAGACGTTTTCGTCGACCCGTTTTGCTTCGACATCCTGCGCGACCCCAACCCGCACGTCGGGTTCGGGGGAACCGGAGCGCACTACTGCATCGGTGCCAACCTGGCGCGGATGACCATCGACCTGATGTTCAACGCGATCGCCGACCACATGCCCGATCTCACCCCGCTCAGCAAGCCCCAGCGGTTGCGGTCGGGGTGGCTCAACGGCATCAAGCACTGGAATGTCGACTACGCCGGTGGCGTGGGGACACAAGCCGGAGTCGCGGGCGGCGATACCATCGAAGAATGACCAAGGCGACGTGGTCACTCGGCCCGTCCGACGGCGATCTGCGCATCCACACCGGGGTCGCCGGCCCGGCGGCCAAGATGGGCCATCGGCTGACGATCGGTGTCACCTCCTGGCGCGCGCGCGTGGTGTGGGGTCAGGACAAACCCGTCGCCGTCGAACTGACCGTGCCGGTGGACTCGATCCAGGTGCTGGGGGGCGAGGGCGGTGTCACGCCACTGAGCGGGCCCGAGAAGGCGGTGGCGCGGATGAATGCGCTCAAGACGCTGGAGGCGAAGAAGTACCCGGAGATTCGTTTCACCGCAGAGGAAATCAGCACGACGGCCGACGGCTACCGCCTGACCGGGTTTCTGGAGATCCACGGCACGAGGCGCCCCCGGTCCGTTGACCTGAGGGTCGGGGATAACGGAGACTCGTGGGCGATGGCGCTGCAAGCTTCGGTCAGCCAGGCCGAGTTCGGCATCAAGCCGTACTCGCTGCTGATGGGCACGATGCGCGTCGCCGACGAGGTGCTCGTGGCGTTCGAGGGGATGCACAGGAAATGACGCAGGATGCAATCCGGGAATCTCGGGGGCGCAACCGCAAAGTCCCGAACCTGGCGCAGGCGGCGGCCGAATTCTGGCGCTACCCCTCGCCGTGGCTGCTCAGCGCGGCGCTGATCGCCGCACTGACGGCCCGTGTGACGGTCGGGGGGTGGCATCTGTCGGACGCCGTCGTCCCCTTGGCGATCGCGGCGGCCTTCCCCTTTGTCGAGTGGTTGGTTCATGTGTGCGTGCTGCACTGGCGGCCACGTCGGGTGGCCGGTGTCACCCTGGACTCGCTGCTGGCCCGCAAGCATCGGGAACATCACGTCGATCCGAGGCACACCGCTCTGGTCTTCATTCCGCTGCCGTCGCTGATCGGCGCGATCGTGTCGGCAACGCTGGTGGCGGTGTTCGCCTTCCCGCGCATCGGGCTCGGGTTGACGTTCCTGACGCTGGTGATGGCGGTCGGTCTGGTCTACGAGTGGACCCACTACCTGGTGCACACCGACTACAAGCCGAAAGGCGCGGTCTACCGGTTCATCTGGCGTAACCACCGGCTGCATCACTACAAGAACGAGCACTTCTGGTACGCGGTCACCACCCCGGGAACCGCCGACCGGGTATTGGGCACCTATCCGGATCCTGCGGCGGTGTCCTCATCCCCGACCGCGAAGAACCTGCACGCCCGGGTGTAGTCCCGGGTTGCTCAGCCGTTGACGACGACCGGGTCGCCGATACCGACCTGGTTGTAGTACCAGAGCGCGTTGTCAGGGCTGAGGTTGATGCAGCCGTGGCTGACGTTCGCATACCCCTGCGAGCCCGTCGACCAGGGAGCCGAGTGCACGTAGACCCCGCCCCAGGTGATCCGCACCGCATCGGCGACCGTGAGCTTGTAGCCCTCCGGATCGGTCAGCGGGATACCGATGGTCCGCGAGTCCATCACGATCGACTTGTACTTCTCCAGAACGCTGAAGGAGCCGATCGGCGTGGCGAACCGGGGCTTGCCCAGCGAGGCCGGCATCTGTCGGATGACCTCGCCGTCGATGCTCACGGTGAACGTGTGGTTGGAGATGCTCGCGACCCCCAGCACGGTGGCCCCAGTGCCGAAGCTGCGCCGCACCCCGCCGGCGAGCAGCGTGATCCGGGAGTGTGCCGGCCAGAACTGGTCGGGTAGCCACTGCACGACGGAATCGGAGAGCCATTCGAAGCGCCCGGTCATGGTGTCCGGGGAGGTGACGGTGATAGTCCGTTCGGCGGCCCGGCGATCCCGGACCGATCCGGTGAACGTGACGATGATCGGGTGTGCGACGCCGACGGTCTGACCGTTGACCGGGCGCACCGCGAGCACTTCGCCGGCCACCGACTGTGAGCCCGACGCCGCGACGGAAACCGGACTGCCCGAGGTCGACACGAGCAGACCGACCATCGCGGCACCCGCGGCGGCGAGTGCGCGTCGAGAAATTCCGGTCATTGCTCCCTGCCCTCTAGCTGTAGGACAAGTCGCAAGTTTAAGGGCTTGCGTTACAACCGGGGCGAACAGAGCAGTTCGGGCGGGTCACACCCCCCTGCCCGGCAGGGCAGAAACCATCGGGGTATCGACGCCGAGCGGGCCCAGCGCCGCTGCTCCGCCCGGGGCTCCCAACGGCGCCGAACGGCCGGGCAGGACCTCGTTGAAGAACGCGGCGTTGTCGGCGAGGAACCTGCGCTGTTCGTCGGGCAGGTCACCGTCGTAGTAGATCGCGTCAACCTCGCAGAGCAACCGGCACGCTCCGCAATCGACGCATTCCTCGGGGTTGATGTACATGGTCCGGTCGCCCTCGTAGATGCAGTCGACCGGGCATTCCTGGGCGCACGCCTTGTGCTTGACGTCCACACATGCGCTGGTGATCACATAGGTCATGGTTGAGCAGCCTATCTGTGACGGCTGGTATCAGACATGGCCTTACGCCCGGCGTGCCGGGGACTAAAGTCCTCAATCCGGTGCGCGATCCGGTGCGCGATCCGGTGCACCTCAGGGGTACAGCTGAGCGCTGATATCGGTGAACCCGGTGGTGTCCGCCCGGTGGTCGGTGACGGTGCGGCACTCGCCGTGGATCTGCAGCACGCCCCGGCCGGGCTGTTCGGGGTCGCGGTGGTACACCGCGACCAGGCCGTCCTTGGTCAGCACACGACCGTCGGGGTGGCGGTTGGGTTGCATCCCCTCGGTCCAGCCGCGCTCGGTCATCGCCTGGGCGATGTCGGAGAAGAGCGCCTGCGTCTCGGCAATGCGGGGTATGTCGAAGTTGAGGTAGACCGCTCCCTGGTAGGGCGGTGCGTCCTCGGCCGAACAGGAGGTCAGGGCATAGGTACCGGTGGCCGCGGGCAACTCACCCGCCCCGACGAACTGGCGAGCGGCGTCCACCACCTGCTGGCGGGCCTGGTCGTCGGAGAGCGGCTGGGCCGCGGGGTCCGGTGCGACGCCGCGCTGGTCGAGTCGGTGCAGCGTGATGAACCCCACACCGAGGACCAGGCACAGTCCCAGAGCGGCTGCGGTGAGGGCGATGACGGGCCGTGAGCGCCGGATTGCGAGTGCCATACGTTGAGCGAATCCTACCGGCGCGGGCTCGGCGCTCCGCCGCTGTCGGTGCCCGTCGTATTCTGGGAGGTGCGACTGGAGACGTCACGGCAGGCCGATCGGGGGTTTTCGGGACGGCCCACGCGACGCACCCGGCGTTGCGCGGGGGCGCCTGATGGGATTCGGTCGCCGTTTCAGGCAAAGTTGGGGGTATGGACGTGGTGGAGCCGCAACGGGCGGGTCGTCGGCGCATCGGACGGATGCGTCGGGGAATCTGCGGGGTCCTGGCTGTCTCGACGTTGCTCGCCGGCGCCACAGTCGGTGTCGCCGCGCCGGCCGCGGCCAGTCCCGCGCTGCCGCGAACCCCTCTGGACCAGTCGGCCCTGCTCGGCCAGGTCGTCCCCGGTCTGGTCGACATCCGGACCGTGCTGGGCTACCAGGGTGCGATCGGCCTGGGAACCGGGATCGTGCTCAGCCCCGACGGCGAGGTGCTGACCAACAACCACGTCATCGAGGGTGCCACCGAGATCGAGGCCGTCAGTCTGGCCAACAGCCGCTCCTACCCGGTGGATGTGGTCGGGTTCGACCGGGCCAACGACATCGCCCTGATCCGGTTGCGCGGTGCCGTCGGCCTGCCGACCGCGATCACCGGCAGCGCTGCCGCGCTGACCATCGGCGAGCCGATCGCAGCCATCGGCAACGCCGACGGGGCCCCCGGCAACCCCACCTTCGCCCCGGGCACCGTCACCCAGATCGGCGCCTCGGTGCGCGCCTCCGACGAATCCGGGG
Organism: Mycobacterium sp.; assembly: GCF_046091765.1. Classification (GTDB taxonomy): domain Bacteria; phylum Actinomycetota; class Actinomycetes; order Mycobacteriales; family Mycobacteriaceae; genus Mycobacterium. The sequence continues at coordinate 29,883 of NZ_JBJTCF010000108.1, forward strand.
GCGGGGCGCGTGAGTTGTTCGACCTGATCCGGGTCGCCGCCGACATCCGCCCGGGCGACTCCGGCGGACCCTTGGTCAACCGGGCCGGTCAGGTGGTCGGGGTGACCGTCGCGGCCACTCTGACCTACCGGGCGGGAGGAGTCACCGGCGGTGAAGGCTTCGCCATCCCGATCGAACGGGCCCTGGGGATCGCCAACCAGATCCGCGCCGGGGCATCCTCGGACACCGTGCACATCGGCGACACCGCGTTCATCGGGGTGGCGATCGCTGACGCCGCACCGATCGGTGGTCCGCCGGGTGCGGTCATCCGGCAGGTGCTGCCGGATACCCCCGCCCGCCAGGCCGGCCTGGTCGGCGGGGACGTCATCACCGCGGTCGACGGCATACCGGTGAACTCGGCGGCGGATCTGTCCACCATCATGAATCAGCGCCGGCCCGGCGACGTCATCACCCTGACCTGGATCGACCGCACCGGTTTTCCGCGCAGCGCCCCGCTGGTGCTGGCCAAGGGGCCGGTCGGCTGACCGCCGTGCGCCTGACGGTGTGTCTGACAGTCTGTCTGACGGTCTCAGCGGCGGTGCTCGCCACCCCGCCCGCCGAAGCGTTCGCCGACGGCGGGCACTCCGAGCAGGCGCTCTTCGAACTGGTCGATGCCGCCGCGCAGCGGCTGCAGACCGCCGACCCGGTCGCCGCGACCAAGTGGCTCAGCGGTGCCGCGATCACCGACCCTCAACGGGTCGCTCAGGTCCTGACCGCGGTGTCCGAGGACGCCGAGTCGCAAGGCCTGCCCGCGGCCTACGTCTCGAGGGTCTTCGGCGACCAGATCGACGCCAGCGAGGCCGTCCAATACAGCAGGTTCTCCTGGTGGAAGCTCGACCCCGCCGCGGCGCCCTCGGTGGCACCGGACCTGGACACGTCGCGATCCCAGATCGACGCGCTCAACCGGCGCATCGTCGGGGAGATCGCCGAGCAGTGGCCGGTCCTTCACTCGCCCGGCTGCCCGGCCGACCTGGACGCCGCCAAGTCCGCCGTCGCCGGCGCCCGCCAGCTCGATCCGCTCCACCGGCAGGCCCTCGACACCGCGACCCGGTCCTACTGTGCCGCCTGACCGGCGAGTCCCTCGATGCGCCGTAAGGCGACCGCGCACACCGGCAGGTACGCCGTCGCCCACCACGGCACCTCGAACCGCGCGCGGCAACCACCGGGTGCGCCGGTGAGTGCGTGCCCGGTGGCCGGCAGCCCGGCCACCGCCCAGGTCCACCGGCTCTGGGGCTCGAACTCGGTGATCGTGAACGGCAGCGGAACCCCCACTGCCGTCCACACCGTTCCCCGCGTGCCCAGGCACAGCTCGGTGGCGCCGTCGCTCAGTGCGGCGCGGCGCACCGACGGCCCCCACTGCGGCCAAGCCCCGAGATCGGTGAGCACCTGCCACACCGTCGCCACCGGGGCGGCGATGAAGCGGTCGACGCTCGCGACCGGCGGGCGCAGGGTGACAACCATGAATTACACGCTACCGACGGGGAGACGATGAGAACTGCTGTGCGTCGGCACCCGCTGGTCGCCATGGCGGTCGCCGTGGCAGCGGTGAGCCTTGCCGCCGGGTGCTCGCCAAGCCGTCCGGCATCGAAACCAGCCGATTCGCGAGCACTCGACACCGCCGTGGCCGCGCGACTCGACACTGCGATCGAGGCGGCGATGTCGGCCGAGGCGATCCCCGGCGCGCTGATCGGGATCTGGTCCCCGGACGGGGACTACGTCAGGGCGTTCGGTGTCGCCGATACCGCCACGGACAGCCCGGTGAAGACCGATTTCTACAGCCGGATCGGCAGTGTCACCAAGACGTTCACGGCCACCGCGCTGCTCCAACTGGTCGACAGTGGCGAGGTCGGCTTGGACGCGCCGATCGCCGACTACCTCGAGGGAATACCCGGCGGCGAGGCGATCACAGTGCGGCAATTGGCCACGATGCGCAGCGGACTTCCCGAGTACACCGAAACCGACGCGTTCGAGGCGGCGTTTCGCAGCGATCCGGGCCGCGGCTTCACCCCGACCGAACTGTTGGCCCTGGCCTTCTCCCGACCGCCCGTCTTCCCGCCGGGGCAGCGATGGCAGTACTGCAATACCAACTACGTCGTACTCGGTCTGCTGATCGAGAAGATCAGCGGGCAGGCTCTGGGCGACTATCTGAGGGGGAACGTCCTGGGTCCGCTGAAGATGGCAGACACCAGCCTGCCGGCCGGCGCCCAGTTTCCCGAGCCCCACGCCCGCGGCTACACCGACCCCCTCGACGGCCCGGGTCCGTCGCTCGACGCCACCGACTGGAGCGCCGACAGCACGTGGGCCGCGGGCGGCATGGTCTCGACGCTGGACGACATGCGCAGGTGGCTGCCCGCGCTGGTACGCGGGGCGCTGATCTCCACGGAGTTGCAGCGCCAACGGCGTGAGGACGCCTCGGCGGGCGCCCTTGCGCCCGGGGCGGCCTACGGCATCGGGCTCATGACCGCCGCGGGCTGGATCGGTCACAACGGCAGCGTCCCGGGGTATCAGACCGTCGCGGTTTACCTGCCGCAACGGCAGACCTCCCTGGTGGCGATGATCAACACCGACATCTCGCGGCCCGAGGCCCAGTCGCCGGACACCGCGTTGGCCCGGGCGATCACCGAGGTGCTCACGCCCGAGAACGTCTACGCGTTCTGAGCCACCTAGGATCGGCTGCATGGAAGGCTCTGTGACAGTGCACATGTCCGCTCCGGCGGAGAAGATCTTCGACCTGGTCGCCGATATTCGCAACACCGGCCGGTTCTCGCCGGAGGTGTTCGAGTCCGAATGGCTCGACGGGGCCACCGGCCCCGTGCTGGGCGCGAAGTTTCGCGGCCACGTCCGCCGTAACGAGATCGGCCCGGTCTACTGGACCACCTGCCGGGTCACCGCCTGCGAGCGCGGCCGCGAGTTCGGCTTCGCGGTGCTGGGCCCCGGCGACAGGGCCGTCAACAACTGGCACTATCGGTTCACCCCCAGCGGCGACGGCACCGACGTCACCGAGTCGTTTCGGCTGAACAACTCCCTCCCGATCCGGGTGTTCTGGACGTTTGCGGGCTATTTGCGCGGCCGACGCAACGTTCGCGACATGCGCACCACGCTGGAGCGGATCAAGAAGGTGGTCGAGGCAGGGGATCGCGCGGACTAGTCTCGAGGTACGGCATCACACGACGACGGGTTTCTCTATGGCGATCGCTACCCGCGCCAACGGTCAGGCGCCCCCCGATGTCCCACTGGCGGACGTCAATCTCGGCACGTTGAAGTTCTGGGCTCTCGACGACTCGATCCGCGACGGGGCCTTCGCGACTCTTCGCCGGGAGGCGCCCATCACCTTCTTCCGAGAGATCGAGTTCGAGGGATTCGAAACCGGACCCGGCCACTGGGCGCTGACGAAGTTCGACGACGTGCACTTCGCCAGCCGGCACCCGGAGATCTTCAGTTCCTACCCCAACATCACCATCGCCGACCAGGCACCCGAGGTGGCCGAGTACTTCGGCTCGATGATCGCCCTCGACGATCCACGGCACGCCCGCCTGCGCAACATCGTGCGCAGTGCCTTCACCCCTCGGGTCGTCGCGCGCACCGAGGAATCGGTGCGCGAGCGCGCCCACCGGCTGGTCTCGGACTTGATCGCCAAGCATCCCGACGGCAACGGCGAACTGGTAGCTGAGCTGTCCGGCCCCCTTCCGCTGCAGGTGATCTGCGACATGATGGGCGTGCCCGAGCACGACCACCAGCAGATCTTTTACTGGACCAACATCATTCTCGGTTTCGGCGACCCGGACATGAGCACCGATATCGAGGAGTTCATGAAAGTCGCCATCGACATCGGCGCCTACGCCACCGCGCTGGCCGAGGACCGGCGGGACAACCCGCGCGACGACCTGACCACCGCGCTGGTGGCCGCGCAGGTCGACGGGGAGCAGCTCTCCTCGACGGAGATCGCGTCGTTCTTCATCCTGCTGGCCGCGGCCGGCAACGAGACCACCCGCAACGCGATCAGTCACGGTGTGCTTGCGCTGTCGCGCTATCCCGAGCAACGCGAGACCTGGTGGCAGGACTTCGACGCCCACACCCCGACCGCGGTCGAGGAGATCGTGCGCTGGGCGTCGCCTGTGGTGTACATGCGGCGCACCACCACGCGCGACGTCGAGGTCAGCGGGGTCACGATCGCCGCGGGTGACAAGGTGACCATGTGGTACGGCTCAGCCAACCGCGACGAGGAGAAGTTCGCCAACCCGTGGCTCTTCGATGTCACCCGCTCCCCCAACCACCACGTCGGTTTCGGCGGCGGCGGAGCGCATTTCTGCCTGGGCGCCAATCTCGCGCGGCGCGAGATCGCGGTGGTGTTCGAGGAACTGCACAATCGCATCCCCGACATCGTCGCCACCGAGGAGCCGGCGATGCTGCTCTCGGCGTTCATCCACGGCATCAAGAGGCTCCCGGTGCGTTGGACGCCGCCCTCGAAGTGACAACGCGGTGAAGCAGCGACTGCACTGGCTCGCCATGCACGGCGTGTTGCGCGTGCTGGCCACATGGTCGGCCAAAACAGGTGACCCCCAGGCTCGTCTGCTGCTGGACCCTCAGATCCGCGCGGATCCGTTCGCGTTCTACGACGACCTGCGTGCCCACGGTCCGCTGGTGCGTGCGCGGGTGTCCTATCTGACCGTCGACCACGCGCTCGCCCACGAACTGCTGCGCTCCGAGGACTTCCGGGTGATCGAGTTGGGCTCCAACCTGCCCGGACCATTGGGTTGGCTGGAGCAGCGCACCCGGCCCGAGGCGCTGCATCCGCTGCGGCCCCCGTCGCTGCTGGCCGTCGAACCCCCCGCGCACACCCGCTACCGCAAGACGGTGTCGTCGGTGTTCACCTCCCGCGCGGTGGCGGCGTTGCGCGAAGGCGTCGAGCAGACCGCGGAGCAGTTGCTGGCGGAGTTGTCCGCCGAAACCGGTGCGGTCGACGTGGTCGGCCGCTACTGCTCGCAGCTTCCCGTGGCGATCATCAGCGAGATCCTCGGAGTGCCCGACGCCGACCGGCCGCGGATCCTCGAGTTCGGCGGTCTGGCGGCGCCCAGTCTGGATTTCGGCCTGACCTGGCAGCAGTATCAGCGGGTCCAGAGGGGCCTGGAGGGATTCGGCGATTGGCTCGTCGCACACCTGGCCACGCTGCGCGACTGCCCGGGTGAGGACTTGATGAGCAGGATCATCGAGGCCTCCGAGGAGGGTGTCCGGCTGGATGAGACCGAACTGCGCGGAGTTGCGGGTCTGGTGCTCGCGGCGGGGTTCGAGACGACGGTCAACCTGCTCGGCAACGGCATCCGGCTGCTGCTGCACTCCCCCGACCAACTCGCCGCACTCCAGGCGGAGCCGTCGCTGTGGCCCAACGCGGTCGAGGAGATCCTGCGCCTGGACTCCCCGGTGCTGCTGACCGCGCGGATGGCCCGCACCGACACCGTGGTGGCCGGAACGGCGGTGGCCGAGGGTGAGGTCGTGGTGATCCACCTCGGTGGGGCCAACCGCGATCCGGCGGTGTTCGCCGAGCCGCACCGGTTCGACGTCCGACGGCCCAATGCCGGCAAGCACCTGGCGTTCTCCGGAGGCAGGCACTTCTGCCTCGGGGCGGCGCTGGCCCGAACCGAGGGCGAGGTCGGCTTGCGTGCCTTCTTCGATCGGTTCCCCGACGCGCGAGCCGCCGGAACGGGGCAGCGCCGGGACACCCGGGTGCTGCGCGGGTGGGCGCGGCTGCCGGTGAGCCTGGGTTCGCCCGCCGCGGCGCCCAACCGTCGTTGACACCGCTCAGGCGGCACGGTTGCATGGGCAGATGAGCTTCGACACCATCATCCGCGGGGGCCGCTGGTTCGACGGGACCGGTGCACCCTCGGCGGTGCGCAACATCGGTATCCGCGAAGGCCGGATCGCCGCGGTCACGCCCGACGAACTCGACGAGACCGGCTGCCCCGAGGTGATTGACGCCGCCGGCTCCTGGGTGCTGCCCGGGATGGTCGACATCCACACGCACTACGACATCGAGGTGCTCGACGGCCCCGGACTCGAGGAGTCCGTACGCCACGGGATGACCACTATTCTGCTCGGCTCCTGCTCGCTGTCGACGATTCACGTGGGCGGCGTCGACGCCGGTGACCTCTTCGGGCGGGTCGAGGCGATCCCCCGCGAGCACGTCATCTCCGCCATCGACGCCGCGAAAGCCTGGAGCACCGCCGAGCAGTACATCAGTGCCCTGGAGAGCCGTGCGCTGGGCCCGAATCTCGCCGCCTTCATCGGCCACTCCGACATGCGCACCGCCACGATGGGTCTTGACCGCGCGACGCGCAAAGACCAGCAGCCGAGCCGGGCCGAGCAGGCGCGGATGGAGAGCATGCTCGCTGAGGCGCTCGATGCCGGATTCGTCGGGATGTCCTCCCAGCAGTTGCTCTTCGACAAGATCGACGGGGAGACCTGCCGTTCGCGCACCCTGCCGTCGACCTACGCGCGACCGCGCGAACTGCGCCGGCTCAAGTCCGCGCTGCGGCGGCGGCGCCGGGTTCTGCAGTCCGGACCCGACATCCAGAACCCGCTGAACCTGGCGTCCCAGATCGCGCAGTCACTTCCGGTGCTGCGCCGCACACTCAAGACCAGTCTGCTCTCAGCCGCCGACGTCAAGTCCAACCCTCTTGCGATCGCAGTACTCGGTCCGATCGCGCGGCTGGTGAACCGCTTCGGCGCCGACTTCCGCTGGCAGCACCTTCCGGTGCCGTTCGAGGTGTACGCCGACGGTATCGACCTGGTGGTGTTCGAGGAGTTCGGGTCCGGCGCGGCGGCGTTGCACCTGCGCGACGAGGTCGAGCGCAACGCCCTGCTCAGCGACGAGGGCTACCGCCGCCGGTTCCGTCAGGACTACGACCGCAGATTCGGCATGCGGGTGTGGCATCGCGACTTCTTCGACGCCGAGATCGTCGACTGCCCGGATCAGACCGTCATCGGCAAGTCCTTCGGCCAGGTCGGCCTCGATCGCGGCGGGCTGCACCCGGTGGATGCCTTCCTCGATCTGGTGCTCGAGCACGGAACCAAGGTCCGCTGGCGCACCACCATCTCCAACCACCGTCCCGAGGTGCTCAAGAAACTCGCCCGCGACCCTGGTGTGCAGATCGGCTTCTCCGATGCCGGTGCGCACCTGCGAAACATGGCGTTCTACAACTTCGGGCTGCGGCTGCTGCGTCACGTCCGCGACGCTCAGCTGCGCGGTCAGCCCTTCATGACCGTCGAGCAGGCCGTGCACCGGCTTACCGGCGAGCTGGCCGACTGGTATCGGATCGACGCCGGGCACCTTCGGATCGGCGACCGCGCCGACGTCGTGGTGATCGACCCGCAGCGACTCGACAACACCCTCGATGAGTACGCCGAAGCCCCGGTGCCGCAATACGACGGTCTGCCGCGGATGGTCAACCGCAACAATGCCGCCGTCCCGCTGGTGCTCATCGCCGGCCGCGCGGTGGTGCGCGACGGCGTGCCCACCGCGGTGCTGGGTGCCGAGCGCACCGGCAGCTTCCTGCGGGCTGACCGGCGCATCCCGCCGCCGCGGGTGCGCACCGCGGAGCTGACCGATGCCCGCTGATCCGGCCGCGCCCGACCTGGTGGCCTCGACCGTGCTGGGTATGTGGGCGGCGCTCTCGCGCCGGGACTGGGACGCGATGAAGGCCTTCCTCGCCGAGGACTGCATCTATGTGGACATGCCGCTGGGCCCCACAGCGGCCGCGCGCGGGCCCGCGGACATCGTCAAGCGGCTCAAGGTCGGTCTGGAGCCGCTGGCCGGATACGAGAACCACGACGGTGTTCTGCTGAGCAACGGCACCGACGCCATGTATGAGCACTCCGAGACCTGGAAGTGGGTGACCGGGGAGAGCACGGTGCTGCGCTTCGTGACCGTGCACAAGGTCCGCGTGGAGCACGGTTCGGCCGCGATCACGCTGTGGAAGGACTACTGGGACTTCGGCGGGCTGGCCAACCACGCCCCGGCGGACTGGCTGGAGCAACTCGGCAAGGCCGACATGAGCTGGATGTTCGACGCCACCGGGCTGATCTGAGGGTGGGCCGCAACACGGCTTTGCCGACCGCCGTTGGACGAGCACAGCGCTCGATCACATACGGCTAGCCAAGTTTCCGCTGTAAACGCTCAGTGCGTGCCGGTCTCGGTGCTACGTTCCGCTCAATCCCGCAGCAGGCGGCCCGGAGATTCACCGGTGGCGTTGGCCGGGTCCGTTGTGCGGGAGGTAACGGTGTTAGACAAGATCGAGGACGCGCTCAAGAGTGCCGGGCTGACCCGGGAGTGGGATAAGTACCCCACCCAGGCTCTGCAGATGGCGAAGTTGTACTACGACCGCGAGTCGCTGCGGGCCCGCAACTTGTTCGACACCCCCGGCGAGCCGCCGCACGAATTCCCCGCCGAGCCGCCGCCGGAGGCGGTGCGGGCCCGGATGCCCGACGGGAGCTGGAACGACCTCTCGGATCCCGCGATGGGCATGCAGGGGTCGCGGTTCGCCAGGAACTTCCCGCTGGACTTCGTCGAGGCTGAGCAGCCGCCACGGCTGTTCGAGCCGAACCCGCGCATCGTCGCCCAGCAGCTGCTGGCGCGCGACGTCTTCAAGCCGGCGACGACACTGAACACCCTGGCGGCCGCGTGGATCCAATTCGAGAACCACAACTGGTTCTTCCACGGTCGCGGCGATCCCGACGACCTCATCGAGGTGCCGTTGGCCGCCGACGACCCATGGCCCGAGCACCCGATGACGATCCGCCGCACCCCGGAACTGGCGCGTCCCGAGGGAATGCGCTGCCCGGTCTTCCGCAACGAGGAGACCCACTGGTGGGACGCCTCGCAGGTGTACGGCAGCGGCTATGACAAGCAGGCCGCACTGCGCACCTTCGAGGATGGCAAGCTGAAGATCGGCTCCGACCGGCGCCTGCTGGAGAACACCGAATATGCGGGAATCGACCACACCGGCATGTTCCAGAATTACTGGACGGGTGTCTCGCTCCTGCACACCTTGTTCACGCTGGAACACAACGCGTTGTGCGATGAGCTGAAGAAGGCCTATCCCGATCTCGGCGACCAGCGGCTGTTCGAACTCGGCTGGCTGGCCATCTCGGCACTAATCGCGAAGATTCACCTCTGCGAGTGGACGCCTGGCATCCTGTCGCACCCGGCGACCGCATGGGGACTGGTCAATACCTGGTGGGGGCTCACCGGCGAAGAGTCCTACCAGCGCTTCGGAAACGCACGCCCGGTGAACAGCGACTTCATCAGTGGCCAGGCTGGCGGCAAGCACGATCACTTCGGCGTTCCGTTCCAGTTCACCGAGGAGTTCGTCTCGGTCTACCGCATGCACGCGCTGATCCCCGATGAGTGGAAGTTCTACTCGCTGAAGACCGGTGACCTGATCAGAGAGGTCGAATTCACCGAAATCCAGGGCAAATACACGCGCGGGTTCATGGACGAGTTCTCCATGCCGGACCTCTTCTACTCCTTCGGAGTCCAGCATCCCGGGGCGATCTGCCTCAAGAACTATCCGAGGACGCTGATGCACTTTGAGCGCATCGACGGTGAACTCACCGACCTGGCGACACTGGACGTGGTCCGCGATCGTGAGCGGGGTGTGCCCCGCTACACCAAATTCCGGAAGGGATTGCGGATGCCGGTGCCCAAGACGTTCGACGACATCACCTCGAACAAGCAGTGGGCGCGTCAGATCCAGGAGGTCTACGACGACAAGATCGACGACGTCGATCCGATCGTCGGGATGTATGCCGAGGACCTCATCCCCGGACAGGGATTCTCCGACACCGCGACCCGGATTTTCCTCTTGATGGCGGCACGACGGGTCAACAGCGATCGCTTCCTGACCACCGATATGCGGCCCGAGGTCTACACCCAGGTCGGCTACGACTGGGTGCAAAAGACGTCGATGACCGACATCCTGCTGCGTCACTACCCGGAGCTGGCGCCCGCCCTCTCCGGGGTCGCGAACCCGTTCGGGCCCTGGAAGACGCGGTAACGAGAGGATCTACGGGAGGACCGGCTGGAGCAGTTGGGCAAGGCCGAGCAGAGCTGGATGTTCGACGCCACTGGGCTGATCTGACGGCTAACGCTTAGGCGCTTCCCGCTACGGTCGGCACCTCAAGGCTGATGTCGGAGATGTCGATGAACCCGAACGCGGTGAGGTTGGCGTAGGGCAGAGCCGAACTGGTGATCTGCAGGGTCAGCGAGTCGGCCGGGCTGTAGACGGTGTAGGCGATGTCGGCCAGCGGGATCTCGACGGTGCGCTCTCGCCCGTCGAGGGTCACCGGAACCGAGGTGACGATGTTGCCGACCACCTGCCCGGTGGCGTTGTCGACCAGTTGTGCGTAAACCGCGCGGCTGGTTCCCAGCCCGCGGTAGCTGAAGGCCAGCGTCGGCGCCCCCGCGATCCGGGTGCCGACCGGCACCGTGAGGTCCAGGTTCACGGCGTTGCGCGCCGGACTTCCGCTGGCCAGCGAGAACGCTGTGCTGAAGATGTTGGGAACGTCCGGCGGGACGCTTGCCGCCGACGGGCCCGATCCGCCGAGCAGCGGAACCAGCACCAGTCCCCCGCCGGAACTCCCGTAGGTCAGCGGGTCGGGGTTGGTGAAAGCGGGATCGAAGGGCGCCAGCGAGGAGCTGTTGTACTGGCCGGTCTGGTCCCACCACTGGAACACCGGGATCGAGTCCGCCGCACCGGAGTTGCCGGCGACGTAGGCGTCCAGCCACTGCAGGGTGTTGTTCATGATGAGATTGCCCTGCTGTTCCTGTTTACTCTCCGGCAGCAAGCACACCCCGTGCCCGCCGCAGAACCAGGTGGTCTTGACCGGAACCGTCGGGTTCTGATTCAGGATCAACTGGGCGTTGACGCTCGCCGCGTCGAGTTCGAAGAGGATGTCGACGGTTCCCTGCAGGAATAGGCTCGGCGCGGTGATGAGGCCCGACAGCATCGCGGGCCCGGCGTTGGTGAGAACGGCCTGCGCATCCGGGCTCAGGATGTTGAACAGATCGCCGGTGATGATCGCCGGATACACCTGCGAGTTCACCCGGGCCCGCGTGGCGATCAGAGCGAGAAGCAACTCGCTGCCGATGATGGTCTTGAAGTCGTTCGTCGGGAACAGGGACTCAGTCAGCGTGTTCCAGGCAATCGACGGCGTGATCGCGTCGAGACGCGGATCTATTGCCGCCGTGGTGAATTGAATCCCGCCGCCGTAGGATCCGCCGACCATGCCGACCCGTGGATCACCGGCATCCGTGGCGACTTGGCGAGCGGCGACGTTGTCGGCGCTTACGGCCCAGGAGATGATCGAGGAAACGTCGCGGGCCTCATAGAACGGGCTGTCGAGTTCCATCACTCCGCCCGAGGCCCACTCGCCACGGGGGTCCCAGGTGATCACATTGAATCCCGTGCTCGCGGTATAGCCATCCGCGAACGGGCTGGCGCCCTCCCGCAGCGGCTCCAGACCGGGCACGATCTGGGCCAGGCTCGGCGCCCATACGAAGGTCGTCTCAGTGTTGCCGGGGAACCCGAGATCGGGGCCGTTGAGCACCGTCGGCGCCGAAAGCGTCTCGCCGGTGGCGACGTTGACGGCCGGGAAGTAGTTCAGGCTGATCAAGGTGCCGTCGAAGGAAGGCATCTTGTAGGTGAACGCCACCGGGCGTCCGTTCGCCAACTCGGACGGATTGGCGGTGAAGGGAACCACGACCGCGTCGCCGATGATCGGTGCAAGCAGGTCGCTGACCACCGGGATGCGCCGCAGGGAGTCGAGCAATGGCTCGGCCAGCGGCCCCACCACCGGGAGTCCGGTGAGGAAGGAGTCGAAGGGGGTGGTCTCGGTGACCAGGATGCTGAACTGCTCGGTCTGCGCCGCCCCGGTCAATGTGGTCATGTACGGCAGGTAGGAGAACTTGCCGTAACCGGCGGGGGGGATCAGGGTGACCTTGCCGCCGAGGTCGGGTCGATCGAGCACTGTGTAGCGCAGTGGCAGGTCTCGTGCCGAGGTGGCATCGACCTCCCCGTCGAGGATGCCGTCGTTCCACGCCAGTGTGGTGCTGGTGATGTCGATAGATCCGCCCGGCCCGCGAGCGGCCGGGACGGGGATGGATGCGCCCGGCCTCTGAGCGGCCGTCACGGTCCGCGCCGGTGCCCGGTTCGGCCCGCGCGTGACGGCAGCGTTCACCCGGCGCGCCGCTGCGGGGGTGGTCGACGCCGGCGCGGTCACCCGGCCGCTGCGGGCGCCGTGTGGGGCGGCAGCGGCTTTCGCCGTCGCGGCCGGACCCGGCGTGTTGCCGGCGGGTGACTCCTCGGCGGAGGCCTGCGCCGCGAAGACGGCGCCGCCGATGCCCAGGGCCAGCGCCAGTCCGCCCACCCGGCCCACGAACGCGACAGCCCGCATGTCCGGCAACACTAGTCGATCGGGCGGGGTGCGGCTCACAGGCCCCACGCCATCCGGAACCGGTCGCTGAGATCCTGGGGCGCCAGATCGGAGAAGTTGCGTTGCTCGTAGGAACGCACCGCCAGGACCGCGTCGACCACTGCGTCACCCAGGATGGCGCGCAGCCGACGGGAGTGGTCGAGGGCATCGAGGGCGACCGACTGGCGACCGGACAGCCGGACGACGCCCGAGGCGCTGCGCTGGCCGTCGGACAGGGAGTGGGGGTCCACGGTGATCTCCGGCGGCAGTGTCGCGTCCTGCTCGATGCCGTCGAGAGCCAATCCCAGGATCGCCGCGGAAGCCAGGTACGGGTTGGCCGAGGGGTCAACGATCTTCACCTCGACGTTGGCGCCGTGGGGGTTGAGCGCACTGCCCCGCACGAACCGGACCGCGGCCTCCCGGTTCTCGGTTCCCCAGCAGAGGTACGCCCCGGCCCAGTTGCCCGGCTGCAGCCGAAGCCCGGACACGATCGAACCGCACAGCACAAGCTCGGCCTCGGCAAGACCGGAGAGCACCCCGGCGATCGCGGCCTGGCCGGCGGCGGTCAGGCCGTGTGAACCGGGTCCCCCCGCGAAGAGTGGACTGCCGGTCGGGTCGTCCCGCAGCAGCGAGAAGTGTTGGTGGGCGCCCGATCCCACGCTGCCGGCGAAGGCCACCGGCGACAGGCACACTCTGACGCCGTGGCGGCGGGCTACCCGGCTGATCAGGATCCGGGTCAGTACCAGCTGGTCGGCGGCGGCGACCGGGGATTGCGCGGTCAGTGACACTTCGAACTGGTTGACGCCGTACTCGGGGTGGAACTGTTCGACCCCGACGCCGGCGGCGCCCAGCGCGGACAACGCGTCGCGGACGAAGCTCTCGTGCTCGAGCACTCCGGCCACTCCGTAGGGCGCCCACGACCGGTCCGGCAGCCGATTGCCTGCCGGGTCGACGAGCAGGAACTCAACCTCATGACCGACCGAGGCGCGCAGACCGGCCTGGGCGAGCCGGGACTCCACCCGGCGCAGCACACCGCGCGTGCACGCGGGAACCGATTCGCCGGCCTGGTCGTAGAACTGCCCGGGTGCCCACGCCAGGCCGCTGTCGATGACCCGCAGGGCGTCGAGGTCGATGCGGATGCACTGGTCGCCGACGACACCGATGTCCTCGGTGAACGCGATGCCGGCCTGGTCGATGGCGAACCCGTGCCAGGTCGGGCTGGCGCCCAGTCCCGGATCGGCGAAGACGGCAGCCCGGGCCGCGGGAATCACCTTGGCCAACGTCAGCCCGGCCGGGTTGACGATCGTGCCGATGACCGAGTCGGCGTCGATCGCCCCGAAGCCGAACGCCGTCACGACCCGGTTAGCTCTGCTGGGGCAGGGTCACCGTGCAGGCCTGCCCGAAGTCCAGGGTGCGCAGCATCCGTCCCATGGCCAGCCACATCGCGCACGACAGGGCGAGGTCGGCGAGCAGGTCGTCGGAAAACAGCTCGCGGGCGCGTCGCCAGAACGCGTCGTCGTCGCGGAGTTCGGTGTGCGCGGTGGCGAACCGGTGGGCGAACTCCGCCGCCAGGCGCTCCTGGTCGCTGAAGCCGGGCCAGGTCCGCCACTGACCGGCGTGGGCGTAGAGGTCCTCGTCGACGCCGGCGGCGGGGCCGTCCGCGGCGCGGGTGTTCTGGCAGACCACGCACTCGTTGTCCAGGGCGATCACCGCGCGCGCGAGTTCGCGCACCCGCATCGGAAGCCGGCCGCGGGTGTAGACGGCGTTGCTGAACGAGGCCATCGGCCCCGCCAGCGCGGGCGACAGGGTGGTCCAGCCGGTGACGTCGTCGTCGGCGAAGTCACCGATCCGGCTCATGCGGCGATGGTACGCCGCGCGGGGCAGCCGGCCCAGCGGTGTCCACCGCGGCCCCGGGAGTTAGCTGGCGCCGCCCAAGCCCGGCCCGGCGCGCCGGGGGGTGTGCGGGATGGCGGGAGCGTCGCCGGCCGGCTGATCTGCAGATAAGAAAAAATCGTGCCTAAGCTGAGAAAGAGCTTTGATCTCCCGTATTAGTGTGCTAGCGTCAGAAGCGATTCACACCGTCCGTCGGCTGACGAACCGACGCTCAAGTGGGGGAACCGACCACGATGCGCATCCGCGAAGCGGCTTTGCTCGACGACTCCGTGGGGATCGGCCGGTGAGTCGGCGGGCGGTGCGGCGCGGAGCGCGCATCGGCGCGGCGGCCGTCGCGCTGGGCTTCTCGCTGGCGGGCCCTCAGCACATCGCGATCGCCGCGGCCGACAGCGACACCGATTCCGCCGCCGCCTCCGGCGCGACGGACCAGAACGCGGGCCCTTCCTCGGTTAACCCGTCGCGGGCGGGCGCTGCAACCCGGGCGCGCGCGGCCAAACCCGTCCGCCACGGCACCTCCGAGGATTCGACCGGCGGCGCTGACGCGTCGACCGCAGGCGCGACCACCACGGGGGGCGGATCCAACCCGCCGCGCCCCGCCGCATCGGTCCGGCCGCGCAAGGATTCGCCGAACGACTCCCCCGCCCCGTCGGGCCCGCTGCCTGCGGCCACGCAGCCCTCGGGTGCGACATCTCCGCAGAGCAACACACCGGGCGCGCCCACTGCGGGTCTCCCCACGCCGACCGCGTCCGCGACCGCGGCCGCGGCGCCTGCGACCGAACCCTCCGCGGCGCGGCGAGCCCGCGGACTGGCCGCGCCCAAACCGGTCGCCGCCCAACCGGTGATCGGTTCCGCGGCCGTCGCGGCGGACGTCATGACGGCCATGACGAGTTTCTTCGACTCCGCAACCCACTGGTTGTCGGGCCTGCCGGCCAGCCCGGTCACCAACTTCCTGCAGGGAGCGCTGCTGCTGGTACGGCGCGCGCTGCTGAACCCCGGTCCCGGCAGCGGCTCGGGCCAGACCGGCGGCCAGACCGGGACCGGGTCCGGCGCCACCACCGGCACCTCGACGTATTTCACCGAGCAAGAGTTGCGCGACTACCTGCTGGCCCTGGCCAAGCAGCGCTACGGCGGAATGTTCGGCCAGACCCTGCCGCACTACAACTACCTCTACATGCTCGGTGGCCGCCCGGTTGCGATCAACGACGCCACCGGCGGCGGCATCAAGTCGGACACCAACACCCAGGTGAACGGGGTCGATGAGGCCGACTTCGTCGAAACCGACGGCAACTACCTCTATGTGGCGCGCAACGGCAAGCTGACGATCCTGGGCGCGGACTCGGCCATCACGTCGGAGACGACGCTGCGCGACAACGTCGTGGGCGCCTTCCTGTCCGGCGACCGGCTCACCGTGATCACCCAGACCGGATTCGGCGGCTGGTACGGCCCGATGGTGCGGATGGCGTACGGACCGTGGTGGGACTGGAATCCGCAGACCCGCGTGACGGTGTTCGACGTCTCGGACCGCAGCGCCCCGACGGTGGCCAGCGAGACCCTCTACGACGGATCACTGCATGACGCCCGCGCCGTCGACGGCAAGGTGTACCTGGTTCTGGACCGGGCGATCGATCTGCCCGAACCGCTCTACACCGCGGTGCCGGGGCCAGACGCCGGTGGCTGGTCTGACCTGGTGTTGGGTTCCTCCGGGGACGCGCGCCGGTTCGCCAAGCCGATCCGCTGGGACGGGGACGGCCCCTCGGTCTCCGGGTACCGCACCTACGAAACCTGGGATGAGTACGCCGCCCGGGTCGGCGACGACATCGTCAGCGCGTCCCTGCCGCACGCCTTCACCGTCGCCCCCGACGGCACCCTGGTCGACCTGGGGGTCGTGGTGGATGCGGCGGACATCGTGCGCCCGGGAGCCGATGACCGGCAGTCTGTGGTGACGGTGGTTTCGATCGACTCGCTCAACGCCTCACCCGGATCGGGTTTCGCCGACAGTGTGGCCGGCCTGGTGGCCACCAACGGCAACGCCATCTACATGACGCCCGACGCGCTCTACGTCGCCACGAGCGAGGGTGACTACTCCGAGTTCGTCTCGACCACCAACACCCGCATCGACCGGTTCGCCATCGACGGCCTGGATCTGGCCTGGCAGGCCAGCGGAGTGGTACCCGGAACCCTGATCAACCAGTTCGCGATGGACGAGTACAACGGGTATCTCAACGTCGCCACCCACACCTGGGCGTCGAGTTGGACGCCGACCGCCGACGGCGGGGTCGGCACGTGGAGCACCCGCAACGAAAGCGGCGTGTACACCCTCGACACCACCGGCAACGTGCTCGACGAAGTCGGCCGACTGACCGGTCTGGCCCCGGGCGAGCAGTTGTTCGCGGTGCGGTTCGTCGGCGACATGGCCTACCTGGTCACCTTCCTGCAGACCGATCCCCTGTTCGCCATCGACCGCAGTGATCCGACCGCGCCGACCCTGCAGGGCGAACTGGTGATCCCCGGTTTCTCGAACTACCTGCAGCCGGTGGGTGACGGCCTGCTCCTGGGCATCGGGCAGGAACGCGAGCCGGGCACCTGGAACTCGCGTCTGCACGTGTCGCTGTTCGATGTCACCGACGCGACCAACCCGATCCAGATCGAGCGGCAGTTCCTCGATGAGGGCGCCCAGTGGTCGTCGTCTGACGCGCAGTACGACCACCACGCGCTGCTGTACTCAGCCGAGGACGGTCTGCTCGTCGTGCCGATGCTCAGCAGCGGGTATGACTCCACCGGGAACTACACCTACAAGCAAACCCTCAAGGTGATGCGGGTCGACGCCAGCGGTATCGAGGTGCTCGGTGAGATTCAGACTGACGAACCCGTCATCCGCACGGCGCGGATCGGCGACGTGCTCTACGCGGTGACGGACAGCAACGTCACGGCCTACCGGCTCAGCGACCTGAGCGAGGTCGGGCGCGCCTGAGCGGTCAGTCCGAGCGTCCCCTGCTGAACTCGGCCAGGGCCTCGGCATTGGCCTGGGCGCCCATCAGTTCAGCGAAGTAGGCGTCTTCTCGCGTGCGGGCGGCGGCGACGTCGGGCCTAGCCGGTTCGGTCATCGACTGCTTGACCGCCATCAGGCTGGCGATCGGCTGGGCGGCAATCACTTCGGCGTGCCGCGTGACCTCCGCGATGAGGTCTTCCGGTTCGCACACCGCGAAGACCAGACCCATGCGCAGCGCCTCGGTGGCGTCGATCCACTGGGAGGAGAGCAGCAGCCAGGCGGCGTTCTGGCGCCCGATCAGTTGCGGCAGCAGGTAGGACGATGCGGCCTCGGGCGCGACGCCCAGGCTGGTGAAGGGGCACTTCAGCCGCGCGGTAGCGGACATGAAGGCCAGGTCGGCGAAGCCCAGTATGGTCGCGCCGAGTCCGACGCCGAGTCCGTTGACGGCGCAGATCAGCGGTTTCGGGAAAGCGCCGAGGGCATCGATAAGCCCGGGAAAGCCGTGACGGCCGGGACGGAAGCCCGGATCGGCGATTCGCGCCTGCATCTCGGCCAGATCCTGGCCCGCGCTGAACGCCCGGCCGGCCCCGGTGATCACCACCGCCGCGACCCCGGGATCATCGGCCGCCGCGGTGAGGCCATCGGTGGTCGCGTCGTAGAGGGCTTCATTGAAGGCATTCAGCGCCTCGGGCCGATTCAGGGTGAGCGTGCGGACCCGATTCTCGTCGCCGACGATCAATGTCACGGCCCCAGCCTATCGAGGACGGTGGGTGAAGGGATCACGCATGACATATCGTCCGGTGGGTACGGTGTCGACATTGACGTTGGCGCCGAAAGCGGACGTGCTGGCGATCATCTGCGACAGCCGGTCCTGCAGGTCGGCGTCGTCGGAGGCGCCGAAGAACGCGTGCAGGCTGCGGACCGCCTCGATCGGGAACAGTTCCTCGACGATCGCCGACACCGCGGGTGCGTCAGGAGTCAATGCACGCACCACGTGGTTCTGCACATAGCCGAAGGTCGCCTGGGTCGCGATGGCCACCGGGGTGTGGTCGTGCAGCCACCGGCGCGCCCAGGTGGCCTCGTCAAGCTCGTCCGGCCGGCGCAACATCGCGACGTTGGCCAGCCCGTCGGCCCGCTGCCCGGGAGGAGAAGCGGGCGGGGGCATCGGAGCGGACTCGGTCACCAAGTAGGCGGCGAGCTGTTCGGCCATCGGCCTGAGCAGATCGAGCGCCGCCCGGACCGCATCGCCGTAGTGCTGTTGAGACCACAGGGTGATGAAACCCTGCACCGCGGGGTCGAGGGTGGTCAATGTCATCACCGCGTCGCGCACGGGGGCGTCCCGGACGTTCAGCGTGACTCCGGGCAGGCCGAGGTCGAGCAGCGACTCGCTGATCGGGCCGATCATCTGCCCGACCCAGGGGTCGTCGGTGTCGGCGGCGCGCAGGGCGACGATCACCTTTTCCATGTGCCTCCCAAGGTCTGCGCAAGCAGGTTGCTCACTCGCGCAACCACCGCGGTGTGATGAACACGCCCTCGGCCTCGACCGTGATGCCCTCGTCGTCGTGGACGCTACCGGTGCAGAACGTCTTCACCCCGTCGGTGCGGGTGCGGACAGCCTCGGCGTGCAGTCGGCCCAGTCGGGTCGCGCGCAGATAGCGCACGGTGATGCTGCCGGTGAACCGCGGCTTGCGGTCGGGGCTGGCGGCTTCGCCGAGCAGGTGGTCGAGGATCAACGCCGACACCCCACCGTGAACGTGGCCGGGTGGACCCTCGTAGGCCGCACCGAGATCAAAGTCCGCCCACACCCGACCGGACTCGTCGCGGTGGGTCACCACCGGCGGGGCCAGTGCGTTGCGGATTCCGACGACCGCGTTGCCCCAGCTGATACTCTCCCCCGTCCTGGTGGTGCGCACACCGAAGGATCCGCTGAGCTGACGCTCACGCAACCGTTCTACGGCGGCGTCCACGTCGCGTTTCACCCCGGCGACAACCTCCGGCCCCACTTCGCTGCGAATCACGGCGTCGACGAGCGCGCGAACCGACTCCGCGAGCGGCTCGTAGGTCGCCCGCAGTCGGGCGACGTCCTCCCACGACCAGTCCTCGACGGTGAACTCCAGCATCCCTGAACTAGAACACGGTGCCGTTGCCGGTGTCTATCCGCGTCCCCGGCTGCGTACAGTGCGGTCATGCCGGACTGGGTGCGCCACGCGATCTGGTGGCACGTCTACCCCCTGGGCTTCGTCGGCGCGTTCCCCGGCGAGAACCCCCCCGGTGCGGACGAACATCGGCTGAGTCGCATCGTCGAGTGGTTTGACCACGCCATCCGGCTGGGCGCTTCGGGTGTTGCCATGGGTCCGGTGTTCGCTTCCCGGACCCATGGCTATGACACCACCGACCATTTCCGCATCGACCCCCGACTGGGCGACGAAGGGGACTTCGACCGGCTTGTCGCCGAGGCCCGCCGCCGTGGCCTTCGGATCCTGCTGGACGGGGTGTTCAACCACGTCGGCACCGAGTTCGGCCAGTACCGGCGTGCTGTCGAGGACGGTGACGCTGCCGCTGCCGCGTGGTTTCGCGGCCGCCCCGGCCGGTTCCGGACGTTCGAGGGTCACGGTGATCTG
Source organism: Mycobacterium sp. (assembly GCF_046091765.1). Lineage (GTDB taxonomy): Bacteria > Actinomycetota > Actinomycetes > Mycobacteriales > Mycobacteriaceae > Mycobacterium. Next base: position 49,890 of record NZ_JBJTCF010000108.1, read on the forward strand.
ATCGCCCTCAACCACCGCAACCCGGCCGTGGCCGACTACACCGTCGAGGTGATGCGGCACTGGCTCGACCGCGGTGCCGACGGATGGCGACTCGACGCCGCCTACGCCGTTCCCGCAACCTTCTGGCGGCAGGTGCTGCCCCGGGTCCGGCAGACTCATCCCGAGGCGTGGTTCGTCGCCGAGGTGATCCACGGGGACTATTGCGGATTCATCGACGACTCCGGGGCGGACTCGCTCACCCAATACGAGCTGTGGAAAGCCGTGTGGAGCAGCCTCAACGACGGTAACTTCCACGAACTGGACTGGGCCTTGCAGCGTCACAACGGGTTCTTGGAGTCCTTCGTGCCGCAGACCTTCATCGGCAATCACGACGTGACCCGAATCGCCAGCCGCCTGCACCGAGCCGAGCATGTCGCACTGGCGATGGTCATCCTCTTCACCACCGGTGGGGTGCCCATGGTTTACGCGGGCGACGAGTTCGGCTGCGAAGCGATCAAGGAGGACCGCGCCGGCGGTGACGATGCCGTGCGTCCGGAGTTCGGCGCACCCCCGGGCGAATCGGACCCTGGGCCGCAGATACTGGACCTTTACCGCTTTCTGATCGGACTGCGCCGCCGCCACCCCTGGCTGCATGAGGCGCGTACCAGCGCGGTCCGCCTGGACAAGCGCTGCTACGCGTACGAGACGCGGTGTGGAGACGACGCCCTGCTGGTGGCGCTCAACACCGAGGAGACGCCCGTCGCCCTCGCGGTGGAAAGCCGAGGCCGGCCGGCGCAGGTGCTGGCCGGAACCGGTGCGCCGCCACAGCAGACGCTCGGCGGCGAGATTGTCGTGGCGCCCCACGGTTGGCTGATCCTGCGCCTCTGAGCCACGGCCGTCCACCGCTGGCCAGGTGCCTGCGAAATGCTGCAGATGAGGCCGGTTGGTCGCGCCGGACAAGCTACCCTCGGCGTGACCCGATTTCGCGGCAGGAAAGGTCTCTATGCCGACACCGCCCGCCCCCGGCAAGCACGGAGGGCATGCGACCGCCGAGCTCATGCAGCGCAAGTCGCCGCTGTGGCGGGTACTGTCGCGGATCAGCATCCAGTCCAAGCTGATGTTCATGCTGCTGGCGATGGCGGTCCTGGCGACCGCGATCATCGGCACCATCGGCGTCGTCTCCGGGCGTACCTCGCTGCGAGCCGCGGTATTCGACCGGCTCACCGCCGCGCGTGAGGCGCAGGCCCGTGTTCTGGACTTGGGGCTGGCCGACATCATGGGAACTGTGCAGCTCTATGCGAGCGGCGAGTCCGCGGTGATGGCCCTTACGGCATTCAGCGGTGGTTTCGACCAGCTCGCCGATAAGACGATCAACCCGGCCCAGCAGCGTTCGATCGCTGACTTCTACACCGCGAGTTTCGGCGGCGGCGATAATGGCAACCTCGACGTCGACGCTCTCCTGCCCACGTCCAACGCCGCCAAATATCTGCAGGCCTACTACACCGCGCCGTTTGCCGACCACACCCAGGCGGTCCGCGTCAACGACCCCGGCGACGGCAGCGGGTGGTCGGCTGCCAATGCCCGCTACGACGAATTTCTCCAAGAGGTCGTCGTCCGCAAGACCGTCAGCGGCCAAGACCTTCGCTTGATCGACCTGCAGGACGTTCTGCTCATCAATGCTCGCGGCGATGTCGTCTACACCGCCCGCAAAGGAGCGGATCTCGGCACCAACATCTTCACCGGCCCGTACCGGGGCCAAGGCTACCTGCCCGAGGCATTTCGTAGGGCGATGGCCTCCAACGACACCGACTATGTCGTCAGCACCGACTTCGCGGAGTACTTACCCGCGGGCAAACCCACTGCGTGGATGGTGGCGCCGATCGGCCCGCCCGGCAGACCTATCGGGGTAATCGCGATCGCCTACCCGATCAGCGCGATCAATTTCCTGATGACCGCTGAGAAGCAGTGGGAGAAGGCCGGCATGGGCCGTACCGGCGAAACTTTTTTGGTAGGTCCCGACGATCTCATGCGCTCGGACTCGCGACTGTTCCTGGAGGACCCAGAGGCCTACCGGCGCGACGTCGTCGCGGCGGGCACACCGGCTGAAGTTGCTGACCGGGCGATTCGGGAGGGCACGACCGTGCTCGTGCAGCCGATCGATACCAGCGTGACCCAAGCTGCGGACCGCGGGGAGGCCGGCACCACGATCAGCACCGATTACCTGGGCCGACGAGCGCTCATTGCCTACGCGCCGGCCCTGCTTCATCGAGGTGCGGACGACAACACTGTTGTGCGCGACGTGGCAGGGCACTGGAACATCATTGCCCTGATCGATGCCGATGAGGCCTTCGCGCCGGAGCGCAACTTCGCCAAGAGGCTGGTCCAGGCCACCGTGACGTTGGTGTTCGTGGCGTGCCTCGCGGCGATGCTGTGGTCACGGCTGTTCGTCCGCCCCATCCGGACCCTGGAAAAAGGGGCGCAGCAGATCAGCACGGGCAACTACGACATCGCCTTGCCGGTGGAGTCGGGAGACGAATTCGGCGACCTGACCTCAGCGTTCAACGAGATGAGCCGGAACCTGTCGATCAAAGACGCGCTCCTTGAGGAGCAGCGCAGGCAAAACGATGAACTCCTGCGTTCGCTGATGCCCGAATCGGTTGTCGAACGGTATCGCGAGGGCCATGAGGTGATCGCGCAGGAACATCAGGACGCAGCGGTCATTTTCGCCGAACTCGTCGGACTCGAGGAGTTGACGGCCGAATTGCCCCCGGAGGAATCCGTCTCGGTCATCAACAAACTCGTGCGGCAATTCGACGCGGCGGCCGAAAGCCTGGGCGTCGAGAGGGTCCGCAGTACCCACAACGGCTACCTGGCCAGCTGTGGGCTCACCGTACCCCGACTGGACAACATCCGTCGCACCGTCGAGTTCGCCATCGAAATGCAGCACATCATTGATCGATTCAACTGCGAGGGCGACTACCACTTGGATCTCCGGGCCGGTATCGACTGCGGAACGGTGACCAGTGGTCTGGTGGGCCGGGCCGGCCTGGTGTACGACCTGTGGGGGGCCGCGGTTCGGCTTGCGGCGAATATGCGCAACAGCTCCGCCGACGTCGGGATCTATGTCAGCGACGAGGTGTACCAGGCCACCCGCGATTCTCAGAGCTACGTGCCAGCGGCAACCATTGAACTTGCAGACCGGACCGAGCAGATATGGCGGCTTGTCGAGGATCAGCAGTGAGGAGCGCACGATGAGTTCGGTGTTGACCGCACCCTGGTTTTACTGGTCGATCATCATCGCGGTCGCCCTCCCGGTGACGCTGATCGCGCTGACCGAAGTGGAGCACAAACTGACCCGCCGCGGAAGTTTCCGGGCCCGTCCGGTGCGACTGCTGCGGCTCTACATCGTGCCGCTGGGTGCTGTCCTAGTGATGCTGGTCAAGAGCGCGAACTACTCGGTAGAGGCCACTGGCTTCCGGATCCTGTACACGGTTTTCGGATTCCTGGTGCTGGTGATGGCGCTCTCCGGACTCAACGCCACAGTTTTCGCCGGCGCGCCGTCGGGCAGTTGGCGCCGAAGGATGCCGTCGATCTTCATTGACGTCGCCCGATTCGCGATCATCGCCGTCGGGCTTGCGCTGATTCTGGCCTATATCTGGGGCGCCAATGTCGGTGGACTCTTTACCGCACTCGGCGTCAGTTCGATCGTGTTGGGCTTGACCCTGCAGAATTCAGTGGGTCAGATCATTTCCGGTCTGCTGTTGCTTTTCGAGCAGCCCTTCCAGTTCGGGGACTGGGTGGAGACCCCGGCGGCGCGCGGACGCGTCGTCGAGGTGAACTGGCGTGCCACCCACATCGATACCGGGTCGGGCCTGGAGATCATCCCGAACTCAGTGCTGGCCGGTCAGGCGTTCACCAATCTGAGCCGTCCGGCTGACAGCCACACCATCTCGGTGAATGCGACATTCGGTGGTGGTGATCCGCCCGATGAGGTGTGTGCGCTGTTGATTGCGACCGCGGAGAATCTCCCTCATCTGCGCCCGGGTTCCCAAGCGGCGGTCACGATCAACTCCAGCACCGGATACACGATCAACATCCCTGTCCGCTCACCTGCCGATGACGGCGCTGTGCGGTCTGTCTTTCAGCGGTGGCTCTGGTATGCCGCACGACGGGCAGGGTTGCACCTGGACGGAATCGCCGACGACTTCGATACCGCAGTGCATCGCATCGCCGCGCTCCGGAAAGTCGCGCCGGCACTGCGGGTCAGCACGACCGATATGGAAGCGCTGCTGCCAAAGGTCCGGGTGATCCGGTACGGCGATCAGGAGATGATGCAGAAGGTCGGCGAAATACCCGACCGGATGATTTTCGTCGTCAGAGGCCAGGCCCGCCTTGTTGTCCCCGGCGAGAAAGGTGCTGCGGTCCCCGTTTCGACCCTGCACGAGGGGGATTTCATCGGCCAGACAGCCCTGATTCGCGAGGCGGTCATCGCCAGTGCTTACGCAATCGGCGAAGTGACGGCTCTGCAGCTGAATCGGGAAACCGTGGAGCGACTGCTGCTCGGCAGACCCGAACTCCTGCAAGACCTCAGCCAGACAATCGAGGAACGCCGCGCCCGGGCCAAGGCGGCGATCGCCAGGGCTCTCGCGGTCGACGTGGACCCCGAAGCGAACCCCGAGTCCGATTTCGGCTCTGATCGGGCTGGCGGGATTTCCCCGAACGCAGCGGTGAACTCCGCCGCGTCCTGAGGTCTTCGGCCGGGAACGACCGCGTGATCGGATCGTTGTCCAACCGCGACTTGGCACACCGCTGCGCGTACCCATCACCAGTCACGACGGGTGTTTCACTACCCAGGCACGGCAATTAATGCCGACAGACGAAAGGTGATGGGAGTCCCGATGAAGATCCGCGAGATGATACGAAGCCCGTGGCGCCGAGCGGCAGCAGTGTTCGCCGCCGCGCTGTGCCTGCCAGGGCTGGTCGGAGCGGTCGGCGGTTCCGCGACCGCCGCAGCCTTCTCCAGGCCAGGACTGCCGGTGCTGTACCTGGACGTGCCGTCGCCCTCGATGGGCCGCAACATCCGGATCCAGTTCCAAGGTGGCGGACCGCACGCCGTGTTCCTGCTTGACGGCCTGCGCGCCCAAGAGGATTACAGCGGTTGGGACATCAACACCCCGGCCTTCGAATGGTTTCTGAACTCGGGTCTGTCGACGGTGATGCCGGTCGGCGGTCAGTCCAGCTTCTACACCGACTGGTATCAGCCCTCTCAGGGCAATGGTCAGAACTTCACCTACAAGTGGGAGACGTTCATGAACCAGGAGCTGCCGGCCTACCTGCAGGCAAACCACGGCATCGACCCGAACGGCAACGCTGTGGTCGGGATGTCGATGTCGGGCAGCTCGGCGCTGACGTATGCGATCTACTACCCGCAGAAGTACATCTACGCATCGTCGCTGTCGGGATTCCTCAACCCCTCCGAGGGGTGGTGGCCGATGCTGATCGGCCTGGCGATGAACGACGCCGGCGGGTACAACGCCCAGAGCATGTGGGGGCCGTCCTCCGATCCGGCCTGGCGGCGCAATGATCCGATGGTCAACATCAACCAGCTGGTGGCCAACAACACCCGGTTGTGGATCTACTGCGGCACCGGTACGCCCTCGGACCTGGACACCTCCGGCGGCGGTGGCAACCTGATGGCCGCCCAGTTCCTGGAAGGCTTCACGTTGCGCACGAACAAGACGTTCATGGACAACTACCTGGCAGCCGGTGGCCGTAACGCGGTATTCAACTTCCCGACGAACGGAACCCACAGCTGGGGCTACTGGGGCTCCCAGTTGCAGCAGATGATCCCCGATATGCAACGGGTGCTCGGCGCTACCCCATCCGGCGCCTGAGCCCCGCCAAACAGCAGGCCTGCCGCTCCCCCAAGGCGGCAGGCCTGCTGTCTGTTCAGTCGCCGTGGGGCAGGGTTGCCGTCCCGTCTGCGGCCACCGTGATCCGGGCGCCCGCGATGTCGGCGGTGGCGATCTCGGCGGCGGCAGCCGGGTCGGTGATGACGGCCAGGGTGCGCGCGCCGTCGGGTGTTCGAACGGTCAGAAACGTCTTCTCCGGGCGGCCCTCCCGGTCGAACGGTGTGGTCCACGACTCCACCGTGCCGACGCCGTCCCACTGCGCCGGTGCTTTGCAGGTCGGCTCGCGGTCGACGGCGGGTTGGACATCCTCCCATCGGAACCCTTCGGACGGGGGCGTCGTGGAGTACACCCCGAAGCTGTGCTTGGTCAGATACCCGCCGTTGGCGGTGATCAGTCCGCGGCCGGGCGTACGGCGCAGCAGTTCGGCCATCGTCGCGATGGAGTGCATCACGTAGTTGTTCCACGGCCCGCCGGCGAAGGTCAGCCCTCCGGTGACGGTCAGCGGCCGGCTCGGGTCATCCAGCGGAAGGCCCAGTTCCCGGGCGGCTATCTGCACCGCTGATGGGAAACAGGAGTACACGTCGACGTAGTCGAGTTCGTCGACTCCGGTCCCGGCCAATTCCAGCACCCGTCGCCCGCCGATGCCGATGGCAGGCGATCGGTGCAGGGCGTGGCGCTCGGCAATCGAGTAGGTGTCGTACGCCTCGGTGCCCGCGTGCGGAAAGATCCACAGCTCCCGGGGGATCTGCAGGTACGTTGCGCGCTCCACCGAGCAGATGATCACCGCCGCGGCCTGGTCGACCATGTTGTTGGAGTTCATCAGTTTCGGATACGGCCAACTGATCATCCGGTTGTCCGGTCCGGGCTGCCAGATCTGATCGGCGGACAACCCCTCGCGGTTCCACGCGTGCGGATTGGCGGCCGCGACCGCGCTGAACCGGGCCCACAGGTGCCCGATCCGGCGGCGGTGTTCATCCTGGGACTCGCCCTCGGCGATGCGCAGGGCCTGCTCGAACAGGGGGTAGACGAAGGACGGCCGGTCCAGTCCGATGCGGTCCTCGGCCGGTCCCGACATCGGTACCGCGTCCTCCGCACCCGGCGGGATCGCCACGGACTCGTCCTGGCGGGTCCAGTCCGGCCGTATCCCCCGGGCCCGCAACCGCATCCGGGTCCGCCATGTCTCAGCACCGGCAAGCAGCGCGACGGACACCTGGCCCCGCTCGATGTCACGGCAGGTCTGGTTGAGCAGCGACTGCGGAGTGTTGCCGCCGATTCCGGTGTAGCGGGTCCTCGCGCTGGGCGCGCCGATGCGCCCGGCGAGCAGCAGTCCCGGGTCTCGGTAGCGCCAGGAGAGCAGATTGACGACACGGATGGAGTCCACCGCGGCCAGCACCCTGGGGTCGGCCGCCTCGCGGGCGGCGGCGGCCATCAGATCGACGGGCTCGACATCGGGTGTCTCGTCGAACTGGTTGACCTGACCCACCCCGACGAGCACCGGTGTGCGCGGATCCAGGCTTGTCACAGGGTCCCTTTCACGTGGCCGGGTCGGCGTGTCAGGGCGGGCCGACCCGGTAAATGGATTTCAGTTCGAAGAACTCCGCCAGTCCCTCCGGTCCGAGTTCCCGGCCCAACCCGCTCGCCTTGACGCCGCCGAACGGCGCATTGATGTCGAGTTGGTAGTCGTTCACCCCGATCGTCCCGGTTCTGATCTCACGCGCGACCTCGGTGGCCCGTTCGGCGTCAGCCGACCAGACCGAGCCGGCCAACCCGAACTCGCTGTCGTTGGCCAGCGCGACGGCCTGGTCATCGCCGTCGTAGGGAATGACGGCCAGCACCGGACCGAAGATCTCCTCCTGGGCGATGCGGTCGGAGTTGTCGACATCGGCGAATACGGTTGGCGAGACGAACCACCCGCGCGGCTGATTACGCGGCACGCCGCCGCCGACGACGAGTTTCGCCCCGCTGCTTTTCCCGGATTCGATGTAGCCCAGCACCCGCTCGCGCTGGCGGGCGCTGACCACCGGACCGATGTCGGTCGCGGTGTCCAGCGGGTCACCCACCGCGAACCCGTTGACCAAGTCGGCGAGAGCGTCGATGACCTCGCCGTAGCGGGAGCGTGGCGCGAGGATGCGCGAACCCAGAAAGCAGGTCTGGCCGTTGTTGATGAACGACACCGACCGCAGGCCCTTCATCGTCGCGCCAAGATCGGCGTCGTCGAGAATGATCGCGGCCGATTTGCCGCCGAGTTCCAGGGTCACCGGCCGCAGCAGCCGGCCGCACACCTCGCCGATGATCCGCCCGGCCGCGGTCGACCCGGTGAAGCTCACCTTGTCCACGCCCGGGTGGGAGACGAGGTGCGCTCCCGCGGTGATTCCCCCGGGCACGATGTTGAGCACCCCGGCCGGTATTCCGCATTCCTGGGCAGCCTCGGCGAACACCAGCGCATCCAGTGCGGTCTCGGGTGCCGCTTTGAGCACGACCGTGCAGCCGGCGGCCAGCGCCGGAGCCAGCTTGAAGGCGGCCAGCGCCTGCGGGTAGTTCCACGGCACGATGGCCGCGACGACCCCCACCGGCTCGCGACGCACGATCGTGTGCCCGGTGCCGCTGGGCCGGATCTCCTCGATCGTCGTGGTCGTGATCAGCTTCGCGTAGTAGGTCAGAAGCGCTGCGGGGAAGGCACCGTTCGCGCCGCGGGACAGCGACATCGGCATGCCGTTCTCCCGGGTGACCAACTGATCGGTGCTCCGGGCGCGCTGATGCAGCGCGGCCGCGAAGCCCTTGAGTAGCGCGGCCCGATGATCGGGTGACGTGGACCGCCAACCAGGCAGGGCTGCCTGAGCCGCGGCGACGGCGGCGTCCACGTCGCGTTCGGTGGCGCTGGCTCCCTCGCCGAGCAGGTCGCCGGTCGCGGCCTCCCAGACCGGCTCGGTCTGATCGGCGGCGCGGAACTCGCCGTCGATGAACAGCTGCGCGGCAGGGACGACGGTCATGGTGTGGCTCCTTGGCTGGCGGTGTCGGCGGTGGCGAACAACACATTCTCGGCGATCAGGTGTTCGATGTCAGGCGGGTCGAGTTCCAAGACGTCGCGACAGATCTGCCGGGTGTCGGCGCCGGGAAGGGGCGCCGCGCGTTGCGGGGCCGGCGGGATGTTGCGGAACACTGCGGTCCTGGCCTCCGCGGGCAGGCCCACCTCAAGGCACGGGTGGTGCATCTCGGTCAGCAGGCCCCGCTCGCGCAGTTGCGGGTCGGCGAGGATGTCGTCGGCACGGTTCATCGGACCGGCCGGCACCCCGGCCTCCTGCAGTCGCGCGGCGACCTCAGCGGGGCTGCGGTGGCGCGCCCACCCGGCCAGAGCGCCGGCCAGTCCGGCCTCGCTGCCGGCCGTGGCCGGCTCCCCGATCACCCGGCTCGCGGCATGACGCTCGGCCCGTGACGTCAGCGACACCACGCACCATTCGTCATCGTCAGTGCCATCTCCGCAACCGGCGCAGCGCAGCACGAGATGCTCGGCGTCGTCCTCGCGGACATTGTCGGGATGCTCAGCGGCCAGTGCGGCGTAGCGCACGTCGAGCTGATTGACGACGGCCTCGGCCTGCGAGACGTGCACGCGGGCGCCCTGGTTGCAGCGGCGCCGCCGGATCAGCCCGGCCAGAGCACCGATAGCGGTGATCCGGCCCACGACATGGTCGGGGAAGATCGTCGTCGCATCGTAGAAGGAGTGCCTGCCGCAGTCGCCCGCCGCGTCGCGCGATGTCCACAGCCGGGTCACGCCGGTGGCGGAGCGGACCAGCGGACCGTATCCCATCTGGGTGCTCCACGGCCCGCTGTCACCGAAGGCACTGCTCTCGGCGAGCACCAGCTGCGGGTTGAGCTCGTGCAGCCGCTGGTAGGAAAACCCCAGTGCGGCAAGGGTTCCCGGCTTGAAGTTGGCGAACACGGCATCGGCGACAGTCACCAGGCGCTCGAAGATCGCCGCGCCGGCCGGGGTCCGCAGTTCCACTCCCAGACCCAGGTGGTTGCGGTGGGCGCGGACGAAGGATTCGCTGATCGCCTGGCCCTCGCGGGTCTGGCGCAGGCCGTCCGGGTAGGCGGCGCTCTCGATTTTGATGACCTCTGCGCCCAGGTCGCCGAACAGCCGGCTGACCTCGCCGCCGGCGACGATGACCCCCAGATCGAGGATCCGGATGCCCTCGAACGGCAGCCCCCCGGTGGGCCCGGTGGGCGGCGGGTCGAATCGTGCGTCCCGCCAGACGGGTGCGCTGCTGCCCAGCGCGGGTGCGGGGGTCCGGTAGCCGGCTCGGGCGCCGTCGATCACCCAGTACCCCGCCGGCGCGCGGGTGGTCACCCCCGGTGACACCTGGATCGCGGTCAGGGCGCCGACGGTCCGGAGATGCTCGGAATCGACGGCCTCGGCAGGGGTGAGCACTGCCGCGACGGGAACGCCGTGCCGTTGTCCCTCGCTGACCAGATCCGCCATGTTCCGGTCGGCGAACAATGCGGCCATCAGCGGGCCGAGTTCGCCGAAGGCCCGCACCCGGGCGGCGATGGTGTCGAACTGCGGGTCCTGAAACCGCGCCGGCTCGCCGAGCCAGGCCCGCATCCCGTGCCATTGGCGCGGCGAGAGCACGCACAGCCGCACGTACCCGTCGCGGCAGCGGAAGATCGGATAGAGGTCCTGGTTCTTGGGGCGTCCGCGCCACCGTTCCCGGCGGTTGCGGGCGGTCGCGGCCTGACCCTGAGTGCCGAACGGCGGATCGAGGGCCAGCACCACCGCATCGAAGCGGGCGAAGTCGATGAAGTCCCCCACTCCGGTGCGCAGCCGGTTGAAATAGGCGACCAGCACCGCCCACGCCGCCTGCACCGCCGCGGTGGCCGAGGCGATGCCCTCGGGCGGCAGCACCGGGGTGCCGGTGGTCGGCCCGGACCTCGACAGCGCGGTGGACATCGCGTAGAGCACCGGGTCAGTGGCGCGCCACGAGGACCGTGCGCCCCGTGCCCCGAAGTCGGTGACCGCGATCGCGACCAGGTGTCCGAACCTGTCGGCCAATTCCTCGCAGGGGCTGCCGTAGGCGGCGGCCTGCCCGGGACGTCCGCTGTCGACGAGGATGTCGGCCTCGGCGACCAGAGCCAGGAGCCGTTGCCGGTCGGCGGCGTCGTGCGGGTCGAGCACCGCCGCTCTTTTGTTGGCGTTGTGCAGAGCGAACGCCAGGCCGGCACCGCCCAGGGCGGGCTGGGCCGTCCGGCCCGCGTTGCCGGCCGGGGGCTCGATCTTGAGGACGTCGGCTCCCAGGTCGGCCAGCAGCCGTGAGGTCAGGTCGGCGTCGCCGGCGGACAGATCCAGCACCCGCAGTCCGGCCAGCAGCCCAGGGGGCTGGGGCTTGATCTCGGTCACAACGGCGCCTCCGGGTCCGCCGCCAGCCTAGTAGGGCGGCCCATGGCTAACCCGCCGGTATCATGGGAGGCACATGTCTGAGAGCAGCGCGGTGGCCGCGCAGCCTTTCGCTGCGCTGGCTCCGCTGAAAATGATGAACCGCGCCGGGGTCTACCTCGACGTGGCCGTGGTCGTCGCGGTGCTGGTGATCACGAATCTGGTGGCCCATTTCACCACCCCGTGGGCCAACATCGCGATCGTTCCGGCTGCGGCCGCCGGCCTGGTGCTGCTGGTCCGGGCGCGGGGCTTGAGCTGGGCCGAGCTGGGGCTGGGACGTGAGCACTGGCGGTCCGGCGCCCGGTATGCGCTGGCGGCGGCAGGCCTGGTGCTGACGGTGATCGCAGTCGGCATCCTGCTGCCGTGGACGCGGCCGATGTTCCTCAACAACCACTACGCCACGGTCTCCGGGGCCGTGATCGCCTCGCTCGTCGTCATTCCGCTGCAGACCGTGATTCCCGAGGAGTTGGCGTTCCGCGGCGTCCTGCACGGCGCGCTGGATCGGGCCTGGGGCTTTCGCGGGGTCGCCGCGGCCGGGTCGCTGCTCTTCGGATTGTGGCACGTGGCGTCCTCGCTGGGACTGACCGCCGGCAATGTCGGGTTGACCCGGGTTTTCGGCGGAGGTGCGCTCGGCGTGCTGGCCGGCGTGGCCGGGGCGGTGATCGCCACCGCCGCGGCCGGTTTCGTCTTCACCTGGCTGCGCCGCCGCAGCGGCAGTCTGCTCGCGCCGATCGCGCTGCACTGGTCGCTCAACGGCATGGGTGCGCTGGCCGCCGCCCTGGTGTGGCAGTTGTCAGCCTGACGCCGCCGCCTCCTCGAGAATCTGCGCCGTCTGCCCCGGTTCGGTCAGCATCATGTCGTGGCCGGTGGCGATGCGCCGCATCGTCCAGCCCTCGTTCCGGGCCCGCGCGACGGACTGCGCCAGGGCGGGCAGGGCCGGCGCGGTGTGTTCGATGTAGGTGCGCGCCAACCGTTTCAGCGGCGCGGGATCGAAGTCCACGACGCCGCGGGAGAACACGAGCGAGAAGTCGGTGAGTTTTCGCCGGAGCTGCGCAACGACGGTGGGGTCGGTGACACCCCAGCGGGCGATCAGCGCGTCGTGCACCGGGATTCGCCAGCCGTCGCCCTGTTCGGCCGCGAGCCGGAGGAACAATTCCCGTGACGACTCCGGTTCCACGTCGAAATTGCTTTCCCCCGGGTGCTGCAGGAAGGCTCCGGCCAGGACAACCGACCTCAGGCGCCCCGAGAGCCGTTGTGCCAGCGGCCCCGCCAGGCCTCCGGCATAGGAATGCAGTACCAGACACACTTCATCGAGATCTTCGTAGCCGATCACGTTGACGACGTCGTCGATATGCGTATCGACGGTGACCTGCGGGGTCAGTAGGTGGATCCGCTCACCTTGCCCGGTGAGGGTGGGAGTGGCCACCACGTGACCGCGCGATCGGAGCAGCCCGGCAACGGCCGCCCAGCACCAGCCGCCGTGCATCGCGCCGTGGACCAGGACGAAGCTCACGGCAGCAGCACCGCCGCTCCGGCGATCCGCCCCTCGGCCAGGTCGGTGAGAGCTCGGTCGGCCTGCGTCAGCGGGTAGCGCGGCGCGGTGACGTCGATGCGATGCCGCCCGGCGAAGGCGAGAAACTCGCTGGCGTCCGCGCGCGTATTGGACGTGACCGAGCGGATCTGCCGCTCCTGGAACAGGTGGCGCTGATAGTTCAGTACGGGGATGTCGCTGAGGTGAATCCCGGCGATGGCCAGCGTGCCACCGCGGTCGAGCGCCTCGAGGGCCGGAAGCACCAGCTCCCCCGCCGGGGCGAAGAGAATCGCCGCGTCCAGAGCGACCGGGGGCGGGTCGGCGGGTCCCTGCGCCGAGGCCGCGCCCAGGTGCAGCGCCAGCGCACGGGCGTGGGCACCCCGGGTCATCACGTGCACCTCGGCGCCCATCGCCAGCGCGACCTGTGCGGTGATGTGGGCGCTGCCGCCGAAGCCGTACAGGCCCAGCCGCCCGCCGGGGGGAAGCTCCGCCCGCACCAGTGAGCGATAGCCGATGATGCCCGCGCACAGCAGCGGTGCAAGTTCACTGTCGCTGTACCCCTGGGGCAGGTGGTGGGCGAAGTCGGCGGGCACGGTGGCGAAGTCGGCGTAACCGCCGTCGGCGTCCCAGCCGGTGTAGCGCGACTGCGGGCAGAGGTTCTCCCGGCCGTGCCGGCAGTAGCCGCACCGGCCGCAGGTGTGGCGCAGCCACGCGATACCGACCCGGTCGCCCACCGCGAAGCGGGCCGGGCCGGCGGCAGCATTCTGCCCGGCCGACACCACCTCGCCGACTACCTCGTGACCGGGAACAACCGCGGGCCGGTGCACCGCCAGGTCGCCCTCGGCGACATGCAGATCGGTGCGGCACACTCCGCACGCGCGCACGGCGACGAGGATCTCGCCGGGACCGGGTTCGGGCACCGCGGCGCGGTCGTCGAACTCCAGCGGGCCGCTGCGCATCGGGCCGGGCCGACGGACCCGCCAGGCCCGCATCGTCGCCATCCCGGGTCGTTGACCGGCGAGCCGACGTCGCCTAGGTGGTGGGCGCCGTGCCAGGCGGCGGGGGCGCGTAGGGCCGGATCGACTCGGCCAGCCCTTTGGCGGCCACCGGGTCGACCGGGTCCTTGGAGGTGCCCAGCCACACCACGAACCAGCGCTCGTTGCGCTGCTCGCGCGGCGCATCGGGCCCCGTCGAGCCCACCACCCCGGCCCAGATCTGGCCGTTGGGCTTGGTGGTGTCGGTGAACTTGACCTCGTAGGACGAGGCGAAGCCGGGCAAGCCCCCGGCTTGCAGCGGGGTTGTCTGCTGGTTGATCCGGGTCCCGGGGAAGGGCATGAAGAACTCCCCCATGTCCGAGGCCAGTCGCACCGCGGCCTTGCTGTTGTCGGCCTCCGCGCCTGCGAACAGCCTCAGGTCCAGCCGCCCCAGCAGGATGCTGGTGTCGTTCGCCGTCGGTGCCGGCTGGCCACCGAGGACCGGCCCGGCCTGCTTGAGCAGCAGTGCCTGCCCGTAACTCAGCCGCGACGGGTCGGCCACCTCCCAACCGGCCGGCAGGACGTAGCTGAAGCCGCCGGCGGCGTTGTCGACGCGTCCCTGCTCCGGCAGCGGCGGGGCGACCGGGCCCGCCACCGGTGGCGGTGCGTTGGGGTCTGCCGGCGGCGGCGGGGCCGCCGGCGGCGGCGGAGCGTTGGGGTCCGCCGGGGGTGGCGCGGTGGTGGTCGGCGGCGGCACGGGATCGGCGCTCGCCGAATGCGGCGGCAGGGCGACCGTGACGGCGCTCACCGCGGCCGCTGCCGCGGCTGCCAGCGCCAACCACGGAGCCCGGCGCGGGAATCTCGGATCCGGCTGGGTCATGGCGAGAAACCTACCGTGTTACAGCCGTGACGCAAGTGTGCGGTTGGACGTGTCTGCCGGGGATCAAGGCTCCCGCCTCGTACTGACGGCGGATGTCCTCGCGGCGGCGTGCAGCGCCACCTCCTGGGCTTTGACGCTGAACCAGACCTCGTCGCCCACCGCCAGAGTGAGGTGGGCCACAGCCTCCGGGGTGATGTCGGCGGCCGGGCCGGGCGCCCCGTCGGCCGCCGGGTCGGTGTGCACCCGGACCGCCGGGCCGATCACCTCCAACCCGGAAATCCGCACCCGCACGCTGTTGCGCGGGCTTCCGTCCGGCCGGACCCGGTACACCGCGACCGCGGCGGGAGCGAACACGGCCACGGCCTGCTGTCCCGGCGTGAGCGGCTCGGAGGGCACCCCCCGCCACAGCGCCGTCGCGCTGCGCACCGCCGCCGGTTCGGCGACCACGCCCCGCACCAGGTTGACTCCGGCGAAGCGCGCGCCGAACCGGCTGCGTGGAGCGGTGAGCACGGCTGTCGTGGGGCCCGCCTCGGCAACGCGACCGGCCTCGAGGACGAGCACCCGGTCGGCCAGCGCGAGCACGTCGAGCAGGTCGTGGGTGATCAGCAGGGTCGCCCGCGACCCCGCCGCCGCCGTCACCTCGCGCAGCACCGCTCGCGTCGATGCCGCGGCTGCGACGTCGAGACCGGCCAGCGGCTCGTCGAGCACCATCACCTCCGGCTCGGTGGCCAGCGCCCGCGCGAGCGCGACCCGCTGAGCCTGACCGCCCGAGAGCTGATCCGGTCGGCGCGACGCCAGGTCGGCCACCCCGACCTCGGCCAGCCACCGCGCCGCCGCGTCCCTGGCGTCCCGTCGACGGGCTCGCCGCCGCGCGGCGAACGCGACATTGCCCAGCACGCTCAGGTGCGGGAACAGCAGCGGATCCCCAAGCAGCAAGCCGACCCGGCGGCGATGGGGCGCCACCTGTACGCCGCGGTCGGTGTCGGTCAGGGTGTGCCCGCCCACCCGCACCAGCGCCCGATCCGCGGCGAGCAGGCCGGCAATCACCGCCGCGACCGTGGATTTGCCCGCCCCGTTGGGACCGACGAGGGCGAGCACCTCACCGGAGCCGACGGTGAACTGCGCCTGCAGCCCGCGGTCGGCCACGGTGGCCGAGACGAACAGCTCCCCGGTACTCAGCGCCCCGGTACTCAACGGGCCGCCCGGCCGGTCAGCCGACGCGCACCCAGGCCGCCCACGATCACCGCCGCGACGACGACCAAAAGCATCGACAGCGCCAGCGCAGCGGCCGGGTCGCCCTCCCGATCCAGGTAGATCTGTAGCGGCAGGGTCCGGGTGACGCCCTGCCGGGAGCCGGCGAAGGTCAGCGTCGCGCCGAACTCGCCGATCGCCCGGGCGAAGGCCAGCACGGTGCCGGCGAGCAGGCCCGGACCCAGCAGCGGCAGGGTGACCCGCCACCACACTGTCGCGGGCCGCGCCCCCAGCGTCGCGGCGATCATGTCGTAGTCCGCGCCCGCGGTGCGGGCGGCGCCCTCCAGCGAGATGACCAGAAACGGCAGTGAGACGAACGCCTGGGCCAGTACGACGGCGGTGGTGGTGAACGCGATACGCACCCCGGCCGCCTCGAGGTAGTGGCCCAGTATTCCGAGCCGGCCGAATACGTAGAGCAGAGCCAGCCCGCCCACGACGGGCGGCAGCACCAGAGGCAGCAGAACCATCGTGCGAAGCACCCCGGTGAGTCCGCCGCGATGCCGGGCCAGAACCAGCGCCAGCGGCACGCCGAGCACCAGGCACAGCAGCGTGCTGGCAGTCGCGGTGCGCAGGCTCAGCAGCAGAGCATCCCGCGCTGTGGGACTACTGATCAGCGCGCCGAAGCGTGGCCAGTCGACTTTGACGGCCAACGCCAGCAGGGGCAGCGCCACCAGCACCACACCGCCCGCGGCGGGCAGATAGACCCATCGCGGCAGGGCCGCCCGTGGCGCAGGGATCGGCCTCATGGCTTATCACCCTAGGTCCGCCGATCCCCGTAATTGGTGTTGAGTAACCTGTGCCCGACACCCGGGAGGTCGCTGATGGACGTGCTGGTCACCGGCGCGGACGGGGAACTGGGCCGACAGGTCGCGCACGACTTCCGCACCGCCGGGCATCGCGTGGTGCTCAGCGGTAGCCGTCGCACCGATCTCGAGGTCCTGGCCAAGGAACTCGGTGACACCACCGCTGACGCCGCAGACTCCGCTGACGTGATCGTCTGCGACGGCACCGACGCCGCCGAACTCGCCGCCGCCCGTGCCCGCTTCCCCCAGCACCTCGACGCGCTCGTGGTGATCCCCCCCGCCGGCCCCGCCGCCGGGCCGGGCCTGGCCGGGGTCGCCTCAGAGTGGCGCGGCGCCTTCGACCGCACGCTGTTGGCGGCGGTGCTCATCGTGCACGCGGTCGGCGAGAACCTGCGTTCGGGCGGGTCGATCGTGGTCTGCGCCGAAGGCGGCGGGCAGGACGGACCGCAGGCCGCCGTCAAAGCCGCCCTGGCCGCCTGGACCGCTGGGCAGGCCGGTCATTTCGGCTCCCGGGGTGTCACGATCAACGCGATCTCCTGCGGCCGCAGCGCGGAGCCCGGGTATCCGGGACTGTCCGCGGCACCGCCGCCGCCGGCGGTCGAACTGTCCCGGCTGGCGCTGCTGTTGACCACGCCCGCGGCGCGGCGCATCACCGGACAGCTGTTGCACGCGGGACGGGGTGCGGCTCCCGCGCTGAGCTGATCAGGCCGTCCACCGTGCTCGGCCGGTGGGCAGGTGAACGGCTACCGTTGAGGGCAGCCGTTGACCGTCAGCGGCGGGCCGCTGATCGTGATCGGGCCGTGTGTGAGGAGCCAGCATGAGCCATCCCGGCGCGACGCCATCGGATCGGCACAGGGTCGTCATCATCGGCTCCGGCTTCGGTGGACTGGCGGCCGCCAAGAAACTCAAGCGGGCCGACGTCGACATCAAGATGATCGCCAAGACGACCCACCACCTGTTTCAGCCGTTGCTGTACCAGGTCGCCACCGGCATCATCTCGGAGGGCGAGATCGCCCCGCTGACCCGGGTGATCCTGCGTAAGCAGAAGAACTGCCAGGTCCTGCTCGGCGAGGTCACCACCATCGATCTCCGGCGCCGGACCGTCGACTCGATCCTGCTGGGCCACACCTACCAGACGCCCTACGACACGCTGATCGTCGCCGCCGGGGCCGGGCAGTCCTACTTCGGTCACGACGAATTCGCCGAGTGGGCACCCGGAATGAAGACCATCGACGACGCGCTGGAACTCCGCGGACGCATCCTGGGGGCCTTCGAGCAGGCCGAGCGTTCCAGCGACCCGGAACGCCGGGCCAAACTGCTGACCTTCGTCGTGGTCGGTGCGGGTCCGACCGGGGTGGAGATGGCCGGCCAGATCGCCGAACTGGCCGACCACACCCTGCACGGCACCTTCCGGCACATCGACTCCACCAAGGCGAGGGTGGTCCTGCTCGACGCCGCGGAATCGGTGTTGCCGACGATGGGCGCGAAACTCGGCGGCAAGGCGGCGTCGCGGCTGGCGAAACTCGGCGTCGAGGTGCAACTCGGCGCGATGGTCACCGATGTCGATCGCAACGGCATCACCGTCAAGCGCAAGGACGGCAGCCATGACCGCATCGAGTGCGCGACCAAGGTCTGGTCGGCGGGTGTGTCCGCCAGCCCACTCGGCGCGATCATCGCCGCGCAGTCCGGCACGGAACTGGACCGGGCGGGCCGGGTTAAGGTCCTTCCCGACCTGACGGTCCCGGGCCACCCCCACGTCTTCGTCATCGGCGACATGGCATCCGTCGACGGCGTACCCGGCCAGGCGCAGGGTGCCATTCAGGGTGCGCGCTACGTCGCGCGGCTGATCAAAGCCGAACTGCGCGGCGCCGATGCCGCCACCCGTGAGCCGTTCGAGTACTTCGACAAGGGCTCGATGGCGACAGTGTCGCGTTACTCGGCGGTCGCCCAGGTGGGTCCGCTGGAGTTCGGCGGGTACTTCGCCTGGCTGGCGTGGTTGTTCCTGCACCTGGTGTATTTGATCGGCTTCAAGGCACGGATCACCACCGCGTTCTCGTGGCTGACGACGTTCATCGGGAGCCATCGGGGTCAGCTCACCATCACCGAGCAGCAGGCCTATGCGCGGACCCGCATCGAGCAGCTCGAAGAGATCGCCGCGGCGGCCGAGGAGACCGAACTCGAGGCCGAGACCGGTGTCGGGGCATCCTGAGGTGACATGGCCGCGGCGGTGAAACCCAAGGAACTGGTCTACCGCGTATTGCAGCGACTGCCGGTTCGGATGCTCTCGCTGCGGGCGATCGTGATCGTGGCCGCGCTGTCGGTGGTGATCCTGGTTCTCACGCTGGGTACCTGGGTGTGGGTCGGCGTCACCAACGACCAGTACAGCCAGTTGGACAGGCGACTGGACTCGGTCAGCAGTCTGGGCGACTTCAGCACCCTGCTGTCCGGTCCGCCCGCCCCCGGGACACCCAGCCCGGACGGCAACCTGGTGCGTACGGTGCGGGTGGGTTCGATGGCGGTGTCCGTGCCGCCCGGCGTGGTGCTGCCCAGCCTGTCCGACGGCTACGCGAACACGACCATCGACGGGGTGGAGTACCGGGTCCGGACGTTCACGGTCGGGGGGGCCTCGATCGCGCTGGGCGCGCCACTGGCCGAAACCCAGCGCCGCATCCACGAACTCCATCTGCGCGTGCTGCTCATCTGCGGCGGCGTGATCATCGGCACGGTGCTGGTCGGCTGGTTCTTCGCGCTGATCATGATCGATCCGTTCCGGCTGCTCGCCCAGCAGGCCCGGGCCATCAACGCCCAGTCCAAGCCCGACGAGGTTCAGGTCCGCGGGGTCAGCGAGGCGGTGGAGATCGGCGAGGCGGTCGAGGGGATGTTGGCACGCATCGGTGACGAGCAGGCCCGCACCCGCGCAGCTCTAGAAGCCGCCCGGGACTTCGCGGCGGTTGCCTCCCACGAGTTGCGCACGCCCATGACTGCGATGCGGACCAACCTCGAAGTGCTCTCCACCCTCGACCTGGGGGCCGAGCAGCGCAAGGAGGTCATCGGCGACACCATGCGCACCCAGAGCCGCATCGAGGCAACCCTGACCGCCCTGGAACGCCTGGCGCAGGGCGAACTGACCACCGCCGACGATTTCGTTCCCTTCGACGTCACCGAACTGCTCGACCGCGCCGCCCACGACGCTGAGCGGACCTACCCCGACCTCGCCGTCTCGCTGGTGCCCTCGCCGGCGGTGCTGATGGTCGGGCTTCCCGTCGGACTGCGGCTGGTGATCGACAACGCCATCGCCAACGCCGTCAAACACGGCGGCGCGACGCAGGTCCGCCTCGCCGCGATCAGTTCGTCCGCGGGAGTCGAGGTCACCGTGGAGGACAACGGAAGCGGTGTTCCCGAGGAGGAGCGCGCCCAGGTCTTCGAGAGATTCTCCCGGGGCTCCACCGCATCGCGCTCGGGCTCCGGACTGGGGCTGGCTCTGGTCGCGCAGCAGGCCGAGTTGCACGGCGGCACCGCATCGTTGGGCACCAGTGATCTGGGCGGAGCGAAACTCGTGTTGCGACTAACCGGGCGGGACTGAGTAGCGCGGCAAGTCGGTCCGAGTCGGTTCTAGTCAGTCGGGCCGGAGGTTCTGTAACCGCACCTGCCCCCGGGCGACCAGGCGCTGCCGGTCGTCGCGAATCGTCACCAGCCACAACTGCTGAAGCCGGCCGCGGTGGACCGGTTCGGATGCACCGAACACGGTGCCCTCGGTGACGGCCCGCAGAAAGTCGGTGTTGTTGTTGACACCGACCACGTTGCCGCCACCGTGTGCGGACAGCCACACGTGGGCCGAGACACTGGCCAGTGACTCCACCACCGAGCACCAGACCCCGCCGTGCACGATGCCCATCGGCTGCAGGAGTGTCGGCTTGACCTCAAGTTGCGCCTTGATGCCGTCCGGTGAGACCTCGGTGTAGACCAGCCCGAGTTCGGCGTCGAAGGGGGCGGACAGTTCCGGGGCCTGGGACTGTGGTTCCACGCAGTCGTGTCTACACGCCAACTCACCCGCGCGCCCGCCCGGGGGTATCGGTCCGGCCACACCGGCGCCAGGCAGCCGGGACCACGAGTACCCTGCTGTGCGACCGGCCACCGCGGCCGACCGCGCACTCCCCGAAAGGCGCCCGATGAGCTCGCAGGCACCACTCGCGCAGATCGGAGTCACCGGCCTGGCGGTGATGGGATCGAACATCGCCCGTAACTTCGCCCGATACGGCTACACCGTCGCGCTGCACAACCGCAGCGTCGCCAAGACCGACGCGCTGCTCGCCGAGCACGGGCACGAAGGCAGATTCGTCCGGTCGGAGACCGTCGCCGAGTTTCTCGCCGCGCTGGAAAAGCCGCGCCGCGTGCTGATCATGGTGAAGGCCGGTGAGGCCACCGACGCGGTCATCAACGAACTCGCCGACGCGATGGAACCCGGCGACATCATCATCGACGGCGGAAACGCGCTCTACACCGACACCATCCGCCGCGAGAGGGCGATGCGGGAGCGCGGCCTGCACTTCGTCGGGGCCGGCATCTCCGGCGGTGAGGAGGGTGCGCTCAACGGACCCTCGATCATGCCCGGCGGGCCGGTCGAGTCCTACCACTCGCTGGGACCGCTGCTGGAGGAGATCTCCGCACACGTCGACGGCGTGCCCTGCTGTACCCACATCGGACCGGACGGGGCGGGACACTTCGTCAAGATGGTGCACAACGGCATCGAGTACTCCGACATGCAACTCATCGGCGAGGCGTATCAACTGCTGCGCGATGGACTTGGCCTCACCGCACCCCAGATCGCCGACGTTTTCACCCGCTGGAACGCCGGCGAGTTGGACAGCTTCCTGGTCGAGATCACCGCGGAGGTGCTGCGCCAGATCGACGCCAAGACCTCGACGCCGCTGGTTGACGTCATCGTCGACGAAGCCGAGCAGAAAGGCACCGGCCGCTGGACGGTGAAGTCCGCCCTGGACCTCGGTGTCCCGGTCACCGGCATCGCCGAGGCGGTGTTCGCCCGCGCACTGTCCGGGTCGGTTCCGCAGCGCCGTGCCGCCCTCGGGCTCGCCTCCGGTGCGCTGAGCGAACTCGTCTCGGACCCCGAGCAATTCATCGAGGACGTCCGCCAGGCGCTCTACGCCTCCAAGATCATCGCCTACGCGCAGGGGTTCAATCAGATCCAGGCAGGTTCGCTGGAATACGACTGGGCCGTCAGTCCCGGCGATCTGGCCACCATCTGGCGCGGAGGCTGCATCATTCGGGCGAAGTTCCTCAATCGCATCAAGGAAGCCTTCGACGCCGACCCCGATCTGCCGACGCTGATCGCCGCCCCCTACTTCCGCGACGCCGTCGAGGCGGCCGTCGACGGCTGGCGCCGGGTGGTCGTGGCGGCTACCGAGCGCGGTATCCCCATCCCGGGATTCGCCTCGGCGCTGTCCTACTACGACGCGCTGCGCACGCCGAGGCTTCCCGCGGCGTTGACCCAGGGTCTGCGGGATTTCTTCGGCGCCCACACCTACGGACGGATCGACGCCGACCCCGAGGCCCGGTTTCACACCCTGTGGAGCGGGGATCGCTCCGAGGTGCGCATCTAGGCCGGGGTTCGGCCTCGCCCCACTAGGCTTTCGGTGTGCGCTTCATCGACGGTCACCGGCCGACGACCGACCTCACCTACGACGACGTGTTCATCGTGCCCGGCCGCTCCGACGTCGGCTCGCGATTCGACGTCGACCTGTCCACCGGCGACGGCTCGGGAACCACGATCCCGGTGGTCGTCGCCAACATGACCGCGGTCGCCGGCCGGCGGATGGCCGAGACGGTGGCCCGCCGCGGCGGCCTCGTGGTCCTGCCGCAGGACCTGCCGATCGCCGCTGTCCGCCAAACGGTGCAGTTCGTCAAGAGCCGAGATCTGGTCGCTGACACTCCCGTCACGCTGGCACCGGAGGATTCGGTGTCCGATGCCGTCGCGCTGATCCACAAACGGGCACACCGGGTCGTCGTGGCCGTGGACGGCGGACGTCCGGTCGGGCTGGTGACCGAACCGGCGACCGCCGGAGTGGATCGCTTCGCCCGCATTCGCGATGTCGCGGTGACCGACTTCGTGACCGCTCCCCTGCACACTGATCCCCGGCAGGTCTTCGACCTGCTCGAGCACGCCCCGGTCGACGTGGCCGTCCTCACCTACGACGACGGTTCGCTGGCGGGCGTGCTGACGCGCATCGGTGCGGTGCGCGCCGGAATCTACTCCCCCGCGGTCGACGCCGGCCGAAGACTGCGCGTCGCGGCCGCGGTCGGGATCAACGGGGACGTCGCCGACAAGGCCCGCGCCCTGGCCGACGCCGGAGTGGACCTTCTGGTCGTGGACACCGCCCACGGCCACCAGCTGCGGATGCTGGACGCGCTCAAAGCCGTTTCGGCTGCCGATCTGGGCATCCCACTGGCGGCCGGGAATGTGGTGTCCGCCGAGGGAACGCACGAACTGATCCGCGCCGGTGCCTCCATCGTCAAGGTCGGTGTCGGACCCGGTGCCATGTGCACCACCCGGATGATGACCGGCGTCGGCCGCCCGCAGTTCACCGCGGTACTCGAATGCGCAAGCGCGGCGCGCGAGCTGGGTGCCCATGTGTGGGCAGACGGCGGAATCCGCAGTCCGCGCGATGTCGCACTGGCGCTGGCCGCCGGCGCGTCCAACGTGATGATCGGGTCCTGGTTCGCGGGCACCTACGAGTCACCGGGTGAGTTGATGTTCGACCGCGACGGCCAGCCGTACAAGGAAAGTTTCGGCATGGCGTCGAAGCGGGCCGTCGCGGCCCGCACCGCCGGTGAGGGCCCCTACGACCGCGCCCGCAAGGCACTCTTCGAGGAGGGCATCTCGACCTCTCGGATGGCCCTGGACCCGGTACGCGGCGGCGTCGAGGATCTACTCGACCACATCACCGCCGGGGTGCGCAGCACCTGCACCTACGTCGGTGCGGCAACCCTCGATGAGCTCTACGAACGGGCCCTGGTGGGAATCCAGTCCCCCGCCGGATTCGCCGAGGGGCACCCGCTTCCCACCGGCTGGTGACCCCGGCCGGATAGCATGGGGATTCCAGAGTCCGAACCCGAGCGGACCCGAGCGGAGAGGTGCCGTGTGCCGCAGGCCCCCGAGGAATCCTGCTGCGGGCTCGTCGCCGCCGGGGTCGGTTCCGAGCCGGACAGCGAGCCCCTTTCTAGGCAGCCGGGCCATCAGCCCGGCGAGCATCAGAGGTGGATGCGGTGAGCACGCTGTCCATCGTCGTGAGCCTGCTGATCTTCATCCTGCTGACTTTCGGCACCGCGGTGTTCGTGGCGGCGGAATTCTCGCTGACCGCGCTGGAGCGCAGCACCGTCGATGCCAATGCGCGCTCCGGCGGCTGGCGCGACAGGATCGTCCAGCGCGCGCATCGCACGCTGTCCTTCCAGCTGTCCGGCGCCCAGCTGGGCATCTCCATCACGACCCTGGCCACCGGCTTTCTGGCTGAGCCGGTGCTGGCTCGAATTCTCGGGCCGTTGCTGCGCACGATCGGCACCCCGGAGCGGTTCGTTGCCGGCATCACCTTGTTTCTGGCGATCCTGCTGGCCACTTCGCTGTCGATGATCTTCGGCGAACTGGTGCCCAAGAATCTCGCCGTCGCCCGTGCGCTCCCCACCGCCCGGGCGAGCGCTCCCCCGCAGCTGCTGTTCTCGCTGCTGTTCACCCCGGTGATCAAGCTGATGAACGGCACGGCCAACTGGATTCTGCGCAAGATGGGGATCGAACCCGCCGAGGAACTCCGCTCCGCGCGCTCACCGCAGGAACTGGGGGCCCTGGTGCGCAGCTCCGCGCAGCGGGGCGCGATCGACGAGGACACCGCGGTCCTGGTCGACCGTTCCCTGCAGTTCGGCGCGCGCAGCGCCGAGGAGTTCATGACACCCCGCACCGAGATCGAGGCCCTGCAGGCCGGGGACACCCTGGCCGACCTGGTGGCGGCCTCCGCCCGGACCGGGTTCTCGCGCTTCCCGGTCGTCGAAGGAGACCTCGACCAGGCCGTCGGGATCGTGCACATCAAGCAGGTCTTCGGTGTTCCGGCCGACCGGCGTGCGCACACCCGCCTGGCGGCGCTGGCGCTGCCGGTGCCCATGGTGCCGTCCACGCTCGACGGTGACGCGTTGATAGACCAGGTCCGAGCCAACGGACTGCAAGCCGCGCTGGTAGTCGACGAGTACGGCGGCACCGCCGGCATGGTCACCGTGGAAGATCTCGTCGAGGAGATCGTCGGCGACGTGCGCGACGAACACGACAACCCGACGCCCGACGTCGCCCGCCGGGGTCTGGACTGGGAGGTCGCCGGTCTGCTGCGCATCGACGAGGTCGCCGGCGCGGTCGGATTCCGCGCTCCCGAGGGCGAATACGAGACCATCGGCGGACTGGTGTTGGAGAAGCTCGGCCACATCCCCGAGCCCGGTGAGACCGTCGAGCTTGCGGCGTTCAACCCCGAACACCACCAGGCTCAGCCGGTGCGCTGGCAGGCGACCGTCCTGACGATGGATGGCCGTCGGATCGACCGGCTCTGCCTGACCCGGCTGGGTCCCGAGTATCCCGTCGCCGAGAGGCAGCCCGATGGGCGCTGACATCCTCGGGGTGCTGCTGACGGTGGCGCTGCTGGCCACCAACGCGTTCTTCGTCGCCTCGGAATTCGCTCTGATCTCAGCCCGCCGTGACCGGCTCGAGGCCTTGGCGGACCAGGGCAAAAAGCGGGCCGGCATGGTGATCCGTGCCGGAGAACAGCTTTCCCTGATGCTCGCCGGCGCCCAGTTGGGGATCACGGTCTGTTCGATCCTGCTGGGCCGTGTCGGTGAACCCGCGGTGGCGCATCTGCTGGAGAAGCCGTTCGGTCTACTCGGGGTTCCCGACGCCGTGTTACACACCGTCTCGTTTCTGATCGCCCTGGGTATCGTGGTGATCTTGCACGTTCTGCTCGGCGAGATGGTCCCCAAGAACATCGCGATCGCCGGCCCGGAGTCGACGGCGATGCTGCTGACCCCGCTGTATCTGGCCTACATCCGGCTGGCGCGGCCCTTCATCGGGTTCTACAACGTCGCCGCCAACTCCACCCTGCGGCTCTTCGGGGTGCAACCCAAGGACGAGTTGGAGGTGACGGTGTCGACAGTCGAGTTGGCGGAGATGATCGCCGAATCCCGATCCGAGGGCCTACTGGACGTCGAGGAACACACCCGACTGACCCGAGCTCTGCAGATCCTCGGGCGCACGGTCGCTGACGTGGCCGTGCCGCTTCGCGAGGTGCATACCGTCGCGGTGGCCGGGCCCGGGCTGGGGCCGAGGGTCGGCGCGATCGAGAGTGCGCTGGCAGAGACGGGATATTCCCGCTTCCCTGTCGTGCAGGCCGATGGGGCCGTTCTGGGTTACCTGCACATCAAAGACATGCTGGCTCTTGCCGACGACCCCGACTCGGTGGTCCAGTCCGCGATGGTGCGCCCGTTGCCGCGGGTGTCCGCCGATCTGCCGCTGCCTGAGGCGCTGTCCATTCTGCGGCGCGACAACAGCCATCTCGCGCTGGTGACCGACCTCAGCGGGGCGGTATGCGGCATTGTCGCCCTGGAAGATCTCGTCGAAGACCTGGTCGGAACGGTCCGCGACGGTATGCACCGCGGGTGAGTCGCGCCGCGACGTTAGGATCAGGCGACCCCCAGGAGGAACAATGACCGATCGGGTGCCCGTGGGAAATCTGCGGGTGGCGCGGCCGCTGTACGACTTCATCACCGACGAGGCCCTGCCCGGGACAGGCATCGACCCGGACAGTTTCTGGGCCGGCGTGGACAAGGTCGTCACCGATCTCACTCCCCGCAACCAGGAGCTGCTCGCCCGCCGCGAAGAACTGCAGACCCAGATCGACAAGTGGCACCGCGCACGGGTGGTGGGCGGCTTCACCGCCGATGAGTACCGGAATTTCCTCACCGAGATCGGCTATCTGCACCCCGAACCGGCAGACTTCACCATCACCACCTCCGGTGTCGATCGGGAGATCACCTCGACCGCCGGACCTCAGCTGGTGGTGCCGGTACTGAACGCCCGTTTCGCGGTGAACGCGGCCAACGCTCGCTGGGGATCGCTCTATGACGCCCTGTACGGCACCGACGTGATCGCCGAGGATGGCGGCGCGGACCGCGGCGTCGGCTACAACGCCGTTCGCGGCGAGCGTGTCATCGCCTATGCGCGTCGCTTCCTCGATGACGTGGTGCCCCTCGACGCGGGGAGTTACTCCGGTGTCACCGCATTCCGGGTCGAGGACGGGAGGCTGATCGCCGTCACCGCCGACGGCGAGCGGGACCTCGCCGATCCCGGACAGTTCGTCGGCTTCACCGGCGAGCCGGCTGCACCCGATTCGGTCCTGCTGGTCAACCACGGTCTGCACATCGAGATCCTCATCGACCGCCAGTCCCGCATCGGATCGACCGATCCGGCCGGGATCAAGGACGTGCTGCTGGAATCCGCGGTGACCACCATCATGGACTTCGAGGACTCGGTCGCCGCGGTCGACGCCGACGATAAGGTTCTCGGCTACCGAAATTGGCTGGGGCTCAACCGGGGTGATCTCACCGCCGAGGTCAGCAAGAGCGGAAAGACCTTCACCCGCTCGCTCAACCCGGACCGCAGCTACACCGCCGCCGGCTCGGACCCGGACGGTCCCGAGTCGCTGAGCCTGCCCGGGCGCAGCCTCTTGTTCGTCCGCAACGTCGGGCACCTGATGACCAACGACGCCATCGTCTTCGGGGAGGGTGAGGCCGAGGGGCGCGAAGTCTTCGAAGGCATTCAGGATGCCCTTTTCACCAGCCTGATCGCGCTGCACGGACTTGCCGGGAGTGACGACGACGGGCGGCTGTGCAACAGCCGCACCGGTTCGATCTACATCGTCAAACCGAAGATGCACGGGCCGGAGGAAGTCGCCTTCACCTGCGAGCTGTTCAGCCGCGTCGAAGACGTCCTCGGTCTGCCGCCCAACACGATCAAGGTCGGCATCATGGACGAGGAGCGCCGCACGTCGGCGAATCTCAAGGCGTGTATCCGGGCCGCGGCTGACCGCGTCGTGTTCATCAACACCGGATTCCTGGACCGCACCGGCGACGAGATCCACACCTCGATGCAGGCCGGTCCGATGACTCGCAAAGGCGAGATGAAGACTCAGCCGTGGATCCTGGCCTATGAGGATCAGAACGTCGACGTCGGGCTGGCCGCCGGGTTCTCCGGGCGTGCCCAGATCGGCAAGGGCATGTGGGCGATGACCGACCTGATGGCCGACATGGTCTCCCAGAAGATCAGCCAGCCCCGGGCCGGCGCCACCACGGCCTGGGTACCCTCGCCCACCGCCGCGACACTGCACGCCATGCACTACCACTACGTCGATGTCTACGGGGTGCACCGGGAGCTGACCGGGCAGGTGCGCACCACCCTCGACCAGTTGCTCACCATCCCGCTGACCGACCATGAACTGGCCTGGTCGCCGGCGGACATTCACGAGGAGATCGACAACAACTGCCAGTCGATCCTGGGATACGTGGTGCGCTGGGTCGAAGCCGGGGTCGGCTGCTCGAAGGTGCCCGACATCCACGACATCGCGCTGATGGAAGACCGCGCCACGCTGCGCATCTCCAGCCAGTTGCTGGCCAACTGGCTTCGGCACGGCGTCATCACCGCCGAGGACGTCGAGGCCAGCCTGCGCCGGATGGCAGCGAAGGTCGACGAGCAGAACGCCGGTGATCCCGACTACCGGCCGATGGCGCCGGACCCGGAGAACAGCATCGCGTTCCAGGCCGCGCGGGAATTGGTCTTGTCCGGTGCTGAGCAGCCCAATGGCTACACCGAGCCGATCCTGCATCGCCGACGCCGCGAGTACAAGGCGAGCGCCGGCTGCTGAAGGGGTTCGGTAATGGGCAGGCATAGCATTCCGCCGCGCGGCGATTCCGCGGAGTCGGCCGACGGCGAGGGCACACCGGAGCAGTCGGGTCCGACCGTTCCGGGCACCGGTGGGCGGCGCCGCCGGGCCGACGGTGCCCCGCGCGGAGTCAGCGTGGGAGTCGTCGTCGCCGCCGTGGTGGTGGTGGCGCTCATCGGCGGCGCGGTCCTGTGGGGCTTCTTCTCCGACTGGCTCTCACGGCGCTCCTCCGATGCCGCGCGGCAGTGTCTGCAGGGCACCGCGACCGTCGCCGTCGTCGCCGACCCGACCATTGTTGCCAGCGTGACCGAACTCGCCGCGAGCTACACCAAACAGGCCCTGCCGATCGGCGACAAGTGCGTGCAAGTCACTGTCACCCAGGCGGATTCCGATGCCGTGATCGGCGGGCTGTCCGGCGACTGGCCTGGGGCACTCGGTGAGCGTCCCGCGCTGTGGGTTCCGGCCAGTTCGATCCCGGCTGCGCGGCTTCAGGTCGCGGTCGGCCCGCAGATCGTCACCGACGCCCGGTCGCTGGTCACCACGCCGGTCGTGCTGGCGGTCCGGCCCGAGCTGCGGGACGCCCTGAGTGATCGGGGCTGGGCGGTGCTGCCCGCTCTGCAGGCCGAGCCGGCGGGATTGGACGCGACCGGACTGACCGGGTGGGGCGGACTTCGGCTGGCGCTGCCCACCATGGGGGCGGCCGACGCCGGCTATCTGGCCGCGGAGGCCGTCGCGGTGACCTCGGCGCCACCGGACGCGCCGGCCACCGCCGGCCTGGGCGCGCTGGGCGCGATGCTCGCCGGCGCGCCCCGGCTGCCCGACGCCGCCGCCACCACCGCCTGGGATGCCCTGATGAGTCCGGGCGATCCGGCCGCTGCCGCGGTGCACGCCGTGGCGACCACCGAACAGCAGCTGCTGCAGCGCACAACCGCGCTTTCCGATGCGAAGAACGCCGTCGCGGCGTGGTATCCGGCCGGGGCCAGCGCCTCAGCGGACTATCCGACCGTACTGCTGGCCGGGCCGTGGCTGGCCGACGAGCAGCTCAGCGGGGCCAGCGAGTTCGCCCGATTCATGCGCGAACCCGATCAGCTCAAGCTGCTCGCCAAGGCCGGATTCCGGGCCGAGGGCACGCCGTCGCGGGGTGACGCCGTCGTCACCTTCCCGGCACTGGCCGCCCCACTGCCGGTCGGTGACGACGCCACCCGGGTTGCGGTGGCCGGTGCCCTGTCACCGGCGGCGCCGGCGTCGACGACGATCATGCTCAGTCAGACGCTCACCGGAGACGAGGGTGGCCGGCCCCGGCTGGCGAACGTGACCGCCGCGCTGACCAACCGACTGCGGACACTGCCCCCGCGTGCCGCCGTCGGGTTGTGGACCTTCGACGGCGCCGGAAGCGCTCCGGTGGTTCCCCCCGGGCCGCTGTCCGACCGGCTCGATGCGTTGAGCCAGACCCTCGGCGGGCTGACTCCCGCCGGCGGCGGCTCGGTGTCGTTCACGACGCTGCGCCTGGTGTACTCCGCGGCGGTGGCCGGCTACGTTGCCGGTCAGCCGAACTCGGTGCTGGTCATCACCGAGGGGCCGCACACCGACCTGACGCTCGACGGACCCGGCCTGCAGGACTTCATCCGCTCGGCCCTCGATCCCGCCCGCCCGGTCGCGGTCAACGTCATCGACTTCGGCGCCGACCCGGACCGGCCCACCTGGGAGGCGGTCGCGCAACTGACCGGCGGGACCTACACCTCTGTCGCCGGTTCAGACTCCCCGGACCTGGCGGCGGCGCTGTCGCGCACGCTCTCCTGACCCTGCCCCTGCCCCTGCCCCTGCCTCAGTGCGCCTCGAGTCCGAGCAGTCGGGCCGCCCCCGCGGTGAAGGCGTCGGGCACTTCGATCTGCGGGTAGTGCCCGATACCGACCAATTCGATCACCTCGGCGCCGGGCCGTAGCGCGCGCAGGCCGGCCAACACGTTGACGGTGGCGACCGGATCGCCGGTGGCCCAGAGGAACCCGAGCGGCTTGGGCCAGTCCCGCACCGCACCGTGCCAGCGCGCCGCGTAGCGGACGCGCTCGTTGAGGTAGGCGCACAGCAGGTGGATGATGCGCTGGCCGTCCTCGCGGGCCATCAGGGCCCACTGGGCCTGGGCTTCCTCGGCCGACAGCGGATGATCCGCGCTGAAGAGTTTGGCAAACCCGCGAAGGAAGCCCGCCCTGTTCGTCAGGCGAGCCGCCAGCGGCCCCAGCGGACCGCGCAGCATCTTCTGACTGACCCGCAGGCTGGCTCGTTCGATGATGACGCTGCCGTTGGTGAGCACCGCCGCCTGCAGGTCGAAGGGCAATTCGCCGGCCAGATCGCGGGCCAGCAGCTCGGTCGCCACCGAGGTGCCCATGTCGTGGGCGAGAAGGACGACCGGCCCGGACACGAATTCGGTGACCACGCGCTGCACGATGTCGGCCTGCTCAAGGAGGCTGTAGCGGTGCGGACGGGGCTTGTCGGAGAGGCCGAACCCGAGAAAGTCGAGGGTCAGCCAGGGGTGTCGGCCCAACCGCTCCGTCACCCCGCGAAAGTCAAACGAGCTCGAGGGAAACCCGTGCAGCAGCAGCACCGTCGGGGTGCCGCGCCCGGCCCCGCGGCGAACGAAGATGCGCCCGGCGTCGGTCGCCACCAACTGTCCCCCGGCCTGCCACGCGGCGACGGCGGGCGGCAGCGCGGGTGTCATCGGGCCGGACGTGCCGCGGCGGTCGCGAAAGCGGCGACCGGAGGGCACGAGCAGGTCAGGTTGCGGTCGCCGTAGGCGCCGTCGATGCGCCTGACCGACGGCCAGACCTTGGGCCGGTACCCCCGGCCGAGCGGGTAGGCCGCCCGCTCGCGGGTGTAGGGGTGCTCCCAGGCGTCGGCCGTCAGCGACTCGGCGGTGTGCGGGGCGTTGCACAGCGGGTTGTCGTCGGCGGGCCACTGCCCGGACCCGACCGTGTCGATCTCGGCGCGGATGGCGATCATCGCCGCGCAGAAAGCGTCGACCTCGGCGAGGCTCTCGCTCTCGGTAGGCTCGACCATCAGTGTCCCGGGAACCGGGAAGCTCATCGTCGGAGCGTGGAATCCATAGTCGGCCAACCGTTTTGCCACATCATCCACCGTTACTCCGGTGGCCTTGGTGATCGGCCGCAGGTCCAGAATGCACTCGTGAGCGACCATGCCGTTCTCCCCGGTGTACAGCACCGGGTAGTACTCGTCGAGGCGGCGGGCGATGTAGTTGGCCGAGGCGATCGCCGCCAGCGACGCCTGGCGCAGTCCCTGAGGCCCCATCATCCTGATGTAGGCCCACGTGATCGGCAGGATCGACGCCGAACCGTAGGGTGCGCCCGACACCGGGTGCCCGTGCGGGAGCTCGGGTGCGAAGGGATGACCGGGCAGGTAGTCCGCCAGGTGCGCGCGCACCGCGACCGGCCCCACTCCGGGGCCGCCCCCGCCGTGCGGGATGCAGAACGTCTTGTGCAGGTTGAGGTGGCTGACATCGCCGCCGAACTTTCCGGGTCGGGCCAGCCCGACGAGGGCGTTGAGGTTGGCGCCGTCGACGTAGACCTGCCCGCCCGCGTCGTGGACGGTCGCGCAGATCTCGGCGATGTCGTGTTCGTAGACCCCGTGGGTCGAGGGGTAG
The DNA here is from genome assembly GCF_046091765.1 of Mycobacterium sp. Taxonomy (GTDB): domain Bacteria; phylum Actinomycetota; class Actinomycetes; order Mycobacteriales; family Mycobacteriaceae; genus Mycobacterium. The sequence goes on from NZ_JBJTCF010000108.1 coordinate 82,275, forward strand.
GTGATCATCAGCGCGGCAAGGTTGTCCGCGTTGTCGGAGACCTTGGCGCGCAGGTCGGCGAGGTCGACGTCGCCGTTCTCCCGGCAGTCGATGACGACCACCCGCATCCCCGCCATCGCAGCCGAGGCGGCGTTCGTCCCGTGGGCGCTGGACGGGATCAGGCACACGTCGCGGTGGCCCTCCCCGCGTGCGGTCAGATACTCGCGGATCGCCAGCAGGCCGGCGTACTCGCCCTGTGACCCGGCGTTGGGTTGCAGGGAGATCGCGTCGTAGCCGGTCACCGCGGTCAGCCACCGGTGCAGGTCGGCGATGAGCCGGCGCAGCCCCGCGCTGTCGTCGGCCGGAGCGAACGGGTGCAGCCGGCTGAACTGCGGCCAGGTGATCGCCTCCATCTCGGCCGCGGCGTTGAGCTTCATCGTGCACGACCCCAGCGGGATCATGGTGCGGTCCAGGGCGAGGTCCTTGTCGGCCAGTGAGCGCAGGTAGCGCATCATCGCCGTCTCGGTGCGGTACCGCGTGAACGCGGGGTGGGTGAGGAAGTCACTGGTGCGGGTGGTGATCTCCTCAGTCCCGGCAGGCTCGGCGGCAGGGGTGATCGACGCTCCGAAGACCGCGGCGACGGATGCGACGTGCTCGGTGGTGGTCGCCTCGTCGCACGACACCGACACATGGTCCGCGTCGGGGCACCAGAGGTTGATCCCGCGTTGGCGTGCCGCGTCGGCGATCGCCGCGGCCCGGTTCGGAACCCTGGCCAGCACGGTGTCGAAGAAGAGGTCGTGCACGACATCGACGTCCGCGGCGCGCAGCGCGCGGGCAAGGTCGCGGGCGTGGCCGTGAACCCGGCGCGCGATCGCGCGCAGGCCCTCGGCACCGTGATAGCTGGCGTACATCGCGGCCACCACCGCGAGCAGCACCTGCGCGGTGCAGATGTTGGAGGTGGCCTTGTCGCGACGGATGTGCTGCTCCCTGGTTTGCAGCGACAGCCGGTAGGCCGGCGACCCGTCGGCGTCCACTGAGACGCCGACGAGCCGTCCGGGCAGCTGGCGTGCGAGGCTGGCGCGTACCGCGAGGTAACCGGCGTGCGGTCCGCCGAAACCCATCGGGACACCGAAGCGCTGCGTCGTGCCGAACGCGACGTCAGCACCCATCTCTGCGGGCGGGGTGATCAGGGTCAGCGCCAGCAGATCGGCACCCAGGGCAACCAGGGCCCCGCGCTGGTGCGCCTGCTCGGCCAGTGCCCCCCAGTCGGTGATCCGGCCGCTGGCCCCGGGAATCTGGGCGATCACGCCGAAGAAGTCGCCGTCGGGCAGTCCGTCGCGCAGGTCGGCGGTGACGATCTCGATACCCAGCGGGGCGGCGCGGGTCGCCAGCACCGCGGCGGTGTGGGCGAACAGATCGGCGTCGACGGCCAGTTGGCGGGCCGGACCGCGCGCCGCGCGGTGCATCAGGGTCATCGCCTCCGCCGCGGCCGTGGCCTCATCGAGCATCGAGGCGTTGGCGATGTCCAGCGCCGTCAGGTCGGCGACCATCGTCTGGAAATTCAGCACCGCCTCCAGCCGGCCCTGGCTGATCTCCGGCTGGTAGGGGGTGTAGGCGGTGTACCACGCCGGGTTCTCCAGGATGTTGCGCGTGAGCACCGGCGGAGTCAGCGTGTCGTAATAGCCCTGGCCGATCATCGACACCGCGACGGTGTTGGACTCGGCGAGTTCGCGTAACTCGGCCAGCGCCTGATGTTCGGTGGCCGGGGCGGGCAGGTTCTGCAGTCCCGGTGCAATCGCGTCGGCGGCCGGCACGTCGAGGATCCCGGCGGGCAGGGCCTTGGCGGCCAGTTCGTCGAGCGACGCCACGCCGATGACGCCGAGCATCGTCTCGATCGCGTCGGCGCCGAGCCCGATGTGGCGGGTGGCGAAGTCGCCGGCAGAGCCGGCAGAGCCGGCAGAGCTGGCAGAGCCGGCAGCGGAAGTGACGGTCACGGGGCACTCCTGACTCGGGCGGTCGCGGCCGCGGCGGGCCGTGTCCCCTCCCTCTGTCGTCGGTGCCTGAGAGATTCAGCGCCACCATTCCGCATCAGCGGGCCGGCACTCGCCTTTCCCCATGGGCGGGCGACCACGGGTCGCCGCTTTCCAGAGGCATCGTGCCCCGCCACGGTCCTGGTGCCTGAGAGGTTGACGGAGAGGTGTTGCTCCTTCGGCGCCCACAGCTGGCTGGTGTGGAACTCTCCCATGGCGAGTCGATGCAGGCTCAGTCTAGCCGCTGGGTGCCCGGAGCGCCGAATGGACCGGCCGGGTGTCAGCCGATTTTGCGGTCCCGGCTCTTGCGCCGGGAGGCCAGTTCGTCCTCGGGGGCGGCGATCGACTCGCCCCCGTCGGCACGTTCGCCGGGGAAGTCGGCGATGGCACCGGTGAGCTCGCGCATCGCCCCGCTGACAGCGATGCCGAACACGCCCTGCCCGCCCTGAAGCAGGTCGACCACTTCCTCGGCCGACATGCACTCGTACACGGTGGTGCCGTCGGAGAACAGCGTGATGTTGGCCAGATCCTGGACGCCGCGCTGGCGCAGATGGTCCACGGCGACCCGGATGTTGTGCAGCGAGATGCCGGTGTCCAGCAGGCGCTTGACGATCTTGAGGACGAGGATGTCCTTGAACGAGTACAGCCGCTGGCTGCCCGAGCCCGCCGCACCGCGGATCGAGGGCACCACCAGCGAGGTGCGGGCCCAGTAGTCCAGCTGCCGGTAGGTGATGCCGGCGATCTGGCAGGCGCTCGGGCCGCGATAGCCGACCAGTTCGTCGGGAACCGAGTCGTCGGGGAACAGACCGGCCTGCACCGGCTGGCTCACCGGTGCCGGGGCGCTGCCGACGGTCCCGTGGTCCCCGGGGATGCCTGCGGAGGTTCCGAAGGAGAAACCGAGCTGATCCTCACGCGGCTCATCGCCCACGATGATTCCTCCCGCCGTTCCAACCGGTGGCCCGCCGACTGCGTTCTGCCGAGGTCTGAGCATACGCCTCACCGGCGAACTGTCGCGTCCGTCGGCGCAGAACCAGTATGGCGGCCAACGTGGCGGCTTGCCGGTATCCGCCGGGCGTGTCGAGGCCGGAGCGTCAGATGAGACGCGTCCGTGATCTGCCAAACCGGACGCAGAGTTCAGGTGGCCTTGAAGTCGTCCGGGGAGACGCTGTCGAGGAACTCCTTGAACTTCTCGACCTCGTCCTCGCGGACCGCGCCGGCCGACTCCTCGTCGTTCTCGTCCGGGATCAGCAGGCCGGCCTCGTCCAAGACGGCCTCCTCGACGAAAATCGGCACACCCATCCGCAGCGCGATGGCGACCGAGTCCGAGGGACGGGCCGACACCCGGACACCCTGATCGAAGACCAGGTCGGCGTAGAAGGTGCCCTCCTGGAGATCGACGATGCGCACTTCCTTCAGCGAATGACCAAGGGCACCAATGACATCACGGAACAAGTCGTGGGTCAGCGGTCGCGCAGGTTCCACGCCCTGCTGTTCGAGAATGATCGCGTTCGCCTCGGTGGGGCCGATCCAGATCGGCAGGTAGCGATCGCCCTCGGATTCGCGCAGCAACAGGACCGGTTGGTTGGCGGGCTGCTCCATCCGGATGCCCACCACTCGAACCTCAGCCATTAGTCGACCTCCACGCGAACCTGGCCGTAAGTCTAGTCCTCACCGGTCCAGAACGTCTCGGACGGCGGACTTGATCAGCGAGGTGTGCAGCGTGATCGCCAGGGCGGCGACCTCGCGGGCCAGGTCGTCCGCGCGGTCGCGGGCGCCGGTTCGGCCGGCCTTCCCGACCGGTCCGGCGATCTGGGCGATCAGGTCGGACTGCCGGTCGGCGGCCGACCGGAACGCGCGCAGGTGGCGGGGTTCGACGCCGTATTCGCCCAGCGCCTGGGCGCACTGGGCGATGACGACCGCGTGCTCGTCGAAGAATCCGCCCGCGCCGGTGGTGATGACGCCGGCCTTGCACAGCGCGTTCACCAGCTCCGGGCCCACCCCGGACCGCTCGAGCAGATCCTCTCGGCTCAGCCGGATGTGATTCAGCGGCTCGGCCGGCGCATCGGTGTCGGTGCTGCCGACCGGTACCAGCCGCGGCGGGCGGTATGCCCCGTGGGCGGGGTCCTGCCGGGGCAACTCGCCGTCCGGCTGCTGGTCGAGGTGCGCCTTGATGACCTTCAGTGGCAGATAGTGGTCGCGCTGCGCGGTCAGGATGAAGCGCAGCCGGGCGCAGTCGTAGGCGGTGAACCTCCGGTAGCCCGACGGGCTGCGCTCCGGGGTGACCAGGCCCTCGGTTTCGAGGAACCGGATCTTGGAGATCGTCACATCCGGGAAATCCGGGCGCAGCAGGTCCAGGACGGCACCGATCGACATCCCGACCGGTTCTGGGCTCTCGGGCGCGGTCACCGGGCTTGCGCTGCCCCGTTACGCGCCACCGGCACCCGGTTCGCCGCGGTTGGGCTTGGCGCCGGTCAGGAAGACCAGCCGGAACTTTCCGATCTGGACCTCATCGCCGTTGGCCAGGGTGGCCGCGTCGACGGGCTCCCGGTTGACGTAGGTGCCGTTGAGGCTGCCGACGTCGACGACGAGGAATTCGTTGCCCTCCAGCCGGAACTCGGCGTGCCGGCGGCTCACGGTGACGTCGTCGAGGAAGATGTCGGAGTCGGGGTGACGGCCGGCCGAGGTGGTCGGCTGGTCGAGCAGGAAACGCGAACCGGCGTTGGGGCCGCGTTTGACCACCAGCAGCGCCGACCCCAGGGGCAGGCTCTCCACCCCGGACACCGCCGTCTCGCCGGCGGGGGCGGCAGGGGCGTCCACGTCGTTGAGGAAGTCGGCGCGAAAGACGGAGGTCGTCTCCACCGTGACTTCGTCAAAGGCGTCATCGCTGGACTGCCGGTCCCTGTCGGTCACCCACCGCTCCTCACTGGCCTGCTGGCCGACGCCCTGCGCGTCTCCGGAGACCGTACCGCGCCGGGGTCGCCCTTGTGCCGGTGACGGCTGAATGGTGGGGTCCCGGGGGTCCGCTGCGGCTACTCCACGGTCTGCCGGTAGGCCTCGGCGTCGAGCAGCGCCGACCACTGGCGGTCGAGTTCGTCGCTGGCGGCGTGTAGTTCCACCAGCCAGCCCTGGCCGTAGGGGTCAGAGTTGACCAAACCCGGGTCACCGGCCAGATCGGCGTTCACGGCGGCCACGGTCGCGGTCACCGGGGCGTAGAGGTCCGACACCGACTTCGTGGATTCGACCTCACCGAAGGTGTCACCGGCGCTGATCTGATCCCCGGCGGCAGGCAGTTGCACGAACACGACGTCCCCGAGGGATGACTGGGCGAAGTCGGTGATCCCGACCCGAACGGTCTCGTCACCGGTGCGGCGGACCCACTCGTGCTCGGCGGTGTAGCGCAGTTCGGCGGGGATGTCGCTCACGGGGCTCCTCGACGGTCGTGATCGGGTGCTGACGGGCTGAGCGTAATGGGCGTCCGCCCCGTGGCCATCACGCCGGGTGCGCCTTCGGCAGCGCCCGGGTCACCATTCGGACCTGAACCAGGTAGAGCATCGCGGACCACAGGTACATGCCCAGGCCCCAGATCACGAAGGCCCAGCCGCAGGCTCCGACGATGCGGCTCCACTGGCTGTCCCACTGGCCCAGCAGCACCAGCGGGAATCCCGACATCAACGCGAAGGTGGCCGCCTTGCCGACGTAGCTGACCGGCAGGGCGGTCAGGCCGCGGCTGCGCAGTGCGGGCAGGGTGGCGGCCAGGACCGCGTCGCGGCCGATCAGCAGCGCCACCACCGGCCAGGGCACCACGCCGGCCAGCGCCATGCCCAGCGGGACCGCGACCATGTACACCCGGTCGACCAGCGGATCCAGCAGTTCGCCCAGCCGCGAGGACTGGTTGTCGACCAGCCGGGCGATCTTGCCGTCGGCCCAGTCCGAGACCCCGCTGAACATCAGGATCGCCACGGCGGGACCGTAGGAGTGCGCAACCAGCAGCAGGTAGAGAAACAGCGGCAGCAGTATCAGCCGGACCACGCTCAGGACGTTGGGGATCGTCCACACCCGTTGCTGCATGCGCGCGACCTCGCCGTTGCTCAGCGGAAGATCCCGGGCAGGCTCAGCGCGGACAGTGCGTCGTCGCGCAACGGGTTGTCGTGGACCATGTAGGTCCACGTCGACGTCGGCCGGGCAAGTTTGGACAGGTCGAGGCCGAGTTCGCCATGGGTCTGGTCATCGATGATGTCGGACGTTTCGAACGTCTGCTGGGATGCCTCGATCGCATCGGCGGCCAGATGGGTGAACGCATCCACGGCGAGACGGTGAAACTCGTCGAGCGGATTCTGCCGGCCCAGGGCGCGCAGGTGGATGCTCTCCCGGACGTCAGCTAAATAGGCAAGATGATCGGCCCATCCGCGATCGAGATGAAACAGCATGATGCGCCGGCAGATCCGCTGGAGGTCGTCCTCGGAAATCCGTTCGGACAGCTCGGCATACCGTTGCGGGGAAAGCTCCTCGAGTTCCTCGCGCGCGGCCGGTGTGCTCAGCAGTGTGTTGCGCCGCTCGACGAGGATCGCCCGCTGCTGGGCGATCAGCTGGTTGTAGCGCCAGGTGTTGGCATGGACGTCGAGCAGCCTGCCCTCGGCCACCCGCTGGGCGTGATCGAGCAGAGCGGTGGCCTTCGGGCTGGTGATGCGCCCGGTCTCGTCGCATTCGGTCGGGAGTTTGGCCGGTTCCAGATGGGCGGTGGCGACGTCGTCCTCCCAGCTGGAGAAGAACACCGAGGATCCGGGGTCGCCCTGCCGGCCGGCCCGGCCGCGAAGCTGGTTGTCCAGCCGTTCGGTGCGATGCCGGCCGGTGCCCACCACATGCAGCCCGCCGAGCTCGGCGATCCGCCCGCTCTCCGCGGAGTCACCGCCGGCGGATCCGCCGAGCCGGATGTCGGTTCCGCGCCCGGCCATCTGGGTTGACACCGTCACCGCGCCGAGCGTGCCGGCCTCGGCGATCACCCTCGCCTCCTCTTCGTCGTTCTTGGCGTTGAGCACGACGGCGGGCACGCCCCGGCGCACCAGCCGGGCATGCAGGTATTCGGACTCCGCGACGTCCTGGGTGCCGACCAGGATCGGCTGGCCGCTGGCGTGCACCTCGACGATGTGGTCGATGATCGCGTCGTTCTTGGCATCGGCGGTGATGTAGACCCGATCGGGTTCGTCCTCGCGGATGTTGGGCGTGTTCGGTGGAATCGGGGAAACCCCGAGTGTGTAGAACTGGCGCAGCTGCTCGCCGGCGGCCAGCGCGGTGCCGGTCATCCCGCACACGGTCGGGTAGCGATTGATCAACGCCTGGACCGTGATCGTGTCGAGCACCTCGCCGGTCTCGGTGGTCTCGATGCCCTCCTTGGCCTCGACAGCGGCCTGGAGCCCGTCCGGCCAGCGCTGCAGCGCGGCGATCCGGCCCCGCGAGGCGTTGATCAACTGCACGGCACCGTCGCGCACGACGTAATGCACGTCACGCAGCAGCAGTACCTGGGCGTGCAGGGCGACGTTGACCTCGGTCAGGGTGGTGCCCACGTGTTCCTCGGAGTATAGGTCGATCCCGCCCAGGGCCTTTTCGACCTTGCGGGCGCCTTCCTCGGTGAGGTGGACATTGCGGTTGTCGGCGTCGGTCTCGTAGTCCACCGCCGGGACCAGCTGACCGACCAGCGCCACGATCTCGGGCTTGGGGATCTCGCGGTGGGTGGTGCCGGCCAGGACCAGCGGCACCAGGGCTTCATCGACCAGCACCGAGTCGGCCTCGTCGATCAGGGCCACGTCAGGATTCGGCGAGACCAGGTCGGCCACATCGGCCGCGAGCTGGTCGCGCAGAACGTCGAAGCCGATTTCGTTGACCGAGGCGTAGGTGACATCGCAGCGGTAGGCGGCCCGGCGTTCGGCGGCGGTGGACTCGGCGGTCACCCAGCCGACCGTCAGCCCCATCGCCTCGATGAGCGGGCCCATCCATTCGGCGTCACGGCGGGCAAGGTAGTCGTTGATCGTCACGACGTGGACGCTGCGCCCAGCCAGCGCATAGCCCGCCGCGGCGATCGCACCCGACAGCGTCTTACCCTCACCGGTCGCCATCTCGATGACGTCGCCGGCCATCATCCGCAGCGCCCCGAGCAACTGCACGTCGAACGGCCGCAGGCCGGTGGTGCGTTCGGAAGCCTCCCGCGCGATGGACAGGAACTGCGGGATGTCGGCCGCATCGGACAATTCGCGGAGTTCGAGCAGCTGCGCCGCCTTGGTCAGCTGCGGGTCATCGAGACCGCGGGCCTTGTCGTCGAACTGCGCCGCGGCCTCCACCTGCGTCATCGACTGGTTGGTGTCCTTCTCGGTGCTGGCTCCGAGAAGCCGCCAGAAGCCCCGCGCCAACCGCCCCTGGCCCTCGGTCGGTGATTTCTTCGCCACCCGTCAACCGTACCGGCGGCCGGTGCTCACGCCAGATTCGACCGGCGCGGGTAGGCGACCGACGGGTCGGTCAGGGTGTTCACCACGGCGGGCAGGCCGCTGTCGAATGCGCGGCGTAGCGCGGGTCGCAACTCCTCGGGCGCGGACACCAGCTCGCCGTGTCCGCCGAGCGCCCGCACCACCTCGTCGTAGCGGGTTCCCGGGCGCAACTCGGCGACCACCGAGTAGCCGTAGAGCATCTCCATCGGATGCTTCTCCAGCGCCCAGATGCCGTTGTTGCCGACCACCGACACCACGTGAACGCCGTGCCGGACCAGGGTGTCCCACTCCATCCCGGAGAACCCGAACGCGCCGTCGCCCTGCAACAGCACCACCTGCCGGTCCGGGCGGGCCAGTTTGGCCGCGAGCGCGTATCCGGGTCCCGAGCCCAGACACCCGAAGGGCCCGCTGTCGAGCCACGCGCCCGGCACGTAGCTGTCGATCACCCGACCGGCGTAGGACCCGAAGTCCCCGGCGTCGACGACGATGATCGCGTCGCGGTCCAGCAGCGGCAGCAACTCGGCATACACCCGCATCGGGTGCAGTGGCGTGCGGTCGTCGGCGAGCTCGGCGGCCTCGGCTGCCCGGGCCGCGGTTTCGCCGGTGCGCAGCGTCCCGATCCACTCCTCGTGGGCGGTGGCGGTTCCACCGGCGAGCGTGGTCAGGGTGGCCGCGAGATCGCCGTAGAGTCCGGCGGCCACGCTGCGCGGGTGAACGGCGGCCGGCGCGGTCCGGTCGGCGACGATCAGTTCGGTGTCGGCGCCGAAGACCGCGCCGAACCCGAGCCGGAAGTCCATCGGCACCCCCACCACCAGCGCCACGTCGGCGTGAGCCAGAGCGGTCGATCGCGCTCGGGCGAATCCCAGCTCACGGTCGGCACCGACGATCCCGCGCGCCATCCCGTTGGCGAACACCGGAATCCGCAGCTTTTCGGCCAGGTGGGTGAGCGCGTCCTCGGCATGCGCCCACCACACGTTCGTCCCGGCCATGATCACCGGCCGGGCCGCCCGCGCCAGCAGTTCGATCGCGCGGTCCACCGCCGCCGGATCGGCGGCGGTCTCGGCCTGGCGCTCGCCGAGAGCGCCGGGCTCCCCGCGATCGTGTGCCTCGCCGAACACGTAATCCATCGGAAAGTCGACGAAAGCGACCCCGGAGGGGACGCCGACCGCGGCGCGCAACGCGTCGTCGATGCGGTCCCCGACCGCGGCAGCGGACTGGGCGGTGGTGGCGTAGCGGGTCAGCGGCGCCACGAACGGCACGTGGTCGATCTCCTGCAGCGATCCCATCCCCCACCGCAGCGCGGGGGCCCGCCCGCCGAGCACCAGCAGGGGCGACTGGTTCTGCTGGGCGGCCGCCATCGCGCTCATGCCGTTGGTGACGCCCGGACCCGCCGTCAGCGCCACCACCCCCGGCACCCGGGTCACCTTCGACCAGCCTTCGGCCGCGAAGGCCGCCGTTTGCTCGTGCCGGGTGTCGATCAACCGGATCCCCTCGGCCCGGCACCCGTCGTAGATCGAGAACAGATGGCCGCCGGAGAGGGTGAACATGGTGTCGATCCCGCTGGCACGCAGCCGGCGGGCGATCAGCCGGCCGGCGCCGAGGAGATCTCCGGACGCACCGGAGGCGGTGTCCACCGCGGCTTGGCTGCCCATCGGCTGAGCCTAACCGCGATCCTTGGATGGCCGGTAACCCCCTGCGGTAGCTTTCGCCGGGATACCGGTGTGCGCCGGCACGCGGCGCCACAGGGAGGAGATCGCGGTGGAAATGTACGCCCCGTCGATGAACTGGTCGGCCGAGCTGGTCCCGTCGCTGTGGTGGATCCTGCGGGCCTGGGCGATCTGCGCGGTCATCACCGTGCTGGTGCTGGCTTTGCTGGCGCGCGTCACGGTCTGGGGACGGCAATACTGGCGCATCACCGGCGCCTACTTCACCGGGCGCCCCAGTGTCGTCATCTGGATCTGGCTTGCGGTGCTGCTGCTGTCGACCATGATCTCGGTCCGGATCAATGTGCTGCTCAGCTACTTCGGCAACGACCTGTACACGGCACTGCAGTCGGCCTTCGAGGCCAACGCCGCCGGCAACGAGGAAGCCCGGTCGGTGGCGGTCAGCGGATTCTGGACAGCGCTGGGCATCTTCGCGATCCTGGCCACGATCTACATCAGCCGCGCCATGCTCGACATCTATCTGACCCAGCGCTTCATCATCCGGTGGCGAACCTGGCTGACCGACCGGCTGACCGGCGACTGGCTGGGCGGCCGCGCCTACTACCGCGCCAGATTCACCGACACCATGACCGACAACCCCGATCAGCGCCTTCAGCAGGACGTCGACATCTTCACCACCGGAGTCGGGGGTAATGCCAACAGCCCGACGGTGGGGACCTCGGCAACCCTGCTGTTCGGCTCGATCCAGTCGGTCGCCACCGTGGTGTCGTTCGTACCGATTCTGTGGCGGCTATCCGGCCCGGTCACCATCGCCGGGTTCACCCTCGACCGGGCGTTGTTCTGGGTGGCGTTCGTCTACGTGTTCTTCGCGACCGTGGTGGCATTCTGGATAGGCAGGCCGCTGATCCGGCTGAGTTTCCGCAACGAGTCCACCAACGCCGCATTCCGTTACGCCCTGGTGCGTCTGCGCGACGCCGCCGAGGCGGTCGGTTTCTACCGCGGCGAGAAGACCGAGCGACGACTGTTGCGGGGCAGATTCGACAGCATCATCGCCAACTATCGGCGCTACGTGCGCCGGACTCTTCAGTTCACCGGCTGGAACCTGGTGATGAGTCAGATCATCACTCCCCTGCCGCTGATTGTGCAGGCGCCGAGGCTGTTTAAGGGGGAAATGGACTTCGGTGACGTCACGCAGTCCTCGAGTGCGTTCTCCAACATCAGCGACTCGCTGTCGTTCTTCCGCAATGCCTACGACCAGTTCGCCGCCTATCGCGCCGCGATCATCCGGCTCAACGGACTTGTCGACGCCAATGACGTCGCCCGCGAACTGCCCAGCCTGGAAACCGTCGCCAGCGCCGACGGGTCGGTGCAACTCGACCAGGTCGAAGTCCGCACGCCCAGCGGCAGCCAACTGCTCGATCCGCTGGATCTGCGACTGGATCCTGGCGACGGACTGGTGGTGACCGGGCGATCCGGGGTGGGCAAGACCACCCTGCTGCGCAGCCTCGCCCAGATGTGGCCGTACACGTCCGGCACGCTGCGCCGGCCACTGGAGGAACGCGAGACGATGTTCCTCTCGCAGATGCCCTACGTACCACTGGGCGATCTGCGCACGGTCGTGTCCTACCCGGCCGAATCCGGCGAGATCGCCGACGAGGAACTGCAGGAGGTGCTGTCCAAGGTCGCCCTGCCCCATCTGGCCGGCAGGCTCAACGAGGAGCAGGACTGGGCCAAGCTGCTCTCTCCCGGCGAGCAACAGCGGATCGCGTTCGCGCGGATCCTGCTCACCAAGCCGAAGGCGGTTTTCCTCGACGAGGCCACCTCGGCACTGGACGAGGGACTGGAATACGCGGTCTATGACCTGGTGCGCACCGAATTGCCGGACACCATCCTGGTCAGCGTCAGTCACCGCCCGACCGTCGAGGTCCATCACCAGAAGCACCTGGAGTTGCTCGGCGAGGGAGCATGGCGACTCGGGCCACTAGAAGGCCAACCCGCCGGCGTCTGAGGCCGGCTCACACCCGCGCTCGGCGGAAACACTCGGAGGAGAACGTCCATGGAGATGTACAAGCCGTCGCTGGACTGGACACACGAGATGCGCAACTCTCTGCTGTGGTCGGGGAAGGCCTGGGTGATCACCGCGGTGCTCACGGTGATCGTGCTGGTGTTGCTGGCCCGCTACACCACGTGGGGTCGCCAGTTCTGGCGAGTCACCGGCGGCTACTTCACCGGCCGCGCCAGTGTCGCGGTGTGGGCCTGGCTGGGAGTACTGCTGTTCTCCACCATAATCTCGGTGCGCCTGCTGGTGCTGCTGAGCTACCAGGCCAACGATCTCTACTCCGCCCTGCAGGTGGCCTTCGAGGGGGCAGGTGCCGGAAACGAGGAGGTGCGGCAGTCTGGCATCGGGGGATTCTGGACGGCGATCGCGGTCTTCTTCCTGATCGCCGCGGTGTTCATCGCCCGCCAGATCATCGACATCTACCTCACGCAGCGGTTCATCATCCGCTGGCGGGTATGGCTGACCGACCGACTCACCGGCGACTGGGTCGATGAGGAGGCCTGTTACCGCGGTCGCTTCATCGACGAACCGATCGACAACCCCGACCAGCGCATCCAACTCGACATCGACATCTTCACCGCCGGCGTGGGGCCGGACATGAACAAGCCCACGGTCGGCACATCGACGACCCTGCTGTTCGGGTCGATCAACTCGGTGGTCTCGGTGGTCGCCTTCGCACCCATCTTGTGGAACCTGTCCGGACCCCTGACCCTGTTCGGGTTCACTCTGGGTCACGCGCTGTTTTGGATCTGTCTGCTGTACGTGGCCGCCACCACCGTGATCGCATTCTGGATCGGTAAACCACTGATCCGCTACAGCTTCCGCAACGAACTCACCAACGCCGCGTTCCGCTACGCCCTGGTGCGGCTGCGCGACGCGGCGGAGGCCATCGGTTTCTATCGCGGCGAGCGGGCCGAGAAAAAGGTGCTTCGATCACGATTCATGGCCATCATCGACAACTACCGCGGCTACGTGTCGCGAAGCTTGGCGCTGCTGGGCTGGAATCTCGCGATGACCCAGATCATCACCCCGCTGCCGCTCGTGGTGCAGGCACCCCGGCTGTTCGCCGGGCAGATCAACTTCGGCGACGTCAACCAGTCGGCGAGCGCGTTCAGTAACGTCCACGACTCACTGGCGTTCTTCCGCTTCATCATCGACTCGTTCGCCGCTTACCGGGCGACCATCATCCGGCTGGATGGATTGGTCGATGCCAACGCGCAGGCGCGCAGGCTGCCCCGGCTTGCGGCCGAAACCAGTTCCGATGGCGCCCTGGAACTGCGCGACTTGGAGGTACGCAAGACCAACGGCGAGCAACTCGTCGACGATCTGAATCTGCGACTGGAGCCCGGTGAGGCGCTGGTCATCACCGGTCGATCCGGCTGCGGGCGTACCACTCTGCTGCGCAGCATCGCCCGACTGTGGCCGTGCAGTTCGGGCACGCTGCGCCGACCCGACGGGGACGACGGTGCGATGTTCCTCTCGCAGACTCCCTATCTGCCGCTCGGTGACCTGCGTGCGGTCCTCAGTTATCCCGATGTCGAGGCTGCGATCCCCGACGAGGACCTGCTCGCCGCCCTCGACGACGTCGCGCTGGGGCATCTGGGCCGTCAGCTCAACGACGTCCAGGACTGGGCGAAGGTGCTCTCGCCGGGCGAGCAGCAGCGCATCGCGTTCGCCCGCGTGCTGCTGCAGAAGCCGAAGGTGCTCTTCCTCGACGAGTCCACATCGGCGGTCGACGAGAACCAGGAGTTCGCCCTCTACCGGTTGGTGCGCGAGCGCATCCCGCAGTGCATCGTCGTGTCGGTCACCCACCGCAGCACCGTCGAGCAGCATCACGATCACCACCTGCGCCTGTTGGGTGGCGGCGGCTGGGAACTGGACCGCCGCGCCGAAACAGCCGGGGTCTAGCCGGCCTTCGCGCGTGCGGCCGCGTGCGCGCCGGCGCGACGGCCGAAGAACGACCCCTCCCCTAACTGGGTACCGCTGGAGTAGCCCTTGCCGTCCTGGGCGATGTTCGACGCGCAGGCTCCCGCCGCGTACAGGCCGGCAATCGGGCTGCCGTCCTCGCGCAGGACCTGCCCGTCGACGCTGGTGGCCAGACCTCCGACAGTGAAACCCGAGTACATCGCCTTGCCGAGCGACAGGTCGAAAGCCGCCCACGGCCCATGATCCTGCGGCGCGAGGAATTCGGGCTGCTTGTGGAAGTCCGGGTCCTCCCCCTTGGCCGCGTTGCTGTTGTAGCGCTCGAGGGTGGCGACCAGGTTGCCCGCCGGAATGCCCAGATCGGACTCCATCTCCGCCACGGTCTCCCAGCCGTCGATGAACTTGATCAGAGGAAAGACCGGGCGCTGCAGATGTTCCTCGTCGACGATCAGGAATGCGACCCGGTCGGGCTGCTCCATCACGAAACCCGAGGTGCGCGAGTGGTAGGAATCCTCGGCGACGAACCGTTTACCGAGTTTGTTGACGATGATCCCGGTCAGCAGGATCGCCGGCGGATAGACCGGTGCGGTGATGAAGGACTGGTCCATGTGCTTGGTCGCGGCCCCTACTGACACGCCCAATCGGATGCCCAGCCCGTCGTCGTAGGTGTTGCCCAGAACAAAGGGTTTCTCAGCAAGCTCGGGAGTGAACTTGGCAACCATGTCGGGGTTCATCACGAACCCGCCGGCGGCGATCACGACCGACTTCGCCCGGATCGCGCCGGTCCGGTCGAAATGTTTCCACGACACTCCGGTCACGGCGTCGCCGTCGAGCACCAAATTGGTCGCGGCGGTCTCGTAGCGGATCTGCACGCCGAGTTCGGCGGCGCGTTTCAGCAGCAGGTCGATCACCATCGCCGCGCCCTGGGTGTCTCCGGGCACCGGGACCTTGTGCCCGCGCGGGGCCGGATCGGCCATGTCCTTGAACGGCCAGACCTTCTCGTTGCCGGTGTACATCAGCCCTTCGGTGTTGGGCTGGATCACCGCCTTGTCCGGGTAGTAGCTGCGCTCGAAACCGATACCCAGGTCCTCGAGCCAGTCGAAGTGCTCCACACTGCCCTCGCAGTAGGCCCGGATCTTGTCGTGCTCGGGTTCGCGCGACATCGCGACCAGGTACTTGTACATCTCCTCAGCGCTGTCGGAATGACCGGTGGCCTGCTGCACGGCCGTGCCGCCGCCGAGGTAGAAGTGGCCGCCGGCCAGCGCTGTGGTGCCGCCGGCGACGGCTGCGCGCTCGAGCACCAGCACCCTGGCTCCGGCGGCCGCGGCGGTGACCGCAGCGCAACCACCGCCGATCCCGAAGCCCACGACGACGACATCGACGTCGTCGGACCACTCGCGGACGTCCGCGCTGTTGAGGACTGCGGGAAGGTCCAGGCCGCTCATGCTGGCGTCCGGGGCATACCCCGAGGATATCGGCGGGTCGGCAGCGCCGCCAGAACGTAGCCGGTCAGTCGGTCTGGGTGGCGGCGACGTTGATGACCTCGTTACCGTCGGTCGCGTCGGTCCCGGGGCCGCCGGCGAGCATGTCCTCCTGCAGGTGCTGCCGGGTCTCGTTCCAGCCCACCGCGGCGGGCAGGTTGCCCCACGTGCTGTTGAACAGGCCCACGATCACCGCGCGGCCGTCCGCCCCGAGAGCGTAGACCGGCCCGCCGGAGTCACCCTTCTGGCTGATCACTCCGTTGGCCATGGTGAACCAGCCGTTGTTGATCCGCTCGACCGATCCGCAGCTCTCACCGGTCATGATGCCGAAGTGGCACACCGGATGGCCCGCAGCGAGGGGGGCGGCGGAGGCGGCGATGAGTTGCCGGCCGCCGGGCAGGAAATCGCTCAGCGTCACCGAGTTGTTCAGCTTGATCATCTCGTAATCGGCGATCACCTGGTCGGTGCGGACCACGGCCCCGTCGGGGGTGTTGTCGCGGGCGTTGGTGACGACACCGATGACCCTGCCGTTGCGGTCGGTGACCGGGCCCTCGCCCCGGCAGTGCCCCGCGGAGTACCCGATTCGCGCCGCCACGTCCACGAATCCGAGGGTGCACACGGTCGCGTTCTGCCGGATCTCCATGCCCGGATAGACCAGCACGCCGGACTGGGCGGCGGCGGTGGGAGCCAGCGCGAGCGCCGAGAGGGCTGCCCCGGCCGCCGCGGCGGCTGCGACGGATCGCCGGAAAGCGGTCACCGTATACCCCGATCGGTCGGCGACCGGTCAGCGACGCGGTCGCAATTGTGCGTCGACCGTGTATCGGCTGGCGGCGCCGATCGTTACAGGCCCGCATCGGCGACCCGGACGGGGCCGATCAGGACAGATCAGGGCAGGTCAGGCCTGGTCAGGGGATCGTGATGACCTGACCGACCTCGATGTGATCGGGGTTGGCGATGTTGTTGGCCCGGGCCAGCTCCATGTAGCGGTTGCCGTCACCCAGGTACTGCTTGGCGATGTTGAACAACGTGTCGCCAGAGACGACGGTGTGCGTGCGCGGGGCCGGTGCGGGTTCCTCGGCGCTGACCGGGGCGACCTCCACGACCTCGGCCTCCGCCGCCGGCGGCGGGGCGTCGGTGTCGGTCCGCGACGACCAGGCCGGGCCGTCAGCGGCGTAGAGCACCAGGTTGCGGTCGTCCTGCAAGACCAGCTTCACGTTCTTCTTGCCCTTGGTGTCGCTGTGCCAGATCGGCTTCTGGGCGGTGTAGAGCACGAAGTTGCCGTCGGTCTGCAGTTCGGCGCGCACAACGCCCTGACCGTCGGTCCCGGTCGCCCAGACGGCCTCCCCGCGCGCGGCCAGGACCAGGTTGCCGTCGTCCTGCATGGTCAGGGTGTAGGCCCCGTTGGCCGACGTCAACGAATCACCCTTGCTGAGCTTCTGTCCTGCGGTGAGTGTGTCTCCCACGACTGTTCCATCCTCCTGGGCTTCATGTAGTCGCCCGGCCACTCCGGCGGGCGTCCGCGAGCCTACTGGAAACGCGGGTCCGCGGTGGCCTACGGGAAAACCCCGCCCTCAGGAGTCGAAACCCAGGCCGAGCCGGTCCAGGGCGCGCAGCAGGAGGTTGCGTCGGCCGCCGTTGTGGTCGGCGCGGTCCAGCGACCACCGGGTGGCCTGGATTCCCAGGCTGGCGAACGGCTCCGGGGGGAATGGCCACGGCCGCGAGCGCACCATCCCCAGGTCGGTGCGTTCGGTCGGGCGACCGTCGAGCAGGTCCAGGCAGACGTCGGCGGCAAACCGGGTGGCGGACAGTCCCAGGCCGGTGAAGCCGTTGGTGTAAGCGATGCGTCCCCCTCCGGCGAGTCCCCAGTGCGCACAGAAGCGGGTGTTGGTATCGATCGGTCCGGCCCAGCGGTGACTGAAGCGGACGTCGGACAGTTGCGGGAAGGTGACGAAGAAGTGCGCGGCAAGCCGGCGGAACGATTCGGGCCGGTTCTCGTAGCGGGGATCGACGCGGCGGCCGAAGTGATAGACCGCGTCGTAACCGCCCCACACGATCCGGTTGTCGGCCGACAGCCGGTAGTAGTGGAACTGGTTTGCGCTGTCACTGATCCCTTGGCGACCCCGCCAACCGATACGATCGAGTTGATCGTCGGAGAGCGGTTCGGTGGCCAGAACGTAGTCGTAGACCGGCACCGTGTAGAACCGATTTCGCCGCAGCAGACTGCGGAAGACGTTGGTGGCCAGCACAACCCGCGCGGCGGTGATAACTCCGGCCGACGTCGAGACGGCGACGGCCTTATCCGATACCGCGCTGCGGTTGCGGCGGATCCCCACCGCGCGGGTGCCCTCATGGATGCGCACCCCCTTCTCGGCGCAAACCCGGGCTAACTCGTAGACCAGCCGTGCCGGATGCACGATCGCGCACCCGTCGGCGTCGAGCAGAGCGGCCAGGAAGGTCGGTGAGTCCACCTGCGTGCGCGCCGCCGCGTGATCCAGGTACTGCCCGTGGCCTTCGGCTGCCGATTCCTGCAGCCATTCGATCTGGTGCGGTTCGGTCGCGACGGTGAGCATGCCGGTGCGTTCCCACTCGGCTTTCATTCCGTAGCGGTCGATGTCGGCTTCCATCGCGCTGAAGTTGGCCACGCCCAGCCGCTGCAGCTGGTCGAATTCGTCGGGCCAGCGGGCCTTGCCGTTCGCCACGCCGTGGGTCAGGCTGGCATCGACGAATCCCCCGTTGCGTCCGGAGGCGGCCCAGCCCAGCCGCTCGGCCTCGATGAGCATCACCGACGCTCCCGGATGTCGCTCGGCGGCGCGCAGTGCCGTCCACAGCCCCGCGTAGCCGCCGCCGACCACCAGCAGGTCGCAGTCGGCCGATCCGGTCATCGGCGCGAACTCGGGGCGGGCTCCGACGACCGCGGGGTCCAGCCACATCGATCCCTCCGCCGCCGGGGCCAGAGCGCGACTGATCAGGTCGGGGTCGACATCGCGATCGAATACCGTCCGCACCGTTCTCATGCTGCCACGCCGCGGGGCGGGATCCTCAGCGGGCGAGCCTGGCGATCAGGGGTCCGGCGATGGCCAGGACGAAAACGTAGGGCGTCGCCACCGATGCCAGCAGGCCGGTGCCGGCGCTGGCGAGGCCGATGATCACCAGGGAGAACTCGCCGCGGGCGATCAGGGCCGTGCCGGCCCGGAGCCGACCGGGGCGGCCCGCGCCTTCGCGCCGGGCGGCGTAGGCGCCGGCGAGCACCTTGGTGGCGGCCGTCACCGCAGCCAGGCCCAGCGCGAAGGGCAGCATGGGAAGCAGATCCGCAGGGTCCACCGAGAACCCGATAGCGACGAAGAACACCGCCGCGAACAGATCCCGGAGGGGGCCCAGCACCGCGCGGGCGCGGTCGGCGGTCGTGCCGGTCAGGGTCAACCCCACCAGGAACGCGCCCACCGCAGCCGACGCGTGCAGATGTTCGGCGACTGCCGCGACGATGAGGGTCAGTCCCAGGATCCGCAGCAGTAACTGTTCGTCTTCCGGGTGGCCCAGGACCCGGCCGACCTCATCGCCCCAGCGGTAGGAAACCAGGAAGGCCACACACAGGGCGCCGAGAGCGACCGAGGTCCACAGCACCGCCTGCTGCCAGGTGCCGCCACTGGCCATCACCGAGAGGACCGGAAGGTAGGCGGCCATCGCGAAGTCCTCGAGCACCAGCACCGACAGCACCGCCGGGGTCTCGCGATTGCCGAGCCGGCCGAGGTCGCCCAGCAGCCGGGCGATCACTCCCGAGGACGAGATGTAGGTGACACCGGCCATCGCCACGATGCCGGTCGCGTCGAGCCCGACCAGCCAGCCCGCAACCGCGCCGGGAGTCGCGTTGAGCACGAGGTCGACGCCGGCCGACGGCAGATGACGGCGCAGGCTCTCGGTGAACTCGCCCACCGAGAACTCCAGCCCGAGAGTGAGCAGCAGCAGCACCACTCCGATGGACGCCCCGGTCTCCACGAAGTCGGCCGCCGCGGGCATCGGCGCGACGCCGCCCTCGCCGAGGAAGAGACCGGCGAGCAGATACAGCGGAATCGGGGACAGTCCGAGGCGGCGGGCAGCCGCCCCCAGAACGGTCAGCGCGACGAGGATCAGGCCGAGTTCGAGGAGCAGCCCCGACGCGACGGCCACAGCCTCAAGCCCGGTCGACGAGCTGCCGCACTCCGGCGATACCGTCGTCGGTGCCGATCACCACGAGTACGTCGTGGGCGCGCAGGATCTCGTCGGGACCGGGTGACGCCAGTACCTGCTCGCCGCGCACGATCGCCACGATGGAGGCGCCGGTGCGGGTTCTGGCCTTGGTCTCACCCAGCGGCCGCCCCGCATACGGCGACTGAGGTCCGATCTCGATCTGGCCGGCGTCGAGTCCCGGGACCTCCTTGGTGAGGTCGGCGAATCGCTCGACCATGCGCGGGGCGCCCAGTATCTGGGCCAGCGCCTCGGCCTCGCGTTCGGAGAGCCGAAAGACACGTCGGGCGCGGTCTGGGTCGGTGTCCGCCGAGCAGACGAAGACCTCGACGTCACCTCCGCGGTGGGCGATCACGCCGATCCGGTCGCCGTCGGTGTTGTCGAACTCGTAGCGAAGGCCCACGCCGGGCAGCAGGGTCTCTTTGACGTCCATGTGCTAACCGATCGCGTTGGAGGAAAGAGGATTACGGGTGTGTGTGCCGCGGCCGTTGGGCCTCCAGCCGGGTGGGCCGAAGACGTAGCCGAGCCGGTCGCGCCAGCACCCGGCCAAGCGGACGTCGCGCACGATGGCCACGTACTCGTGAGTCTGCAGCGTCCAGATATTGAAGGAGTTCGCCCCGGCGGGGCTGTCCTTCAAGCCGTAGTGCGGCCGGAACAGCTCCGGCTGGAACGTTCCGAACAGGCGGTCCCAGATGATCAGGATTCCCCCGTAGTTCTTGTCCAGGTATTGCGGATCCGTTCCGTGGTGCACCCGGTGGTGGGAGGGGGTGTTGAACACGAATTCGATCGGGCGCGGCAGGGTGCCGATCCGCTCGGTATGGATCCAGAACTGATAGACCAGGCTGATCGAGAAACTCGTGAACACCATCCACGGCGGAAGGCCGAGCAGCGGCAGCGGCATCCAGGCGATGATCTCGCCGCTGTTGTTCCACTTCTGGCGCAGCGCGGTGGCGAAATTGAAGTAGCGACTCGAATGGTGGGCCTGATGCGTGGCCCAGATCAGCCGAACCCGGTGCGCCACGCGGTGGTAGGCGTAGAACAGCACATCAACGCCCACCAGGGCGATCACCCAGGTGTACCAGCGGTTGGCCGAGAGTTGCCAGGGAGCGACGTAGGCGAACAGGCCCGCATAGATCAGCAGGCCCAGGAACTTCCAGGCCCCCATGGTCGCCACCGAAACCAGGCCCATGCCGATCGATGCCCGCGCATCGGGCGCCAGGTAGGCCCCGCGGACCGGACGCCGGGGGCGATGCTCGAGGGTGCGCGCCGCGGTCCACTCGATGCCAAGCAGCACGAGGAAGAACGGGATCGCGAACATCACCGGATCCCGCATCGGCGGCGGGAGCACCGACACCAACTCGCTGATACTCGCGGGCAGACTCACAGGAACCTCCGCCGCCGAGTCTAGCCAGGCGGATCGCCGCTCTGGATATCCTCCGGAGTCGGGCGCGAGCGGGTCCGGCACGAGATGAGGGGACACAGCCGATGCGGAGATGGGCACTGCTGCTCGGCGCGATCGTGACCGAAGTGGCCGGCACCCTGTCCCTGCGGGCCTCCCACGACCACCGCGCCTGGCTGGTGGTGGTCGTCGCCGGCTACCTCGCGGCCTTCGTTTTCCTGAGCCAGGTGTTCCGGGCCGGAATGCCGGTCGGCGTGGCCTACGGCATTTGGGGAGCACTGGGAACCGCGATCACCGCGGTGGTCGCCGCGGTGATCTTCGGTGACCCGTTCACCGGTGCGGTGGTGGTCGGGATCGGCTTGATCATCGCCGGCGTGCTCCTGGTCGAGCTCGGCTCGCACGCAGCGCATCGGACCGAGCCGTGACGTGGGCGGCCCTGGGCGGGGCGATCCTGGTGGAGGTGTGCGCGACATTGGCCCTGCGCGCCTCCGAGGGGTTCCGCAAGCCGCTGTGGATCCTGGTGTCAGTGGTCGGCTACTCCGCATCCTTCGCCCTGCTCTGGGTGACCCTGTCGCTGGGCATGCCGGTCGGGATCGCCTACGGGGTCTGGTCGGCCTGTGGGGTCGCGCTGGTCGCCGTGCTCGCGCGGGTGCTCTTCGCCGAGCC
>NZ_JBJTCF010000109.1:0-5861 GCF_046091765.1 Mycobacterium sp.
GCCGCCACCGCCCGGCTTCGATCAGCCGGCCAATCACGAGGTGATGCCGGCCCGCTTCCCCGACCCGCGCGAACCCTCGGGCAACCCCGACGTGGTGCTCACCGGCTACGACCCGACCGACCGCACGGCCGAGTTCCGGCCCCGCAGCCACTGACAGGAGCCAACGACGATGGATCCCGCAACCGCATGGGCCGAAGCGATGAAGTTCGCCAACCGGCCGAACCCGTACCCGCTTTACGAGGAGTTGCGCCGGACGCCGGTGGCCAAGGTCTCGGAGCGGACGTACGTGGTCACCGGCTACCCGGAAGTCGTCGCTTTGGCCCATGATCCGCGGATCAGCTCCGATATCAGCCGCAGCCCTTCGAGTTTCATGGGCGAGTTGGAGGAGAAGTACGACCTGGCCACGCTCGACCCGGTCGAGGCCGCGGCGCGCCGCAACTGGAACATGCTGACCTCCGACCCGCCCGAGCACGACACGATGCGACGGCAGTTCATGCGCCACTTCGGCCCGCCGCACACCCCGGACCTGGTCCCCAGCCTGGCGGGGTACGTCACCGATCTGGCCAACCGACTGCTCGACGCCGTCAGGGACCGCGGCGGCACCCGGATGGATGTGGTCGAGGACTTCTCCTACCCCATTCCGGTGTCGGTGATCTTCCACATCATGGGCGCCCCGATCGAAGCCGAGCCGAAATTCCACGCCCTGGTGACAGACTTCATGCAGGGCGCCGACGTCAGCCTGGAGGGCCACACCGAGGCGGGCCAGGCGGCGAAGGCGAAGGCCAACGCCAGCATCGCCGAACTGCAGGCCTACCTGAACGACTGGGTCGAGCGCCTGGTGCGCGAACCCGGGCCCGGGCTGCTCTCCGCGGTGCTGCACGACGACGGCCCCGACGGCCCCGTCTCGCCGGAGACCGCGGTGGCGAACGCGTCACTGCTGCTGATCGCCGGCCACGACACCACCGTCAACACCATCACCAACGCGGTGATGACCCTGCTGCGCAACCCCGGATCGTGGGAACTGCTGAAGAACAACCCGGACCTGATTCCGCGGGCCGTCGAAGAGGTGCAGCGACTTCAGGGGGCGGTGCAGTTCGCCATCACCCGGTGGGCCACCGCAGATATCGAGATCGGCGGCACCCGCATTCCCGCCGGGTCGGCGGTGTTCCTGGTGCTGGCCGCCGCCAACCGCGACCCGCGGCGTTTCGAGCATCCCGACCACTTCGACCCGCTGCGCGAGGACAACGAGCACCTCGGCTTCGGCAGCGGGATCCACGCCTGCTTCGGCGGTCCGCTGGCCCGGCTGGAGATCAACCTCGCCCTGGAGGTGTTCCTGCGCCGGGTACGTTCCCCCCGGCTCGTCGTGGACCCGCCGCCCTACCGGCACAACCAGGTGTTCCGCGGGCCCCGGCACCTGTGGGTGGACTTCGCGGAGATCGTGGACTAGAGACTGGAGGGGTGAGCACCCTCGAGCGGTTCAACGCCCTGACCCGGCGCTGGTTCGAGGGCACCTTCGCCGAGCCCACCGCGGCCCAGGTGCAGGCCTGGGAATCGATCGCCGACGGCGAACACACCCTGGTGATCGCGCCCACCGGGTCGGGTAAGACGCTGGCCGCGTTCCTGTGGGCCATCGACCGCCTCGCCGGTGAGTCCGACGCGGGAACCCGGGTGCTTTACATCTCCCCCCTCAAGGCGCTGGCCATCGACGTCGAACGCAACCTGCGCGCTCCGCTGGCCGGAATCGCGCGCATCGCCGAACGGGACGGCCGGCCCGCACCGCAGATCAGCGTCGGAGTGCGCTCCGGGGACACCCCGCCGGCCGCGCGCCGACAGCTGATCACGAACCCGCCCGACATCCTGATCACCACCCCGGAGTCGCTGTTCCTGATGCTGACGTCGGCGGCCCGCGACACCCTGGCCGGGATTCAGACGGTGATCATCGACGAGGTGCACGCGGTGGCCGGCACCAAGCGCGGTGCGCACCTGGCACTGTCGCTGGAACGCCTGGACGCGCTGCTGGACACCCCCGCACAGCGCATCGGACTGTCGGCCACGGTGCGGCCCCCTGAGGAGGTTGCGCGCTTCCTCACCGGCGGGCGCCCGGCCCGCATCGTCAACCCGCCGGCGGCCAAAACCTTCGACCTGGCCGTGCAGGTCCCGGTGCCCGACATGGCCAACCTGGAGAACAACAGCATCTGGCCCGATGTCGAGAACCGGGTCGTCGACCTCATCGAGGCGCACACCTCCACCATCGTGTTCGCCAACTCGCGGCGGCTCGCCGAGAAACTCACCGCGCGGATCAACGAGATCCACACCGAACGCGGCGGGGACGAGGCGCAGCTGGCCCGTGCCCACCACGGGTCGATCTCCAAGGAGCAGCGCGCCGAGGTCGAGGACGACCTGAAATCCGGCCGGCTGAAGTCGGTGGTGGCGACCTCCAGCCTGGAACTGGGAATCGACATGGGTGCCGTCGACCTGGTGGTCCAGGTCGAAGCCCCGCCGTCGGTGGCCA
Source organism: Mycobacterium sp. (assembly GCF_046091765.1). Taxonomy (GTDB): domain Bacteria; phylum Actinomycetota; class Actinomycetes; order Mycobacteriales; family Mycobacteriaceae; genus Mycobacterium. The sequence goes on from NZ_JBJTCF010000109.1 coordinate 2,513, forward strand.
GCGGCCTGCAGCGGGTCGGCCGGGCCGGACACCAGGTCGGCGAGATCTCCCGCGGGGTGCTGCTGCCCAAGCACCGCACCGACCTGATCGGGTGCGCGGTCAGCGTGCAGCGCATGCTCGGCGGCGACATCGAGACCCTGCGGGTTCCGGCCAGCCCGCTTGACGTGCTGGCCCAGCACACCGTCGCCGCCTGCGCGCTCGAACCGCTCAACGCCGACGGCTGGTTCGACACCGTGCGCCGCAGCGCACCCTTCGCGACCCTGCCGCGCAGCGCCTTCGAGGCGACCCTGGACCTGCTCTCCGGCAAGTACCCGTCGACCGACTTCGCCGAACTACGGCCCCGGCTGGTCTATGACCGCGACACCGGAACGCTCACCGGGCGCCCCGGCGCGCAACGGCTGGCGGTGACCTCCGGCGGGGCGATCCCCGACCGGGGACTGTTCACCGTCTACCTGGCCAGCGACTCCGAGAAGCCCTCCCGGGTGGGTGAACTCGACGAGGAGATGGTCTACGAGTCCCGACCGGGTGACGTGATCGCCCTGGGTGCGACCAGCTGGCGGATCACAGAGATCACCCACGACCGCGTACTGGTGATCCCGGCACCGGGTCAGCCCGCGCGGCTGCCGTTCTGGCGCGGCGACGACGTCGGGCGCCCCGCCGAGCTGGGTGAGGCGATCGGCCGATTCACCGGCGAGCTCGCCGGGCTGGACCGTTCCGCGTTCGAGACGCGTTGCACGGCAATCGGATTCGATGAATCCGCGATCGACAACCTGTGGCGGCTGCTCGACGAGCAGCGCACCGCCACCACGACCGTGCCCACCGACACGACTCTGCTGGTGGAGCGCTTCCGTGACGAGCTGGGCGATTGGCGGGTGATCCTGCACTCCCCCTACGGACTGAAGGTGAACGGTCCGCTGGCGCTGGCGGTCAGCCGTCGGCTGATGGACCGCTACGGCATCGACGAGAAGCCGACCGCCTCCGACGACGGGATCGTGGTGCGGCTGCCCGACACCGACGACACCCCGCCCGGTGCGGAGCTGTTCGTGTTCGACCCCGACGAGATCGACCCGATCATCACCGCGGAGGTGGGTGGCTCGGCGCTGTTCGCGGCGCGGTTCCGTGAGTGCGCGGCGCGCGCGCTGCTGCTGCCGCGCCGCCATCCCGGCAAGCGCTCGCCGCTGTGGCACCAGCGCCAGCGTGCCGCGCAGTTGCTCGACGTCGCGCGCCGCTACCCGGATTTCCCGATCGTGCTGGAGACGGTTCGCGAATGCCTGCAGGACGTCTACGACGTGCCCGCACTGACCGGCCTGATGGCGCGGGTCGCCCAGCGGCGGGTGCGGCTGCTCGAGGTCGAGACACCCACACCGTCGCCGTTCGCCGCCTCGCTGATGTTCGGCTACGTCGGGGCGTTCATCTATGAGGGCGACAGCCCGCTGGCCGAGCGCCGCGCCGCCGCCCTGTCGCTGGACACCGCGCTGCTGGCCGAACTGCTGGGCCGAGTGGAGTTGCGCGAGCTGCTCGACGCGGGCGTCGTCGCGCTCACCGGACGCCAGCTGCAGCACCTCGCCGAGGACCGCCGGGCACGCGACGCCGAGGGCGTCGCCGACCTGCTGCGGGTGCTCGGGCCGCTGACTGAGGCCGAGATCAGCGAGCGCTCCACCGCGACCGATGTCCGGCCCTGGCTGGACGGACTGCACGACGCCCGCCGGGTGCTGCCGGTCTCCTATGCCGGAGCGCAGTGGTGGGTGGCCATCGAGGACATCGGCCGGCTGCGCGACGCGGTGGGCGTGGCGGTCCCGATGGGGGTGCCGGCCGCGTTCACCGAGGCGGCCGCCGACCCGCTGGGTGATCTGCTGTCCCGGTACGCGCGCACCCGGGTGCCGTTCACCACCGCCGAGGCCGCCGCCCGCTTCGGGCTGGGCCTGCGGGTGGCCGGGGACGTGCTGGGCCGGATGGCGGCCGATCGCCGCCTCATCCGCGGCGAGTTCACCGAGGCGGACCAGTGGTGCGACGCCGAGGTGCTGCGGGTGCTGCGGCGGCGCTCGCTGGCCGCGCTGCGCGCCCAGGTCGAGCCGGTCAGCGCCGGCGCGTACGCCAGGTTCCTGCCCGCCTGGCAGCAGGTCGGCGGCGCCTCCGGCAGCGACGGGCTGCTCGCGGTCATCGAGCAGCTCGCCGGCGCGCCGGTTCCCGCCTCAGCTGTCGAGCCGCTGATCTTCGCGTCGAGGGTGCGCGACTACCGGCCCGACATGCTCGACGAGCTGCTAGCCTCCGGCGAGGTCTGCTGGTCGGGCGCGGGGACGATCTCCGGCAGCGACGGCTGGGTCACCTTCCACCTCGCCGACACCGCCCCGCTGACGCTTCCCGAGCCCGCCCCGATCGACCTCACCGATGTCCACCGCGAGATCCTCGAGACGCTCGGGCAGCCGGGTGAATCCCGCGGCGCGTTCTTCTTCCGCCAGCTCGCCGCCGAAGGTCGTGACGCGGCCACCAGAACCGCTCTGTGGGAACTGATCTGGGCCGGTTGGGTCACCGGGGACACCTTCGCCCCGGTGCGCGCCGTCCTGAGCGGCGGGCGCCGGGCACCCGCGCACCGGCAGCGCCGGGCGCCGAAGCTGAGCCGCTACGCATTGGCCCGCCCGCAGGCCCGCCCCCTCGACCCGGCCGTCGCCGGACGGTGGTCGGCGCTCCCGGCCCGCGAGCCGGACTCCACCGTGCGCGCGCACTTCACCGCGGAGTTGCTGATGCACCGCCACGGGGTGCTCACCAAGGGGGCGGCGGCGGCCGAGGGCGTGCCGGGTGGTTTCGCCGCGCTCTACAAGGTGCTCACCGCGTTCGAGGATTCCGGGCGCGCCCAGCGCGGCTACTTCGTCGAGTCCCTCGGCGGCGCCCAGTTCGCCACCGCCGCCACTGTCGACCGGTTGCGCAGCTTCGCCGATCCGGTAGACCGCGGCGAACCCGCTCACGCCGCGGTGGTGCTGGCCTCGGCCGACCCGGCCAACCCCTACGGGGCCGCCCTGCCCTGGCCGGCGCGGCCGGACGCCGACGGCGGCGGCCACCGCCCGGGGCGCAAGGCCGGCGCGCTGGTCGTACTGGTCGACGGGGCGCTGGTCTGGTACCTGGAGCGCGGCGGGCGCTCCCTGCTGAACTTCAGCACCGATCCGCAGGCCGAAAGGGCCGCCGCCGGCGCCCTGGCGGACCTGGTGACCACCCGCCGGGTCGGGGGGATTCTCGTCGAGCGACTCGACGGCGTGCCGGTGCTCGAAGCCGCCGCTCACCACCCCCAGCAGGCCACCGCGGATGCGCTCATCGACGCGGGCTTCTCCCGCACCCCACGTGGTCTGCGGCTTCG
>NZ_JBJTCF010000110.1:0-11820 GCF_046091765.1 Mycobacterium sp.
CCACCCGCCCGCCCGCGGTGTCGACCTCCACGAACGGCTCCAGCCACAGCATCCCGCGCGAGCCGTTGCGGATCACCTCCACCGTCTCGCCGCGCGCCGCGCAGGCCGCGGCGATCCCGGCGGCGACCGCGTCGGCTCCCACCGAGCGCGCGGCGGAGTCCCCCGGCACGTACACCCGGTTCACGAGTGCACCTGCGGGGCGGCGGCTACCGCGGCGATGAGCCGGGCGAGGTCGGTGCGGCCGATCAATCTGTCGTTGACCATGACGGCGGGCCCCAGCGCGCAGTTGCCCAGACAGTAGGTCGTGGCGAACTCGACCGCCCCGTCGGAGGTCCGGCCGCCGAGGGCGACGCCGAACTCGCGTTCGATCTCGCCGACCAGGGACCGCGAACCCTGCGCCTGGCACGCCTCGGCCACGCAGACCCGCACCGCCACCGCGGGCGGCGGGGTGGTCCGCAGATCGTGGTAGTAGGTCAGCACCCCGACCACCTCGGCCCGGCTGACGTTGAGGAACTCCGCGACCGCGTCGACGGACTGCTCGTCGACGAAACCGCGGACCCGCTGGAGGCGCTGCAGGCAGGGCAGGATCAGGCGCTCCTCGGGGGGTAGGGCCTCGAGGATCTGGATCGCTGACGCAGAGGGCTCCGGTCGATGCATCCCTGTCGAGGCTAGGGCACGCCCGACCTGGGCGGTAGTGCGCCGCCGCCACGACGGCAGACGTTCGGAAATCGTTACCCAAAGCCCGAGCTGAACCGAATCCCGGCAGCACCGGTCCGGTGCTAGGTTGGCGCGGTCGGTCGGGCATCAGCTGACCGGTGTGGACGCGGGAGGCGGGTCCATGGGCGACGTCGACGGGGTTGACTGGGAGGCGCTGCGGACCGCCGCCGTAAGCGCCCGGGCGGGGTCCTACTCGCCGTACTCCAAATTTCCGGTCGGGGTCGCCGGGATCGTCGACAACGGCCGGATCGTGGCCGGCGCCAACGTCGAGAACGCCTCCTACGGACTCACCCTGTGCGCGGAGTGCTCGATGGTGTCGGCCCTGCACGCCTCCGGCGGGGGACGCTTGGTGGCGGTCTACTGCGTGGACGGCCACGGCGACGCCTTGATGCCGTGCGGTCGCTGCCGGCAGCTGCTCTACGAACACGGCGGTCCCGAACTGCAGGTGATGACACCGGAGGGTGTGCAGACCATGGCGCAGATCCTCCCCCAGGCGTTCGGGCCCTGGGATCTGGCTGAGAGGAGGCCGGGTGATGGCCGGTGACACGACAGCCGGAACCGGCGAGCCGAAGGCCGGCAGGGCCGCCTGGGCGATCCTGGCCGCAATGGGGTTCGGGGCGCTGATCGCCCAGATGTTCTCCACGGTGATCGGCCCGGCGCTGCCCACCATCAAGGAGGATCTCGGCCTGGGCCTGTCGGCGCAGACCTGGACGATCACCGCCTACAGCCTGGCCTTCGGTGCCGCCCTGGTGGCCGGCGGGCGGATGGGCGACCTGGTGGGCGAGGTCAAGATGATCGTCATCGGGTTCGTCATCTTCGGCGCCGGACTGCTGATGTCGGCCCTCGCGGTCGGCGGACCGCTGATGATCAGCGGCCGTGCTATCCAGGGCATCGGGATCGGGATCTCCGCGCCCGCCACACTGTCGATCGTGGTGAACTCGTTTCCGTTGGCGCAGCGCGGTTTTGCCGTCGGGGTGTGGGGTTTCGCGCACGGATTGGGCTTGCTCGTCGGCCCGCTGTTCGCCGCGTGGATGATGGACATCGCCAGCTGGCGGTGGGTGTTCTGGGTTTCCCTGCCGCTGACCGCGATCGTCATCGCCGTCACCCTGGCAGCCACCCGCGGATACCGGAGCGCGATCGCCCCCGGCAGCTACGACTGGCTGGGCCTGATCCTGGGCGGCACCGGGATCACGCTGCTCACCTACGGTCTGCAGCACTCGTCGGTGAGCTGGTCGTCGGCCGCGACCTGGGGTTCGATCGCCGCCGGGATCGTCCTGCTGGTCGTCTTCGCCGCCGCCGAAACCCGGATCACCCACCCCCTGGTCGACTTCACCCTGTGGCGGGAGCGCCTGTTCTCCGGCGGGTTCTTCGCCGAGTGCGCCGTGGGATTCGTCTACATCGCCTTCCTCACCTTCATCGGGGCGCTGTACTTCATCAACGTGCTCGGCTTCTCACCCGGGAAGGCGAGTTGGGTCATCGTCATCACCACCGGAATCTGCATGGTCTTCGAGCCGCCGGCGGGCCGCTGGGTGGACAAAGTGGGCCCTGGCCTGCCGATCACCGTCGCCCTGCTCATGCAGGCCGGCGCCCTGGCCTGGATCGGGTTGTTCTTCGGTCCGGCCACCACGGTGGCGCAGATGGTGATCCCGCTGGCGCTCATGGGAATCGGTGTGGGAATCTCACTGCCGGCCTGCAACACCGCGGGCATGTCGGCGGTCGACGCCGAGCGGGCCGGCATGGGCTCGGGCCTGATGCAGATGACCTTCAACATTCCGGCGGCCCTGGGCGTCGGACTGGTCACCTCGATCATCGGGGGCCTGACCACCTCGAAGATCGGCCCGGGACTGAGTAGCGACCTGCGCGAGACGGCGGCCCGCTACGCCGACGCCGTCGAGGATGGCGACCTGACCCGCGCCGACGCTGCTCTGTCCGGGCTGCCCCAAGACGCGGTCGACGCCGTCAAGAGCGCCTTCGTCAACTCCACCTCCGACGCGATCACCACCTCGATGCTGGTGCTGGCCGGGGTCGCCCTGGCCGGGGCGATCTTCGCGTGGGTGGTCATCGGGCGCCGTCGCACTCCCGACCACATCCAGCCAACACACGCCGCGCAGGTCTAGGCCCGGCGGCGGTCGCAGCGCAGATCCCCACCCAACCGCAGCAGCAGAGCCGCGGTCAGAGTCCGAGCGCCTCGGAGACGCCGGCCCGAAGCGCTTTCAGTTCGGCCCCGGCCGCCGCTCGCGCGTCGGTGATACCGGCCGTCACCGGGATCACCACCTGCAGATAGCACTTGAGTTTCGGTTCGGTGCCGCTCGGGCGGACGATCACCCGGGCATCGGCGAGGGTGAAGCGCAGCCCGTCGGTGGGCGGCAGCCCGTCGACACCCTGCTCCAGGTCATCGGTGCGCAGCACCGTGCGCCCGGCCAGCGACCCCGGCGGGTCGGCCCGCAACCGGGCCATCGCCGCCGCGATCAGCGAGAGGTCCGCCACCCGCACCGAGAGCTGAGCGGTCGCATACAGCCCGTGCCGGCGGGCCAGGTCGTCGAGCACATCCTGGGGTCCGCGGCCCTCCGCCTTGAGCGCCGCGACCAGCTCCAGCATCAGCAGCGAGGCCGTGATGCCGTCCTTGTCCTTCACCGCGTCGGGGTCACAGCAGTAGCCCAGCGCCTCCTCGTAGCCGAACCGCAGCCCGGGCACCTTGGCGATCCACTTGAAGCCGGTCAGGGTGGTCGCGTAGCCCAGTGCGGCGTCAGCCGCGATGCGCTCCAGCAGCGTGCCCGACACGATCGACTGGGCGTACACCCCGGTGGCCGGCGAGCCGTCGCGGCGTGCGCGTTCGGCGATCCACCAGCCCAGCAGAGCCCCCACCTCGTCGCCGGTCAGCATCCGGTAGTCACCGGCGCAGCGGATGCCGGCCGCGCAGCGGTCCGCGTCCGGGTCGTTGGCGATGATCACATCGGCGTCTGTCATCCGGGCGTCGGCCAGTGCGAGGTCCATCGCACCGGGTTCCTCGGGGTTGGGGAAGTTGACCGTCGGGAAGCGGCCGTCGGGTTCGAATTGGGCAGCCACCGTCGCGGGCGCCGCGAAGCCGGCCTCCCGGACGACCCGCACGAAGACCTCACCGCCCACCCCGTGCAGCGCGGTGTAGACCGCGGCCACCTCCCGCGGCCCCTCACCGAGCAGCGAAACCGCCCGCGCCACATAGGCATCCAGCACCGCGCCGTCCAGGATGGCGTACTGCGAGCTGCGCGTGATCGACGCCGGCGATCCGACCGCGGCGATCTGGGCGGAGATCTCCGCGTCGGCGGGCGGCACGATCTGACTGCCGTCGCCGAGGTACACCTTGTAGCCGTTGTCGTCGGGCGGATTGTGCGAAGCGGTCACCATCACCCCGGCGTCGCAGCCCAGGTGGCGGATCGCGAACGCCAGCACCGGTGTGGGCAGCGCCGAGGGCAGCACCATCGCCTCGATGCCCGCCGCGGCCATGATCTCGGCGGTGTCGCGGGCGAAGACGTCGGAGTTGCGCCGGGCGTCATAGCCGACCACGACGCGGCTGCCGCCGTGGGCGGCGAGGTAGGCGGCCAGCCCGGCGGCCGCCCGGGCCACCACCACCCGGTTCATCCGGTTGCTGCCCGGTCCCAGCCGGCCGCGCAGACCGGCGGTGCCGAACTGCAGGGTGCCGTCGAAGGCATCCGCCAGCTCCGCGGCGGCGGAGGTGTCGCCGGATTCGGCGGCGGTCAGCAGCGCCGCGAGTTCGGCGGCGGTGACCGGGTCGGGGTCCTCGGCCAGCCAGGCCCGCGCGGTGTCGAACAGGGCGGCCATCTCAGTAGTCCCCCGCCCCGGCGTGCCCGCCGGTGACGATCGCCACCGACGCCGAGGCGCCGATGCGGTCGGCCCCCGCCGCGAGCATCTGCTCGGCGTCGTGGCGGGTGCGCACCGCGCCGGAGGCCTTCACACCGAGGGCCTCGCCGACCATGGCGCGCATCAGCGCGATGTCGTGGGCGGTGGCCCCGCCGCCGCCGAACCCGGTGGAGGTCTTGACGTAGGCCGCGCCGGTGCGCAGCGCGATCAGGCAGGCGATGGCCTTGTGCTCGTCGGTGAGCAGGCTGGTCTCCAGGATCACCTTGACCGGGGCGGGCCGGGCCGCACCCACCACGCCGAGCATGTCGTCATAGACCGCGGCGAGGTCCCCGGAGAGCAGGCCGCCGATGTCCAGCACCATGTCCACCTCGTCGGCGCCCTCGGCGACGGTGATACGGGCCTCCTCGGCCTTGGCCAGCCGGGTCATCGCCCCCAGCGGGAAGCCGACCACCGTGCACACCATGACCCGGGAGTCGGCGAGCAGTTCGGCGGCGGTAGGCACCCAGCGGGTGTTGACGCACACCGAGGCGAAGCCGTGCTCGTGGGCCTCCCGGCAGAGGGTCTCGATCGCCTCCAGGGTCGCGTCCGCCTTGAGCAGGGTGTGGTCGATACGCCCGGCCAGGAGCTTGGCGGTGCGCAGCGCGGCGGGCACCGCGACGCCGTCGGGCGCGGGGCCCAGCGACCGGGTGACCGCGGCGTTGGCCTCTTCGAACAGAGCGGCGTACCCGGTCATCGGCGGTCCTTCCCGGCGTCAGGTGAGCAGGCTGGTCTCAAGGTAGTTGAACAGCGCCACCCCGGAGTCCGCACTGAAGGTGTGCAGCTGTTCGGGACTCGCGGTCACCTGGTCGCCCTCGAGTCGGTTGAGCAGCGTGCAGCAGATCATCGCGAATCTGGGGAAGCCCCAGTGGTTGAGGTAGCCCGCGATCATCGCGCCCTCCATCTCGATGTTGCGCACCCCGTTGTCGGCCAGCCATCGCAGCCAGTCCATCTTGGTCTGCGGGGTCTCCAGGCACACCGCGCCGTCGAGGCGGAACTGCTCGAGGAAGAACTCGTTGCCGGCCACCGTCTTCCCCGCGACGATCGGGAAGCCGGCTTGCCGGTTGGCGTCGAGGATCGCGGCGGTCGTCGCCGGTGGGAAGCGTCCGTCGAACCAGTACTCACCCGCCCCGCCCCGCAGCAGCCGGTAGGGGCGCAGGTCGGCCATCAGGCCCTCGGTGGAGACCACCACCGTGCCGCCAGCCAGCCCCACCCCGCCGCTGGTGCCGACCCGGCACCAGAACAGTGCGTCGAGGGCGTCGAGGTCGCCGTCCTTGAGGAAGAACACCATCCGCATCAGTTCCTGCAGCGCGATGGACGCACTCGGCATGCCCATGCCGTGGGAGGCGAACAGCACCCCGGCGCTGTAGCGGGTGACGAAGCGGTCCTCCTTCGGGAAGGCCACGAGCGGCGCTCCCCCGTTGAGGTCACTCCAGCGCCGCGCGAATTCGCCGATCCGCCCGCCGGATCCGGCCATGACCACCGCCCGCAGGTCGCGCAGCGGGGTCAGGATCGGGTCGCTGGAGGCCACCCCGAAGTGGTAGTAGACGTCCTCGTGGCTGCCGTCGAGCACGCCGTCGAGGAAGGCGTGGTTGATGTTCTCGGTCCGCACGGCGCCTTCCCGGGTCTAGGCGGGTGACGGCTGGGAATCTACGCCGGGGAGCCGTCGGCGCGTCGACTAATCAGGGAACCGTGACCGTCACGGGCACACTTCCGCCGTAGTTGTCGGTGACCGTTACGACGAAGGAATCAGCGGCCGGGCTATTCGGGTTGTTCGGGGTGTAGACGAACCCACCGCTTGTTGCATCGACCGTCACGGTGCCACTCGCAGGTCCGGTGGTCAAACTGTAGCTGAGGGTGTCTCCATCAGAATCGGATCCCGTGACAGCACCGGTGATGGCCCCGACCCCCCAGTTGTTGAGGATCCGTACGTTGTCGATGCTCAGTCGCGCCCCGGCGGCCGTGCCCCTGGTCGCATCCCAGCTACCGGAGACGAACACGAACTTGTAATTGCCGGCGGTCGCGATGGGGAAGTTGACCACGGTCACCGGCTGCGACGCGTTGAAAGTGGGGCCTGTCGCATTGAGCATGATCGCAGTAGCGCCGGTATTGACGTTGAGGATGTAGGCGAAGACGTCGTAGGCGTCCTGACCGCCGCTCGCCTCCCAGTCGAACTGGACCGTGGCCCCGCTAGTGATGTAGACCGGATCGTTGGACACGATCACCGGGCCGTGCACCACTCCGCCACTGCCCGCCGGTGTGTTTAGGACGCCCCCGAGGCTCGACGTCATGACCGCACGGCCATCAGTCACGGTCGTCGTGTACGACTCGACTGAGAGACTCGATGCCTCGATTCCCCCGTCGGGCGCGTTCGTCGGGTCCACCGGGGTGGGCCAGCCGGCAACGTTGCTCGCCCCGCCCAGGAGCACCCGGGAGTTGATCGCCGTCCACCCGGTCAGGTTGGTCGTAAAGCCACCGTTTGCGAAAGTGTTCGCCGTGGAGAATGTGCCGGTCGGTGCGACGTTGGCCGGGCTGACGGTGACGCTGACCGTGGCGGTGGAGGTGCCGCCTTGGCCGTCGGACACCGCGAGAGTGAAGCTGTCGGAGAGGTCGCCGGCTGGAGCGCCGATGGCAGCGGCGTTGTGGCGGGCAACGGGAGTGGGGGTGTAGGTGAACACCCCGGAGGCGGCGTCGAGCACCACCGCACCCTTGGTGGGCCCGGCACTAAGGCTGTAGGTCAGGGTGTTGGCGTCGGGGTCGGTGCCGTTGGCCAACCCGCTGATCGCACCAGTGCCCGCAATAGCCGCTGCCACAGTGGGATTGAGCACCGGGGCTCTGTTGGCCGGTCTGATCGACACGGTGACAGGAACGCCAGCGGCACCTCCGAATCCGTCAGTGACGGTAAGGGTGAAGGTGTCGAAGAGTGCTCCGGTGGTGGCGGCATTGTTGGCTGCCGCGGCGTGACGCGCCGCGGCGGTGGGGGTGTAGGTGAACGCTCCGGTGGCGGCGTTGACCACGACAGTGCCCTTGGCGGTGGTCGTCGATCCCGAGAACGTCAGCGGGTCGTTGTCGGGATCGCTTGCTGTGGTCGTACCGTTGACGACGCCGGAGCCGTTGGGGCGTCCCGGTGTGGCGGAGGCGATGGGTGCGTTGTTGGCCGAGCCGATCGCCACCGTCACCGGCACCAGGGTGACCCCGCCATAGCCGTCTCGGACGGTGATGGTGACGGTGTCGGCGGAGTTGGCGGGCAGAGCGCCGATCCTGGCGGCGGCGTGGCGCGCCGCCTCGGTCGGGGTGAAGGTGAAGGCGCCCGTGGTCGGGTTGATGCTGACGGTGCCCCGGCCCCAGGTGGAACTGGCCGGAGCGCTGTAGGTCAGGGTGTCCCCGTCGGCATCCGAGCCGGCCACCGTGCCGGTGACCAGCCCGGCGGCGTCGGGGGCGTTGGGCGTGGCGGTCGCGCTGGGGTTGGTGTTCGCCGGTGTGATCGGAACCGACACACTTCTGGCGGTGACGCCCCCGTGGCCGTCATCGACGGAGATGGTGAACGAATCCTCCGGGGAGCTCGGGGAGAATCCGCCGGGCCCGTTGGAGTAGAAGGTCTGGGGAAGCCCGAGGGGTGCCCCCGCGCTGTAGGTCGTGACCACCAGGGTGACCACCTGCCCGGCGGTCAGATCAGCGCTGACCTGGGGGCAGTAGGAGGTCGATCCGCATCCGCTCGGCCCCTGGACGGTGGCCCCCACCGTGGCGTGGGAGGTGACCGGGGTGTCGTCGTTCACTGCGACGGCGCCGCGGCTGGGCGAGGCCGGGTCGAAGGTGCCGGTGTAGACGATCATCACGGTGTCCACCGGTGCGCTGGTCTGCCCGAACACGTAGGTCCGGCTTTCAGTGGCGGTGAAGAAGGTCGCAACGTAGTTGAAGCGGTTGGTGCCGGCCGACGCCAACTGGGTGACGTGGTTGAGCGTCGACGTGCTCAGCGCGAAGGTGCCCTGGGTGACCGCCGCGGGGTCGCTGAGAGTGACCGTCTGCAGGCCGCGCGTTACGGGGCGTTCGAGGGCGGCGGCGTGGCGGGCGGCGGCATTCGGGGTGTAGACGAACGCCCCCGTCGCCGGGTCGATCGACACGGTGCCGTTCGCGGGGCGCGAGGTGATCGCGTAGCTCAGGGTGTCGGCGTCGGCATCAGCCCCGTCGGCGCCTCCGGTGATCTGACCTGTCGCCGCGGTCGGTGCGGAGACCGTCGGATTCAGTGTCGGCGTGACGTTGCGCGGGGCGATGGTGATCGACACCACCTGCGTCGCCGTGCCTCCGTGGCCGTCATCAACGGTCACGGTGAACGTGTCGGCCAGACCGCCGCCGGGCGCCCCCGCGGCGGCGGCCGCATGCGCGGCCGCGGCATCGGGGGTGTAGACGAACGTGCCATCGCGGTTGACCGTGACCGTGCCTCTCGCGGTGCTCGTCGGTCCGGAGTAGGTCAGGGTGTCCCCGTCGGCATCGGAGCCGACCACCGCCCCGGTGACCGTGCCGCTGGAGGAATTCGGCGTCCCGGTCGTGACAACGGCAGTCGGGGCGACGTTGGCCGGGCCTATCGGCACCGTCACGGCCACGGTCGCAACACCGCCGTGGCCGTCGGTGACGGTCAGGGTGACGGTGTCGAACAGGTTGGCCGGGAAGGCCCCGACCGCGGCGGCGGCATGGCGGGCCGCCGGGGCAGGCGTGTAGGCGAACGCGCCGGAGGCGGCGTCGACCAGGACGCTGCCCTTCGCCGTGGTCGCGGGCGCGGAATAGGACAGGGAATCGCCGTCGGCGTCGCTTCCGCCGGCAGATCCGGTGACCGCTCCGGTTGCGGCATCGGGTGTTCCCACGGTCGGCGCCAAGGTGGGCGCGACATTGCTGCCGACGATACCGACGGTCACCGCAACCGTGGCGACACCGCCGCGACCGTCGCTGACGGCGGCGGTGAAGGTGTCGGTACGGTCGGCGAGGCTCGCGCCGTCCGCGGCGGCGGCGTGACGGGCCGCGGCGCCGGGAGTGTAGGTGAAGGCGCCGGTGGTCGGGTTGATGCTCACCGTGCCCTTGGGGGTGGCTGCCGGTGCGCTGTAGCTCACCGCGTCACCGTCGGGGTCTGAGCCGGTGACGGTTCCGGTGACGACCGCGGTGGCGGGATCGGGGCTCCCGACGCTCACGACAGCTACGGGCGTCCGGTTCGGGTCGATGGCCACGGTGACGCTCACCGTGGCGGTGCCGCCGTGACCGTCGTTGACGGTCAGGGTGAAGGTGTCGGTGAGGTCGGTGGCGGAGGCCCGGGCCGCGGCGCCGGGGGTGTAGGTGAAGACGCCGGTCTCGGGGTCGACGCGCACCGTGCCCCTCGGCGTGGTCGGCGGCGCGCTGTACCGCAAAGTGTCCCCGTCGGCGTCGGCGCCGGTGACCGTGCCGGTGACGACGCCGGTCCGGTCCGGGGTGCCGACCGAGGCCGTTGCGGTGGGCGTAGTGTTCGCCGGCGCGATGACCACGGTGACCGCCAGTTCGGTGAGCCCTCCGTGGTCGTCATCGATGGTGACGGTGAAGGTGTCGGTCCGCTCGGCGTCGCCGGCGTCGTCAGCGGCGGCGGCGTGGCGGGCCTCGTCGGTCGGCGTGTAGGTGAAGGTGCCAGTGGCGGGATCGATCGTCACTGTTCCGCGGGGCGTGCCCGCCGGGGCGCCGTAGCTCAGCGTGTCCCCGTCGTCGTCGCTGCCGAGCACCGTGCCGATCACCCGTCCGCTGACGGTGTCGGGCGCCCCGACCTGGGCGGTGGCCTGCGGGAGGGTGTTGAAGGGCCGAATCGGAACGCTGATCGGGACCACGACCGTGCCGGTACCGCTCTGGTCGGTGATGCTCACCGTGAAGGTGTCGGTGCGATCCGCATCCTCGGCATCGTCGGCCGCCGCGGCGTGCTGCGCTTCCGGGCTGGGGATATAGCTGAACTCCCCCGTGGTGGGCTCCACGACGACCGACCCGCGCTGTGGCGCGTCGAGTGGGGTGAAATTCTCCTCGCCGCTGCCGGACCCGCCGGTCACCCTCCCGGAGACCGTTCCGGTGTCGGGATCGGGCTTGTTGATCGCGGGCACCGCTGGTTTGCGGACGACAACCGTGACCGGCACGGCCACAGTCCGCCCGGAGCGGTCTGAGACGGTGACGGTGAAGGTGTCGGTGCCACCGGCGGCGGCCAGTTCGGCGTTGGGGGTGTAGTCGAAGGTGCCGTCGGGGTTGAAGGCCACTGTCCCGCGTGCGGGTGCCACCGGAGCCGGCCCCGACCCGCGCTGCGAGGAGGTCACCCCGCTGTTGGCGCGGCGCGGCCCACTGGCCGGCGGGGTCCACTGCGGCCGGCCGTTCAGCGTCCAGATCCCGCCCGGCGCGGTCACCGACAGCGTCCCGGCCACCGTGCTGCCCACCTGGACGTTCTCGCTCTGTTCGTAGCCGACCACCGGGACGGTCACCGGTCGGACGATCACCGCGGTCTGATTTCCGGAGGCGCGCGAGGTGCTCTGCGGGGCCGGACGCGTCCCCGCGGTGGCGACCGCCTGGAGGGGCGCGAGCAGGCCGGCGATCAGGCGCGGCAACGGGACCGCCGGTGGGGCGGCGGACAGGGATGCGCTGGAGGCCGAGGTCACGGACTGTGTGTTGGTCGGCGCGGGTGTCGCGGCCGGGGCGGGCCCGTCGGGTTCGTTGCGGGCCGGCGCGGAGACACCCGGCGACCGGGCGGGCCCGCGGCTGGTTGAGGCGGGCTTGGCGGCGGCGTTATTGGCGGCGTTGTCGGCGGACGGCGCGTCATCCACCGGGGCGGCGCCGGCGATCCCCAGCGCCTGCGGCGCGGCCACCGACATCCCGAGTGCGAAGAACGCGGCCGCAGTCCGCGAATTCCGGCGCGCCCGCGCCCGACGGCGTGTGGACTTCGAGCGCGAATTCTGTCCCGCCATGCTTCCCCCGTGAATACAGACGACTTCTAAGACCTGCTTCGGATGCTGTGGATCACATCACACCGATCGGGGAGTGTCGCCTAAATCATAAAAAAATTTCCAACTCTCAGCTTCGGTTGGGCGTGCGTTCCTCCACGTGCCACTGCTGCCCGTACCCGTCGCGCATCAGGTCCAGGAAGGGCATCGACTCGAACGCCTCAGGCCCCAGCACCCCCGCGCCCGACCAGGCGCCGGTGGCGAGCAGCTCCAGGGCGATGAC
>NZ_JBJTCF010000111.1:0-33765 GCF_046091765.1 Mycobacterium sp.
GAGTCGGCGTCGGGGTTGTCGGCGGCCGCCAGTCCCGGGGCCTGCGGCCCCGCCATCAGTCCGAGGGCGAACACTGCCGCCCCGATCCGTGCAGTGTTTCGCATCATCGCCATCACCCCGACGTCGACGTCCGCACCCGGGATCCGAGTGCGATCCGGTGGGATTTCCCGCTCTCATCGTAGGCGCACCAACCGCTTTCGTCTCGGTAAACGGCTCGGGAAAATGGCGTCTACGCGGTGAGTCGCTCGATCAGGATCGCGACCCCCAGTCCTGCGGCACCGCTGACCGCGGCCACCCCGTAGCGCCCGTCGCGCCGTTCCAGTTCCTCCAGGCAGCTGCCGACCAGGATCGCGCCGGTGGCCCCGAAGGCGTGCCCCATGGCCATGGTTCCGCCGTTGGGATTCATCCGGTCGGGCCCGGCGTCCAGATCGCGGCGGAACTTCAGGCACAGCGCGGCGAAGGCTTCGGCGAACTCGAAGACGTCGATGTCGGCGGGTCGCAGACCGGTCCGCGCGAGGACGTCGAGGACCGCCGACTGCCCGGCGGTCAGCATCACCACCGGGTTGACCGCCGTGGTCGCCGACGCGACGATGCGCCCCCGCGGCGCGAGCCCGACCGACTCGGCCCCGTCGCGGGTGCCCAGCAGCACAAGCGCGGCCGCGTCGGCCATCTGGGGTGAGGTGCCCACGGTGTGCAAGTGCTCGATGGCGGAGACGACCGGATAAGCACTCAGCGCGATCTCGTCCTGGCCGTCGGCGCCGAGCTGGGCGAAGGCCGGCGGCAGGGCGGCCAGGGCTTCATAGGTCGTGTCCGGGCGGACCAGCTCGTCGTGATCGAGTCCGGGCCCGCGCCCGGTGGGCGCAACCGGCACCACGGAGCCGGCGAAAGCCCCCGCGGCCCACGCCGCGGCCGACTTGTGCTGCGTCTCCACCCCGTAGCGGTCGAGGTCTTCGCGCCGGAACCCCTCGAGGGTCGCGTTGAGGTCGGCGGCGATGCCCATGTGCACTGAGCCGACTGCCCGGATGGTGCTGGGGTCGGTCCACAGCGGACCCCGGTCGGCGAAGAGCGGGACCCGCGACACCGACTCGACGCCGCCGGCCACCGCCATGCTCAGATCTCCCTGGCGCAGGCGCGCCGCTGTCTGCGCGACCGCGTCGATGCCCGACGCGCAGAACCTGTTGAGGGTGACCCCGGGCACGGTTTCACCCCACCCGGCCAACAGCGCGGAGGTGCGAGCGATGTTCGCGCCCTGCTCGTCGACCTGCGAGGCGCAACCGATGACCACGTCGTCGACGAGGCCGCTGTCCAGTCCGGTGCGCTCGACGAGGGAGCGCTCGAGTGCGACCAGCAGATCAGTCGCGCTGCGGTCGTGCAGCGACCCTTTCGCCGAGGCCTTCGCGCGGGGGGTGCGCACGTAGTCGAGGATCACCGCGTCCGATCCGCTGAGCCGCGTCAATCCCGCACCTCCCCCTGCACACCGCACGCCGGTGGCGCCAGTCTACGTTTTCGCATCTCTGTCCTCCGCGCGAGCGCGCCTCCGACTGGCATCCCGGCTGGGCTGCACCCGCTTGGGCTCGCCCGGCATCTTCGGATAATTCGGCGGATAGGGCAGATCCCCCAGACCCCGATCGGCATCGGCTGCGGCCATCGCGAGCAGCGGATCGAGTGACTGGGCCACCGAGTCCAGCGAGGCCATCGGGTCGCCGCGGCTGGCGATGAGCGCCGGCACCGTCGCCATGGTGTAGTCGTCCGGGGTTGCGGCGCCGGCCAACTCATCCCAGGTGAGCGGAGTCGACACGGTCGCGATCGGGGTGGGCCGGACCGAGTAGGCCGCGGCGAAGGTGCGATCGCGGGCGTTCTGATTGAAGTCGACGAAGATCCGCCGCCCACGTTCCTCCTTCCACCACGACGTGGTGACCAGATCCGGTGCGCGCCTCTCGATCTCGCGGGCCAGGGCGATGCCGGCCCTGCGCACGTCGATGAAGTCCCACTGCGCGGCGATGCGCAGGAACACGTGCACGCCCCGGCCCCCGGAGGTCTTCGGGTACCCGACCATGCCGATGTCGTCGAGCAGGGGTTTGAGGACGTCCACGGCGATGGTGCGCGCCTCGGCGAAACCGGTGCCCGGTGCAGGGTCGAGATCGACCCGCAGTTCGTCGGGGTGCTCGGCGTCCGGGCAGCGGACCGGCCAGGGGTGCAGGGTGATCGTGCCCATCTGGGCGGCCCACACGATCGCCGAGGGGTGGGTCACCCGCAGCGCGTCCGCGGTGCGCCCGGACGGGAAGGTGACCCGGCAGGACTGCAGATAGTCCGGGTGCTTCTCGGGAAGCCGTTTCTGATAGATCTCCTCGCCGTCGATGCCGTCGGGGAACCGCTGCAAATGGGTTGGCCGGTCCCGCAGTGCGGTGAGCATCGGGCCGGAGGCGACCGACAGGTAGTAGTCGATCAGGGCACCCTTGGTGCCGGCCGCCCCGAGTTTGGGGAAGAAGGGCTTGTCGCGGTTGGTGATCCGCACCGCAACGCCGTAGACGTCGATCTCCTCGGCCTGCACACCTCGACGTTACGCCGGGAATCTGCGGCACAATGTAGTCATGGCGGTGCTGCGGTTGCCGGTGACACCGCCGGTGTCGCCGATGCTGGCCAAGTCAGTGTCGGACATCCCCGAGGGCGCTTCCTACGAACCGAAGTGGGACGGGTTCCGGTCGATCTGTTTTCGCGACGGTGACGACGTCGAGTTGGGCAGCCGCACCACGCGACCGCTGACCCGTTACTTCCCCGAACTGGTGGCGGCCGCCGTGGCTGAGCTTCCGCCGCGCTGTGTGATCGACGGTGAGATCGTCATCAGCGGCGACGCGGGCCTGGATTTCCCGGCGCTGCAGCAGCGCATCCACCCCGCCGACTCCCGAGTCCGGATGCTCGCGGCGCAACTTCCGGCCTCGTTCGTCGCCTTCGACCTGCTGGCGCTCGGCGATGACGACCTCACCGCCGCGCCGTTCAGCGTGCGCCGCGCCGCACTGGTCGATGCGCTGCAGCGTTGCGGACCGACCTTCCGCATCACACCGGCCACCACAGATCCCGCGACCGCGCGGCGCTGGTTCGACGAACTCGAGGGTGCGGGCTTCGACGGGGTCATCGCCAAGCCGCTCACAGCCCCGTACCGCCCGGGCGAACGCACGATGTTCAAGATCAAGCACCGGCGCACCGCCGACTGCGTCGTCGCGGGCTATCGGCTCCACCGGGATTCCGACGACGCGATCGGTTCGCTCCTGCTCGGGCTCTACCGCCGCGACGGCACCCTGGCACCGGTCGGAGTGATCGGTGCGTTGCCGATGGCCACGCGCAGGGCGTTGTTCACCGAGCTGCAGCCACTGGTCACCACCTGCCCCGACCATCCCTGGCACGGCCTGGACAGCGAAGTGTCGCGCTGGAACAGCGGCAAAGATCTGTCCTTCACCGCCCTTCGGCCCGAGCGGGTGGTGGAGGTCCGTTACGACCACATGCAGGGCGACCGCTTCCGACACACCGCCCAGTTCAGCCGGTGGCGCCCGGACCGCGACCCCAGATCGTGCACCTTTGCCCAGATTGCTGCCCAGATTGCGCAGCCGGCCGGCACGACTTCCGGTAAGAAGACGGCGTGGGAGCCACCGGGATCGTGATCGTCGGGGGCGGGCTGGCCGCCGTGCGGGTTTGCGAGCAGCTGCGCAAATCCGGCGATGACCGGCCGATCACCCTCGTCGCCGCGGAGGACTACCCGCCCTACGACCGGCCACCGCTGTCCAAGGAGTTTCTGGTCGACCGCGCCAAGACCCTGGCCGACGTGGCGCTCAAACCGGCGGAGTTCTACACCGAACACCGGATCACCGTGCGGTCGGGTTCGGCCGCTCGATCCCTGGACACCTCGGCCCAGACGCTGACTCTCGAGGACGGTTCGACTCTGGGTTACGACGAGTTGATCGTCGCCACCGGCCTGACCCCCAAGCGGATCGGGTCCTGGCCGGATCTGACCGGCATCCACGTGCTGCGGTCGCTGGCGGACGCCACGGCCCTGCGCGACCACGCCGCAACGGCGACTCGCGCGGTGATCGTCGGTGCCGGCTTCATCGGCTGCGAGGTGGCCGCCAGCCTGCGCGCCCTCGGCGTCGAGGTGGTTCTCGTCGAACCGCAGCCGACACCGTTGGCCGGTGTGCTCGGCGAGGAGGTCGGTCGTCTGGTCGCCCGTCTGCACCGCGACGCCGGCGTCGACGTCCGCACCGGCACGGGGGTGTCGGAGGTGCGCGGCGAACGCGCGGTGCGCGAGGTGCTCCTCAGTGACGGCGAGGTCGTCGCGGCCGACCTGGTGGTGCTGGGCATCGGCTCCCGGCCGGCCACCGCCTGGCTGGCCGGCAGCGGGGTGGACCTCGACCCCGGCGACGGCGGGGTGCTCTGCGACGCCGCCGGACGCACCAGCGCCGGGCACGTCTGGGCCCTCGGCGACGTCGCCGCGTGGACCGACGCTCACGGCCACCGGGTCCGGGTCGAGCACTGGAGCAATGTCGCAGACCAGGCCCGGGTGCTGGTCGCGGCACTTCTTCATCAGGACGCACCGGCGGTGGTCACGGTGCCGTATTTCTGGAGCGACCAGTACGACGTCAAGATCCAGTGCCTCGGTGAACCTCATCCCACCGACACCGTGCATGTCGTGGAGGACGACGGCCGCAAGTTCCTGGCCAATTACGAACGCGAGGGGGCACTTGCCGCCGTCGTCGGCGGCGGGATGCCGGGCAAGGTGATGAAAACCCGCGCCAAGATCATCGCCGGGACACCCATCGGTGAGGTCCTCTGAGCGAACCGGCAGGGTGATCCTCGGAAGAGGAGGCGACGATGAACACCACCGGGGTCGGCGCCGGCCGGTTCGCCCCGAGCCCGTCGGCGGATCTGCACATCGGCAACCTGCGGACCGCCGTACTGGCGTGGCTGTTCGCCCGCTCGACAGGTCGTCGCTTCACGATCCGCATCGAGGACCTCGACGACCGCACCCACACCGCGGTTGCCGAGCGTCAACTGACCGACCTGGCCGCGATCGGACTGGACTGGGACGACGAACCACAGTGGCAGTCGAGTCACCCGCAACGCTACGACGCGGTCATCGACGCTCTCCGACGGCGCGACCTGGTCTACGAGTGCTTCTGCAGCCGCAAGGACATCCTCAACGCGCCGCGTGCGCCGCACGCCCCGCAGGGCTCCTACCCGGGCACCTGCCGCGATCTCACCGACTCCGCCCGATCGCAGCGGCGCGGCGGCGGAAAGCCGCCGGCGTTGCGGCTGCGCTCCGCGGCGACGCGGTTCACCGTCAACGACCTGCAGCACGGGAGCTACACCGGCGTCGTCGATGACTTCGTGCTGCGCCGCGGCGACGGGGTCCCCGCCTACAACCTGGCGGTGGTGGTGGACGACGCCCTGGCCGGTGTCGACCAGGTGGTGCGCGGCGACGACCTGCTGTCCTCCTCCCCCCGTCAGGCCTACCTGGGGTCGCTGCTGGGGTATGCCCAGCCGACCTATGCCCACGTTCCGTTGGCCCTCAACGCCGACGGCAAGCGGCTGGCCAAGCGCGACGGCGCGGTGACACTCGCCGACCTCGGGGCGTCCCGGACGTTCGCACTGATCGCCGAGTCCCTGGAACGCGGCGGCGCCACCACGCCCGGGGACCTGCTGGAATCCTTCGACCCGGCGCGGCTGCCGCGCCGGCCCTGGGTCTTTCGCGGTTGAGTGTCGATCCAGGGCCGCGCTACAGCGCGACACTCAGGCTGGCCATGCCGCGCAGCGTGACGTTGGGCCTGTACTCCGGCTCGCCGACCAGTCGGGCGTCCGGGAACCTCCTGGTGACCGCCGCCAGCGCCACCGCGGCCTCCAGCCGCGCCAGCGGGGCGCCGAGGCAGAAGTGCGGGCCCAAGCCGAACGCCAGGTGCCGGACGGCGGTCCGGCCGGGGTCGAAGTCATCCGGGTGCTCGTTGACGGCCGGATCGCGGTGCGCGGCGCCCAGCAGCAGCATCATCGTGTCGCCCTGCGGTATGTGGGCTTCTCCGATCGTCATGTCCGCACCGGCGACACGGCCGACCAGTTGCACGGGCGGGTCGTAACGCAAGGTCTCCTCCACGATCGCCGGTGCACGCTCGGGGTCGCGCCCCAGCGCGGTCCAGTGCTGCCGGTGGCGCAGCATCGCCAGCATCGCGTTCGCGATCAGGTTCACCGTCGTCTCGTGCCCGGCGACGAGCAGCAGATTGCAGGTCGCCACGATCTCGTCTTCGGTCAGCTGATCGCCTGACTCCTCCACCGCGATCAGCCCGGACATCAGATCCTCACCCGGGTGCGCACGGCGCTGCTGGAGCAGCTCACGCAGATATCCGCGCAGCCACAAACCCGCCTGCAGTCGCTCCTCGAAGCCCTGCGACTGGCCGGTGAACGTGACGAACGGATCCAGGCCCTGGGCCAGCAATGCCGACGCCGCACGGAAGCGCGGTTCGTCCTCGATCGGCACTCCGAGAAGGCGGCAGATCACCGCGACGGGAAGCGGGTAGGCCAGATCGGCGATCGCTTCCATCCGGCCGGCTGAGGCGATCGAGTCCAGCAGGCCGTCGACCAGGGCGGCGATGTCGGGCTGCAGTGCTTTGACGACCTTGGGTGAGAACGCCTTGCTGACCAGGCGGCGCAACCGGGTATGGTCGGGCGGGTCCAGGAACAGAAATCCCGGCGTGCCGAACGGTCGGGCGTCCTCACCCGCGGCCACGGCCCGCGCAACGATGGTGGACTTGAGCCGGTCACTGCACGAGGAGGGGTGGCGCAGCACCTGGTCGCAGTCGTCGAACGCGGAGAAGACCACAAGGTTGGACTGCGGCAACTGCAGTGGCCCGACGTCGAGGAACCGCCGGAACACCGGGTAGGGGTCGGGCCGGTTCGCCGGGTCGAGCAGTTGCAGCAGCAACGGCTGAGCGGTGGCGGTCACGGCACGCGGCCCTGCCCGCACCCGGCCGGGATGGTCGGGCCCTTCGCGAGGGCCTCGGCCAGCGATGGCGTCGTGGCCCCGTTTCGCAGGTCGGTCACCGGCGGCAGCGACAGGTGGACCTCGTAGACGAGGGTGCCTTCGCGAGTCACGTCGCGGCAGGTGAGGCCGACGCGGTTGCCCGCCCCGCGGCCGAACTCGCTGTCGAAGGCCTCCCGCACGCTGCGCGGCGCGAGTCGGCGCCCCTCGGCTCTGTCGAAGAGCGGGTCGAGAACCTTGCGCACCTGATCGGTCAGTGACGTCGCGATGGCGAAGTATTCGGGGGCGGCAACACCCGAGCAGGTGCCGTGCGCGTACCACTCGTGCGAGGCCATCACCGACGCGTCGGACATCATCTGCTGCAGACCCGCCTGGACGTCTTGCGGAAGCGCCACCGCGGGTCGGCCCGCGGCGCGCTGGGGCACGCCGCAATACTGCTCGGAAGACGGCTGGGGCCACAGCCCGTGCAGGATGAAGACCTGCCCCAGCTGCCCGACGTGACCGGAACGGCAGCCCGAGTTGGACGGCTCGACCTTGCACAGGCTCGGACCCCAGGTCAGGGCCAGCAGACTGGAGACACTGCTGCCGGAAACCTCGGCATCGCTGGGCTTGCGATCCACCACAAGCAGGCTGTAGGAGACGGCGGCGACCACCGCGACCGCCAGGACGGCCGATATGGAGAATACGACTGCGTCGCCTCGCTTCATAGCGCACTCTATTCAACAGCTCCCAGCGGAGGACGTCCACAGCCCCACGATCGGCCCAACACCGTTGAACACCGCCTCTAGCGATCTCGACCGCTGGTTCGAACGCAACTCAGGCAGCACGCGCCGCGTCGTCTCCCTCTACCCGAGCCTGCTCACCGGCAGGATCCTGGCGTACTTCGCCTATCGGTTGCGCTTTCCCTTCCTGGTGTCCGGGATTCGCTTCGCCGTGCATGTAGTCGAGTTCTTCATCCTGATGTCGGCCCTGGGAGGCGTTGCGACATTCACGGTCATGGTGCTGCGGGCGGGCAGCCTCATCGTGTCCGGAGCCTGGTGGGGCCTTCTGGAGGTGATGCGCGGACGCCTGCGGGGCTACGCCAGGTCCGGGCAGCGCGATGCCGCCGAGCGCGAGATCGGATCCTGGCTGGTGCTCGCGGTGATCCTGGCGATCGCGGTGATCGCCCTCGGCGCCGTGGCCCTGCAGCTGATGTCCGGTGCCGGCGACGACGCGGTCGGCCGCTTCTATGCCTTCCTGGTCATTGTCGAGCTGGCGATCGGACTACCGGTCCGGGTACTGCATTCGGGGATCTACGCCACGCGCCGGGTGTACAAACCGATCTGGTCGATGTTTGTGCCCACGGGGGTCCAGTTGGCCGTCCTCGGTGCCGGCCTCTTCTACTACCCGAAGGCCGCGATCATCATCTCGATCGTCGCCGCCAACGCGATCACCATCTGGATCACCGTTCACTTCTGCCTGGAGGCCTACCGTATGGTGGGCCTGCGTCCGCGGTTCGGGCCGCCTGCGCGCTGGTGGCGCGACCTGCCGAGGATTCCGCCCTGGCTGGGATTCGAGACGACGATTTCGGGCCTCAGCTTTCGCCTGGACGCGGTGCTGGTGCTCATCCTCGTCGGCTTCTACGGCACCGACACCCGTACCTTCGACCTCACCGCCGCAAACATGGCCTGGCGGCACGTGGATGCCTTCCAGTTCTTCTATCTGATTCTGCCGCTGTTTCGTGGCACCTACGAGAGCTCCGGAATCTTTTACTTCGATCTGGTGCGCCTGCGAAACGCGCCCGCGATCCGGAGCCTCCAGCAGATGTTCTTCCACGCTCTGGTGTGGCTATCGCCGGTGATCGCGTTGTACTACTGGGTACTGGCCGCCGGGCTCGGGCAGTTCGTCCTGCATGACGTGCCGATGAGTTTCCTGCTGGCACTGATTCCGATGTTCCTGGTGCGCAGTGTCATTGGCATCTATCAGATCCGGCTGTTCGCCGAGGGCCGGTTCGGCACGCACATCGCCACGCTGGCACTGCTCTGTGCTCTGATGTGGTTGGTGTGGCTCAATCCCCACCCGGCCTCCGATCTGATCCAGATCACCGCGGCGATGGTCACCCAGCTCATCGTGCTGATCAACGTCCAGCATTTCCGCGATCGCCGAGACCCGCCGGAGCCGGCGCTGCTCTCCCTGCGCGAATGGGTCGACTCCCTTGCCCGCGAATCCGGTCCGGTACTCGCCGGGACCGTCACGATCCCGCAGTCGATCACCGCCAAACAGCGCACTGCCGCGGTGCGGCTGATGGAACAGGAGTTTGACGGTCACGGGCACGTCGGATTCCATTCACCCACTCTGCTGATGTATTACGAGCGCCAAGAACCGGGTGGGGATTTCCCCGCACCACACATCGCGCTGCAGACAGCCACCGGCGGTGCGCTGGGCCGCGGTACTTCCCTGGCCGCACCGGCCGCCAACGGGCACGCGATACTTGAGCGCATCTCCGGCGACCCGGCGTTCGCACCGCCCGGCGACGCCGTGCCCTGCCCGGCCGACCTGGGCGAGTTGGTCGCACAGTTCCGGACGCTCTTCCCCACCGGGATCGTGTTCGACCTGCAGACCCGCAGCGGCGCAGCGGACATGCGCACTGTTGAACCGGAGGTTCTCGCGACGCTGCTGCAGACGGCGATCGCCTCGCTCGAAGAGGGTGTCGACGTGGTTGCCCTACCCGGTCGCCTGCTGACACCGCTGCGCGAGCAGAGCTGTCTGCGGCTGCTGCTGCTGCTGCCTGCCGATCCCGAGCACGACCGGGTCGATCGCTGGCTGACGGTGCTGCGCACCTGGAAACTCGGTCGATACCGCCGATGAATGAGCCCGTCGACGTCGAGCGCCGGCTTGGCGATCCGCAGACCTACGAAGACGTGATCCTGCGGATCTTCACCACCCGCCGGCAACGGGGTATGGCCTTCGCCGAAGCCGAGAACGGCGTGACCTATTTCGATACCGCAGCCAAGCGCAGCCAACTGTCACGGACGATCGCCCGCAGCGTTTCCGAGGGCGATTATCGTCCGCGGCCAGTCGCGCTGTGGTCCCTGCAGACGAAGGGAAAGAGCCGCGCCGCGCACATGCCGTGCTTCACCGACCACGTCGTCGGTTCCGCGCTCTACCAACTCCTCACGCACAACGCCCAGTGTCAGGGACTGCCCGGCGTCTACTCCTACCTGCCTGGTCTGACCAATGTCAGCGCGATGCGCGCGCTGGCCGCGTTCGTCCGTGACCACCGCCACCGGGTGGGGCCGCACGGTCCACCGCTGTATGTGCTGCAGTCCGACTTCGACCACTACGGCGACTCGCTACCGGTCGGACCCGACGCACCGCTGTGGCCGCTGGTCCGCGAGGTGGCTGGACTGGGGACCCCGGGCGGGGCCGTCTCGGCGAGGACCTGGGATCTGATCGTCTCGCTGGCCCGTCCCGTCGTTGAGGATCAGGACGGCGTGCTGTTCACCCGGCTGCACGGTCTGCCCACGGGTACGCCGATGGTTCCCATTCTGTCGAATCTGGCCGTCACGAAGATGGACCGGGCGATCCTGTGCGTCGACGGGATCTTTTACGCCCGCTACAACGACGACTTCGTTCTCGCCCATCCCGATCTGTCGGCGATCCACGAGGCCGATGCGCGGATCGACTCGCTGCTGACGGAGATCGGGGTCAAGCGCAAGATCGCCAAGGAGCGTCGCACCGCGTTGAGCGGTACCGGCATGCCCTCTGATGCCGACCCCGCCTACCGCGGGGGCAATCGGATCGACTGCCTGGGCCTGTCCGTCAGCTACGCCGGGACCGTGACCGTGGGACCGCACCGGTTGCGTCGATTCGTCGGCAGGTTCGCGACCCGGATCGACGGGGCCGCGGCGAGCCTGTCGGCAATGACGGTCGAGCAGCGCGCCTGCAGGCTGGTGGCAACGGCGAACGTCATGCTCGATCCCGACAGTCCTTTCGTCGTGCCCGGTCTCGCGTCGCTGCTGGAAACCACCACCGACCGGGGGGTGCTCAAGGATCTCGATTTCCGCATCGCGCGCAAGATCGCGCAGGCGGCAACCGGGCAGCCGGGGGTCCGGGGTTTCCGGCAGGTCCCGCCCGCATCGCTGTATTCCCGGATGGGGCTGAGATCCCTGGTCCGGATCCGCAACGCACAGGGCAGGCGATTGCGGTCCTAGCTCAGGTGGTGTTCAATCCGTGAAGGCACGGATCCCGCCTGCGGGCGGTCACCTCCGAAGAACCACAGAGGCCGCGGCTTTCGGTTCTTCCTTTTTTCGTTTTTCCCCGTGCCTTTCCACGTCTTCACCCGGGTCATCACGGCTGTGCAGTGCCGTAGAAACGCCCGAGAACCTCCTCGCGCAACTCGTCGAAGTCACCGGCGAGGATCGCTTCTCGAATCCGGTCGACGAGTCCGATGATGAAGCGCTGGTTGTGGATCGTGCACAGGGTGGCGGCGAGCATCTCCTTCGCCTTGAACAGGTGGTGCAGGTAGGCGCGGGTGTAATGACTGCAGGTGTAGCAGTCGCAATCGGGATCCAGCGCTGTGAAGTCACGCCGGTAGCGGGCACCGGTCACGTTGTAGCGGCCGGAGGTCGCGTACACCGCGGCATTGCGGGCGACCCGCGAGGGTGAGACGCAATCGAAGGTGTCGGCGCCGGCGGCGATCGCGGCGAACAGATCGTCGGGTTCGCTGATCCCCAGCAGGTGTCGCGGCTTGGAGTCGGGCAACTCCTCGGTGCACCATCCCACGATGGTGGCCAGGTTCTGCTTCTCCAGCGCGCCGCCGATCCCGTAACCGTCGAATCCCCGTCCCGTCTCGTCGGTGATCGAGTCCAGACCGCGGCAGGCCTGGCGGCGCAGATCTTCGTACTGGGCGCCCTGCACGACCCCGAACAGCGCCTGCCGCGGGCTGGTCGGCTCCTTGAGGTCCGTCAGGCGGCGATGCTCGAGCAGGCAGCGCTGCGCCCACGCCTGGGTGCGGGCCAGCGACTCCTCCTGATAGGTGCGGGTGTTGACCAACGTGGTCAGCTCGTCGAACGCGAAGATGATGTCCGCGCCGAGTTGATGCTGAATGCCGATGGACACCTCGGGCGTGAATCGGTGGGTGGAGCCGTCAAGGTGGCTGGTGAAGGTGACGCCGTCCGCATCGACGCGGGTAAGGCGCTGCTTTCCGGCGGCCACCAGATCATCGGCCTGGACCCGGTCGACGTCTTCCATGAGCACCTTGCGGAAGCCCACCCCCAGCGACATGACCTGAAATCCCCCGCTGTCGGTGAACGTGGGCCCGGGCCAGTTCATGAAGGCGCCCAGACCGCCCGCCTCGGCCACGATGTCCGCGCCGGGCTGCAGATAGAGGTGGTAGGCGTTGGCCAGCAGCGCTTGGGCTCCGTGCTCGCGCATGGTCTCCGGCAGGACGGCTTTGACGGTGGCCTGCGTGCCGACTGCGATGAAGGCCGGCGTGTGGATCTCGCCGTGTGGGGTACGAATAACTCCGCTGCGGCCGCGGTCCTTCGGCAGTTGGGCCGTTACCGTGAACAAGGAGCTCTCCGGCGCGCGACTGTCGGGCACAGGAGGTATCTAATCAAGCGTGGGCTGAGAAGGGAGAAATGCCGTGATTCGAGTCATAGCGGCCGCCGTGTGTGGAGCCTCGGTGGTGATTGCCGGTCTGGCCGGCTGTTCTGGCACCAAGAAGGCCGAGGAGAAATCCCCCGCGGCCACCACCGGCGGTGTGTCGGCCTCCACGGGAGCCGGCAGCGCGACGGTGATTGTCGACGGGCAGCAACAGGACATCCGGGGACAGGTGGTGTGCGCGACCGCCGGCGACAGTCTCACCATCGGCATCGGTGAGCAGGGCTCCGGTATCGCCGTGGTCATGAGTGCAGACGCCTCGAAAGTGACCTCCGTGGGGCTCGGCGACCTCAACGGCGTCGCGCTGGCCTATCAGGACGGCGCGCCGGGCGCCAGCGCCACCGCGACCAAGGACGGCAAGAATTACACCATCAGCGGAACGGCCATCGGCGTCAACATGGCCGACCCGATGCAGCCGGTCAACGAGCCGTTCGAAATCAGGGTCAGCTGTCCCTAGGGCGTCGCGACGCGGTCCGGGCTTTGGCCGGCCGCGCAGGTTTGACCGGGAAGCCCATCGCCTCCTCGAGGTCGGTGAGCGAGGTGTCCAGATGTCCCAGCAGCCGCTGCAGGCTCGGCACGCTGCGTCGGCAGCCGACCAGTCCGAAGTCGAGGTTGTCCGCGCTGTTGGTCAAGGTGATGTTGAGGGCCTGCCCGTCGAGGGCGATCGACAGCGGGTAGTTGCCGTCGAGTCGGGCACCGTTCCAGTACAGCGGTTCGCGCGCCCCGGGCACGTTGGAGATCGCCAGGTTGAACGGCGGTGCCGCGGAGACCAGCGCCGGTGATATCGCGCTGAGCAACAGCGGGGACAGATTGAACGCTGAGAGCGCCAGGCGCTCCAGCTTGGGCAACTGGGAGAAGATCTCCTTGTTGCTGCTCATCGAGTTGCTGACCGCTTTGAGACGAAGAGCGGGATCGTCGACGTCGGTGGCCAGATTCGCCAGGATCGCCCCGACCTGATTGCCGCCGGTGGAATTGGAGTCGTCGCGCAGGCTGACCGGCACCATCGCGATCAGGGGACGATCCGGTAGCGCGTTCTGCTCGAGCAGATACGACCGCAGGGCGCCGCTGCACATCGCCAGCACGACGTCGTTGACGGTGACCCCCGCGGCCTTCTTGATCGCCATCACCCGCTGCAGCGGCCAGGACTGCGCGGCGCACCTGCGCGCACCGCCGATCGGGACGTTGAACATCGTCCTGGGAGCGCCGAAGGGCAGCGTCAACTGCTGCTCGAAGAGGCCCTTGCGGGCGAGGTAGATCGCCGAGGGGCCCAGTGCGGCCACCGATCCCATCGTCTGCAGCACCTCGCTGACGCGTGAGGAGCCCGCAGACTCGCGTCGGGAGGTTCGTTCGTTGGTGCCCCACGGAACCCGGACGTGGCGGTCCTGCGCATCCGAGGACAGGGACCGCCGCATCATCCGCATCGCGCTCACGCCGTCGACAAGCGCATGGTGAATCTTGGTGTAGACCGCGAAGCGGCCGTCGTTGAGACCCTCGACGAGGTGGGACTCCCACAGTGGGCGGTGCCGATCGAGCAACGTCCCGTGCAGCCGCGAGGTGAGTTCGAGCAGTTCGCGCACCCGTCCCGGCGACGGCAGCGCCGAGCGCCGCAGGTGATACTCCAGGTCGAGATCGCGATCGGAGGCCCAGGTCAGGTTGGCGATGCCGCCGAGGAATTCCGCCGGATGCTTGCGGAAGGTGGGACTGACGTCGTCACGGTCGACCAGTTCCTGATAGAGGCTTCGGATGTAGTCCGCGTCGGCTCCGGCGGGCGGCTCGAAAAGTTGCAGACCGGCGACGTGCATCGGGTGCTCGCGGGATTCCCCGAGCAGAAACATCGAATCCACGGGCGATATCAGTTCCATAGAACCCTCGCATTCACTGCCCGGCCTCTGAGTGTGCAACGGTATTCGGCTGAGCGGCGACGCGGCCCGGATTGCCGGGATTGCCCGCGGCGCACAGACCGTCCGGGGACGGCGTCAGCCGGCAGCCCTGGCGGGCCGGCCCGCCCGGGCCTTGGCGGAGGCCTTCGGCGACTCCTCGGAGCCGCCCGCTGACGCGCCGCCGCGCCCGGCGCCCGCCCTCGCCGAGGCGTTGGGGGCATCGGCGGACTCGGCGTCGCGGGCCTGCACCGGAGCCGCAGCCGTGACCGGGGCATCGATCTCGGCCGCGACCGGGGCCTCATCGGCCGGCGTGCCGGCAGCGGGAGCCGAGAGAGTCGGCACCGTGGCCAGCGCGTCCGCCACAGCCTGCACGCCGATCTGCGCCTCGGTGCGCAGGCTCGGGACGAAGTTGGCTTCGATGTCGGACGGGACGCTGATCGGACCGATCTGGACACCGGGGCCGAGCGTCAGGTTCAGCAGCGCACCGGTCAGGCCTTCCGATCCCAACAGGCCCTCCACCGTGCTGTTCCAGATGGCCTCCGGATTCAGCGTCGTCAGACTGGAGACGATGGAACTTCCGATGTCCGCCAGGGTGGCGGCCAGGTAGGACACCTGGCCCGCCGTGGCATCGATGAGTTTCGGCACCAGGTTCACCACCGCATCGACCACCGCCGTGCCCTTGGCGATGAGATTGGTCAGCACGTAGCCCCCGGCGTTGAGGAGTGTGTATCCCGCCAGCGAAATGTTTTGGATCGCGTTGAAGACGGCGTCGTTGAGATCTGCGATGGCCTGCGAGAAGTTGAGCGTCACCAGGTCGATGGTGACGGCGATCGCGGTGGTGGGGATGCTCCAGAGGATGTCACCGATGTAGCCGGCGACCGACGCGGCCGAGGCCGCCGTGTTGTAGAGGTAACCCAGCGCGTTGCTCGCCCACTGGGTGGCGATCGGGAACGGGTTGAGCAGGATCTGCGGCAGCACCCCGGGGGCGCGGTAGGCGCCCAGTGCGTCGGATTGCAACGCGGCGTTGAGGACCGGACTGGTGGGTGCGTTCCGGCCTGCCCAGTTGAGTCCGGGGTCGTCCAGCGAGTAGATCCCGTTGAGCAGGTAGCCGATCGCGATGCCGGCGTCCTGGGCGATCAGAGTGATCGGGTTGGCGAAAGCGGCCAGGGCGGGAGATGCCTGCAGCGCCGGAAGGCCGGTGCTCTGCACCCCGACGGCCGGGGTGATGGCGATCGCGGTTGCCCCGACCATGGCGGTGGTCGCGACAGAGGATCGGAGGGAAACCCGCATATCGTGGTCCTTTCGATGTGGAACGCCCCTATTAAACAGCAGCGCAGGGTGGCGAAACCGCGCGCGGTCAGCTGCGCCTGCAGCGTTGAGGCACACAGGCCCGGGCGTAACCGTCACCTCCACCGGTTGCTCGGCTCCCTCCTGAGCGGGCGCGCAAGGCCCTCACGCCGGGCAGGCCGCGCACGAGATGCGAACGGCGCGGTTGACCTGCGGCCCGTGAAACAGCTAACGTTGAGGAAACGTCTAAAAGTTGTTCTTTTGCTTCGGGGGAAGGCTGGGGAATCCGTGTCCGGTGGGCGGTCTGGTCGGCACCGTGGTGCCCGGATGGGCGCGGCGGTCGTCGCCGCCGGGTTGTCGCTGGCCGGGTCGCATCCGTGGGCGATGGCCGATGCCGGTGCCGGTGGCGGTGTGGGTGCCGGTGGTGAAACTGACCAAGCCGTGACCGCACCGCAGTCCGCGACCAGCGCCGCTGACGGCAAAGGAGCGGCGGTTCGGCCGGGCCGCGCGATCGGAGCGTCGTCGTCACCGGTGCAGGCGCGGCCTGGGATCCGGCGGGCGCCTCGATCCGGCGCGGCTGTCGCCGCGACGACCGGCAAGTCAGCCGATTCCTCTGCCGGGGTGGCCCGCGGTCCCGCGGCGACGCGCCGTGTGCTGCCCGAACCCCGACGTGGTAGCGCACTGCTTCAGCCGGTCGTCCCGGTTGAAGCCGTGACAGCCCGCGACCGGGTGCCGGTCGCACCTACTCCACCGGCGACGACTGCAGAAGTCGAGGGTGTGGCGGCGACGACTGCGGAGGACAGGTGCAAGAACTGTCGGACGGTCGAGCCGTCGACCGAACCGGCAACGGCGCTCCAACAGTCGTTGCTCACGTTGGGCGCGGCGGTCGAGCGGCTCATGGATTCGGTGGGCAGGCTTCTGCTGGCCTTCCCGGCCAACCCGATCACCGACTTTATGGCCGGTGCGCTGTGGCTGGTGCGCCGCACCCTGTTTCCGGTGGGCGCCGGCGTGGGCGCCGTCACCACCGGCGGAATCAACGCCGACTACCGGGAGGGTCTCTGGCCCGGCGACGTCCCCTTCCCGACGGTGTACTACGACGGAGACAACTGGCGGCCGAACGCGCAGAAGTGGGATTGGAACAAGCTCCTCACCAACTTCACAAGGGCGGAGACCACCACCGACGGCGTCATCACGCGCATCGCCAACAACTCCGGCTCGCCGGTGAGCCTGAAGGTTTTCGGGAAGGACTCCGGCAACGTGCAAGTCACGCTCCCTGCCGGCAGGGTGCTCTGGATGGCCGGGCAGGACATCGGCGACGACGACCTGGTGGTCCGATTCGACGGTAGCCCCGACGGTGGCGGCGGCTGGGGACGGCTGATCTTCAACGATCCCAGGCTCTTCTTCACACCCACGGCGAAAATCGCCTACTTCCAGCACAGCAAGGAGGAAGACTACTCGGAGGGCCAGGAGCGGAGTTTCCAACTCCCAGCCGACAACGGCAGATCACAACTCGACATCACCATCAAGCGGCTTTATGACCCCAAAGACTGGATGAGCGTCGAGGAACGTGCGCAACTGGATGCCATTAACCTCTATGGCGTTCTCGTCCCGAGCAACTTGGCAGACTGGGCGGTGTTCAGCATCTCGATCGACTTTCTGGGCGATAGGCGATAGGGAGAGTACGCGTGACGAGGTTCCCGCAGACGTGGGAAACCACCTACAAGGGCTACTTGGACGATGATGAATCCGAGTACGTCGTGACGACCAAGGCGTGGCCCCAGATCACCCGGATCCCGTGAGCCCACGGTAGGAACACCGCCGACGTTAGGCGGATCTGCGACATTCGCCACAGCCCTCCCCAGACGGCCGTCGGATGGACTGACCGATTGGCCGCGTGCTGTCGAGATCCTGAGCTTAGGGTGATATCCCTATCGAAGTGCGGCGGCGAGTGCGGGGGGCATCAACTCACATGGGCTCCGGTGGTTCATGACGGAGGGGATATCCGGGCCGGCCGGCGACCCGGCTGCGCTGGACATCGAGGGCTCCGGGGTCCTGCCACCCGTCGCCCCCCGGGTGCGCCGGCTGTTCTGGTGGCTTGAGCGCTTCGCACCCTCGGTGGGGTCGCGGTGGGCGATCGAATTGTGGTGCACCCCGCCGGTTCTCGAGTCGAGCCTGCGGATGCCCCCGGGCGTGTCACCGGGCAGACCGGTGGAAGCGTTCTGGGACGGGCACCGGGTCGCCGGGGAGGAATGGGGCGAGGGGCCGCCGGTGTACCTGGTGCACGGCTGGGGTGGCCAACGCGCCCATCTGGCGGTGTTCGTCACACCGCTCGTGCGGGCCGGGTATCGGGTCATCGCATTCGATCTGCCCAGCCACAACGAATCAGATCCGGGCGCGCTGGCACCGGGGCGTACCACCGCCACCGAATGCGCCGACGCGATCGCAGCCATGATCAGGGCCCACGGCACGGCCCACGCGGTGGTGGCCCACTCCCTCGGAGCGAACTCCACCATGCTTGCGGCGGCCGAGGGCGCCCCGGTAGGGCGGCTGGTCTTCCTGGCGCCCATGGGTGAATTCCCGCTCTATCTCGATCTTTTCGCCGCCCGCCACGGCTTCGGCCGCCGGATTCGCGCGCGTCTGCACCGTCGCCTGGAGGCCCGGATCGAGCGGCCCCTGCACGAGACGAACATGACCTGGACCGGTCAGCGGGCCAACTATCCGCCGCTTCTTCTCATCCACGACCCCGACGACCCGGACAGCCCCTACACGGCCAGCGCACGGGTGGCCGCGGCCTGGCCGGGGGCGACACTGCTGACCACCCGGGGACTCGGGCGACTGGCGCACTACCGAATCCTGCGACACCGCAAGGCGATTGAGGCCGGGGTCGAGTTCATCGGGACGCACTCGAATCCGTAACCGGACGATCGACGGGTCACGGCGCCACGTCTGGGCACCGAGGCCGAAGTTGGCGGTGGCGGAGGGATTTGAACCCTCGGACGGGGGTTACCCGTCACACGCTTTCGAGGCGTGCTCCTTAGGCCGCTCGGACACGCCACCGCGGCGAATCTTACGGTCCGGTCCCGGGCTGGCCCAAATCACGGTGCCGGGCGAAGAAGTCCTCCAGTAACGCCGCACACTGCTCGGCCAGCACTCCGCCGCGCACCTGGGGGCGGTGGGTCAGACGCCGGTCGCGGACGAGGTCCCACAACGAGCCCACCGCACCGGTCTTGGGTTCCCAGGTCCCGAACACCAGGCGGGCGACCCGGGCCATCACCAGCGCACCGGCGCACATCGCGCACGGCTCGACGGTGACCGCGAGGGTCGCACCCTCGAGCCGCCAACCCTCGCCGAGGGCGCGGGCCGCCGCCCGCAGGGCCAGGATCTCGGCGTGGGCGGTCGGGTCCCCGAGCGCTTCGCGGGCGTTGGCGGCGCGCGCCAGTTCGACACCGTTCGCGTCGACGACCACCGCGCCGACCGGGACGTCGGCGG
Source organism: Mycobacterium sp. (assembly GCF_046091765.1). Classification (GTDB taxonomy): domain Bacteria; phylum Actinomycetota; class Actinomycetes; order Mycobacteriales; family Mycobacteriaceae; genus Mycobacterium. The sequence continues at coordinate 19,315 of NZ_JBJTCF010000111.1, forward strand.
GATCGGCGTCGGTCGCGGCGGCGATCGCCGCACGGATGAGGTCCTCGTCGGAGATCAACGATCGAGGGATTCGAGCACCACCGAGAACTCCTCGGCGAAACCCATCTCCCGGGCGATCCGGCCCAGCTGCTCGTCGGGGTAGAGATCGGTCTCGTCGAGGATGACCGAGAGCACCGCCTCGGGCAGTCCGACATCGACGAGCACCCCCAGGTCGCCCTCCTCGAACGGCTCGCTCTCCTCCAGGTCCTCGGCGGCGATGTCGGCGTCGAGCTTCTCCAGCACCTCGGCGGCGATGTCGTAGTCCAGCGCGGCGGTGGCGTCGGAGAGCAGCAGCCGGGTGCCCGACGGGGCCGGGCGCACGATCAGGAAGAACTCGTCGTCGATGTCGAGCAGCCCGAAGACCGCCCCGGAGCTGCGCAGCTCGCGCAACTCGGTCTCGGCCGCCGACAGGCTCGTCAGGGCTCGCGGGCTCAGCGGCGAACACCGCCAGGTCGCGTTCTCGTGCACCACAGCCACCGCGAAGCCGTACGGGGTGTCCCCGGAATCCGGCGCCGGGGCGCTCTGTGCCGCCATGGCCGCAACGGTAGCCCGTGGACAGGCCAGTTGACCAGCAAATCCGCAGGCCCGAGACACCGGTGTGCCAACCTGGAGAGCGTGGCGAGGACTCCCGTGTGCGTGCTGGGGCTGGGGCTGATCGGGGGCTCGGTCCTGCGCGCGGCGACCGCCGCCGGCCGTGACGCGTTCGGCTACAACCGCTCCGTCGTCGGGGTGCGGGCGGCCCGGTCCGACGGCTTCGCCGCCACCGCGGATCTGACCGAGGCGCTCACGTGGGCCGCCGATCACGCCGCGCTGGTCGTGCTGGCCGTGCCGATGCCCGCGGTCGGCATGCTGCTGGGGCCGATCAAGCAAATCGCCGCGGACTGCCCGCTGACCGACGTGGTCAGCGTGAAGGGTGCTGTGCTCGAGGAGGTCCACGCGGCGGGCCTGCTCGACCGCTACGTGGGCGGGCATCCGATGACCGGCACCGCGCACTCGGGCTGGGCGGCGGGCAGCGCGCTGCTCTTCGCCGACGCCCCGTGGGTCCTCAGCGTCGATGACCACGTCGCACCGGCGGTCTGGTCGCAGGTCATGCACCTGGCCCTGGACTGCGGGGCGTTCGTGGTGCCGGCCAGGTCTGAGGAACACGACGCCGCCGCGGCCAGCATCTCGCACCTGCCGCATCTGCTCGCCGAGGCACTGGCCGCCACCGCCGGGGAGATGCCGCTGGCCTTCGCCCTGGCCGCCGGCTCGTTCCGCGACGGTACCCGGGTCGCCGGGTCCGCCCCGGATCTGGTGCGCGCGATGTGCGAGGCCAACGCCGAACAACTGGTGCCGGCCCTCGACCGCCTGCTCGAGTTGATGCAACGCGCCCGCGAATCGCTGGCCGGCGGGGGCAACGTGGGCGGTCTGGTCGAGGCGGGGCACGCCGCGCACGTCCGCTTCGAGAACTTTCAGCGTCCCGACATCGTCTCGGTGGTCATCGGGGGCGACGGCTGGCGCGCCGAACTGGCCGCCGCCGGGCGCGCCGGCGGGGTGATCAGATCCGCTCTGCCAGGCCCGGATAGTCGACGATGAACCCGTCGGCGTCGACCACGACGGTGGTCTTGGCCACCGGCGAATCCAGGTCGATACCCTCCCCGGTGCCCGGGCCGGGGCTGCGATAACTGATCGTCTCCTCGGCAACGGTCAGTTCGGGCAAATAGACGTAGAGCACCGGCAGGTCGACCGTCTCGGCGCGCCGGTGCAGCCCGGTGCGCCGGATCGGAAGCGCGTTGAAGAAGGGGCTCAACGCCACATCGACGTCGAGGGCCCCGCCGTAGGAGTCGCGGGAGTCCCCGCGGTGGTCGCTGACCAACCACATGTTCTCCTCGTCGCGGGCGATCGACATCTGCCGGTCCCGGTTGGCGAGGCTGACGTTGAGCGACAGCCGCCGGGTGGCCCCGGCGTCGTCGGTGACCAGATCGTAGGACGCGCTGAACGCCGGGTGGGTTGCGGTGGCGGCCGCCACGATGCGCCCGAGGGCTTTGATCCGATTGCCGCTGAGCGCCACACGGGTGGATTCGATGCGGGTGACGTCCTGGGAGCGCCAGGTCAGAATCGCCGGCCAGTCCGCGTCGGAGCCCTCGGCTGCGCTCACCATCCCTCCACCGTAGGCGAGGGGTTTGGTTTGCTGAATTCCGGTCCGGAGCGCACCGGCCGGGCGTGCGCCCGCGCCTCGTCGTCGAGCAGCGGCTGCGGCAGGCGCCGGTGCCAACGGCCCCGTCCGGGCGCGCTGGCCCACACCGCCAGCGCCAGCAGGGCGTCGAGCGCCAGCGCCAGCGCGGTCACCAGTAACGCACCCACCAGAGCCAGCGAGAACTGCCGGACCTTGATGCCGTCGATGAGGTAGCGGCCCAGTCCCCCGAGGCTGGCGTAGGCGGCCACCGTCGCCGTCGCGACGATCTGCAACGTTGCCGTGCGCAGGCCACCCAGGATCAGCGGCAGCGCATTGGGCACCTCGACGCGCATCAGCACCCGGCGTTCAGTCATCCCCATCGAGCGCGCGGCGTCGACCACCCGCGGGTCGACATTGGCGATGCCGGCGTAGGTGCCGGCCAGCAGCGGCGGCACCCCGAGCAGGGTCAGGGCCACCGTCGGGGGCAGCAAGCCCAGTCCCCACACCAGCACCCCGAGCAGCAGCACCCCGAGTGTGGGCAGCGCCCGCAGCGCGTTGACCGCAGTGACCACCAGCAGCGAGCCGCGGCCGGTGTGCCCGACGACCAGGCCGAGGGGAACGGCGATCAGTGCCGACACCGCTACGGCGACACCGGTGTACTCGAGGTGCTCGAGGATCCGGATGCCCAGACCGGATCTGCCGTCCCAGTTGCCGGCAGTGAAGATGTAGGACAGCGCCTGCTGCAGGAAGTTCACGTCGGCACCGCCGCGCCGCCGGTCCGCGTCCGGTTCCAGGGCGTGAGCAACCGGCCCGCCAGCAGAATCACCATGTCGACCACGATTGCGAGCACAAAGACCGCGATGATCCCGGCCACGATCTGGTTGCTCTTATCCGCCTGATAGCCCGCGGTGAACCAGGTGCCCAGTCCGCCGATGCCGATCACCGACCCGACCGCGACCATGGAGATGTTTGTCACCGCTACCACCCGCAAGCCGGCTGTGAGGATGGGAACAGCCAGGGGCAGTTCAACTTTCAGCAGCTGACCGAGCCTGGTGTAGCCGATCGCCGCTGCCGCGTCGCGCGTCTGATCCGGGACCGCGTCGAGAGCCTCCGGTACGGCCCGCACCAGCAGTGCCGTGGTGTAGAGCGTCAGGGCGACGATCACGTTGGCCTCATCGAGGATGCGGGTCGGAATGATCAGCGGCAGCACCACGAACAAGGCCAGCGACGGGATGGTGAAGATGATGCTCGCCGTCACGGTCGTCAGCCGCCGGAGTCCGGCGCGGGGCCAGACCAGCGCACCGAGGGGGACGGCGATGATCAGGCCGAGCAGCACCGGGATTAGCGAGAGCCTCAGATGGACGAGGGTCAGCGCCCACGCGGCGTGCAGGTGGTTGAGCAGGTAGTGCACCGACTCAGTCCGTTCCCGCGGTCGGCGCCGGCCGATCCGACTCCAGGGCGGCGAGGACGTCCTCGGCGAGGATCCCGCCGCGGACACCGCCATCGGCGTCGACGGCGACGCCGAGCCCGGACGGGGAGGACAGCGCCGCGTCGAGAGCCTCGCGCAGAGTGCCGCCGGGGTGCAGCAGCGATCCGCCGGCCGTCACGCTCTCGGACAGCCGGCGTCCGCTGCGGTGCAGTTCGACACCGCTCGCGTCGATCCAGCCGACCGGTGCGCCCTGCGAGGTCACCAGCCGCCAGTCCCCCGGGTGCAGAGTGAGTGCGTCGATCTCCTCTGCCCCGGCCGTCGGGACGGGCCGCAGCGTCAGAGTCGACGCGGAGTAGAACTGCAGACCCCGATAGCCGCGGTCGGCGCCGATGAACTGCGAGACGAAATCGTTCGCCGGGTGAGACAGCAGGCGCGCCGGCGGCGCGTACTGCTGCAGCGATCCGCCCCGGCCGAACACCGCCACCGCGTCACCGAGCCTGATCGCCTCGTCGATGTCGTGGGTGACGAAGACGATGGTCTTCTGCAGTTCGCTCTGCAGACGCAGGATCTCGGCCTGCAATTCCTCGCGCACGACGGGGTCCACCGCCGAGAACGGTTCGTCCATCAGCAGGATCGGCGGGTCGGCGGCCAGCGCACGTGCCACGCCGACGCGCTGCTGCTGTCCGCCGGAGAGCTGAGCGGGGTACCGCGCACCCAGCTTGGGATCCAGACCCACCCGCTCCAGCACGTCGTAGGCGGCCCGCCGAGCCGCCCGACGCGACTGCCCGTTGAGAACCGGGACTGTGGCCACGTTGTCGATCACCCGTTGGTGGGGCATCAGACCGCCGCTCTGGATCACGTAGCCGATGCCCAGTCGAAGCTTCACCGGGTCTACCCCGGCGACGTCGCGGCCGTCCACGGCGACGACGCCGGAGGTCGGCTCGGTCATCCGGTTGATCATCCGCATCGACGTGGTCTTGCCGCAGCCAGACGGGCCGACGAAGACCGTCAGACTTCCCGCGGGGACCTCAAGGCTCAGATCGTCAACGGCGACGGTCCCGTCGGGGTAGCGCTTGGTGACGTCGGTGAAGGTGATCATCTACCGACCGAGGGGCTGATCGAAACCTGCGTCAACCACCCACATGCGGGCCGCTTCGTCGGGATCGACACCGGCGTTGCCCGAGTCCGCCGTGTTCAGTTCGATCAGAGCGGCCGTGGTGAGTTTGGCCGACACCGCGTCCAGCACCGTCTTGAGCAGCTCTGATTTCTTCTGCGAGCTCACCAGCGGGACGACGTTGCCGGCCAGGAAGTTGTTCTTCGGGTCGGTGAGCACGACGAGGTTGTTCTGCGGAATCGCCGGCGATGTGCTGAAGATGTTGGCCGCCGTGACGGTGCCGCCGACAAGGGCTTTCACGGTCGCCGGTCCGCCGCCGTCGCTGATCGCGACGAAGTTCTGCGGCCGGATGTCCAGGCCGTAGTTGGCTTTGAGGCCGGGCAGCCCCACCGGGCGGTTGAGGAACTCCGAGGGCGCGCCGAATTTGACCTGCGACGAATAGGGCGCGAGGTCGCCGATGCTCGTGAGGTTCCACTTGGCCGCGGTCGCCGCGGTGACGGTCACGGTGTCGGTGTCACTGGCCGGGGAAGGGGTGAGGATCGAGAGGTCTCCGGGCAGGGCGTGAGCGAGTGCCAGTTCGACCTCTGCGGGCGCGGTGAGTGTGTTGTCCGGTTCGAAGTAGGCCAGCAGGTTGCCGGTGTACTCCGGGATCAGGTCGATGGAGTGATCGCGAAGCGCCGGGATGTAGGTCTCCCTGCTGCCGATGCCGAGTCGGCGGCCGACGGTGAATCCGTTCGCCTCCAGAGCCTGTGCGTAGATCTCCGCCACGATGTTGGATTCCGGGAAGTCCGCGGAGCCCACGACCAAGGAGTTCAGGTCGGCGGAGACCGCACCGCCGCCCAGTGGATTGGAGCTCCCGCACCCCGTGGCAAGAAACGTCGCCACCACGAGTACGAGTGCCGCCAGACGTCGCACCGGCCGCGCGGACGAGATCATCCGGGTCCTTTCACCGACCGCCCGACCCTATCCGGCACCCGGCGCGCGCGGCACGCTTTGGCGGGCCGGTTGTTCCCTTACGAGCCCGAAGGGGTCAAGATGGGGCCTATGAGCAGCGAACCCCAGCCGGCCCAGGCAACACCGGCAACACCCGCGGAGTCGATTCCCCCGGCGGAGCCGGACGCGGGCACCGCACCGGCGAAAAACGCCGAGGAGGTGAAGTTCACCCGCGCCGCGGCGCTGTGGTCCTCCCTGATCTTCGGTTTCCTGATCCTGATCGTCCTGCTGATCTTCGTCGCCCAAAACACCGCCACCACGGCGTTCACCTTCTTGACCTGGCACTGGAATCTGCCGCTGGGGGTGGCGATCCTGCTCGCGGCGGTCTGCGGGGGACTGATTACCGCTCTGGTGAGCGCCGCGCGGATGTACCAGTTGCGGCGGGTCGCGAAGAAGAATCTTGCCGCGCTGCGAGGCTGACGCCGGAATCCGGCGCCGACTTGGCCGAAACCCGACGGGACTGCGTCGCCTTCTCGCGTGATCCGGTGCTCTGCTTGTCCGACGCATCAGTCTTGGCGACTTGATTGGGCCTGACCACCGCCGCCGGAGGCGGAGGAGTCCTGTTGCGCGCGTACGCGGCATCGATGACCGGCCTGAGGTTGGCGTCGATGTCATCGACGATCTCATCGGGGACACCGGCCTGGCGCAGCGGCAGGGTCAGCGGAAGTTGTTTCGCCGGCACCAGGTAGGTGGCCAGCGTGCCGCCCTGACTGTTGACGGTGACGGTGATGTTCTGTGTCGGCACGGCCGAGAGGTCGGTGTTGTGGGCGACCGGATGGACGTAGGCCATCCCCATGATCGAGTTCAGCACGGCGAGGGTGTTGTCCGGTTGAGAGATCGGATCGGCCCACGCGTCGTATTCGTTGGTGACCGCGATGGTGGTGAACCGGGTCTCAGTCAACGGCTGCGGTGCATAGTCGAAGAACGGGATGTAGCCGCCGTAGGCGCCGGAGAAGACCCCGAGATTGGGATTGGCGATCAGGATGACCGTGGTGTCCGAGCCGACAGCGGGGTCGTCATTGAGTTCCGCGGCGGCCTGCTGGGCGACCAACGCCCCCTGGGAGAAGCCGACGATGACCAGCTGGCCGGCGGTCGACCGGGCGACCGATTCGAGATTGGAAACCCCGATCGCCACCGACTGCCCGAACGAGGGGTCCGCCGGACCGCTCGCGGGGCCGAAGGACGCGGGATAGTCCACGGCGATGAGTCGGTCGGCGCTGTACTCGCCCGCCAACAGCGACTCCGGCGAATAGGGCGTCTTGCCGGTCCCGGTGACCCACAGGACGGTTTCCGCACCGGCCGTGGGCAGCGCGGCACCCACCGCCGCAAAGCAGATCCCGGCGGCGACGAGCGCCAGCCGGTTTACCGCCCTGTGCAGGCCTTCATCCACCTTTTCCGATCCCCGCTTCCCCGCTGTCCAGCACCCCGACAACTCTCCCCGAGTATCGACTAACCGGCCATCCCCCGGTGGGATCGACACCTCTTGGAGACTCAATTGTTGCGCGGCAGCAAATCCCACACGTGCTCGACCCCATTAACTGCTGCCACCGTGATGGTGCCACCTCGGGAAACGCGCAGCAACGTCACCGACGCGTAGTCGACCGGGAAGGACAGCAGACGTGCGGTGCCGAGCACCTCGTGAAGCACGATGTTGATGACCCCGCCGTGACAGACGGCCGCGACGGTTTCCCGGTGGCCCGCACCGGCGACCACGTCGGTGAGCGCCGCGGAGACCCGCGCCCGGAACGCCTCGACGTCCACCGAGGCGGGCAATTCACCTGCGGCCATCCGCTCCCAGTCCGCGGGACGCTCGACGCGCACCTGCTCGATCGGCACGTAGTGGGTGGACCCGCGGTCGTACTCGGCGAGCCGGTCATCGGTCACCACATCAAGACCCAGGCGGGCGGCCAACGGTTGCGCGGTTTGGACGGCCCGGCGCAAAGGGCTGCTCACCACCCGGCTGATCGAGAAGCGCTCCAGTGCGCCGACCAGACGTCTGGCCTGTTCCCAGCCGACCGGGGCGAGTTGGGGATCAGCACCCTCCCCGGCCTCGGTTCGAAGCGGCAAGGCATGCCGCACGAGAACCAGCTGCATGCGTGCAACCATAGGACGTGCCCTCAGAAGACCCCGGTCGGCTTTTCGATCTCACCGACCGGGTGGTGTTGGTCACCGGCGGCAGTCGAGGACTGGGCCGCGAGATGGCCTTCGCCGCCGCGCGCTGCGGTGCCGACGTGGTCATCGCCAGCCGCAACTACGACAGCTGTGCGGCCACCGCCACCCAGATCGCCGAGGAGACCGGGCGCGCCGCGATGGCCTATGCCGTGCATGTCGGGCGCTGGGACCAGCTCGACGGGTTGGTCGACGCGGTGTGCGACCGGTTCGGGAAGATCGACGTGCTGGTGAACAACGCCGGGATGTCGCCGACCTACGACGGGCTCACCGACGTGAGCGAGAAACTCTTCGACGCCGTGGTCAACCTCAATCTCAAAGGCCCCTTCCGGCTCGCAGTCCTGGCCGCCGAACGCATGGCTGCCGGCGACGGCGGCGCGATCATCAATGTCAGCACCTACGGGTCGCTGCACCCGCACCCGTCCTATCTGCCCTACGCCGCGGCCAAGGCCGGTCTCAATACGCTCACCGAAGGTCTGGCACGCGCGTACGGGCCGGCCGTGCGAGTCAACACCTTGATGCCCGGACCCTTCCTGACCGATGTCAGCAAGGCCTGGAACCTCGGTACCGCAAACCCGTTCGCCGGGTTCGCCTTACAGCGCGCCGGAGATCCGGCCGAGATCGTCGGCGCGGCGCTGTACCTGATGTCCGATGCGGGCAGCTACACCACCGGCTCGATCCTGCGGGTCGACGGCGGCCCGCCGTAGCGCGATCAGGGTGTGATGATGTCGAACCCGGGATCGGGTCTGTCGAGCACGCTGAGCAGGGTCTGCAGCGCTGTGCCATCCCCGGTGATCGCCACTCCGGGCGAGGTGAAGTCTCCGGCCATCAGCGCCAGCAGCCGCATCTTCCCGGTCAACGACACCGTTGCGGAGGCCGTTTGGGGCTCAGCCGGCCTGCGGCGATGCACGAGAACGCCGTTGCGCAGGGTCAGGCGATGATTGACTGCGACGTCCTCGAAGGTCACGTCGAGGCTCAGGTCGAGGTCCCAGGCGCGCGGGCCGTCGATCGAGATCGCCAGGGTGTCGAAGATCTGCTCCGGTGAGAGCTGGGTCAACACACCTCTGGTACTCGCCCCCACCGGTGTGCCGAAGTTGCCGTCTCGCAATTCCTTGGCACCGGCCAGGAAGAAGTTGCGCCAGGTCGCGCACTCAGCACCGAAGCCGAGTTGCTGGAGGGTTTCGGCGAGAAGCTCACGCGCGGGGGCGTGGTTGGCGTCGGTGAAGATCGCGTGGTCCAGAATCGTTGCCGCCCAGCGGAAGTCACCGGATTCGTAGGCGCTCCGCGCGATCTCGACCACCCGCTCGATCCCGCCCATCGCGCTGACATAGCGGGCGGCCGCCGCCTCGGGGGGATGCTGCCACAGCCGCGCCGGATTGCCGTCGAACCAGCCCATGTACCGCTGGTAGACCGCCTTGACGTTGTGGCTGACCGAGCCGTAGTAGCCGCGGGCGTGCCAGGCTTTCTCCAAGGCGGGCGGCATCGGGAAGCTCTCGGCGATTTCGATGCCGGTGTATCCCTGATTGAGCTGGCGAAGCGTCTGGTCGTGCAGGTAGGCGTACAGGTCCCGCTGCAGGGACAGGTATTCCACGATGCGTTCGCGGCCCCAGGTCGGCCAGTGGTGCGAGGCGAAAACCACGTCGGTGCGATCGGCATAGGCGTCGATGGCCTCGGTGAGATAGCCCGACCAGGCGCGCGGGTCGCGGACCAGGGCGCCGCGCAGGGTCAGCAGGTTGTGCAGATTGTGGGTGGCGTTCTCGGCCATGCACAGCGCGCGAAACCCGGAGAAATAGAAGTGCATTTCAGCGGGCGCCTCGGTGCCGGGGGCGAGCTGGAATTCGATCTCGACGCCGTCGATGGTTTCCGACTGGCCGGTGGCGGTGATGTCGCGGGTCGGCACGATCACCGCGACTTCCCCGATCGACGGGGCCTGCCCGAGGCCGCAGCCGACCTGGCCCTCGGGACCGCGCTCCAGGGATGTCCCGTACATGTAGGCGGCCCGGCGCGCCATCGCGGTTCCGGCGTAGACGTTCTCCTGCACCGCGTGCTCGAGGAAACCCTCCGGCGCCAGCACGGTCACCCTTCCGGCATCGACGTCGGCCTGCGTGGTCACCCCGAGCACACCACCGAAGTGATCCACGTGGCTGTGGGTGTAGATCACCGCCACCACCGGACGCTCGCCGCGGTGGCGGCGGTAGAGGCCGAGGGCGGCAGCGGCCGTCTCGGTGCACACCAGCGGATCGATGACGATGATGCCGGTGTCGCCCTCGACGAAGGTGATGTTGGACAGGTCCAGTCCGCGAACCTGGTAGATGCCTTCGACGACCTCGTAGAGACCCTGCTTGGCGGCGAGCACGGACTGACGCCACAGGCTCGGGTGCACGGTGAGCGGGGCGGGACCCTCGAGGAATCCGTAGGCGTCGTTGTCCCAGACCACCCGCCCGTCGGCGGCGGTGATGACGCAGGGTTGCAGCGAGCCGAGGAATCCCCGGTCGGCGTCGGCGAAGTCGACGGCGTCGTCAAACGGCAGTGCTGCGAGGTGGCCGGCATGGGCGGATGCGACGGTGGCGGCGACAGGTTTCATAGCAGGATTGTTTCCTGCGCGAGGCGAAGATAAGCGGGGTCGGACCTAGAATTCGGCAATGAACTTCGTGGACGTCATCGAAACGGTCGGAAAGGCCATCGACGCGGTCGGCGTCGCCGTGATCGCCATCGGGGCGCTGATCTCCGCGATGTTTGCCCTCTCCCGGCTGCGCCGCCGGACCGGCGAGGTCTATCGAACCTTCCGCGAGCAGTTGGGCCGCTCGATTCTGCTCGGACTCGAATTCCTGGTGGCCGCCGACATCATTCGCACCGTCGCCGTGACCCCGGACGCTCGCAGCGTGGCCGTGCTCGGCGGGATCGTGCTGATCCGGACCTTCCTGAGCTTCTCGCTGCAGCTCGAGGTGACCGGGTACTGGCCCTGGCAGTCCGCTCGCGCCCGCCGGCAACAGGCGACCGCGGGGGGCGCCGGAGCATGAACGCCTGGCGCACGCACCCGATTGTCAACGCGCTCCGCAAAAGCCCGCCCGCTCCCCTGGCACCCCCGGACAGCTACGACCTGGAGGACGTCGCGGTGATGCTGCGGGAGATCGGGATCGCGCTCACGGAGGTGTGCCAGCCTGTCGCCATCGTCGAGTCACGACTGCTCAGGATCGCCCGCCGATACACCAGCGCGCCCACCCGGATCGTCGCGCTGCCCACCGTGCTGCTCATCCAGATCGGCGAGCGCAAGATCGAGATCGACGGCTCGACGCACTCGTCGCTGCAACTCGACGCCGCCGGCCGGATCGACGCGATCGCCGCTCTCGCGGAGGCCGGTGCGATCGACCCCCGGGAGGCCGTGACGGCAGTCGATGCGGCGCGCGTGCTCAAGCCGCGGTTCGGCCGAACCATGACGGTGATCGGATATGCGATCACCTCCGTGGGATTCGGCATGATGATCAACCCCACCTGGGCGTCCCTACCCGGTTACCTGTTCCTGGGTCTGGTGGTCGGGGTGATCGTGCTGCTCAGTTCCCTGATGCCCGCGCTCAACCCCATCCTGCCGACCCTGTCGGCGTTGACGGTCACCCTGCTGGCCACCTGGTTCGTCGCCGATACCGCCAACGACGGGCTGCTGCGGGTGATCAGCCCCGCACTGGTCGCGACGCTGCCGGGCATCGCCCTGACCACCGGAACCATGGAACTGGCTTACTCCCAGCTGATTTCGGGCTCGAGCAGACTGGTGTACGGAGTGACGCAACTGGGACTGCTGGTCTTCGGCGTCATCATGGGCGTCCACCTCGCCGGCCAGGTCGCTCCGCAGGTGCCGTCGGCGCAGATGGGTCCGTGGTCGCTGTACCTGTCGATCGTGATCGTCGCGATCGGGCTCACGTTTTATCTGTCGGCTCCGCCGGGGTCCCTGTTCTGGATGATGGCGGCGATCGCCGTGGCGATCATCGGCCAGAGACTGGCGCAGCACGTCACCGGCTCTGCGCATTCCGGCTTTGTCGGGGCGATCCTGGTGGTGGTTTTCGCCATGCTGGCCACGCGGGTCCGGAGCGCACCCCCGGCGATCGTGATGATGCTGGCGTCGTTCTGGTCGCTGGTCCCCGGCGCGACGAGTTTCATGTCGGTCAGCCAGGCCGCCACCGGTGGCAACGCGGATGTCGCCAGCCTGGGGCAGGCCGGGTCAGCCGTGCTGTCCATCGCTCTGGGCACGCTTGTCGGCTGGAGCGTGTTCCGCACGCTGGACAACCATCTGCCCTGGTCGAAGCAGATCACCCTGCGACGGTGAGGTAGCTTCACCAGCGTGGAGGACCCCGTCGCAGAGGACCTGGGTCCCGTCGCCACCTGGATGTCCGAGCACGGTCTGGGCGAGGGACCCATCACCGACGTCAACGAAATCACCGGCGGCACCCAGAACATCCTGCTGAGGCTGCGCAGATCCGGACGCGACTACGTCTTGCGCCGCGGCCCGCGACACCTGCGCCCGGTCTCCAACGCCGTGATCCTGCGCGAGACCAGGGTGCTGCGGGCACTGGCCGACACCGACGTCCCGCACCCCGGACTGATCGCGGTGTGTGAGGACACCTCGGTGCTCGGCGACGCGGTGTTCTATCTGATGGAACCCATCGACGGGTTCAACGCCGGGGCGGGGTTGCCCGCGCTGCACGCCGCCGACGCGGGGATTCGCCACGGGATGGGCCTGGCGATGGCCGACGCCGCCGCCCGGCTGGGCGCGGTCGACCACGTCGAGGTCGGGCTCGGCGACTTCGGTAAGCCCGAGGGTTTCCTTGAGCGCCAGGTGCCGCGGTGGCTTTCCGAACTTCAGTCCTACGCCGCCTTCGACAACTATCCCGGTCCCGACATCGGAGACGTCGATGCGGTGGCGCACTGGCTGGGTCAGCATCAGCCGGCGACGTTCCGTCCGGGGATCATGCACGGCGACTATCACGCGGCGAATGTGATGTTCGCCCCCGACAGCGCGGAGCTGGCGGCGATCGTGGACTGGGAGATGTGCACCATCGGCGATCCGCTGCTGGACCTGGGCTGGATGCTGGCCACCTGGTACCGGCCCGGCCACGAGCCGGTGCTGCCCAACGAACTGATGGGCGCCGGTGGGCTCGCGACCCCCTCGGAACTGGTGGAGCACTACGCGCGGCGCAGCAGCCGCGATCTCGATAGCGTTGACTGGTACACGGTGCTGGCCTGCTTCAAACTGGGCATCATCCTGGAGGGCTCCAACGCCCGGGCCGCCGCCGGACTGGCACCCCGCGAGATCGGTGACATGCTGCACACCGCGACGGTGCGGCTGTTCGAGCGCGCGGCGGCAATCATGGACGGAGAACGATGATCGACTTCGACATTCCGGCGGATCTCGCCGCTCAGCGCGACGAGGTGCGCGCATTCGTCGCCGAACAGGTGGTGCCCTACGAACGGGATCCGCGGATCACCCGGCACGGGCCGAACGACGAGTTGCGCGCGGAGTTGGTGGAGCTCGCCCGCAAGGCCGGGCTGCTGACCTTCCAGGCGCCGCGGCGCTACGGCGGCAGAGAACCCTCCCACCGCGAGCAGGCGGTGCTCTACGAGGCTGCCGGCTGGTCCACGCTGGGCCCGGTCGCCCTCAACTGCGCCGCCCCTGACGAGGGCAACATGTATCTGCTGGCCAAGATCGCCACCCCCGAGCAGGCCGAGCAGTTCCTGCTACCGGTGATCGACGGCCGGCAGCGCTCGGTGTTCGCGATGACCGAACCCGGCGGGGCCGGCTCGGATCCCGACCAGCTGGCCACCGAAGCGGTGTTCGACGGCGACCAGTACGTCATCAACGGGCTCAAGTGGCTGATCACCGGCGCCAACGGCGCCCGCACCTGGATCATCATGGCGCGCGTCGCACCCAACGCGCACGGCCCGGACGGCCCGACGCTCTTCCTCTGCGACGGCGGCACACCCGGGATCGAACTCGAACGGGTGATGGACACCATGGACCGCAACTACGTCGAGGGCCACGGCGTCGTGCGCTTCGCCGATCTGCGGCTGCCCGCCTCAGCGGTGCTCGGGGAGGTGGGCCAGGCGTTGCGGTACGCCCAGATGCGGCTGGCGCCGGCCCGGCTGACGCACTGCATGCGCTGGCTGGGCGCCGCCTCGCGCGCACAGGCCATCGCCATCGAGCATGCCCGCGACCGGACCGCGTTCGGCAAGCCGCTGGCCGAGCACCAGGGCGTCAGTTTCATGCTGGCCGACAACGAGATCGCGCTGCAGCAGAGCCGGCTGGCGATCTGGTGGGCCTGCTGGACGCTGGACTCCGGCGCCAAGGGCCGCCACGAGAGTTCGATGGTGAAGGCTTTCGTCTCCGAGGAGTTGTTCAAGGTGGCCGATCGGTGCGTGCAGATCCTCGGCGGGATGGGAATCTCCGACGAGACCCCGGTCGGCATGATCTTCTCCGACATGCGCGCCTTCCGGCTCTACGACGGACCGACCGAGGTGCACAAGTACGCCATCGCCCGCCAGGTGCTGCGCAGTCCGGCCAGC
>NZ_JBJTCF010000112.1:0-8697 GCF_046091765.1 Mycobacterium sp.
GCTGGCGCCCAGCAGACCGCCGGCCGCGGCGGCCCCGCCGGCGCTGCGGACTCCGGTTCCTCCCGTTCCCCCCGCACCGCCGACGCACCGGCCGCCGCCTCCGCCGGCGCGTGCGGCCGGGACCCGCGGCGCACCCGCGCATCGGCAGGCCCGGCCGGTCCGGCACGCCGCTCCATCCCCGCCGCGCCGGCGCGCGGCACCGACCGCGGTCCGCACGCGTCGCCGCGGCCGGCGAATCCTGCTCACCGCGTGGGTGCTCCTGCTGGTGGCGATGACCGCGACGCTGGGTACGGCGACGTGGATCGAGTTGTCGCTGCAGCGCGCCGCGGTGTTCACCGAGTACCCCGACCGTCCCGCGCCGGGGGCGGGCACCAACTGGTTGCTGGTCGGATCGGACAGCCGGGAGGCGATGACGCCGGAGCAGCAAGCCCAGCTGTCCACCGGTGGCGATCTGGGCAGCGGCCGAACCGACACCATCCTGCTGGTTCACCTCAGCGGCGTCGGCTCGACCGAACCGACCACGATCGTCTCGATTCCCCGCGACTCCTATGTGGATATCCCCGGCTACGGCACCGACAAGATCAACGCCGCCTTCGCCGCGGGCGGACCGACCCTGCTGACCCAGACCGTCGAGCAGGCCACCGGTTTGCGCCTCGACCACTACGTCGAGATCGGGTTCGGCGGTTTCGCGGACGTCGTCGACGGCATCGGTGGCGTGCAGATGTGCCCGGAGGAACCGGTCAGCGACCCGCTGGCCGGCATCGATCTTCCCGCGGGCTGCCAGCACCTCGACGGGTCCACCGCGCTGGGATATGTGCGCAGCCGCGCGACGCCGCGCGCGGACCTCGACCGGATGGTGCACCAGCGGCAATTCATCTCGGCGGTGCTCGACCGACTTGCCAGCCCCGCCGTCTGGCTTAATCCGTGGCGCTGGTTCTCCGTCCCGCGCACCGCCGTGCGGGCGCTGACCTTCGACTCCGGCGCGCACGTCTGGGACCTCGCCCGGTTGGGCGTCGCACTGCGCGGCGCGAGCGACGCGCTGACCGTGCCGATCGGTGAATTCCTCGTCAACGACTCCGGCGACGTCGTGGTGTGGGACACCACCGTGGCGGCCGCCCTGTTCGACGCCCTGCGCACCGACTCACCCATTCCGCAGGAGGTCCGCGACGCGCAGCCGTGAGCCCGGCTCAGTCCCGGCCGGCGCCGGTCAGTCCGTTGTGCAGCCACGCCTTCGTGCGGCCGGGGTGATTGGTGGCGATCCACCCCACCCCGAGATCGCGGCAGAACTCGACGTCCTCGTAGTGGTCGACGGTCCAGCAGTACATGGCGCGGCCCTGAGCGGCGGCGCGGTCGACCAGATCGGGGTGCTCGCGCAACGTGGCGATCGACGGGCCGACGGCGGTGGCGCCCACCGTCGTGGCGGCGCTGCCACCCAGGTAGCGCGACGTCTCGCCGAGCAGGACGGTCGGCAGCATCGGTGCCGCCCGGCGAATCCGCCACACCGCGGCGGCCGAGAATGACATCACCACCGCCCGCGACAGGTCGGCCGACGGCGGCGAGGCGAGCCCGTAACGGTGCAGCAGGGCCAGCACCTTGCTCTCGACGAGGGCGCCGAAGCGCACCGGGTGTTTGGTCTCGATGAAGATCTTCACCGGCCGGTTCCAGTCGAGAACCAGTCCCAGCAAGTCGTCGAGGGTGAGCAGGCCGGTATCCCCGAGCGGACCGTCGGCGCGCCCGCCGCTGTGCCAGGCACCCCAGTCGAATTGCCGGAGTTCGGCGAGGGTCATGTCGCTGACCAGTCCGGTGCCGTTGGAGGTGCGGTCCACCCGGCGGTCGTGCACGCAGACCAGATGGCCGTCACTGGTCAGCCGGACATCGCACTCCACCCCGTCGGCGCCCTCCTGCAAAGCGAGTTCGTAGGCGGCCAGGGTGTGTTCGGGCCGGTCCGCGGAGGCACCGCGGTGGGCGACCACGAACGGGTGCTCACCACGTGGAGCGTCCATTGCCGGCATGTCCCTATGCTGCCGGTTCCCGGCGTTCGGACTCAACAGCTGACGGGGATTGATCCGATTCGACGGACAGATCCTCCTCCGGGGAGACCTCGCCACGGCGGTCCTCGGGCACGATGACCCAGCGGTGCAGCGACCGGCCCGCCGGCATCCGGACGAAACCCTCGAACACCCGCCAGAGCAGCAGCAGTGAGGCCATCCCGGCCACGTAGGCGATGATCACCGTGACGGTGTTGTCGGCCACCGCCTGGGGTTCGGAAGCCGCACTGGTCCAGATCGCCCACCCCGAGACCGCCGTCGACACCACCCACGCGATCCACCAGGCGAGGATCGGACCGCGCTGCCGTGCCAGGGACTGCTCGGCGTGGGCCAGTTCGATGACGAACACCGGCGCCCAGACGAGGTTCACCACCGGGATCAGACAACCGGCCCACAGCGACCACTCCGGCCGGGGATCGGGCCGGTCCCGAAAGTCAGGGTTGTAGTAGGCGAACACCGTGGCACGCCGATCGATGAGCCAGGAGGTCAGCACCACCGCGGTGACGAAGACCGCCGCGATCGCCGCCAGGCTCACCAGCACGCCGATCCACAGCGCCGGAGTGGCGATCCAGGGGGACAGCAAGATGGTGCGGTTGATCAGCAGCAGCAGGTAGCGGCCGATGTGCACGAGCGCGGCCAGCGCGAAGATGGCCGTCGCCGCCAGCAGCGTTGCCCGCACCGCAGTGGCAGACGCGCTGCGAACCCGCGCCCGCTCGGCGTGCGGGACGGTCGGGGCGACCTGGTCGGCCAAACCCCACCGCGGGATGTACTGGTAGCGCGGGGTCGGGCCCAGCGGCCGGCGGCGCGCTCGCGGCGGCGGCGGGGGCCCCGGTCGCACCGCGATCCACCGATAGCCCGCGGGCAGCCGCCCGCCGCCGCGCTGCGGGGTCGGCGGGCGAACCGGAGTCCGCAGCGCCGGCGGGGCCGCCGCGGCCGGCGGTCTGCTGGGCGCCAGCAGCGCACCGTGGCATCGGGGGCACCAGGCGCGTTGACGGTCGCCCACGTTCCAGGGTGTCGCACACCGCGAGCAGACCTGAATCACCGCACCAGACTAGCGACCGCGGGTCGCACCCGGCGTTCCGCTGGCGCTACCCCTTTCGGCACGAAGTGCCGATATGCAGCGGCGTCGTTTCAGCAACGCGGTGCTATCCACAGTTTCCACAGCGTTATCCACACGTGCCCGGATTTTTGCGCCCACCGACCGGAAAAGAGCACTGCTGGGGGCGGGCGGAGGTTGGCCGCCACGAGCGGACCTGTGGATAACTTCGCCTCTCCCCGCGCCGGAAATCAACAGGCCGACGGGCGCCGAGCGAAATCGCTTGGCCGACTAACAGTCCTCAGCCGCCCCGAGACACGCCGCAGGACACGCCAGGCCGACCCGCCGGCGAACCGGACGTTGCCCGGCTTCTGCGGACCGTCTGACGGGACACGACTCCGCGGTTATGATCGGCGTCACAGAGCCGAGAGCACGTCGAGGGCACAGGGGTCAGCATGAGGTCACCACTGGGGATACCCCGCACAGGATCCGGGAAAACGTGACGGCGTCCGGCCCGATCTCGCCCCAGTCGGGAAACACCCAGCCCTGGTATGGATACGCGTCCGCAGCCAGTGGGTCTCAGCAAGCTGCCGCCCTGCGCGCCGCCGTGATCGCTCTGGTTCTCCTGGCGGCGCTGGCGCTGGTGATCTGGATCTGATCACTCCCCGCAGTCGGCCCGCGCAGGCCGGCACGAGCAGCACAAGCAGCACGAGCAACACAGTGATCAACAGTGGAAGGACGAAGGATTTCCGTGGCCGAATACACCTTGCCCGATCTGGACTGGGACTACAGCGCACTGGAGCCGCACATTTCGGGCCAGATCAACGAAATTCACCACACCAAGCACCACGCCGCCTACGTCAAAGGGGTCAACGACGCGGTGGCCAAGCTTGAGGAGGCCCGCGCCAAGGACGACCACGCCGCCATCTTCCTCAACGAGAAGAACCTCGCCTTCCACCTCGGCGGACACGTCAACCACTCGATCTGGTGGAAGAACCTGTCCCCCGAGGGCGGCGACAAGCCGACCGGGCAGTTGGCGGGCGCCATCGATGACGCGTTCGGCTCCTTCGACAAGTTCCGCGCCCAGTTCACCGCGGCCGCCAACGGCCTGCAGGGTTCGGGGTGGGCCGTTCTGGGCTACGACAGTCTCGGCGACCGGCTGCTGACCTTCCAGCTCTATGACCAGCAGGCCAACGTGCCGCTGGGGATCATCCCGCTGCTCCAGGTCGATATGTGGGAGCACGCCTTCTATCTGCAGTACAAGAACGTCAAAGCCGACTACGTCACGGCGTTCTGGAACGTCGTCAACTGGGCGGACGTCCAGAACCGCTACCAGGCGGCGACCGCCAAGACCCCGGGCCTCATCTTCGGCTGACACCCGCGTCAGACGCCGGCGGTCCGGCCGGCGGCGAGACTGGTGTGCGGTTGGCAGTCGTGTCCTCTTGCATGCCGGCCGCGATGTGGCCCATGCTGATGCGATCCGAGCCCTTGAAGGGTTCCAGGGCTGCGCTGAGTGCCCCGTACAGGTGGTGGGCCGGGGTGTCGGCGGGGATGGCGACGGTGACGGTGAAATGGGTCATCAGATGATCCCACTCGGTAAGGGGCCAAACCTCGCGGATCTGGCCGTATGTGGTGCGGCGTCGAACTGGTGCCGCTGACGGCAATGCTACTGGGGCACACCGACAAAAACCGTTTCCCGCCCTTACCGAGACAACCGTCCTAGGAGGCCTCCTTGGCGGCCCGGTGTTTGAGGTGGCTGGCGGTGTTGACCAGCTCGGGGCTGGGGGTGAGTCCGTAGCGGATCATCTGGCGCAGAAGCGAACCGGGCTGGACTCCCATGCGCTCGGCGATGCGCAGATCGGTGAACCCCAGCATCCTGAACTCGCTGTACACCTCCACGAAGCCGGCCCGCTTGCGGGAGCCGAAGTCGGGGCGGGCGGTGGTCTCGTCGAGGAGGTCTTCATCCCAGGCCAGCGGCGGCGCCCAGCCGCGGTCTTTGGCCATCCGGCGGGCCTGATCGCTGGCCCCGGGGGTCATCTGCAGGCCGCTGAACACGGCGGCGGCGGCGCGGGCCACACCGGCGGTGACGGCATCCGGCTTGCCGCCGAGCAGGCCGTTGACGACGTCAAGGGGAAGCTCGAGGCAGTGGGCAAGCGCGGTGGCGGGATGCCCGGCGGCGACCAGGGCGCGCAGGCGGCGCACGGTTCCCAGAGCGGGTACCGGGTCGGCGTCGTGGATTCCTTGGTGCAGGGTGCGCGGCACCGGCAGCGCCAGAATGCGGGCGGCGTGGGCGGCCCCGATCCGGTAGCCAGGCGGGGTGCCGGCCTCGGCCCGCCCGGAGGACATCCATTGGATCGTTTTGCGGTTCAGGCCGCCGTCCAGGGCGATCTGGGCTTCAGACACACCGGCGGCGAGCAGGGCGTGGATGTGGCGGCGCAACCGGGTCAGCACCGCGGCGGGAACCTGCTGGGCGGGGCGGTGCTGCTGCTGGGTGGAGAAGTGGTGCCAGCTGCAGTGGCCGCCCCATCGAGCCGGGCGGCCGCAGCCGGCGGTGCACACCTGAACGGTCATCGCTGTTCTGCCTTCCGTCATCTCGTTGCGACAACCGGAAGTACCGGCGAGGCCGGCGATTTCCGTCACCCGGGGCCGCTGAACAGCCCTGACCGGGGCTGATCAGCGTGAACCGGCGGCACGGTCGATGGCGGCGACGTCCAGATCGGCCGGTAGCGGCCAGTGGTTGCGGCGGCCGTCGTTGACCGCCCGTGCGGAGGGCCCCGGCGTGTTCTTGAGCTCTTCGAACAGGGCGGCGACCTTGCGGGCGGTGGCGGCGGTGACGCGGGTGGTGGTGTCGGCGAACAACCGAGTGGCGTTGCCTGGCGCGATACCCAGGCGGTCTGCCAGCGCACCGCGCGGATGGCCGTCTCGCAAACGGACGCCGTCGCGCCGCAATCGCGACAAACTTTTCCGGTATTCAAACGGTTGGGGAATAGGTTGGGGAACAGACCGTATCCCCGATTAAGCCATGCTGTGAGGCGCCTGAAATTTACCAAAGTGACAAAGTGCCCTGAGTTTGCTGGACAAGTTGACAACCCTCAGTGACGGTGGAATGCTTTCGATCAGATCTTGAGGCAAGCAGGCCTTCGATCGCATTTGTGAACGGGGAACGACTGATGGGACCTGAGATAAACGCTGCAGTCAACAAACTTCAGATCGGCACGGCGGCCGTCCCCCTGCCCGCCGCCGCCGCGAACACCCCGGTCGCCGCACAGGCCGACAAATTCGCGCTGGCGCCCTCGCTGTCGAACGCGGGTCCCGTCCTGACCTGGGGCTATGACCAACTGGACGCCGCGCTGATCGCCCAGCAGAACGACGGCCCTCGGGCTGCCGCCGTGGGTGCCACCCCGGCCGAACTGCTGCAGTACCTGGTCCAGGGCATCGCCGACGGCATCGCCGGCATCGTCCGCGGAACCGTCGTGATCGTCGGAACGACGGCCTACGTCGCGATCGCCTTCACCGGCGGTCTGATCACGACCGTCGGGAACTTCCTGCCGGGCCCGGTCGGTGACGCCTTGGTCAACTTCGGCACCGCGGTGGACAACGTGGCGAACGCGGTCGCCGAGGCCCTGCGGGTGGGGCCGTACGCCACCTTCGCCTAGCACTTGAGGCGTAACAGCGAATCGTCAGTTGTCCTGGTGGCAACTGACGATTTGTTTTTGACCAGCGCGGGGGCGCTCTGTGAGAGCCTGAACAGTCGGGGGATTGGGAGAGTGAGCGAGTGAGACTTCCGCAGCGCGCCGACGATTTCGACGACGATGAGCGGCCGTGGTTCAAGCGGCGCAATGTCGTGCTTGCTGCGCTGGTCTCCCTCGCCGTAGTACTCGTGTTCGGCGGCTGGCTCGGGTTCAAGGCACTGGCGGCGAAGAGCAGTCTCGAACAAGCGCGAGACAGTGCGCAGCAGGCCAAGGATGCGCTGTTGGACGGCAACACCTCTGATGCGTCGCGCTTCGCCGGCGAGGCGCAATCACATGCCCAAGCGGCCCGCGATGCGACGCACTCCGTGCCGTGGAGCATCGCTTCTGCGGTGCCGTTTTTGGGCAGTCCGTTCAAGACCGGGCAGCAGATTTCCGATGTGGTGCTGGGATTGGCCGCCTCTGTGTTGAAGCCGACCGCGGAAGCCGGCCTGGACGTTGCGCCGAGTCAGTTGTTCGCCAACGGACAGCTGAACGTCAAGGCCTTGCGCGACGAAGGACCGACGCTGAGCACAATTGCCGGCGACGCCGAACGCATCAACACCGAAGCACAGGCGATAACGAACCCGCGATTCGTCCCGGTGCTCGGTGACGCCCGGTCGCAACTGCAGGCCCAAACGGCCGATATCGCCTCACTGATGAGCAACACGGCACTCGCGGCGAAGCTTGCACCGTCAATGATGGTTGCCGATGGCCACCGCAGCTATTTCATGGGCTTCCAGACCAACGCCGAAGCCCGAGGTACCGGCGGCCTCATCGGCGGATTCGCGATCCTGCAGTTCGACAACGGAAAGCCGCAAGTCGCCGATCTCGGCTCCAACATCGAGTTGTACAAACTGACCGCCGACGTGGACCTCGGTCCCGAGTTCACCGAGCAGTACGGGTTCACCAATCCGTTGACCGATATCCGCAACAGCAACCAGAGCGCCCATTTCCCGTACACCGCGCAAATCTGGAAATCCATGTGGGAGCGGCAAACGCGGACCAAGATCGACGGTGTCATCGCCATCGACCCCGTTGCGCTGAGCTACATCCTCGGCGCCACGGGGCCGGTGACGATGCCCGGCGGCGAGGTCGTCTCCGCGGAGAATGTGGTGGAGTTGACCGAGTCCACTGCTTACATCCGGTACCCGGACGACCAGGAAGCCCGCAAGGAGTACCTGCAAGGCATCGCGCGGGAAGTCATTAAGAAAATGACCGGAGAGATCGCGTCGCCCGGTCAACTTCTGGAGGCCCTCGGCAGAGCCACCAACGAACGCCGGATTGCGGTGTGGAGCGCAGTGCCGGATGAGCAGAAACTGCTGGAGGAGACGCCACTCGCTCACATCATCCCCGACGACCCGGCGCCGTACGCCGGCGTTGTCATCAACAATTTGGGCGGCAACAAGATCGACTACTACCTGACTCGGCAGATCGAGTACGCCGCGGATGGGTGTGACGGCGATACCCGTCAGTCGACCGTGACAGTCCGGTTGACCAATACGGTGCAGAATGCTGATGCTTTACCTGAGTACGTCGCAGGCAGATTGGGGTTTCATCCCGAGATCAAGGCAGACATCCCCAAGGGCACGATGCTCACATCGGTCCGGCTCCTGGCAACCAAGGACGCGCGGCTGAGCAACCTGCTCGTCGATGGCCAGAGAACACCGGTGTTTCAAACGACCGAGCGCGGCCACCCGACTTTTGAGGCTCAGGTGGCGATCCCGCCGGGAAAGTCTGTGGAGTTGGTGTTCCAACTGTCTGAGCCGACGATCCAGGGCGAACCGCGCGTCCCTCTACAGCCGCTAAGGGATGAGGTAACGCCCGTCGTGTCGGTCCCAGCATGTTCGCCGTGAGCCGGCGGGCAGTGCGACACCAGACAGCC
>NZ_JBJTCF010000113.1:0-10876 GCF_046091765.1 Mycobacterium sp.
TAGAGGTAGTCGATCGGCGCCACCCCGGTGCGGTAGTTGAAGCTCTCCAGGAACTTGTCGCCGGTGCCGTTGGTCAGCGCCACCGTGCCCAGCGGAGGCTTGCCGTTGACGGTGGTGACGTCGGGCACGATGCCGGTGGTCTGGTCTCCGATGTAGAGCCCCAGATACCGAGGGTCCGAGCCGTCCTTGGGGGCGATCTTCAGGCCCAGGAATCCGGGGGTCGTGGGGGTGATGTTGATCTGGTTTCCGGCGGACGAGACGGTGACCAGCTCGGGCTTGTTGGCCGTCACCGTGTAGTTGCTCGCCGGTCCGGGCAGGGTGAGCGCGAACGGCTTGGCGCTGACGTTGGTCTTGATCCCGTCGGCGCTGTCCTGGTTCGGGTTGACCCGCACGCCCAACTTCGAGTCGCGCGTGTCCAGTTCGGGAATGACGATCTGGGTCGCGCCGTAGTCCGGGGTGTCGGGCAGGAGGCGGCGCACCAGCAGCAGCGCCCCGGCCACGAAGTCGGTGACCGGGTTGGCCGGCAGGGTGGACAGCCAGCCGATCACGCCGTCGAGGAATTGACCGACGCCCTGCAGCGCCTTGGTCAGCGGGTCGGCCAGCATGGCCGTCGGCACGCGGCCGACCCGGTCGCTGGCGGCCGGGACGACCGGGGCGGTCAGCTCGGCGAGGTCGCCGGGTGCTCCGGGAAGTGCGGTGTAGTAGGCCCATTCGGGCTCACCCGGCGCGCCGGGATCGGTGACGACCGGCACATCGACGACGACATCGACGGGATCATCAGCGGAGTCACCGGAGCCAGCCGGGTCCTCGGCCGGAAGGTCGATCAGCAGCAGCGGTGTGGGCTCGACCGGCTCGCTCACCGCGTCGGTGGTGTCCGGGGCGATCGCTTCGGCGGCCCCGGCGGGGATCTCCTGCGCACGGGCCTGGGGCACACTCGCCGCGGCGGAGGCGGCACGGGGTGTGCGTTCGGCGCGAGACTCCCGAGCCGGGCCGCTCGCCCGCGAGGTCGCGGGCCGGGTGGCCGCGGCGCGGGGGTCCGTCGAGGCTGCCGAGGCGCCGTCGTCGGGGGAGTCGGCCAGGGCCAGCCCCGTCATACCGGGCCCGGCCAGCGCCAGCCCGGCCGCGATCGCACCGGCCGCGAAACGGATTCCCAGATTGCTCATCGACCACCGCCGTCCCGCGTCCAGCGACGCGATCTCACCCCTGCCCCGAGGTTAAAAATTTAGTGTTGTGGGTAGGGGCGGGTCAAATCCCCCCCGGGCCGGGCGTGGCGGCGCCCGCGGCGATACTTGACCGCATGGCTCCCCGCGCCGAGCCGAGCCGCATCCAGCGCTTTCGCGCCCTGCTGCGAAGCGGCCCGCACGTCATCGACGGTGGTCTGGCCACCGAGTTGGAGAGCCGCGGACACGACCTGAGCGATGCGCTGTGGTCGGCGCGGGTGCTGGCCGATGAGCCCCAGGAGATCCTGGCCGTGCACCGCGCGTTCGCGGCGGCCGGGGCGCGGGTGCTGGTGTCGGCGAGCTACCAGGTGTCGCGGGAGGGCTTCGTGGCCGCCGGGCGCACGGCCGCCCAGGCCGACGAGGCGCTGCGGGCCGGTGTGGATCTGGCCCGCGAGGCCGCCGGGACGGGTGTGCTGGTGGCCGCCGGGGTCGGCCCGTTCGGCGCGATCCGCCACGACCGCAGCGAGTACCGCGGCCGCTACGGCGTCTCGCGTCAGCGGCTGGTCGACTTTCACGCCGAGCGCCTGGCGGTGCTGGCCGGTGCCGGGCCGGACCTGATAGCCGTGGAGACCGTTCCCGACGCCGAGGAGGCCGACGCGATTGCCGAGGCCCTCGCCGATCACCCCGACCTGCCGGCGTGGGTGTCGTTCAGTTGCCGCGACGGCGAGCGCACGTGCGCCGGTCAGCCCGTCGAGGAGGCCGCCGCCGCCGCGCTGGGCGGGCCGACGGTACTCGCGGTGGGCGTGAACTGCACTGCGCCCGAACACATCGGCACGCTGCTGGCCCGGCTCTCGGATGCCACCGGCGCGCACCTGCTGGCCTACCCCAACGGTGTGGGCGACGTGCGGCAGTGGACGCGCATCGAACGCGTGGCACTGGTGGGCGGGTGCTGTGGGGTCGGCCCGAAAGCGATCGCGGAAATGGCCCGCCGGGTTAGTCTCCCGTGACTTCATCAATTCATGACTCGGGGAGTGGCTACGGCGGATCTCGGCACGGTGGGCAGGGTCGGAGCATTGGCGGTGGCGCTGGGGGTCGGCGCGGCCCTCGCGTCGCTGTCGGCAACGGCGGCAGCGGATACCCCGAAGGCGCCCGACGCCGCCGTGGCCCGCGCGCAGCAAGCGCCGACACCCGTCCCGAACCCCGTCGCCGAGATCATCGGCATCTTCATCCGCAACGGCACCCCCGACCAACCCAACGCCGGGTTGCTGATCGGCAACGGCTACAGCTACGGCACCGTGCCCGGGGACTGCGGGGTTGGTACCTGCAACGGCGGTAACGGCGGCATGCTGTTCGGCAACGGCGGCAACGGGTTCAACGGCGGCAACGGCGGCAGCACCGGACTGCTGGGCAACGCCGGTAGGGGCGGTGCGGGCGCGTTGGGCCAGTCGCGCTTCACCACTTCGGCGGGCAACGCGACCGGCGGTGTGGGCGGTGCCGGCGGGCGCGGGGGTCTGCTGGCTGGTGACGGCGGATCCGGTGGTGACGGCGGCGGATTCATCACCAGTGCCGCTGACATCCAGACCAAGGCCGTGATCGCGGCCGGCAGCGGCGACACCCTCGGCGGAGCCGGCGGCGCCGGCGGCGGATCGACGATCGGCTACAGCGGATACGGCGGCAACGGCGGCAGCGCGCTGGCGGTCGCCGGGGGCACCTCCACCGGGGGTGCCGGCGGGGCCGGCGGTCAGGTGATCCTCTACGGGGCGGGGCTGTTCGGCGGCGTCGGCGGCACCGCGGTGGCCACGGCGGGCAACGCACTCGGCGGCGCCGGCGGCGCCGGCGGCGGGGCGGTCATTCTCGGGCTGCCGGTGGCCAACCCGGTCACCGCCACCTCCGGCGGACTGGGCGGCAGCGCGTCGGTGACGGTCGACCCGACCAAGTCGGCCACCGGCGGTGCCGGCGGTACGGGCGGCGGGGGCGGTCTGCTCACCACCGGCGGTGCCGGCGGGGCCGGCGGCAGCATCCTGGCCGCCGGGGTGCCCAACGTCGGCAAGGCCACCGGCGGTGCCGGCGGCGGCGGCGGTGCGGGAGGCCTGCTGGCCAACGGCGGCGTCGGCGGCAACGGCGGCAACGCCAAGGCGGGCGCTACCAGGACCGGCGGCGCGGGCGGGCCCGGCGGGCGCGGCGGGCGGGGCGGGCAGGCCGGCGCCGACGGCAGCCCCGGATCGACGACCTAGCGGGACGACGTCCGCGCGAGGCGCGGGCGGAGTGCGGTGGATTTCTGAGTGGTACAATTTCTTGTACCACAAGGAGGTTCGGTGGCCATTTCCGCGAGCGAAGCCCGTAAAAATCTGTTCCCGCTGATTGAGCAGGTCAACAACGACCGCGCGCCGGTGGAGATCACCTCCAAGCGTGGCCGCGCGGTGCTCATCGCGGCTGAAGAGTGGGAGGCCTGGCAGGAGACGGCTTACCTGTTCCGGTCGCCGGCCAACGCGCGCCGGCTCCTGGACGCCGCCGAGGCGTTGGATCACGGCAGGGGAGTCCGCGCCGAGCTTGACGACGAGTGAATGTCGTCGTCGCCCCGCAGGCGTGGGAAGTCTACAAGCATTGGCAATCGGTCGATCGATCCCTGCTCAAGCGCATCAACCGCCTCATTACGGAGACCTGCCGCTCGCCCTACGAGGGCATCGGTAAGCCCGAACCGCTCAAGTACGGACTCGCCGGGGCGTGGTCGCGCCGGATCAACGATGAACATCGGATGGTGTATCGGATCTTCCGGGGCGACCTTCAGATCTTCCAGCTGCGCTACCACTACTAGCCGACCCCGGCGGTAGCCTCAGGATGTCGGCGCAGGCCGGGGTGAGGCGGTGGAGCGTGGGGTCGACGTCATAGCCGATCGCCGATCGCCCCGTCTGGCCGCCGAACCCACACCGGCTGTGCTCATCGCCACGCTGAGTCTGGTCGTGCTCACGGTGGCGGTGCTGCAGACCGGGGTGGTGCCCATCCTGGGGGTGATGTCCGAACAACTCGACGTGTCGGTACTCGACATCAGCTGGACGGTCACGGCCAACCTGCTGGCTGCTGCGGCCAGCACCCCGCTCTTGGGCCGGCTGGCCGACCTGCACACCAAGAAGCGCCTTCTGGTGGCGGTGCTGGTGGTGGTGCTGGCCGGTTCGGTGCTGGCGGCCATGACGTCGTCGCTGGCCGCGCTGATCGTCGCGCGCGTGCTGCAGGGAGCGTCGTTCGCGCTCTACCCGATCGGAATCTCGATCCTGCGCGAGGAGTTGCCTGCCGAACAGCTGATGCGCGCGATGGCGGTGCTGTCCGGGGTGCTCGGCTTCGGCGGCGGAGTCGGCCTGGTGATCACCGGGCTGCTGATTCGCGAAGGCGCGGACTATCACCGGACGTTCTGGTTCATGACGGCGTTCTGCGTGGTGGAGCTCATCGCCGTGGTGCTCTTTTTACCCCAAAGACGCTCCCGCGCAACGGGTTCGGTCGACTGGGGCGGTGCGGTGGTCCTGGCGCTGGGATTGTCGGGGCTGCTGCTGGCGATCTCCCAGGGCAACGTGTGGGGCTGGACGTCGGCGCCGGTGCTGGCCAGCGGGCTCGGTGGCCTGACGGTGCTGGTGCTGTGGTGGCGCTGGGAGCGGCGCTGCGCGCATCCGCTGGTGTCCACGCGGATGCTCACGCGCCGGCCGATCCTGTTCACCAACATCGCCACCGTCGCCGTCGGCATGGGCCTGTACTTCGGCTTCCTCGGACTGACCGTCTTCGTGCAGGTGCCCACCGCCAGCGGCTATGGCTTCGGTGCGAGCGTGCTGTGGGCCAGCGTGACGTTCCTGCTTCCCGGCGCCCTCGCCGGGTTCGCCGCCGCCACCCTGGGCGGTCACTACATCGACCGCTTCGGGGCGCGGCCGGTGCTGGTGGCCGGTGCCGCCCTGGGGGTGACGGGGTTCGCGATGCTCGCCCTGGTGCACTCGGTGAGTTGGCAGATCATCGCCGCGGCGATCCTGATCAACGCCTACATCAGCCTGGCCTACGGCGCGCTGCCCGCACTGGTGGTCCGCGAGGTCGAAGCCGGCGAGACCGCGGTGGCCACGTCGATGAACGCCATCGCCCGCACCGTGGGCGCGTCACTGGCCGCGGCGGTGGTGGCGGTGCTGCTGGACCGCACCACCGCCGCCGGCTACCCCCCGGAGAGCACCTTCAGCGCGATCTTCTTCCTCGGCGCGGCGACGGGTCTGGTCGCGATGGTGCTCATCGGCGTCAGCCGGCCGCGGCTGCGCCGGATCAACCCGGCCGAAGAGGCCGAGTCGCGCGCGCTCAACCACGAGTGGGGCTGACGGGCACCCCGGAATTGTCGGTGGTCGTCGTTACCGTTGGGGTGACGGGGTACATCGGCGAAGGGGGAGTTGATTGACGGAGATCCACACCAGCCACGACGTCCTGGTCCTGGGGGACCGCGACACCGTGGGGCGCACCGAGATGCTGGCGGAGAAGGCGGCCGACCAGGGGGCGGTGATCGCCGAGAGCTTCGCGTTCGAGTCCGGCGAGGCCGCCGAGCGCGACAACCTCACCGACGTGCGCGCGGTCGTGTCGGCGCTGAGCCGCGCGATCGCCACCCGCACCGACATCTGGCTGCCCTTCCCGATGCAGGACCTCTGCCGCGAGCAGCACCTGCGCCGGCTGTGCCTGGCGCTGCAGCGCCACGGCCTGAACCTGCTGATGGGGCCCGAGCTGGCGCCGTTCCCGGTGGACGGCGGGTTCAGCGAGATCGACGCGGCGCTGCGCTCGGAGGTGCGCGCGGTCGACGAACTGGACTTCGCGGCGCTGGCCGCCGCCGGCGCGCCCGCGCTGGCCACCCAGATCGAACTGTTCCTGGCGGTGGCCGCCGAGCAGCAGGCCGGCGAGCCCCAGCCCGAGGACGCGCCGCCGGCCGAGGAGGAGCGCGAGTGGTGGGGGCCGAAGTACTTCAGCACCGCCGAGGCCGCGGCCATCCTCGACAAGTCCGCGCAGTGGGTGCTGCGCCGGCTCAAGGACCGGGTGTTCGCCTACCCCGACGGCTCACCGGTGCGGCCGCTGCGTTCCGGGCCGGGCGGGGGGTTCCGCTTCACCGTGCCGATGCTCAAGGCGATGGCGTGGTCGAGCTACCGGCGCGGGGATCTGGACAAGCGCCAGCTGGCGAGCGTGCTGCAGCGCCTGTTCTACGCCGACTGCTGAGACGCGCTCAGGAGCACCAGCCGAACGGGTCGTTCTCGACCGCATTGCCCTGTCCGTCGCCCTTTTCCTGATCTCCCTCGCAGGGCATCCCCGACATCGTCGGCGGCGCCACCGTGCTGGGATCCTGACCCTCCACCATGATGGGGGCCTTCGGGTCGTTGAAGATGGTGTCCGGCCAGCACGCCGCGTGGGTGACGCTGTAGAACTTGTTGGCCCCGCAGTTGGCGCCGGGGTCGCTGAGGGTGACCAGATGATCGACGAAGCTGTCCACCGCGTTGGTGACCGTCTCGGCGACGCACTCGCCGGAGGTGGCGTTGAAATGCTGGTTGGCCTTGCACTTGGTGCCGGCGTAGTCGGAGGTGTCGTCGGCGCGGGCGGGCCCGGGCTGGTGCATCGCGCCCAGCACCGCTGCTGCGAGGACGCTCAGCGCCACACGGCCGGTGCGCCACGGGGACACCCTGGTGGTTTTATACGCCAACACTGCGCCTGTGCCTAGCCCCTGCGATCGGTTGGCGTGACGTGTCATGAGCGGGTCCGGCGCATCGTCTCTCTGCTGACCGGCGGCCCGATCTGGACCACTGCGCCTGGCGCAGCGCACCGGGATGCTGCGCACCGGGATCGGCGGGTAGCGCCGATCTCGACACGGTCACGAAGCCGTACCCATTGCCCCCGGGCTGGTCACATGGACCCCATCCGCCCCTAACGTCACACCGGAGATCCACCGCCGCGGCGGTGCAACGGAAGGTGCGTCGTGTCACCGATGCCGGCAATCCCGGTCAGAACGTCCTCGTGGCTGGCGTGCGCGATCGTTCCCGTGCTGTGCGCGGGACTGACCGCGCCGCCGGCCGCGGCCCTGGGCTGTTCGGGGGCGGCCGCCCAGGCCCAGCCCGGGCCCGGCCAGGACGTGGAGATCCCCAGCCCGGGAAAGATCGCACCGTTCACCCGCCCGATGGGCCACCGACCCGTCGGCGCGAACGAGCAGGCGCCCCCGCCCACCCTCGGACAGATCCTCGCCCGGGCGCTCGGGGTGAACTCCGCGCCGGTGCAGCAGCAGGCCGCGGTGCCGGTGCCGGCACCCAACCCGGCCCCCGCACCGGCGCCGGTGGCCCCGGCGCTGGCGCCGGTGCCCCGTGCGGCGGTGCCGGTCTCCCCGCTGACGCCGGGCACCTCGGTGGTGGGCTGGGTCACCGGACCCGACAGCCCCAACAAGACCGTCGCGAACTTCGCGGTCACCGGCACCGATCTGGGCATCATGTGGGACAACGGCGACCCGGCCAACCACCAGGTGCTGATGGCCTTCGGCGACACCATGGGTTTCTGTGAGGTTCCCGGCGATCAGTGGCGCTACAACGTGCTGATGCGCTCGGCGGACCGCTCACTGGCCGACACCGTGGCGGTCTCCAGTGCCCCGGTGTGGCGCCCGGGCATCGCCAAGCAGATCATCAACACGATCAACGCCGCTCCGGAGGAGACCGCCATCATCCCCACCGCCGGGGTGGGCTACGGCGGCAAGCAGTTCCTCAACTTCATGTCGATCAAGACCTGGGACGGCGACGGCGCCTGGACCACCAACTACTCGGCGCTGGCGGTCTCCTCAGACAACGGCGAGACGTGGGGGGTGTATCCGGGCACCATCCGCAAGCCCGAGGGCGGGCACGAGAAGTTCCAGATGGGCGCGTTCCTGCGGCCCGGGCCGGGTGATCCCTACCTGTACAGCTTCGGAACACCAAGCGGCAGAAGTGGTTCGGCATTCGTCGCCCGGGTCGCGCCCTCGGTGGTGCCGGATCTGAGCCGCTACGAGTACTGGAACGCGGACTCCAACGCGTGGGTGCCAGCCAACCCCGCCGCGGCCACCCCGGTGATCCCGGGTCCGGTGGGGGAGATGTCGGCGCAGTACAACTCCTACCTCAAGCAGTACGTGGCGCTCTACACCAACCGGTCCAACGACGTGGTGATGCGCACCGCCCCGGCACCGCAGGGCCCGTGGGGGCCCGAGCAGATGCTGGTGTCCTCGCTGTTCACCCCCGGCGGGGTGTACGGGCCGTTCTTGCACCCGTGGTCCAACGGCAAGGAGCTGTACTACAACCTGTCGCTGTGGTCGCAGTACAACGTGATGCTGATGCGCACGGTGCTGCCGTAGCTGATCGCCGGGCTGGCGACGAGGGACGTCACCGGCGGTACTGCGCCAGGATGTCCTCGAGGATGAGGAAGTCGTCGGTGGTCCACTGCGCGATGACCGCCTTGTTCGCGGCGCTGTTGATCCCTCGGGCGATCTCGTCCCAGTTCTGCTTGTACGTCTCGAGCACGACCTGGTTCTGGAAGTGGATCTGGAAGGAGAAGATCCCGCTGAGGGTCGTCTGATCCAAGACCGAGGTCACGGGTACCGCGTAGCCCAGCGCCCGCAGTCCCTCCTGGACGCGGGCGATGTCCTCGGGGTTGTTCTCCTGCAGCGCGGACACCACCACCGTCGGGTTGGGCGATCGCGGCAGGAACGAGTAGACCCCGAAGTCATAGGACGTCAGCTCCGGGTAGAGCGAACTCGCGCGGGCCAGCGTCTGCCACGGGAAGTAGGGACCCGGGTCCAACTTGCGGCCGGGCGCCCAGTCCGAGTGACCGATCACGAAGCGCGGGTCGAGGCCCTCGGTGTGCGAGACCAGGATGTCGAGCAGTTCGATGTTGCGCTTGATCTGATCGTCGGGGTAGGGGGTCTTGGCGTCGTTGACGATCTCGATGCCGTAGGACCAGCTGTTCATGTCGTCTTTGAGGATGTCGTCGGCCACGTACGGGTTCAGCGCACTGGTGTAGAGCAGATCACCGCGCCCGGCCTGCCGCGCCCGGAAGTCGGTGGCCACCAGATTCTGGATGAAGGGGAGTTCGATCGGTTGCAGATAGTGCGCGGAGACCCCGCCGTTGGTCAGGAAGATCTCGAGGCTCTTCGCGTAGTTGTCGTAGGTGTAGTGCTCGATGATCCACAGCGGTGTGCCGTCGTTGTTGCGATCACTGAAGTTGTTGACGACGCCAGGCTGGGGGTCCTTGTCGCGCTCGTTGGTGATCGAGGGCCAGGTCCGCAGGTAATCGGTCCGCAACAGCTGAGTGCCCGGCGTTCCGGCGGTGCCGCCCGGCCCGCCGGGCCCGCCCAGGCCCGCGGTCCCGTCGGCCGAGCCGGCGCTGCCCGCACCTCCGGCCCCGCCGCTGCCCGCACCGAATCCCCCTCCGGGACCACCGCTTCCGCCGGCACCGCCGTCGCCGCCCGCCGCCCGGGTCGCCAGGAGTATCGCGGTGCGGCCCGCGCCTCCGCTGCCGCCCTCGCCGCCCTGGCCGCCCTCGCCGCCGGCGAAGCCCTCGGCACCGCTGCCGCCCACGCCGCCTGCGCCGCCTGATCCGCCTGTTCCGCCGGAGCCGAGGAGGGAACTGCCGTCTCCGCCGCCGCCGCCCGCACCCCCGCTGCCGCCGGTACCGCCGTCGCGCTGTCCGTCAAGGATGCTGAGCCCGGGACCGCCGGTTCCGCCCGGGCCGCCGGCGCCGCCGTCGCCCGCCACCGACAGCAGCCCCGCCCGGCCGCCGGCTCCGCCCCGGCCGCCGGGCAGTCCGAGCGCCCCGGTGCCGCCGGCTCCGCCCCGGCCGCCGTTGCCGGCCAGCAGTCCGCCGGTGCCGCCGTCGCCGCCGGCACCGCCCTCGGTCAGGGAGTCCCCACCGTTGCCGCCGTTGCCGAACCAGCCGGAGGAACCTCCGCTGCCGCCGTTGTAGCCGCCGCCGCCATTGCCGACCAGCCCGCCCCTGCCGCCGTTGCAGGCACCGCTGGTGCACACCCCGCCGTAGCCGGTCCAGGTGTAGCCGTTGCCCAGCAGGATTCCGGCATCAGGGTTGTCGGCGGTGCCGTCGCCGATGAAAACCCGGAGCAGGGAGCCGGCCTGGTTCGGCGACGGCCGAACGCTTGTCCGCGCCGATGGAACGGCGGGCTGCGCGTCGGGTCGGGTGATGCGGGCCCGAGGTCCGGCCGGGCGCGCCGCTGAGGCGGGTCGCGCCGCGTGGGTCGTGCTCGCCGCGGACGCCGGGGCCGACTCGGGGGTCTCGGCGGCGGCGGTGTCAAGCAGTTGGGGGACGCTGAGCGCCGCCAGGCCCAGCCCGAAGGCCAGCACCCCGGCCCGCACGGCCCGCACGATTTCCGCCACGGCTGCCACCTCTCCCGCCGCCCCGGGACGTCGCTAAAGATTGAGCGAAACACTAGCCAGCGGCTGACAACGCCGTCAAACGGCTGGCCGCGGTCTACCTCATGCTTCAGATGAAGTGGCAGCGACGCGACTCGATCGGTGAGGTCGGTCTTGTTCAGTGTGACCAACGCCTTGACATTGACCACCAAATCGCGGGGAAGACCCGAGGCGGTTGTGGGCAGGAACACGTTACCGACTCGACTGCACCAGCAAAACCGGGCGGCGCTTGGCCGGCCGACTCCCCGCGGGGTCTCCGAGATCTGCCTAGTGGATGTCGCCGCGTCCGAT